>NZ_JAHHIU010000081.1 GCF_024539815.1 Streptomyces hayashii
CGCCTCACCCGCCCCGGCCGTCCCGGCGGTGGCGCGGGTCTGGCCGGTGGGCTCGCGGCCGCCGGTGGTCCGGGGCTGGGAGCCGCCGGCGACGCCGTACGCCCGCGGCCACCGCGGGGTCGATCTGACGGCGGCGCCGGGGGCCCCGGTACGGGCGGTGGCCGCCGGCCGGGTGTCCTTCGCGGGACGGGTGGCGGGCAGAGGCGTCGTCGCGGTGGAGCTCTCGGCCACCGGCGAGCCGCCCCTGCGGACGACGTACGAGCAGGTACGGGCGTCGGTGCGCCAGGGCGACCGGGTGGTCGCGGGCCAGGTGGTCGGCACGGTCGAACCGGCGGGCACGCACTGCGCGGGCTCCTGCGTGCACTGGGGACTGCTCCGAGGCGCGACCTACCTGGACCCGCTGTCGCTGCTCCCGCCATGGCTGAGGCGAAGGCTCCCGTCCCGACTCCTGCCGGTCCTCGGCGTGCCCCTGCCATGAGCCGGCGGGCCGACACCCCGGCCCGCGACCTCGGACAGCCACCCGGCCCGGCACCTCAGCACCGCTGCTGAGGGCGCCCGCCCCGCCCCATGTCAGCACCCCAGGGGCAGGCGCCTGCCGCTGGGCGGCGCATCGGCTGTTCAGCCCGCGCTCCCCTGGCAAGGAACAGTGCGCCGGCGCTCCACGCTGCGGCGCCGGCCTGAGCCTGAGCGGCGGGCGTTCAGCCGCGGGCGTTCAGCCGCGGACCCCGCGCAGCGCCATCGACACCGCGGCTTCCGTGATCGCCGTGGGTTCCTCGGCGGCCCCGAGTTCGATGCGCCGCACCGCCGCGTCGACGACGCCCTGAAGGAGCATCGCCGCCAGCCGTGGCTCCGTGTGTCCCAGGTCGGCCAGCGCCTCGCCGATCATCGTCACGAGCGCGCCGTGCGCGGCGCGGATCTTCTCCCGGGCGCCCGCGTCCAGTTCGCTCGCCGAGATCGCCACGACGGCCCGGTGACGCCGGTCCCCGACCAGGGCGAGCTGCCGGCGCACATACGCCTCGACCTTGGCCTCCGCTCCGTCGGCTGCGGCCATCGCCGCCTCGACCTCCGCCGTCCACACGGGGAAGTCGACCGCGCACAGCTCCTCGACCACGGCGGCCCGCGACCTGAAGTACTCGTACACGGACGAACGTGCGAGTCCCGTCCGCTCGGCGAGGGCCGGGAAGGTCAGCGCCTCCGTCCCGCCCTCGGACAACAGGGTGCGCGCCGCGTCCAGGAGGGCGGCACGCTGCATCGACCGGTGCTCGGCCACGGAGGCCGCTCGAATCCTTGGCACGTCGACCACTTTACGGACGCGCCGACCCCGATGGGAGTGACGCCGACCCCGTTGCTGTCGTCCGTCCAGGTCAGCGGCCGAAGCTCGCCAGTTTCGCGCGCAGCTGGAGCACGGACTTGGTGTGGATCTGGCTGACCCTGCTCTCGGTCACGCCCAGCACGTTCCCGATCTCCGCGAGCGTCAGCCCTTCGTAGTAGTACAGCGTGACCACCGTCTTCTCCCGGTCGGGCAGCGTGTTGATCGCCCGGGCCAGAAACCTGCGCAGCTCACGGTCCTCGGCCACCTCCACCGGGTTGTCTGCGGCGGTGTCCTCAAGGGTGTCCATGAAGCTGAGGCCGTCGCCGTCCTCACCCCCGACGTGCAACAGCTCCTCCAGCGCCACGACGTTGGCCAGCGACAACTGGCTGAAGACGGCGTGCAGTTCCTCGACCGCGATGCCCAGCTCGGCAGCCACCTCGCACTCCGTGGGCGTCCGCCTCAGCCGCGCCTCAAGCGTCGCGTAGGCCCGTTCCACGTTGCGCGCCTTCTGCCGCACCGACCTCGGGATCCAGTCCAGCGCCCGCAGTTCGTCGATCATCGCGCCGCGGATCCGGGTGATCGCGTAGGTCTCGAACTTGATCTCCCGGTCGACGTCGAACTTCTCGATCGCGTCGATCAGCCCGAAGACCCCCGAGGAGACGAAGTCGGCCTGCTCCACATTGGGCGGCAGACCGACGCTCACCCGTCCCGCCACGTACTTCACCAGCGGCGAGTAGTGCAGGATCAGCTGCTCGCGCAGCCGTTCGTCCCCTGTCGCCTTGTACGACCGCCACAGCTCGTCGAGCGTCGAGGGAGCGGGCGGCCGCACGCTGCCACCGTCACGGGCGGCTGGGGGGATCGCCGCCCGGTCGGACCCGGAGGTGTGCTGGGGCATTCGTCGCCTTGTGCCGTTCTGCCGTGAAGTGCGTGAGGTCGGTACCGCGTGGTGCAGTGGTCCGGTCTGTGCCGGAATCCACGTGAGCGTAGCGTGACTGGAGTGTCGCGGTGAGCGAAGGACGTGCCCGGACCGGTACGCAGATACGTTCCGCTGAGGGCCCTCCAGGGGCACGACGGTCGCTGCGGGTGACGGTCGAGCGGGTCAACTGCCTGAATTCTCAAGGCTTTCGACGTTCCCCCGGACGGCCGAACCCCCTGCGTCAACTTCGGGGCCGACCCCCTCGAACGGAGACCATCGCCTGGCGTGTCAACTTCCAGCCGTCGCCGTGTCGTTCGACATAGCCGAGCGCTCTGAGTTCGTACAGTCGGGCGATCGCGTCGTCCGGTGTGGTGCCGGCCTCGCGGGCGATCTCCGTCGGCGGGGCGGGCCGCCGGGCGGGGAGGGCGGCCAGGACCCGCCGGGCGCCCGGCTCCAGCAGATCGCGCGGCAGCGCCGGCCCGCGCCGGTCCGGGGCCAGCTCTCCCATGGCTCCGACGAGTTCGACGACCTCCGCGGCGTCGGTGACCAGCACACCCTCCCCCCGCAGCAGTTCGTGGACCCCGGCGGACAGTCCGCTGGTGGCCGGCCCGGGGACGCCCATGGTGTGCCGGCCCAGTCGTTGCGCCGCCCGCGCGGTGACCAGTGAGCCGCTGCGGTGGGCGGCCTCGACGACGACGGTGCCCCGGGTGAGCGCGGCGATCACCCGGTTGCGCAGGATGAACCTGCTCGGCGTGGGGTGGTCGCCGGGCGGCAACTCCCCTACCACCAGTCCCTGTTCGGCGATCCGGCCGATCAACTCCGCGTGGCCGCTCGGGTAGGGCCGGTCGACCCCGCAGGCGAGGACGGCGACGGTGGCCCCGCCCGCGCCGAGAGCGCCCCGGTGAGCGGCGCCGTCGACTCCGTAGGCCCCGCCGGACACGACCACCCATCCTCGTTCGGCGAGGCCGCAGGCCAGGGTGGCGGCCATGTGGGCGCCGTACTCGGTGCAGGCGCGGGCGCCGACCACGGCGACCGATCGCAGCGCCCACATGCGCAGACCGGGCCGCCCTCGCACCCACAGCCCCAGCGGCCGGGCGTCCCCGAGCTCGTCCAGCGTGCCCGGCCACTCGGCGTCCCCGGGACAGACGTAACGGACCCCGGCTTCCCGTGCGACGGCGAGATCGCGTTCAGGGTCGGCCTGCGCGGCCCGGGCCAGCAACCCGGCCCACCTGCGGAAGGTCACCCCGGGCAGCGGCTCTCCGCCACCGCGCAACCGGCGTACCACCTCCGCCGGGCCCCGTTCCCGCACCCACTGGCCGCTCACCTCGTCCCCGGGCTCGACGACCCGCCCGAGGAAGATCCGGGCGAGCCGGTCGTCGGCCGGGGCGCCGCCGGCGTTCACGTCGGCGCCCCGAGGGCCATGGGGACTCCGCGTGGCACCCCGGTGCGCAACTGGAGGGCCAGAGCCACGTCCATCGCGTCCGGCCGGTCGTGACCGACGAGGTCGGCGACGGTCCAGGCGACGCGCAGCACCCGGTCGAGGCCGCGCGCGGTGAGCACCCCGCGCTCCAGGTTGCGCTCCGCCTCGTCCATGGCCCCGGTGGCGGCGTGCCAGCGGTTGCGCAGCTCACGGCCCGGCACTTCGCTGTTGGTCCGCCACGGAGTGCCCGCCAGCCGGGACGCGGCGCGCTCACGGGCGGCCCGGACCCGGTCGGCGACGGTCCGGGTGGACTCGCCGCCGGGTCCGCGGTGGGCGAGCTCGGCCCGGCCGACCGGGTCGACCTCGACGCGCAGATCGACCCGGTCGAGCAGCGGGCCGGACAGCCGTGCCTGGTAGCGGCGGATCGCCGAGGGCGGGCACTCGCACAGGGAGTCGCGCTGCGAGAAGCGCCCGCACGGACACGGATTGGCCGCGAGCACCATCAGGAACCGGGCCGGGAACCGCACCACGCCCGCGCTGCGCGCGATCACGACGTGGCCCGCTTCCAGCGGCTGCCGCAGGGCGTCGAGAGCGTGGCTGCCGAATTCCGGGGTCTCGTCCAGGAAGAGCACCCCGCGGTGGGCCATGGAGACCGCGCCGGGCCGGGCGAACCCGGGGCCGCCCCCGACCAGCGACTGCATCGTGGCCGAGTGGTGCGGCGCGCAGTACGGGGGCACGTCGATGAGGGGCTTGCCCGGTGGCAGCAGCCCGGCCACCGAGTGCACCGCCGTGACCTCCAGCGACTCCTGCCTGCTCAATCGGGGCAGCACCGCCGGCAGCCGCTCCGCGAGCATGGTCTTGCCCGCTCCCGGGGGCCCTTCCAGGAAGAGGTGGTGTCCGCCGGCCGCGGCCACCTCCACGGCGGTGCGCGCCGAGCGCTGTCCGACCACGTCCGCGAGGTCGTGCTCCAGGTCCGGGGCGACGCCCATGCCGTGCATGCCGGTGGCCGCGCCGGCGCCGGGCATCCGCAGGCCGGCCAGGAGCGGATCCGGGCGGCCCGCCTCGTCCGGCTCCTCCTCGGGCACGGGCTCGTCCGCGAGGACGGCGATCAGCTGGCGCAGGCTGCGCACGCCGAGCACGGAGACGCCCGGCACGAGCGAGGCCTCGGCGGCTGCGCACTCGGGCACGACGACCTGTTCGTAGCCCGCTTCGGCCGCGGCGAGCACGGCGGGGAGGATGCCCCGCACCGGGCGCACCCGTCCGTCCAGACCCAGCTCCCCGATCATCACGATGTCGGCGAGCACCCTGGGGTCGATGCGTTCGGCCGCGCCGAGGACCGCACACGCGACGGCGAGATCGAACCCCGATCCGGCTTTGGGCACGGAGGCCGGGCTGAGGCCCACCGTGAGCTTCTTCTGCGGCCACTCGGCGCCGGAGTTCACGACGGCCGCCCGCACCCGGTCGCGGCTCTCGCTCAGGCTCTTGTCCGGCAGTCCCACCAGCGTGAACGCCGCCACCCCGGGTTCCAGGTCGGCCTGGACCTCGACGACGACTCCCTCGACGCCGACCAGCGCCACGGAGCACGTACGCGCGAACCCCATCTCAGGCCACCCCCCGGGCGTGCTCGACGACGGGCGCGCCACGGCTGGGCAGGAGTACGCCGACGAGGTCGATGCGGACGCCGCCCGGTGGAGCTCCCCCGTGCGCCTGGATCCATCGCTCGGCGAGGACGCGCAGACGTTCGGCCTTCTCCGGCGTCACCGCGGCCATCGGGTGCTGGAATCCGCCGCCCCTGCGGGTCTTCACCTCGCAGACGACCAGAACGTCGCCGTCCCGGGCGACGATGTCGATCTCACCGGTCCTGCCGCAGCGCCAGTTGCGCTCCAGGACCGTCATCCCGGCCTCGGCGAGCCGTCGCGCGGCCAGATCCTCGCCGTACCTGCCGAGTGCTCCCCGGGCCAGATCCGTGTTCGTGCTCATGTGGGCACCACCTCCGGCACCCACGCTCACGCATCCGCCGCCAGGAAAAGGATCTTGGTGGACAACCCGGCGGCTGTGGACAACCGCGTCACCCACACGGGCGTCGCGGCGCGAGTGCGCGAGCGGCTCAGCTGCCCGGGAGCTCCAGATCGCTCTTGTTGAGCTCCTCGATATTCACGTCCTTGAACGTGAGCACCCGCACCTGCTTCACGAACCGGGCCGGCCGGTACATGTCCCACACCCAGGCATCGGCCATCGACACCTCGAAGAACACCTCACCCTGGACCGAGTGCACCTGCATCTCGTAGTCATTGGTGAGGTAGAAGCGCCGCTCGGTCTCGATCACGTATTTGAACAGACCGACGACATCGCGGTACTCCCGGTAGAGCTTCAGCTCCATCTCGGTCTCGTACTTTTCGAGGTCCTCGGCGCTCATGGCATGTTCCCCTTCAGCCGTGCGATCTCCCCATTGTGCGCCAGTCCCGTGCGCCCCTAGACGATTTCCGTGTCAAGGGTCACCGGTCCGGCCGGGAGACCTTCGTCGAGCAGCGTGCGCAGCAGCTCGGCGAGTCTGGTCGGATACACCGTCTCATGTGCCTGGGTCAGTTCCCGACACGTCCACCAACGCGATCCGGCGACGCTGCGCCGCTCCAGCTCGGTCAGGGCCGTCGCCCGGATCGCCGTCTGCGTCGTACGGGCCAGGTAGTACCACTCGTCCTGGTCCCAGCGCCGGCCCGCGAAGGGGAACGAGCACACCCGCCGCCACAGCACCGGGCCCAGCTCGACCTCGGTGACGCCGGTCTCCTCGGCGAGTTCCCGCAGGGCGGCCTCTTCACGGGTCTCGTCGCCCTCCACACCGCCGCCGGGCGTGAACCACCAGTCGTCGGCGGGATCGTCCGGCTCGTGGCCGTGCAGCAGCAGGATGCGGTCCTGCGGGTCGAGGAGGACGACCCGGGCAACCTTGCGCAGCCCGCCGCCGGAGGAGTCGACGCCCGTGCCCGTCGGCTCGTCCGCCGCCTCAGCGGACACCGGCGGGCTCCGGCCGGGCGCGGCGCCCCGACGTCCGCTTGGCGATCGGGCCGTAGGCGCCGCCACCGAGGACCAGCACCGCCCCGGCGACGATCAGCCAGCCGATCGTGCCCAGCGGGCCCGGCTGGGAGAGGGCGCCGAGGGTCTCGAAGCCCGTGGGCCGCTTCAGCATGCCGTTCATCGGCCATACGACGGCGTCGACGCGGGCCTTGACGGCGCTGCGCGCCACCGTGCCCTGGGCGGCGTCGGTGAGGTGGGCGGTGGAGTCCAGGGAGCCCTCCCGCTCGTCGCCGAGCAGGAACAGCCGGCCGTCCGGGACCGTCACGCTCGGGATGTTCTTGTTCTCGGCCAGGCTGCCCGGGGGGAGATACGGTTCTTCGATCTGCTTGCCGTTGACGGTCAGCTTGCCGTCGGTGCAGCAGGAGACCGTGTCGCCGCCGACCGCGACCACCCGCTTGACCACGGGTGCGTTGCTCACCCAGGTCTTGTCGGTGAAGACGACCACGTCCCCGCGCCGCACCTCGCCGCCGTCGACCCGCTCGGCCAGCACCCGGTCGCCGGCGGCGATCGTCGGGCTCATGGAGCTGGTGGGCACGGTGTACGGCCGGTAGACCAGGGCTCCCCAGCCGAATCCGCCGAGGAACAGCACGAGGCCCAGTGCGACGGCCAGGCCGGACAGGCGTTGTCCGGTCCGGCTGCCCACCGGGCCACTGCTGGTGCCGCCGCTGTGCGGGGCCGTACGCGTAGTGCTCTCGCCACCCATGGATCCGCACCCTACCCGGCGGTACCGAACCGGGTCAGCCCTTCACCCCCCGGACTTCGCCGCCTTGGTCACAAGCTTGGGAAAGGGTTTGCACGGCGGAGAGGGAGAGGTCAGCGGGTCCCGGCGTCCCGGTCGCGCCGACGACGCCACAGGACGACCGGCACGGCGCCGACCAGGGCGAGGCCCCCGGGGGCGACCGTCAAAGCCGCGGAGGCCGCGGACTGGTCGTTCAGGCCGGTCTGGTCGAAGGTGTCCGGCACCGGCAGCGTGCCCCAGTGACTGATCGGCCAGGCCTTGACGATGGCGCGTCCGACGACCTGGTCGACGGGGACCATGCCGTGGTTCTTGTCCGACTGGTTGTAGCGCGAGTCACGCGAGTTCTGCCGGTGGTCGCCCATGACCCAGACGAAGCCCTTGGGGACCTTCACGGTGAACTGACCGCCCTGGTCGTCCTGGCTGCACGGGGTGTTGCCGGGGTAGACGTACGGCTCGTTCAGCGCCTTGCCGTTGACCTTGAGCGGGCCGGTGCCCTTGCAGGAGACCGTGTCGCCGCCGACGCCGATGACCCGCTTGATCAGGTCCTTCTCCTCCGCGGACGGCATCAGGCCGATCCAGCTGAGGACGGTCTGGAAGGCGTTCGGCTCGGCCGTGTTCTCGCCTGCCAGCCAGTCGTCGGGGTCGTGGAAGACCACGACCTCGCCGCGCTCGGGCTCGGAGCCGAACCACGGGGTCAGCTTGTCCACGAGGACCCGGTCGCCGATCTTCAGGGTGTTCTCCATCGACGCCGACGGGATGGAGAAGGCCTGCACCAGGAACGTCTTGATCAGCAGCGCCAGGACGAGCGCGATGCCGATCAGGATCGGCAGCTCCTTCCAGAAGGAGCGGGGCTTCTTCGCCTTCGGCGCCGGGCCGCCCGAACCCTCGCCGCCGGTACCGGGCGGCTCGCTCGACGGCGGGCCGTCGCCGCCCGCCGCAGGGTCACTCCCGGAGGTCACGCCGTCGTCCGGCGCCCGGTCGGCGGCCTCCACGGGGTGCCCGCGGTGATCCTCGCCGTCGTGCCCGGACCGTGCGCCAACCGCCACATCCCCCACGCCAACTCCTCACTCTGTGCCGCTGCCTGCCCCACGTACGACGCAGGCCCACCACTCCCATAACGAGCGGGAGTTCCGCAGGGCTCGGGAGTTGTCGAATCGATCCGTTCGGATCGCCGGGAGCAACACTATGCGACAGCCGGGCGGACGCGGTCGCCCCGGCGGCCGAGCCGGTCACGGAGGAGAAAGTTTGCGGTTCCTTGAGGTGCACCCAGTGGCCCAGCGGCCAGGCGATGACCATGGCCCGGCCCACCACCTCGTCCTCCGAGACGGTGCCGCCGTAGTCGGTGTTCTGGTGGAACCGGGAGTCGGCCGAATTGGCCCGGTGGTCGCCCATCACCCACAGCCGGCCCTGGGGAACGGTGATGTCGAACGGCATGCTGGAGGGCGCGTTGCCGGGGTACAGATACGACCCCTCCTCCAGCGGCGCGCCGTTGACGGTCACCCGCCCCTGGGTGTCGCAGCACACGACACGGTCGCCACCCACCCCGACGACCCGCTTGATGAGGTCCTTCTCGTTGTCGGACGGCAGCAGGCCGATGAAGGTGAGCCCTTCCTTGACCTGCTTGACGACGACCGGGTCCTTCTTCTTCGCGGTGGTCTGCTCGTCGTTGAGCCAGCCGCCGGGGTCCTTGAAGACGACGACGTCGCCGCGCTCGGGCTTGGAGCCGAACCACGGGGTGAACTTGTCGACCAGGACGCGGTCGCCGATCCGGATCGTCTGCTCCATGGAGCCGGACGGGATCACGAAGGCCTGGACGAGGAACGTCTTCAGGACGAGGGCGATCAGCACGGCGACGCCGACCAGCAGCGGGATCTCCCGAACGGCCGACCGCCTGCGCTTGCGCTTGACCTTGCGCTGCAGCTTGCGCCGCTCCGCGCGCGAGCGCCCGCCGCTCGGGGCGGCGGCCCGCCGCGAACCCGTGGGCAGCAGGTTGTCCGCCGGGGACGCGGGCACGCCGCGCGGCCTGCCGCGGTTACCCATGGGCGCCCTCCGCGCCGGGCACGCGCGCGTAGGCGCTCGGGCGGGACAGCCGGGTCAGGTGCGCGAAGGGCCAGACGATCCAGTCGGCGCGACCGATCACGTCGCCGACGGGGATCATGCCGCCGCCGGGCGAGCCGAGGTGGTCCCGCGAGTCGCTGGAGCGGCCACGATGGTCGCCGAGGACGAAGAGCGCGCCGCCGGGCACGACCACGTCGAAGTCGACCGTGGACGGGCTGTCGCCGGGATACAGGAACGTCGACTCGTCGACCGACCGGCCGTTCACCTGGATCCTCCCCTCCTTGTCGCAGCAGACCACTCGGTCTCCCCCTACCCCCACGACGCGCTTGACGTAGTCGGAGTTCCCGAAGTAGCCGGTGCCGTCGAACACGACGACGTCGCCGCGCCTCGGCTCGGCACCGAAACGGTATGCCAACTTATTTACGAGAACCCGGTCGCCGATCCTCAATCCGTTTTCCATGGATCCGCTGGGAATCTGGAACGGTTGTGCCACGACAGCGTTGAGTACCAGCAAAAACACCAGGCAGATCAGCAGGGTCAGACTGACCCGGCCGCCAGGCAGCCACTGGGTGATCCACCCCGCCAACGCGAAACGCGACCGCCCCTCCGGTCCCTCCGGGCCCGGGGTCTCCTGGGAGACGTCCTCGGGTGCGGAAGGGCGGGAGGAGCGGTCGCGCTCCGTCGGCTGAGCTTCGGTGTCCATCGGGGCCAGATGCTATCCGGCCCCTCTGTGAACTCCGGAAGGTGCTCAGTTGTCGCGCTTCTCCTTGATCTTCGCGGCCTTGCCGCGCAGCTCACGGAGGTAGTAGAGCTTGGCGCGACGCACGTCGCCGCGGGTCACGAGCTCGATCTTCTCGACGATCGGGGTGTGCACCGGGAAGGTGCGCTCCACGCCCACGGAGAAGGAGACCTTGCGGACCGTGAAGGTCTCGCGGACACCGGCGCCCTGACGGCGGATGACGACGCCCTTGAACTGCTGCACACGGGAGCGGTTGCCCTCGATGACGCGGACGTGGACGTTGACGGTGTCGCCCGGGCGGAAGGCCGGGACGTCGCTGCGCAGCGACGCGGCGTCGACGGAGTCGAGCAGGTGAGACATTTCGTCTGCTTTCTTCGCTGATGCCACAGGTCATCAACGGAACTAGATGTTCGAGGATTGAGTGCCGTGTGCCCGTCGAGGCGGGCGTCGTGTCCCCCTGCGGCAGGGGCGCACACCGGACGGCGCACAACAGCGGCCTATTCTTCCACGCCCTCGGTCCTGCGCCAAAATCGACCGTAGGGCTCGCCTTCGGGGTCCGGCGCCCAGCCGAGGATGGAGAGCATCTCGCGGTCCTTCTTGTCGAAGGCCTTCGGCGGGCAGCGCTCTATCAGGTCGGGCCGGTTGGCGGTCGTGCGGCGCAGTGCCTCGTCGCGTCGCCAGCGGGCGATCCTGCCGTGGTGCCCGCTGAGCAGCACCTCCGGGATCTCCTGGCCGCGCCAGGCGGGCGGCTTGGTGTACACGGGGCCTTCCAGGAGGTTGGCCATGGCCCCGGGGGCGAAGGAGTCGTCGCGGTGGGACTCGGCGTTGCCGAGCACGCCGGGCAGCAGACGGGCCACCGCCTCGGTGACGACCAGCACGGCGGCCTCCCCGCCGGCCAGCACGTAGTCGCCGATGGAGACCTCGTAGACGGGGACCCGGGTGGCGTACTCGTCGACGACCCGCCGGTCGATGCCCTCGTAGCGGGCCGGCGTGAAGATCAGCCAGGGGCGCTCGGAGAGCTCGACGGCCAGTTCCTGGGTGAAGGGGCGTCCGCTCGGCGTCGGCACGACGATCGCCGGGGCGTGCGCGCCCGTCTCGTAGCCGTCGGCGAGGACGGAGTCGAGGGCGTCGCCCCAGGGGTCGGTCTTCATGACCATGCCCGGTCCGCCGCCGTAAGGGGTGTCGTCGACCGTGTTGTGCCGGTCGTAGGTCCACTCCCGCAGATCGTGCACGCGCACGTCCAGCCGGCCACGCGCGCGTGCCTTGCCGACGAGGGAGACGTTCAGCGGGTCGAGGTACTCGGGGAAGATCGTGACGACGTCGAGGCGCATCAGGACTCGTCCCCGGCCGAGTCGCGGGAGGAGGCGATCTCGGCGCGGTCGTCGATCAGTCCGGGCGGCGGGTCGATGACCGCCCGCTGCTCCTCCAGGTCGATCTCGGTGACGATCGACTCGACGAACGGGATCATCACCTCGCTGCCGTCGGGCCGCTCGACGATGAAGAGGTCCTGGGAGGGGAGGTGGGAGATCTCGGTGATCCGGCCGATCTCCTCGCCGTCCTTGGTGACGACGTCCAGGTCCATCAGCTGGTGGTCGTAGTACTCGTCCTCCTCCTCGGGCAGCTCCTCGGGATCGACCTCGGCGATCAGGAGCGTGTTGCGCAGGGCTTCGGCGGCGTTGCGGTCGCGCACGCCTTCGAAGCGCAGGAGGAGACGGCCGCTGTGCACCCGGCCGGTCTCGATGGTCAGCGGGCCGGTCGAGGCCGGGTCCGTGGACAGGACGGCGCCGGGCGCGAGCCGCAGCTCCGGCTCGTCGGTGCGTACCTCGACGGTGACCTCGCCCTTGATTCCGTGGGCGCGGCCGATCCGTGCGACTACGAGCTGCACTTCTCAAGATCTCCTGTCGTGCCTGTCATGCCTGCCGTGCCTGTCATGCCCTGGCGTGACCCTTCATGCCTGGTCACGCGTACGTCATGTCCGGGGTCACGAGTGCCGGAACGACTACGGGCCGGGGACGGCCCAGTGGCCCTCCCCGGCCCGAGCCGGTGCTGCGAAACGCGTCAGCGGACGTGATCCACGTCGACGAGGTCGACGCGGACGCCCCGGCCGCCGATGGCGCCCACGACGGTGCGCAGAGCGCGTGCGGTGCGGCCGTTGCGGCCGATCACCTTGCCGAGGTCGTCCGGGTGGACCCGGACCTCCAGCACGCGTCCGCGGCGCAGGTCGCGCGAGGCGACCTGCACATCGTCGGGGTTGTCGACGATGCCCTTCACGAGGTGCTCAAGCGCCTCTTCGAGCATGCTGCTCAGGCCTCGGTCGACTCGGAGGACTCGGCGGCAGCCTCGTCCTTCTTCTCGGCCTTCTTCTTCTGGGTGATCGCCTCACCCTTACCCGAGTCGTCGCCGCCGAGGGCCTCGAACGACGGGCGAGCCTTCTTCGGCTCGGCGACGAGCAGCGGCGCCGGGGCGGGCTCGCCCTTGAACTTCTGCCAGTCGCCGGTCTTCTTCAGGATGGCGAGGACGGGCTCGGTCGGCTGCGCGCCGACACCCAGCCAGTACGCCACGCGGTCGGCGTCCACCTCGATGATCGAGGGGTGGTACGTCGGCTGGTACTTGCCGATCTCCTCGATCGCACGGCCGTCACGACGGGTACGGGAGTCGGCGATGACGATGCGGTAGTGAGGCGAACGGATCTTGCCCAGACGCTTCAGCTTGATCTTGACTGCCACGGGAGTGGGTTCTCCTGGTTTTGACGTGATTGGGCACGGCGAAGTTGCCGCGTGGGGTTGCGGTACCCGAGTGCCCGATGGACGCGTCAGCCGGAGGAGAGAGGGGTCCTGTGCGACTGTCGAGTACAGCTAGCCATTGTGCCACACCCCGCGGGTCGCCTCGGGCCGAGGGGTCGTCGGCGCCGGGGCGCACCGCATCGGCGTCCGGCGTCGCGGACGCTCGTCGGGTGCGCGGCCAGGGCGACGCGGTGGCCCCGGCCGCACGCACCCCCGCCTTCCCGCCGTCGACCGGCAGCCACGAGATGCCGGTGCAGAGCCGCCCGGGGTTACGCCGCGCCGGCGATCTCCGGGATCCGGAACGGTTTGCCGCAGCCCCCGCAGACGATCGGCGCCTGGGCCAGGACCGAGGGCACGACCCGGACGTTGCGCCCGCAGTCGCAGACGGCCTTGACCCGGACGCCCCCGCCCGAGGAGCCGTGCCGGGCCGCCGGACCGCGGAAGGTGCGGGCGGTGTCGGCGGAGGTGGCCGCCGTGTGGGCCTTGAGCGCCCGCTGAAGGCGCTCGATGGTGGGCCGGTAGCGACGCTTGGCCTCCGGGTTGAGCGTCACCAGGGAGAACCCGCTGCTGGGGTGGGGCTCCTCGGGGTGGTCCAGCCCCAGCTCCTCGGCGATCGCGAGGAATCTGCGGTTGTGGTAGCGGCCGGCACGGGAGGTGTCGCGGACGCCGCGGGCGGCGGCGATGCCATGGACTGCCTCATGAAGCAGTCGCTCGAAGGAGAGCTCGTGACCGCAGGCGGACGACGACTCCCCGATCAGGGACTCTGGCGCGGCGAGATCCGGCAGTTCGGGGTGGTACCGCTGAATGTCGGCCCACGCCTCTGCCAGCTCTGCGGCGAGAACTGGTGGTGTCTGTGTCGTGCTCACGTAATGACAACGAGCGGGGGTGCCGCTGTGTTCCTATTCCGGGGCATCCCAAATAATTTGCACGTACCCGTCAGTTGGCACTGATGCGTCCGGACGAGGGCGGGTGCGCTGATCTGCGGAGAAGCCTCACAGCTCATACCAAGCTGGTGCGTAGTCCTCGCTACGACCCGGCGCGTAGACCAGGTCCGCGCGCCGGGGTGCGGACGTCCCGCCGGGGCGCAAGGGGCGTTTCGGTCGCTCTCGCCGACGCAAGGCGCTGCCTTGGTAAGCGCATGCGACGACCGCGACGTTACCGGGAGCGCCCCCGCCGCCCCGCACCGACCCGGAAGTCCCCGTGGACGCCGTACGGCCGGATCACCGTCGGGTGGCGCGCCGGGTCGTCTCCGGCCGGCTTCGCCTCGTGGATCGCATCCCGGTACCACCGCGGCAAGTCGTCCGTCCGCGGGGTGGGACCGGGTGCCTCGGCCATGGCGCGATGGTACGGCCCCGAGTTGCCGGAATGTGAATTCTCGCCACAGGCACATGCCGTCCCCAACCAGGCCACCGCAACCCCTGGACGCGGCCGCAGACGGGGAGTTACCTGGCATACGGGAGCGGTGCGAGGGCACTGCACGGGGACCCACCTGAGCGAGTCGAGCGGCAGACTCCCGGCGGATTGGGGCGCTTTTCCATGACACCTGTGCTCGTGCGACAGCATCTGCCACACGCGGGATCCGCGTCCCGCGCGGATCTGGGTGCACGCGCGCGTGACTGGTCCGAGATCCAGGAACGGATGCTGGTTCCGCTCTACGAGGCCGTCCACGAGCGACTGGACGTGGGGCCGGACACCCGGCTCCTGTCCCTCGGCTGCGGCTCCGGGCTCGCCCTGGTGATGGCGGCCTCCAGAGGCGCCGCGCTCACCGGCGTCGAGTCCTCCTCCCCCGCACGGCTGGCCCTCGCCCGCGAGCGGCTGCTCGGGGAGAGCCGGGCGGCACGCGCGCGTGCGGACGTCCGGCTCTCCGACCGGCTGCCCACGGAGCGCCCGTCCGGGCAGACACCCGCGTACACCGTGGTGACGGCCTTCGAGCCGATCGGACAGGTGGCGGGCGACACGGAGGAACTGACCGAACTGCTGACGGCCGCGACACCGCTCGCCCGGCGCGGCGCGCCCGTGGTGCTGGTGGGCTGGGGTCCCCCCGAGCGCTGCGCCACCACGGCGGTGCTCCGGGTCGCGGCCAAGCTGGCGGACCAGGACCGCGGCACGGTCCGGTTACGCCCGGCGCTCCGCGACGACCTGGAGGACGTCGCCCGGCGGGCCGGACTGCGGCCGGACGGATCGGGCCGGGTCGCGTGTCCGTTCGGATACGCCGACCTGGACAGCGCCCTCAAGGGGCTGCTCTCCACGGGCCTGTTCGACGCGGCGGTCGCGGCGACGGACCAGGCGCAGGTCGACAAGGAGGTCACGGAGGCGCTGCATCCCCACCGGCGCCCGGACGGCACGGTGTGGATGCCGAACGTGTTCCGGTACCTGATCGCCCGCACCCCCTGACGCACTGTGCCCGCGTCCCGCCGACGCATCCATGCCCGTCAGGTCCCGGTCCCCTCGTCGGTCCTGGTCTGCCGGGTGACGCCCGCGATCCGGTACGCGTCCGCCTCCTCCAGCGTCTCGTGTTCCAGCAGCGCCAGGGCCAGGGCGTCCAACTGCCCCCGGTGGTCGCGGAGTTTACGGCAGGCCTCCTCGTAGCAGTCGTCGACGATGCGCCGCATCTCGTGGTCGATGGCGTCGAGGGTCGCCGGGGCTGCGGCGAGACCGTAGGCCTGCTGGGCGTCGTTGGGGAGGGCGGAGAGACGGCCCACGCGTTCGCTCATGCCCCACCGCGCGACCATCCCGCGCGCGATGTTGGTGACCTGTTCCAGGTCGTTCTCGGCGCCGGTCGTGACGACGCCGTAGACGACCTGCTCGGCGGCCATGCCGCCGAGGGCGCCGATGATCCGGCCGCGCAGATACTCCTCGGAGAGGGCGTAGCGCTCCACCTCGGGGGTCGACATGGTCACCCCGAGGGCTCGGCCGCGCGGCACGATGGTGACCTTGCGGACCGGGTCGGCGCCGGGTTGCAGCATGCCCAGGAGGGCGTGGCCGCTCTCGTGGAAGGCGGTGCGCCGGCGGTCCTCCTCGGGCATGATCAGCGTGCGCTCGGCCCCGAGCTGCACCTTCTCCAGCGCCTCGGACAGGTCGGACTGCGTCACCTGGTCCTGTTTGCGCTTCACGGCGAGCAGCGCGGCCTCGTTGGCGAGATTGGCCAGATCCGCTCCCGTCATGCCGGGGGTGGTGCGGGCCACCCGGGTCAGGTCCACGTCGGGCGCGAGCGGGATGTCGCGGGTGTGGATGGCGAGGATCGCCTCACGGCCGGCGCGGTCCGGCGGGGAGACGCTCACCACCCGGTCGAAGCGGCCGGGCCGGGTCAGCGCCGGGTCGAGGATGTCGGCGCGGTTGGTCGCCGCGATGACGATGACGCCCTCGGAGCCGGTGAACCCGTCCATCTCGGTGAGGATCTGGTTCAGGGTCTGCTCCCGCTCGTCGTGACCGCTCACCGAGGCGCCGCCGCCGCGGGCCCGGCCGATGGTGTCGATCTCGTCGATGAAGATGATCGACGGCGCCACCTTGCGGGCCTCGGCGAACAGCTCGCGGACCCGGGACGCGCCGACGCCGACGATCATCTCGATGAACTCGGAGGCCGAGGCGGAGAAGAACGGCACGCCGGCCTCGCCCGCCACCGCGCGCGCCAGCAGGGTCTTGCCGGTGCCCGGCGAGCCTGCGAGCAGGACGCCGCGGGGCATCTTCGCGCCCATCCGGCGGTACAGCTCGGGGTGTTCCAGGAAGTCGACGACGTCGTCCAGCTCGCCCTTGACCTCGTCGATGCCGGCGACGTCGGCGAACGTGGTGCGCCGGCCGTCGGGGCGCAGTTCCACCGGCCTGGGCGGGGCCTTGCGCCCGAGCATGCCGCCCGCGCCGCCGAGGCCGCCTCCGAAGCGCCGGGCGAAGAAGATCCACAGGGCCGCGAGCACCACGATCGGGGCCAGCGAGATCAGCACGTTGGACAGCAGGCTGCGCTGCTGCACGACCGGCCGCGCGGTCACCGTGACGTCCTTGCGGTCCAGGCTCTGCCAGAGATCGTCGTCCGCGAAGGCCGGGCGCTGGGTCTTGAACGTGGTGTACTTCCCGCCGCCGTCGGGGTCGTCGCGGGCCTTCTTGAGCCGGCCCTGGATCGCGTCGCCCTTGGAGTAGATCTTGTCGACGTTGCCCGAGTCGACCTGTCTGCTGAACTCCGTGTAGGAGATCGTCGGCTCGTCTCCCCCACCGAGGTAGTTCAGCCCGATGTACACCAGCAGGAAGACGACCACGGCGGTGACGGCCAGCCCCCACCAGCGGCCGCGCGTCCTCCTGCCGCCCGGGGGACGTGATCCGTCGTCGGGGGTGCCCTCGGTGCGCCATGGCTGTTCCGGAGTCTTGCGCGCCGGAGCGGCATTGCTCATATCTGGACGTTACGACAGAGCCCCGGGCACGGCATGCGCTGAGGGCGCCCCCCGGCTCGGGAGAGCGCCCTCGGCGGTGTCGGATCTCAGCCCATGAACTTCTTGAACTCGTCCGGCAGCTCGAAGTCCTGAGCGCCCTGCTGCGGCAGCCCGAGCGCGTTTCCGCCCTGCGCCTGGGCCTCGCGGCGCTGGGCCGCCTCCAGCTCCTGCTGCTTGCGCTTCATCGGGTTGCCGGAGCGCTGCTTGCCCTTGGCCTGCTTGGGCTGCTTCTTCGTCCGGCCGGCGCCGCCGCCCATGCCCGGCATCCCCGGCATTCCGGGCATGCCGCCGCCCTGAGCCATGCGGGACATCATCTTGCGGGCCTCGAAGAACCGCTCCACCAGGCCCTTCACGGCGCTGACCTCGACGCCGGAGCCCTTGGCGATACGGGCGCGGCGCGAGCCGTTGATGATGGTCGGTTCCTGGCGCTCGGCCGGGGTCATCGACTTGATGATCGCGGCCGTGCGGTCGACGTCCCGCTCGTCGAGGTTGGCGATCTGGTCCTTGATCTGGCCCATGCCGGGCAGCATGCCGAGCAGCTTGGAGATGCTGCCCATCTTCCTGACCTGCTCCATCTGGGCCAGGAAGTCGTCCAGGGTGAAGTCCTGGCCCTTCTTGGACGCCAGCTTGGAGGCCATCTTCTGGGCCTCTTCCTGGCTGAACGTCTTCTCCGCCTGCTCGATCAGGGTGAGCAGGTCACCCATGTCGAGGATGCGGGAGGCCATCCGGTCAGGGTGGAAGGCGTCGAACTCGTCGAGCTTCTCGCCGTTCGACGCGAACATGATCGGCTTGCCGGTCACGGAGGCGATCGACAGGGCGGCGCCGCCGCGGGCGTCGCCGTCGAGCTTCGACAGCACCACGCCGTCGAAGCCGACGCCGTCACGGAACGCCTCGGCGGTGTTGACCGCGTCCTGACCGATCATCGCGTCGACGACGAAGAGGATCTCGTCGGGCGAGACGGCGTCGCGGATGTCCGCGGCCTGCCGCATCAGCTCGGCGTCGATGCCGAGCCGGCCGGCGGTGTCCACGATCACGATGTCGTGGACCTTGGCCTTCGCGAACTCGATGGAGTCCTTGGCGACCTGCACCGGGTCGCCCACGCCGTTGCCCGGCTGCGGGGCGTAGACGGCCACGCCGGCGCGCTCGGCGACGACGCTGAGCTGGTTGACGGCGTTGGGGCGCTGAAGGTCGCAGGCGACGAGCAGCGGCGAGTGGCCCTGTTCCTTCAGCCAGCGGCCGAGCTTGCCCGCGAGGGTGGTCTTACCGGCGCCCTGCAGACCCGCGAGCATGATCACGGTGGGCGGCTGCTTGGCGAAGCGCAGGCGGCGGGTCTCGCCGCCGAGGATCGTGACGAGTTCGTCGTTGACGATCTTCAGGACCTGCTGGGCGGGGTTCAGCGCCTTGGAGACCTCGGAGCCGAGGGCCCGCTCCTTGACGTTCTTGATGAACGTGCGGACGACGGGCAGGGCCACGTCGGCCTCAAGGAGCGCGATGCGGATCTCGCGCGCCGTGGCGTCGATGTCCGCTTCGCTCAGGCGCCCCTTGCCGCGCAAGTTCTTGAAGGTCGCTGAAAGGCGATCGGAGAGAGTATCGAACACGGCGGCGTCGGTCCTCGGAGTCGGGGGCAGTCTGAGCGTCTTCCAGGGTATCCGGCCGCGCAAGACATTCGTCCCCGCCTGCTGGATCCGGCGGACGGGGACGACTCGCGCGGCCCGGGCTCACGCCCGCAGCGTCTCCTCCAGCTTGCGGGTGACGGAGGCGGCCTCGTCCCCGGGCAGGGGCGCGCCGTCGGAGCCGGTGACGTAGAAGGCGTCCACGGCGTTCGCGCCGAGGGTGGAGACGTGCATGCTGCGCACGTGCAGTCCCTCGTCCTCCAGGGCCTGTCCGATCCGGAACAGCAGGCCCGGCGCGTCCTGGGCGCGCACCTCGATGACGGTGGCGTGCCGGGAGGCCGCGGAGGCCACCGTCACGCGCGGCGGGGGCGCCACCACGCCCCGGCGGCGGGGGTAGGCGGCGTCGCGTTCGGCGAGCCGTCCGCCGATGTCCAGCGAGCCGTCCAGGGCCCGTACGAGGTCGGCGCGGAGCCGGGCGGCCTGGGGCAGGGAGCCGTACTCGGCGGCGACCCGCCAGTTCAGCAGCAGGACGGAGCCCTCGACCCCGGTCGGCAGGTCCAGGGCGCGCAGCTCGGCGGTGCGGACGGTGAGCCGGTGCACGGCGAGCACGCCGGCCACCGCGGGCAGCACGCCGGCCTGGTCGGGCACCGCGATGAGCAGCTCCACCCCGAGCGGCTCGGGGTCGTCGGCGGGCCGGTCCTCGGCGGGCGGCTCGGTCTGGGCGCGCAGGGACAGCACCGGGCTGCCGGTGGCGATCGCCTCGATGGCGAGCCGTTCCTGCTCGGCGGTGGGCGCGGCCGCGTCGGGCGCCTCGGGCTCGTCCCCGGCGAACACCGCCGCGACCCGCTTGACCAGGTCCGCCACGAGCGAACCCCGCCAGGAGGACCAGGCGGCGGGACCGGTGGCGAGCGCGTCCGCCTCGGTGAGCGCGTGCAGCAGCTCCAGGGTGCTCGGCGAGCCGACCGCGTCGGCGACCGAGCGGACCGTGGCCGGGTCCTCCAAATCTCGCCGGGTGGCCGTCTCGATGAGCAGCAGGTGGTGCCGGACGAGGGAGGACAGCACGGCCACGTCCGCACGGTCGAAGCCGATGCGTGCGGCCACGTCCTTGGCGATGATCTCGCCCGCCACGGAGTGGTCGCCGGGCCAGCCCTTGCCGATGTCGTGCAGCAGGGCGGCGACCAGGAGGAGGTCGGGGCGGCTGACGCGGCGGGTGAACTCGGAGGCGCGCACGGCCGTCTCGATGAGGTGCCGGTCGACGGTCCAGATGTGCACGGCGTTGCGCTGGGGCCGGCAGCGCACCCGCTCCCAGTCGGGCAGCAGCTGCGTGATCAGGCCCTCGGCCTCCAGCGCCTCCCAGACCTCGACGGTGGGCCGGCCGGAGCCGAGCAGGGTGACCAGCTGCTGGCGGGCCTCCGCGGGCCAGGGCGTGGGCAGGGGGCGCACGGTCGCGGCGAGGCGCCGCACGGCGTGCAGGGAGAGCGGGAGGCCTGCCTGTGCGGCGGCGGCCGCGGCGCGCAGCGGGAGCACCGGGTCGCGTTCGGGGCGTGCGGCACGGGCGAGGACCACCTCGCCGTCCTGCTCGACGACGCCCTCCGCCAGCGGCGACCGCTCGGGCGCGGGCTTGCCGCCGCCCAGTATGGCGCGCAGCCGGGGCCGCACGGCGCGCGAGCGCAGTACGCGCCCCACCTCACGCCAGGTGACGTCGCTCGCGTACGAGATGACGCGGGCCGCCTCGTACACCTGCCGCAGCAGGGTGTCCGCGTCGAGCAGGCCCAGCTCGGCGGCGACCTGGTCCTGTTCCTGGAGGGCGAGCCGGTCCGTCGCGCGGCCGGTGGCCAGGTGCAGGGCGTCGCGTACGTCGAGGAGCCGGCGGCGGGCGTCGTCGAGGCCCTCGCGGGGCGCGTCCGCCAGCCAGGAGGCGGCGACGGCGCGCAGTGCGGTGGCGTCCCGCAGCCCGCCCCGCGCCTCCTTGAGGTCGGGTTCCAGCAGGTACTGGAGCTCTCCCTGGCGTTCGGCGCGCTCCGCGCAGAGTTCCTGGAGCTCGGGCAGCCGCTTGGGCGCCTGGTTGCGCCAGTCGGCGAGGACCGACGTCCGCAGCCCGGCGGTCAGACCGAGGTCGCCGGCGAGGTGGCGGGCGTCCAGCAGGCCGAGCTGGACCTTGAGGTCCTCCCCGGCGGTCTTGCGGGCCTCCGCCGGGGTGCGCACGGAGTGGTCGAGGTCGAGGCCCAGATCCCAGACGGGGTACCAGAGGCGGTCGGCGAGGGCCGCGACCGCCTTGCCGTCGGCGCCGTCGTGCAGCAGGAGGAGGTCGAGGTCGCTGCGCGGGGACAGCTCGCCGCGGCCGTAGCCGCCGACGGCGACCAGGGAGACGCCCTTCAGGTCCTCGGCGCCGGCGCCGAACAGCCCGGCCAGCCATTCGTCGGTCAGTTCGGCGAGGGCCGCACGGCGCGGCGGCCCGGACCGCGCCCCCTCGGTGAGGAGGCGCAGCCGGGCCGCCGCGTAGCCGCTGGGTCCCGAGTCCTCTGCATCGTTGCGCATGTCCGTACTCGTCACCCAGCGACTCCTGTTCTGTTCTGCCGTCAGAGCGCGTCCGGGCCGCGCTCGCCGGTGCGGACCCGTACGGCCGTCTCGACCGGGAGGGACCAGACCTTGCCGTCACCGATCTTGCCGGTGCGGGCCGCCTTGACGATGACGTCGATCAGCTGCTCGGCGTCGTCGTCCTCGGCCAGTACCTCGATGCGGATCTTGGGCACCAGGTCGACGGTGTACTCGGCACCACGGTAGACCTCGGTGTGGCCCCGCTGACGACCGTAGCCGCTGGCCTCGGTGACCGTCAGACCGTGCACGCCGAAGGCCTGCAGGGCTTCCTTGATCTCGTCGAGCCGGTGGGGCTTGACGACTGCGGTGATGAGCTTCATGCGTCCACCTTCTTGCTCGCGCCGGCGACCGCGGTCGGGAGGGCGGTCGTGCGGGCGGCGCCGCCGCCGGCCCCGCTGAAGTCGTATGCGGTCTCGGCGTGCTCCGCCTGGTCGATGCCGGCGATCTCGTCGTCCTCGGAGACCCGCATGCCGATGGTCTTGTCGAGGAGGAAGGCGAGGATCGCGGAGACCACCAGCGAGTAGGCGAGGACCGCGAAGACTCCGGCGCACTGCTTCCACAGCTGGTCGAAGGAGTGGTCGCCGTAGAAGACGCCGGTCGCGGTGGACTGGCCCTTGCCGGTGGCGAAGAAGCCGATCAGCAGGGAGCCGGCGATGCCGCCGACCATGTGGACGCCGACGACGTCGAGGGAGTCGTCGTAGCCGAACTTGTACTTCAGGCCGACGGCCATGGCGCACAGCACACCGGCGATGACGCCGATGGCGATCGCGCCGAGCGGGGAGACCGCACCGCCCGAGGGGGTGATGGCGACCAGACCGGCGACCGCGCCGGAGGCGGCGCCCAGCGTGGTGAACGCACCGTGGCGGATCTTCTCGTAGGCGAGCCAGGCCAGCATGGCGGCGGCGGTGGCGACCTGCGTGTTGACGAACATCAGCGCGCCGACGCCGTCGTCGTTGCCGAGCCACGAGCCGGCGTTGAAGCCGAACCAGCCGAACCACAGCAGACCGGCGCCGAGCATGACCAGCGGCAGGCTGTGCGGGCGCATCGGGTCCTTCTTGAACCCGACGCGCTTGCCGATGACGAGGATCACGCCGAGGGCCGCGGCGCCGGCGTTGATGTGGACCGCCGTACCGCCCGCGAAGTCGATGACGCCCAGTTCGAAGGCCCAGCCGCCGGCGCCCCAGACCCAGTGCGCGACCGGGAAGTAGACGACCGTGGCCCACAGCGCGACGAACAGCGCCCAGGCGGAGAACTTCACGCGGTCGGCGAGCGCGCCGCTGATCAGGGCGGGCGTGATGATGGCGAACATCATCTGGAAGACCATGAAGACGAAGATCGGGATGGTGTAGCCGTCCCACAGGTCCGTCAGGCCGATGTTGCTGAGGCCGACCCAGTCGGAGTTCCAGCCGATGAGGCTGCCGGAGTCGGTCCCGAAGGCGAGCGAGAAGCCGTACAGCACCCACAGGATGGTGACGATCCCTATGCTGATGAAGCTCATCATCAGCATGTTCAGCGTGCTCTTGACGCGGACCATGCCGCCGTAGAAGAAGGCGAGGCCCGGGGTCATGATCAGCACCAGGGCGGAACAGATGAGCATGAAGCCTGTGTTCGCGGAGGACAGCTTGGGTGCCTCCGCGGCAAGCGTGATGGCTGCTGCCATCGGCGTCTCCTCGTCGTAGGTACGGCCCCGTGCGGGCGAAGCCAGAGCGGGTTCGTGAGGGGTGGGCCGGTTATGCGCCATGAGATTCGCGCAGTGCCGTTTCGGTGGAAGCCCCTCGTTGTTTCGCCGCCGTGACGAAGACGCCTCCTGCGTTACGCCTCGATGAACTGCCTGATGTCCGGCGAGTGGATCGTTATCGTGGCGCAACCTTCACCGGAGGAAGTGAAACCGGCCGCGGTCGGCCTTCCGATGACCTGGCACGGGGGAGCCGAGTCGGGCTGTTCGGGAGGGCCGGCCGCGGCCGGGGTACCGGGGTCGCGCGGGGCGGGTCAGACCGCCTCGGCCGTCTCCGGGAGCTCGATGGTGAGCCGTTCGGTGAGGTCCACGACCTCGGAGAGCTCACCGAAATCGCGTACAGCGCTGTCCACGGTCTTGCGGATACGCGTGTTCACCCGCTCGGAGCGCACCTTCTTCGCCTCCTTCATGGCCTGGGTGGCGAGGGTGGCGCTCTGCTCGGGCTCACGCTGCAGCAGATGGACGGTGGCCATGCCGATCAGGTTCAGCACATAGGACCGCTGGTGGTCGCTGTCGCCCGCGAACAGCTCGACGGCCCTGCGCATCAGGGGCTCGGCCAGCGAGGCGTACGTGGGGCTGCGGCCGGCGACATAGGCGAGGTCGCGGAAGGAGTGGCTGTTCTCGCCGTACAGCTCGGCCTCGGAGAAGAAGCGGATCCAGTCCGGGTCGGGCTCGTCCCACTCGTCGGCTTCGGCGAAGGTGTCCTCGGCCATCCGCACCGCCCGCTTGCACCGGCCGGGCTGCCCCATGTTGGCGTAGGCGCGGGCCTCCATCGCATACAGCATGGACTGGGTGCGCGGACTGGCGCAGTCCCGGCTGCCGTACTGCGCGAGGTGGATCAGCTCCAGAGCGTCCTCGGGCCGGCCGAGGTGGATCATCTGGCGGCTCATGCTGGACAGGACGTAGCTGCCGAGCGGCCGGTCGCCGGCCTCCTTGGCGGCGTGCAGCGCGAGGACGAAGTACTTCTGCGCGGTGGGTTGCAGCCCGACGTCGTACGACATCCAGCCCGCCAGCTCCGCCAGTTCGGCGGCGACCTTGAACAGCTTCTTCGAGGTGGCCTCGGGCTGCGGTTCCTGGAGCAGGTCGGTCACCTCGTGCAGCTGCCCGACGACCGCCTTTCGGCGCAGGCCGCCTCCGCACTGCGCGTCCCACTGCCGGAACATCACGGTGGTGGACTCCAGCAGCTCCAGTTCGGGCCGGGAGAGCCGGCCGCGGGCCCGGCTGGTCGGCATCGAGTCCGGTTCCGCGAGCTGGGCGGGGGGCGAGGGGACGAGCCAGCGCTGCATGGGCTCGATGAGGGACGGCCCCGCGCACAGGGCGAGCGACGTGCCGAGGAAGCCGCGCCGGGCCAGCATCAGGTCGCTGCGCGAGAACTCGCTGAGCTGGGCCACCGTCTGCGGGGCCGTCCACGGCAGGTCGACGCCGGTCGCGGAGGGCGACTGGCGCGCGGCGCGCAGCCCGAGGTCCTCGACGGAGACGACGCAGCCGAACCGCTCGGAGAACAGCTCGGACAGGATCCTGGGGATGGGCTCGCGGGGGTTCTCGCCGTCCAGCCAGCGGCGCACCCGGGAGGTGTCCGTGGAGATGTGATTGGCGCCCAACTGCCGCGCGCGGCGGTTGACTTGGCGGGCCAGTTCGCCCTTGGACCAGCCGCTGCGCACGAACCACGAAGTGAGCAGCTCGTTCGGGCGCTTGTCCGCGCCCGCAGCGTTGGTTCCGCTTCCGCCGTTGCCGCTCACTGGAACGCCCCCATTCGTGAGACCACTTGTCACCGAGTGCGCCAAGCCCTATCAGAATGCCGGTAAATACGGCCCGCCGTACGGTACTTGTCACCCTTCGAACGGAAAGGCGACTTGCCTCCGGCATACCCACAAGCGCATGTGCCTCCATGACCCGCACACTCAAAGTAGTCCTACGATCACGCTCCCAGCCACGGCGATCCCGGAAACGCCACCATTCGCCACCCCTTCGAATGAACTCTCGGCACCCCGCACGCGATTCACTTGACATAGGACGGCCGGGAGTGAGCGGAGCGAAGCACTCAGGGGCGCGAGCGGTCGAGCACACCACCGAGGACGCCTCCGGGCGCTGCCTGGAACGCCCGCCCCGCGGGAAGCGACAACACACAGAGTCACAGCACGGGACCGCTGCGTAACCATCGCCGCGTCGGACCCGTTGGAGGGGGCAGTCGGACCCGTTGGAGGGGGCATGGGCTTCACGATCGGCGGCATTCGCGAGATCCGATCCGGCGCGCGCAGGCGGGGCCGCTCGTCCGAGTGCACGGCCGTCGCCGAGTTCACGGGACTGTGGGGCTGGGACGCGGTGCCGGGCGCGCGCGCCGCGGCGGGCGTCTGCTCGTGCGGACGCCGCGACTGCCGCGCTCCGGGCGCGCACCCTCTGGAGTTCGCCCCCCGGGTCCCCGCCGGAGCCACCCTCGACGACGTGACCAGGACGTGGTCGGAGTTCCCCGGCGCCGCGATCATGCTGCCCGTCGGGCGGGCGTTCGACGTGATCGACGTCGCCGAGGCCGCCGGTCGTCGCGCCCTGGTCCGCCTGGAGCGCATGGGCCTGCCCCTCGGCCCGGTCGTCGCCACCCCGCAAGGGCGCACCCAGTTCTTCGTGGCCCCCGGCGCCGCCGCGGAGCTGGCCGGCCTGCTCTACCGCATGGGCTGGGACGATCCGACCGCTCTCGACCTGCGCGGCCTCGGCCCCGGCACGCACATCACGGCCCCGCCCTCCGACCGCGGCGGCCTCGGCCCGGCGCGCTGGCTGCGCCCGCCCGCGCTGGACTCGGCCACCCGTCCCCCGGAGGCTCGGCTGCTGCTGGGCACCCTGGCCTACCTGGCCCACCGCTCACGCGCCTGAGACGGACCGGCCACGCCGGCGGTACGGCGGTACGCCGGTCGCGTGCGTGCGCATGAGCTTTACGACGAGACCGGCCGCACCACGGGCCCGACCCGTGCGAGGGCGTGCACAGCGAAGCGCCCGCTCCCACTGGACCTGGGGGCGGGCGCTTCTCGAAGCCGGTCCGGAGGCGGCCGACGCTCGCTCGGCCCCGGACGTCCCGCTCTTCTCAGTCTCCGATGAGGGCGTCGACGAACGCCTCCGGCTCGAACGGCGCCAGGTCGTCCGCGCCCTCGCCGAGTCCCACCAGCTTGACCGGGACGCCCAGCTCGCGCTGGACCGCGACCACGATGCCGCCCTTGGCCGTGCCGTCCAGCTTGGTCAGGACGATGCCGGTGATGTCCACGACCTCGGCGAAGACCCGGGCCTGGACGAGCCCGTTCTGCCCCGTGGTGGCGTCGAGGACGAGCAGCACCTCGTCCAGCGGGGCGTGCTTCTCGACGACCCGCTTGACCTTGCCGAGCTCGTCCATGAGTCCGGTCTTGGTGTGCAGCCGGCCGGCGGTGTCGATGAGGACGACGTCGACCCCCATCTCCTTGCCCTCCTTCACCGCGTCGAACGCGACGGAGGCGGGGTCGCCGGCCTCGGGGCCGCGCACGGTGTGCGCGCCGACGCGCTCGCCCCAGGTCTGGAGCTGGTCGGCGGCGGCGGCGCGGAAGGTGTCGGCGGCGCCCAGCACGACGGTGCGCCCGTCGGCCACGAGCACGCGCGCGAGCTTGCCGGTGGTGGTGGTCTTGCCGGTGCCGTTGACCCCGACGACCATCACGATGCCCGGCTTGCGGTCCGCGGGCTCGGTCTTCACCGTGCGGTCGACGTCCGTGCCGACCAGCTTGAGGAGCTCGTCGCGCAGCAGGGCGCGCAGTTCCTCCGGGGTGCGGGTGCCGAGCACCTTCACGCGCTCGCGCAGCCGCTCGACCAGCTCCTGGGTGGGCTGCACGCCGACGTCGGCGGTGAGCAGGGTGTCCTCGATCTCCTCCCAGGTGTCGTCGTCGAGGTGCTCGCGCGAGAGCAGCGTGAGCAGCCCCTTGCCGAGGGCGTTCTGCGAGCGGGAGAGCCGGGCGCGGAGACGGACGAGCCGTCCCTCGGTGGGCTCCGGGACCTCGATCTCGGGGATCTCGACGGCGGGGCCGGCGGGCGGCTCCTCGACGGCGGTGCCGGTCGCGCCGCCGCCGGGGAGGTCCACCTCCTCGATCGTGCGGCGCGGTTCGTCGCGCGGTGTCTCGGCCTCGTCGCCGACGTGCGGCTCGGTCGGCGGGGCGGTGATGTCGGGCGCGGTGGGGGGCGGCGGGGGCAGCGACTTCTGCCGTCGACTGCCGACGACGAGCCCGCCGAGCACCGCGAGCACGACCACGGCGATGACTACAGCAAGGATGACGGTTTCCATAACGCACCCAGTATGCGCGACCCCTCCGCGCCGGGACGGACGGCGACCCGGTCGCCCGTGCCCGGATCACCGCTCCCGGCCGGCCCCCGGGTCGTGGTCGGCGTGGCGGCGCCCGGCGCGACCGCCGCCGGCCTCGGCCCTCAGCCCTGTCCGCACCCGGCACCGGCTCCCGGGGCGCGTCCCGCCCGCCGGGCCCGCCCCCTCCTCGTCGGCGGGCCCGGCCTCACGAGGGCGTGTCGGCGTGGACGTATACGTCACCCTCGGCGAGGTCGTCGACCTCCTCGGCCGGCACGACGGAGAAGCCGGCCGACCGCAGGATTCCGATCAGCGCCGTCTGCATGAGCACGACGACCTCGCCATAGCGCTTCCACTCCGGCGCGGCCGGGTCCTGCCGTTCCGCCGCCGCCCGCACCCCGGCCAGGCCCAGTTCCGGGGCGCCCCATCGGACGTAGAGGCCTCCGGCGTGATCGCCCTGGAGCTCGACCTCCACCGAGGCGCCGGGCCTGCTCGGCTCCTGCGGACCCTGGACATGGGCGGGAAGGCCGGCCCGCCGGAGCTCTCGGCAGACGCGGGCCGCCAGGTCGTGCCCGGCCGCGATGATCTCCTCCGGAGCGAACGGGTGACCGTACGCGGCGGCCTGGGCACGGGTCTCGGGGTCCACATGGGTCACCGGGCGTCTCCTGGCGTGAGGTCGTCCGACGTGCGGGCGACGACGGCGGATTGTCGAAGGGGCGTGCGCAGCGATCCTCGCGCACCCGTCGCCGTCGAGCGGTCGGCGGGGAGTCCGCGCGCGGGCATGCGGCCTGCGGGCTCCCGGGCATGGCCATCTGACGTTACGTCAGCTACCGTCCCCCCACGCCGCCGAAGGGGGTCCCCATGCCCGTCACCGTCGTCCGTTTCAATCTCGTCGCGCCCGGTGCGACCCCCGCGGAGCTGGGCGTCCGTTACCGGGCCGCGTTGGAGATGGCCGCGTACGCGGACGAGCACGGGGTCACGACCCTGCAGACCGAGGAGCACCACGGCGTCGAGAACAACTGGCTGCCGTCCCCGTTCGCCTTCGCCGGCGCGGTGCTCGGGGCTACCCGGCGGCTGGCGGTGACCGTCTCCGCCGTCATCGGCCCGTTGCACGACCCGCTGCGGCTCGCCGAGGACATCGCGGTGCTCGATCTGCTGAGCGGCGGCCGGCTGGTGACGGTCGCCGGGATCGGGTACCGGCCCGAGGAATACGCCCGGGCGGGCGTGGAGTGGAAGCGCCGGGGCCGGCTCCAGGACGAGTTGCTGGAGACCGTGCTGCGGGCCTGGACCGGCGAGGAGTTCGAGTACCGCGGCCGTACGGTACGGGTCACCCCGCGCCCGGGGACCGAGCCGCACCCCCTGCTGCTGGTCGGCGGCTCCTCGCGGGCCGCGGCCCGCCGGGCCGCCCGGCTCGGCCTTCCCTTCTTCCCCAGCGCGCACCTGCCGGAGCTGGAGGCGTACTACAAGGAGCAGTTGGTGGAGCACGGGACGGAGGGCTGGACGATGATGCCCGCCGCCGAGACCCCGCTGCTGCACCTGGCCGAGGATCCGGACCGGGCCTGGGCGCTGTACGGGGAGCACTTCCTGCACGAGGCCCGGACGTACGCCTCCTGGCAGTCCGGGGACATCCGCTCGGCGGTGCGGTCGGGGGCGCTCACGGTCGACGAGCTCCGGGACGAGGGCGTGTACCGGATCCTCACGCCGGACGAGTGCGTGGCGCAGGGGCTCGACAACCTCGTGCTGCATCCGCTGGCGGGCGGGATGCCGGTGGAGGAGGGCCGGCGGAGCCTGCGGCTGTTCTGCGAACGCGTGCTGCCCCGGCTCGGGGGGTGAGCCGGGGCAGCGCGCGTCACGGGTGTCGAGGAGCGGGCAGCGGGGACTTGGCCCGGCTCCTCGAATCCAGGGGGCTCGAACACCTCGTCGCGAGGCTCGGCCCGGTGGCTCAGCCCATCTCCTCCAGCGACTTGCCCTTCGTCTCCTTGACGTACTTCAGGACGAACGGGATGGAGAGCGCGGCGAAGGCCGTGTAGATCACGTAGGTCGCCGAGAGGTTCCAGTCGGCGAGCGACGGGAAGCTCGCGGTGATGGCCCAGTTGGCGATCCACTGGGCGGAGGCGGCCACGCCGAGGGCGGCGGCACGGATCCGGTTGGGGAACATCTCACCGAGGAAGACCCAGACGACGACACCCCAGGACAGGGCGAAGAAGAGGACGAACACATGGGCGGCGATCAGGGCGATCCAGCCCTGGGCGGCCGGGAGCTTGCCGTCGACGAGGTCGTAGGAGAACGCCCAGGCCTCCAGCGCGAGGCCGACGACCATGCCGACGGAGCCGATGAGGGCGAGCGGCCGGCGGCCGATGCGGTCCACGAAGATCATGGCGATCACGGTGCCGATGATGTTGATGATCGACGTCGTGAAGGAGTAGAAGAACGAGTCCGTCGGGTCGACGCCGACCGACTGCCACAGCGTCGAGGAGTAGTAGAACGCGACGTTGATGCCGACGAACTGCTGGAAGACCGACAGGCCGATGCCGATCCAGACGATCGGCTTGAAGAAGAAGGAGCCGCCGAGCAGGTCCTTGAAGGTGGACTTGTGCTCGCTCTTCATCGCGTGCTCGATCTCGGCGACGCGGGCGTCCAGGTCGATCTTGTCGCCCTCGACCTCTTCCAGGATGTCGCGGGCCCGCTCGCGCTTGCCGACGGAGATCAGGAAGCGCGGGGACTCGGGGATGGCGAAGGAGAGCAGGCCGTACAGGACGGCCGGGACGACCATCACGCCGAGCATGACCTGCCAGGCCTCCAGGCCCATGAGCTTGCCGCGCTGGTCGCCGCCGGCGGAGTTGAGCAGGCCCCAGTTGACCAGCTGCGAGATCGCGATGCCGATGACGATCGCGGCCTGCTGGAAGGAGCCGAGCCGGCCGCGGTAGGCGGGCGGGGCGACCTCGGCGATGTAGGCGGGGCCGATCACGGACGCCATGCCGATGGCGAAGCCGCCGACGACCCGCCACAGGGCGAAGTCCCACAGCGCGAAGGGCAGGGCCGAGCCGACGGCGCTGACCGTGAACAGCACGGCGGCGATCTGCATCACCCGGATGCGGCCGATGCGGTCCGCAATGCGCCCGGCGGTCGCGGCGCCGATGGCGCAGCCGATCAGGGCGATGGCGATGACCTGGGCGAGGGCGGCGGAGCCCACGTCGTAGCGGTCCCGGATGGCCTCGACGGCGCCGTTGATGACGGAGCTGTCGTAGCCGAAGAGGAAGCCGCCCATCGCGGCCGCCGCAGCGATGAAGATGACATGCCCGAGATGATCGGGGTGAGCCGTCCCGGCTCCTGACTGGGATGCCTGCGCTGTGCTGGTCACGTGAACTCCTCGGGCCGTCGGCAACGCTGCCGGCGGGGTCAGCCGTCCAGGTAGGTGGTACCTGAAGGTAAATCCATCGTTCCTGACCTTATGCCTTCAAGTTTCCAAATCAAACGCGGGAAAATGTGAGAACCCAGACAAGATCACGTCACATACGTTCACTTCTTGAAGGCAGCCCAGGTCGCGACGTGGACCCGAAGGCGGGGTGACCGGCCGTCAGCGCAACCGCTGACTGATCACCTTCGACACGCCGTCACCCTGCATGGACACGCCGTACAGCGCGTCGGCGACCTCCATCGTGCGCTTCTGGTGGGTGATCACGATCAGCTGCGAGGCCTCCTGCAGCTCCTGCATGATCCGGATCAGCCGCTGCAGGTTGGTGTCGTCGAGGGCCGCCTCGACCTCGTCCATGACGTAGAACGGGCTGGGGCGGGCCTTGAAGATCGACACCAGCATGGCGACGGCGGTCAGCGAGCGCTCGCCGCCGGACAGCAGGCTCAGCCGCTTGACCTTCTTGCCGGGAGGCCGTGCCTCGACGTCGACGCCCGTGGTGAGCATGTTGTCGGGGTCGGTCAGGACCAACCGCCCCTCCCCGCCCGGGAAGAGCCGGCCGAAGACGCCCTCGAACTCGCGCGCGGTGTCCCGGAAGGCCTCGGTGAAGACCTGCTCCACCCGCTCGTCGACCTCCCTGACCACCTGCAGCAGGTCGGTGCGGGTCTTCTTGAGGTCCTCCAGCTGCTCGCTCAGGAACTGGTGGCGCTCCTCCAGTGCGGAGAACTCCTCCAGGGCGAGCGGATTGACCTTGCCGAGCTGCTGGTACGCGCGCTCGGCCGCCCTGAGCCGCTTCTCCTGCTCCGCCCGGACGAACGCCCTCGGCCGGTTGCGCGGGTGCTCCGGATCCTCCGGCAGCTCCTCGCCCTCGGCGGGGGGCGAGGGCGGCACCGGCTGATGCGGACCGTACTCCGACACGAGTCCCGCCGGTTCGACACCGAGCTCCTCCAGAGCCTTGGTCTCCAACTGCTCGATCCGCAGCCTTTTCTCGGCTCCGAGTACCTCGCCCCGGTGAACTGAATCCGTCAACTTGTCGAGTTCCGCCTTCAGATCGCGCCCCGCGGTGCGGGCGGCGGCCAGCTCCTGCTCGCGACGCGCCTTCGCCGCGTCGGCCGCGACGCGCTCCTCCTCGGCCCGCCCGAGGGACACCTCGACGTGGGCGAGCAGTTGCCGGGCGCCGGAGGCCACGGCCTCCGCGACGGCGGCCTCGTGCCGCAGCCGCGCCCGCCGCTGCTCGGCACGCGCGCGTGCCTCGCGTTCCGCCCGCGCGGCCCGGTCCAGCGAATCGGCCCGCCCGGCCAGCCCTTTCACCCGCTCCTCGTGGGTGCGGACCTGGAGCCGCGCCTCCATCTCGGTCTGCCGGGCGTTGGCCCCGTCCGCCGCGAGCCGGTCCCGCGCGGAGGTGTCGGGCTCCTCCTCGACCGGCATCTCCTCCGCGACGGCCAGCCGTTCGGCCAGCTCCTCGGCCTCCTCGACGGCCCGGTCCAGCGCGTCCTGCGCCCGCGCGGCGGCCGCCGTGGACCGTTCGGCCTCACCGGCGGCGCCCCGCGCCTGTCCGGCCAGCCGCCCGAGCTGCTGGGCCACGGCCGACTTCTCCCGGTCGGCGGCCCGCCGCCGCTCCCCCAGCTCCTCGACGAGTGCGGCGCACTCCCTGCGCCGCTCCCCGGCCGCGCTCTGCGCCCGCGCCAGCCGCTCGCACCGCACCGCCAGCTCCTCCAGCTCGGCGGCGGCCTCGTCGACCGACGCCTGTACCTCCAGCAGACTGGGCGCCCCGGCCGACCCGCCGTGCGCGAAGTGCGCCCCCAGCAGGTCGCCCTCGGCCGTGACGGCGACGAGATCGGGGCGGCCGTAGACGAGCTCCTCGGCGTCCTCCAGAGTGCCGACGACGACGATCCCGCGCAGCAGCCGGCGCACGGCCGGCATCAGCTCTGCGGGACCCCGGACGAGGTCGGCGGCACGGACCGGCCCGTCGCCGTGCCGTTCCCCGGACGGATCCTCCGGAGCGCCGCTCAGCAGCAGCGCGGCGCGGCCGGCGTCCTGCTTGCGCAGCAGCCGGATCGCGTCGGCCGCCGACGCCGGCGTCGTCACCGCGATCGCGTCCGCCGCCGCCCCGAAGGCCGCCGCGAGGGCGACCTCGTGTCCCGGGGTCACCGTGAGCAGTTCGGCGGCCGGACCGAGCAGACCGCTCAGGCGGTCCCGTGCGCCGAGCAGCGCGCCGGTGCCGTCCTTGCGCCGCAGCCCGAGCGCCAGGGCGTCGCGGCGGGCCTGGGTCGCGGCGCGGCTGCGTTCGGCCGCCGTGGTCGCCTCACGGGACGCGGTGAGGGCGGCCTCCGCCTCGGCGAGCTGCCGTCTGGCCGTCTCGTGCCGCTCCCCCAGTTCGTGATCGCCGGCGTCGAGGCCGTCGACCTCCGCCTTCAGCGTCTCGTACTCCTCCTGGGCGGCCACGGCGCGTTCCTGCGCCTCGTCACGGGCTGCGGCCAGCCGGTCGATCTCGGCCTGGGCGGACGCGGCGCGCGAACGGGCGGCGTTGACCTGACCGTTCAGCCGGGCCAAGCCCTCGCGGCGGTCGGCGATGGACCGGGCCACGTCCTTCAGCCGGCGTTCCTCGACGGCGAGCTCCCGCTCCAGGTCGGCACGGTGCGAGACCGTGTCGTCCAGGGCGTGCTGGGCCGCTTCGAGGGCGGCCTCCAGCTCGGCCTCCTGCTCACGGACCCGGGCGGCCTCGCGCTCCATGTCCTCGGGGTCGCGGCCGCGCCGCTCCTCGGGGGGCGCCGAGGTGGCGCTCTTCACGCGCGCGTCGGCGAGCGAGATCGTGCCGCGGACCCGTTCGGCGAGCTGGGACAGCTCGTACCAGGTCTGCTGGGCGCGCTGCAGCCGTGGCGTCAGCCGGCGGACCTCGTCCTCCAGGACGGCTTCGCGCTGGAGCGCCCTGCGCAGCTCCTGCTCGGCGGCGTCCTTGCGCTCCTTCAGGGCGGCCTCGTCGGCGATCTCGCCGCGCAGGGCCTCCCGCATCCGGACGAGATCGTCGGCGAGGAGGCGCAGCCGCGCGTCGCGCAGATCGGCCTGGATGACGGCGGCGCGGCGGGCGACGGCCGCCTGACGGCCGAGGGGCTTGAGCTGGCGCCGCAACTCGTCGGTGAGGTCCTGCACGCGCGCGAGGTTGGCCTGCATCGCGTCCAGTTTGCGCAGCGCCTTCTCCTTGCGCTTGCGGTGCTTCAGGACGCCCGCGGCCTCCTCGATGAAGGCGCGGCGGCCCATCGGATCGGCGTGCAGGACGGAGTCGAGCTGCCCCTGGCCGACGATGACGTGCATCTCGCGGCCGATGCCGGAGTCGGACAGCAGGTCCTGGATGTCGAGGAGGCGGCAGGTGTCGCCGTTGATCTGGTACTCGCTGCCGCCGTTGCGGAACATGATCCGCGTGATGGTGACCTCGGCGTACTCGATGGGCAGCGCCCCGTCGGAGTTGTCGATGGTCAGGGACACCTCGGCGCGGCCCAGCGGGGGCCGCCCGGTGGTGCCGGCGAAGATGACGTCCTCCATCTTGCCGCCGCGCAGCGATTTGGCGCCCTGCTCCCCCATGACCCAGCTGAGCGCGTCGACCACATTGGACTTGCCCGAGCCGTTCGGACCGACGACGCAGGTGATGCCCGGTTCGAACCTGAGCGTGGTCGCCGAGGCGAACGACTTGAACCCCCTGAGGGTCAGGGCCTTGAGGTGCACGGCGCTGGACTCTACCTTCCGGGGGTGTCTCACTCCATGAACCCGCGGTTTCACCCATGAACGCGCAGGGCACACCAAACGTTAAGAGACTGAAAGGGTGCGTGGGGGAACCATCGGCGGGGGCCACAGAAGCGGCAGGAAAGAAAGAAGGGACGCCGAATCGGCGTCCCTTGCAAACTCTGACAACTTAGCGGTCCGACGCGGTTGGTGTGTGCCGCCCGACCACTGCGATGCCGTTGTACAGCGGTGCAGCGATCAGGTGAGCGCAGGCTCCGCCTGGCGTGCGTCGATGCTCTCCAGAAGCGATTCGTGAGAAGCGGCAGCCGTCAGCGCGTCGTTCTCGGCCTGGATCCGTCCGAGCTCGGATTCCAGATCCTGTACACGCTGCTGGAGCCGTCGCATCTCGGCGAGGAGTCGCGGGTCGGAGCCGCCGACGTAACCGAGAAGCGCCTTTGCCATGATGGATGGTCCTCCACAATGAGTGACCGACCGAAGCGGTGTGGGTCGTGAGGGATTCGCACCCGCGGTGTTCGGCGGGATCTTGTTCGTCCTGCTGTTCATCCATGCCAAACAGCTGAGGTGCGCGGGGTGCTTTCAGCGTCTCACCAAAAAGTTTGACGGTCAACACGATCACGCCCCGTATTGGCGGGCAACCCGGTGGCGCGCGGCCGTCACGGCGGCGCTGCGGCTCCTGCGGGGCCCTGGAGGCGTGGCGATCATCCTTGCGTGCGGAGCCTGCCACTGCAAGCGATTCTTGGCAACCACCTGCCGCTTTTCCTTTCGGGCAGGTGCCGGTGGCACATCCCGCCGCTTCCGGGGGCTGCCTCACGCGCATTTCTCAGCGGATCGCGAAGCCGTCGTAGCCGCCGCGCGGTGTGTCCCATATCTCGGTGACGCCGTCGACGCGCCCGGGCGTGTCGTCACCGAGGAGCCAGCCGAGCAGTCCCTCGCAGCCCTCCCGGCCGCCCTCGGCGACCACCTGGACCCGTCCGTCGGCCAAATTGAGAGCAAAACCACTCAGTCCGCCGATCTCCAACGCCTTCGCCCGCGTGAACCAGCGGAATCCCACGCCCTGGACGTGTCCGCGCACCCAGGCGACCAGCCGTACATCCTCGCTCATGAGTGCAACCTAACCGGGCAAAGTCTCTCGGGGCACTTCCTCCCCGAGCGCCATGGGGTACCGTCCCCACCCAACGATTCTCAGATGAAACTCACTCGATCGGGTGAGTCTGGTCGACCAGAGGGAGCAGGAGGCGCGCGACGCCCCGGGCCCCGGTCGACCGTGGGGAAACACCGCTTGGACGAGGAAGGCAAGGACATGGGACGCCACCGACGCTCCGCCGCCGGCCGCGCCGCCACGAGCCGCGCCACGGGGGTCACACAGACGCACGGCTCGCACGCGGACGGTCACACCCCGCAAGGCCGGTACGGCGGCGACCGCCCCACCATGGGCATCGCGCCGTACCTGAACCCCGAGGCCTACGCCGACTCCGTGGCCCGCAGCCAGGAGTACCTGTTCGCCATGGACGACGAGCACGCGCGGGCCGACACCGCCGTGTTCCCGGCCGGCGGCTTCACTCCCGGCGGCAGGGGCTCGGGCCGGGACGGCGGCTCCGGCCGCCGTCGCAAGAAGCGGGTCGTCACGCCGGTGAAGACGGGCCTGCTCGGCGTGTCCGCGGCGGTCGCCCTGGGCACGGTCGCGGTGGCCACGGGCGTGGTGCCGGGTCTCGACAGCTACCGGCTCGGCGGCGGCAACGGCCCCGCCGACAAGGTGCAGGCCGCGGGCTCGCCGACCAACTCGGCCGCCGAGCAGGGCGGCACGTCGGGCTCCGCCGAGTCCGACCGCGGCGCCGCGTCGACCAGCCGTAACGCCGGCCGGGCCGCCTCGCCGTCCGCCTCCACCGCGTCCCCGTCCCCCTCCACCTCGGCGCCGTCGGCCTCGGCCTCTCCGTCGGCTTCGGCCTCGCCGAGCAAGACCGCCACCGAGAAGCCGCAGGCCACGCCCTCGAAGCCGGCGCAGAAGCCGCAGAGCACGCCGTCCAGGTCGAAGACGGCCGGCAAGGCGCCGCAGCGGGCCGAGACGCCGGTGACGGTCTCGGCCGAGACGCAGGCCGCGGCCGAGGTGCTGAGCCTCGTCAACGAGGAGCGGGCCAAGGTCGGCTGCAGCGCCCTCTCCGCGAACAGCGCGCTGTCGGACCTCGCCGAGAAGTTCAGCGACGACATGGCCGCGCGCGGCTTCTTCGACCACACCGACCCGGACGGGGCGAGCCCCTGGGACCGGGCGGCCAAGGCCGGCATATCCGACCTCGGCGGCGAGAACATAGCCCGCGGCCAGGCCGACGCGGCGGCGGTCATGGCAGCCTGGATGAACAGCCCCGGCCACAGGGCGAACATCCTGAACTGCGACTTCAAGACCCTCGGCGTCGGCGTCCACCTCGGCCCCGGCGGCCCCTGGTGGACGCAGGACTTCGGCTACTGAGACAACCGCGCCCCGCACTTCCCGCGCTGCCGGGGCCCGCTTTCGCCGCCGCGCGCCGGCCGGGGAGCAGAAACGATCAAGCAGCCTGGGCGCGGCCGGCCAGGAAGAGCGCCGCCGTCTCGGCGACCCTGCGGCCCAGGTGTTCCGCCGTCGCGACGTCGGCCTTGTGCACGGCGTCCGGACCCGCGTCGACGTCGGTCTGCGCGGCCGCGCCGAGGAACACTCCGAGGCGGTTGAGGTCGTTCTCGGAGCCGGTGGAGCTGTTCCAGCCGGGCAGCAGACCGAGGTTGACCCAGTGCATGCCGAGCTGCGCGGCCAGGATCTGGAAGAACTGCAGCGTGTGCAGCTTGTCGCCGCTCTTGGAGCCGGAGTTGGTGAACCCGGCGGCCAGCTTGTCCTTCCAGGCCTGGGTGGCCCAGCGGGAGGAGGTCGCCTCGGCGAAGGCGTGGAAGGCGCCGGACGCGGTGCCCATGTAGGTGGGCGAGCCGAAGACGATCGCGTCCGAGCCGTCGAGCAGGGTCCACTGCTCCTCGGTGATCTCGTCGACCTTGATCAGGTGCACCTCGGCTCCGGCGTCGGCGGCTCCCGCGCGCAGGGCCTCGGCGAGGACGGCGGTGTGGCCGTAGCCGGAGTGGTAGGCGACCGAGACGACAGGGGCGACAGAGACGGCAGAGACGGAAGCGGGGACCATGCTCACTCCTGGTGGGTGGAGCTGCTGAGCAGCTCGGCGGCAGTGACTGAAGGAAAGCACTAACTTCCAGTTAGTGCAACCTGCCAGTTAGCGCTGCCTTGGAGTACGCTCTTGGTATGACCATCACCCAGGTGAGCGCGGAGGACCGCGACCTCCCGTTCAACGTGTTCGCCAAGGCCTGCCCCTCGCGCGGCACGCTGGAGCACATCACCGGCCGTTGGGGCGGACTCACGCTCGGCGCGCTGTACGAGGGCTCGCTCCGGTTCAACGAGCTGCGTCGCCGGGTCGACGGTGTGAGCGAGAAGATGCTGTCCCAGACGCTGCACGCCCTGGAGCGCGACGGGCTGGTGCACCGCGAGGCACAGCCCACCAACCCGCCCCGCGTGGACTACGAACTGACCCCGCTCGGGCGCGAGGTGGCCGAACGTCTGCTCAGCCTGATCCACCACCTCGAAGGGCGGATGGACGACGTCCTCGCGGCTCGCGAGCGTTACGACGGGATGCGCGGCGGCGCCTGACACTTCGGGCAGAAGTAGCTGGACCGGTTCATCCACGGGCGTCGGCGCATGGGCGTGCCGCACCGCTTGCACGGCAGTCCCTCGCGCCCGTACGCGTCCAGCGACCGGTCGAAGTAGCCGGATTCGCCGTTGACGTTGACGTACAGGCTGTCGAAGCTGGTGCCGCCGACGGCCAGCGCCGCGTTCATCACGTCCCGGACATGGCCCAGGAGTTCGCGCGTGCGCGGACGGGTGAGGTTCCCGGTCGGGCGGTCGTAGTGCAGACGGGCCCGCCACAGCGCCTCGTCCGCGTAGATGTTGCCGACGCCGCTGATCAGCGACTGGTCCAGCAGGGCCCGCTTGATCGTGGTGCGCTTGCGCCGCAGGGCCTGATGGAAGGCCTCGTCGTCGAACAGCGGGTCGAGGGGGTCGCGGGCGATGTGCGCGATGACGTCCGGCAGGCCGTCGGGGGTGATGTCGTGCAGGGACAGTCCGCCGAAGGTGCGCTGGTCCACGAAGCGCAGTTCGGTGTCCACCCCGTCGGCGAAGCGCACCCGGACGCGCAGATGCTTCTCGTCGGGGGCGTCGTGCGGCTGGACCAGGAGCTGACCGCTCATGCCGAGGTGGGCCAGCACCGCCAGGCGGGTGTCCTCCAGCGGCAGCCACAGGTATTTGCCGCGCCGGCTCGGCGTTCCGACGCGATGGCCCTTGAGGCGCTGCGCGAAGTCGTCGCCGCCGGCGAGGTGCCTGCGTACGGCGCGCGGGTGCAGCACCTCGGCGTCGGCGACGGTGCGATGGGCGACCCACCGCTCCAGGCCGCGCCGGACGACCTCGACCTCGGGCAACTCGGGCATCGGATCCCCTGTACAGAACGCCCGCCTCCCTGCGGGGGCGGGCGCTCGTCTCGTACTGCCGTTCTACTGTGGCTGTGCTGCGGTGTTCGTCAGGCGGAGGCGGACTCGGGGTCCGGCGTGCTGTCGTCGGCGGCCCGGACGGCCTGGGCCGTCTGCTCCGCCTCGGCGCGCTCGTCCGCCGCGGCCCGGATGGACCGCCACGCGGACTCGGCGGCCTGCTGCTCCGCCTCCTTCTTGCTGCGGCCGGTGCCGGTGCCGTACGAGACGCCTCCGACGCGGGCGGCAGCAGTGAAGGTCTTCTCGTGGTCGGGGCCGGTCTCCGTGACCAGGTACTCGGGGACGCCGAGCCCTTCGGTCGCGGTGAGCTCCTGGAGACTGGTCTTCCAGTCCAGGCCGGCGCCGAGGTTGGAGGACTTCTCGATCAGCGGGTCGAACAGGCGGTGCACCAGTTCGGAGGCCGCTTCGAGGCCCTGGTCGAGATAGACCGCGCCGATCACCGCTTCCAGGGTGTCGGCGAGGATGGACGCCTTGTCCCGGCCACCCGTGCCCTCTTCGCCCCGGCCCAGCCGGATGAAGGAGCCCAGATCGAGGCCACGGCCGACCTCCGCCAGCGCACGCGAGTTGACCACCGCGGCCCGAAGCTTGGCCAGTTGGCCTTCGGGGAGATCCGGGTGGGTCCGGTACAGCGTGTCCGTGACGACGAGGCCGAGCACGGAGTCCCCGAGGAACTCCAGCCGCTCGTTCGTCGGCAGACCGCCGTTCTCGTACGCGTAGGAACGGTGGGTCAGCGCACGCACCAGAAGGGCGGACTCCAGCTGATAGCCGAGCCGCCCTTCCAGAAGCGTGTGGGACGAGGCTGTGGTGTCCGCCTTTTTCTTGGCGGTCGTGTCCGCCTTGGCGTCAGACATGAAGCCTCTCACCAGCCGCTCAGACCTCGAGGACCTGGCGCTTGTTGTAGGTGCCGCAAGACGGGCACGCGATGTGCTGCAGCTTGGGCTCGTGGCAGCGCTCGCACGCAACCAGGGTGGGGACCGCAGCCTTCCACTGCGACCGGCGGTGGCGCGTGTTGCTGCGCGACATCTTCCGCTTCGGAACAGCCACGGCTACTTCTCCTGCTTCTCGTCGGCGGGCGCTGATCGAGGCACGCCGCCGCTCATCTCGTCCTTCTCGCCGTCTTCGAGTGAACCGGCGAGTCCCTGCAGTGCCGCCCAACGGATGTCGGTGGCGTCATGGTGGTGTCCCGGGTCGTCCGCCAGCCGGGCTCCGCACTCGGAGCACAGGCCGGGGCAGTCGTCCTGGCACACCGGCTGCATCGGCAGTGCGAGCACCACCGCATCACGCAGCACGGGTTCGAGGTCGAACAAGCCGTCCTCAAGAAAGAGCCTGTCCTCGTCTTCCTCGGCGTCGTCGGCCGGCTCCGCTTTCACACGGCCCCGGTCGTCGGCGTCAGGGTACGAGAACATCTCCTGGAACTCCGCTTCGAGATCGAGCTCAAGCGGCTCCAGACACCTTACGCACTCCCCCTCGGCCTGTGCACGGGCGGTGCCTGTGACGAGCACACCTTCCATGACCGACTCAAGTCGGAGTTCGAGCTCCACCGGAGCGCCTTCCGGCACGCCGATGACTCCCAGGATCCCGAGATCCTTGGGAGCGTCGATCTCACGGGTCAGGCGCTGCAGCGCGCCAGGACGCCGCCCCAGCTCGTGTGTGTCGAACACAAGAGGGTTGCGGTGGTCGAGGCGGGCGTTCAGGGCCATTCCTGCTTTCGATCTTCGAGCTCATGACGGCCGCTGCCCTCGGTGCTGCGGGCAGCGTTGATCGCGGGCGTATACGAACACAGCGAAGCGCACACGCGACCGAAGAGCCAGGGTACTAAAGCTTTCGTCCACAGCCCAATCGGGTGGGGCGCGACGCCGTTCCTACAGGCCGCGCTCCTGCTCGTACGCGCGCAGCTGCTCGGCGCTGATCATGCCGGTGTCGAAGAGGCTGGTCTCGTCCAGGGCGTAACCCTGCTGGGCCTGCTGCCGCGACTGCTGCTGCTGCGACGGCTGGACCTGCTGGGCGGCCTGGTGGGGGTCGTAGGGGGCCTGCCCGCCGTTGTCGTAGCCGTACGCGTAGGGGTCCGCCTGCTGGTAGCCGTAGGCGTCCTGCTGACCGTAGGCCGGCTGCTGCTCCTGCTGCCCGTAGCCGCCGTAGGGGTCCGCCGGCTGCCGATAGCCGTCCCCCGGCTGCTGGTAGCCGTACACCGGCTGCGGTTCCTGTTGCTCGTACGGCTGCTGGACGGTCTGTCCGGCGTTCGCGTCCTGCTCGGCGAGGGCGGTCAGGTCGGCGAGGTAGTCGGCGTCGGAGGAGTGCTGGAACGTCGTCGTGTCGCCGGCGAGGACGCCGAGGTCGTCCGTGGCGATGCGGCCGTGCAGCTTCTGGCGGCCGCGGCCGACCGCCTCCAGGGTCTTGGCGAGGACCGCCTCGAAGGCGCCCAGCTTGGTGTCGACGTAGGCGTCGGCGTCACGGCGCAGGGTGGCGGGGTCGTGACTGCGCTCGGGGGCGTCCTCGTCCTCGTAGCCGTTCTCGTCGACGCCCGGGCCGGTGCCGAGGAGCTTCTCGCGGCCCCGGCCGACGGAGCCGAGCGTCTTGGTGAGGACGACCTCGAAGTTCGCGAGCTTGGAGTCGACGTAGTCGTCGGCCTCGGCGCGGACCTCCTCGGCCTCCTTGCGGGCCTCGGCGAGGATGCGGTCGGCCTCGGCCTGGGAGCGGCGGGCGATCTCGGTGTCGGAGATCAGGGAGCCGCGTTCGGCGTGCGCGGTGGAGATGATGCGCTCGGCCTCCTGGCGGGCCTGCTCGACCATCTGCTCACGGCCGCCGATCAGCTCCTCGGCCTGGGCCAGCGAGTCGGGCAGGGCCGCGCGCACCTCGTCGAGCAGGGCGAGCAGGTCCGCGCGGTTGACCACGCACGAGGCCGACATCGGCATCGACCGGGCACTGGAGACCGCAGTGACGATCTCGTCGAGCTTCTTCTGCACGTCCACCGGTTGCTCGCCACTCTCTACAGCTGGGTTGGAGACGGACGGGACGACTGTACGGCCACGGGGTCTCCGCCGGACACCGGATGACGGACCGTCAGAAGGCTCCCTTCGGCGTCAGTCCCCCCGGAGGCGCTCGCCGAGCGCGGCGAGGACCAGCGGAGGCACCAGGTGGGAGACGTCGCCGCCCCAGGTGGCGACCTCCTTGACCAGGGAGGAGGAGAGGAAGCTGTAGGTGGGGTTGGTCGGCACGAACAGCGTCTCGACACCCGAGAGGCCGTTGTTCATCTGGGCCATCTGCAGCTCGTAGTCGAAGTCGCTGACCGCGCGCAGCCCCTTGACGATGGCCGGGATCTCGCGCTGCTTGCAGAAGTCGACGAGGAGGCCGTGGAAGGCCTCGACCCGGACGTTGCCGTACTCGGCGGTGACCCGGCGGATCAGGTCGATCCGCTCGTCGATCTCGAACAGGCCCTTCTTCGACTTGTTGATCATGACCGCGACGTAGACCTCGTCGTACAGACGGGAGGCGCGGGAAATGATGTCGAGGTGTCCGTTGGTGATCGGGTCGAACGACCCGGGACAGACGGCACGGCGCACTTGTGTTCCCTCGCTCTCCGGTCCGGTCATCGTGCGTCTTCGCACGTAGAGGCGGCGCGACCGTACCAAAACGTTCCCTCGCCGTAACGACGGGCCCGGAGCGCTTCGAAGCCGTCCGGCCAGTGGAACTCCCCGCCTCTGGTGCTGCGCTCCACGGTGACGAGGGCATCGGCCGCTAGCCAGCCCCCCGAGCGGAGTGTGAGCAGAATCTCGCGAAGATCGTCGTCGGAGACGGCGTACGGGGGGTCGAGGAAGGCGAGTTCGTAGGGGGCCGCGGGCTGTTCCTGGACGACCTGGCGGGCCTTGCCCGCGCGGACCTCGGCGCCGGGCAGGCCGAGGGACTTCACGTTCTCCCGGATCGTGCGGGCCGCGCGGGCGTCCGCCTCGACCAGGAGGGTGTGACCCGCGCCGCGGGAGAGGGCCTCCAGGCCGACGGCGCCGGAGCCGGCGTACAGGTCGAGGACGCGCTCGCCGTCCAGGGGGCCGCCGAGGAGCGACTGCCAGGTGGAGAAGAGACCTTCGCGGGCGCGGTCGGAGGTGGGACGGGTGCCGTTCCCCGGCGGCACGGCCAGGCGTCGTCCGCCTGCTGCGCCAGCGATCACGCGGGTCATCTCGGGTCCTTGTTCGGCAGCGGTTACGTGTCCAGTCTGGCAGGCGCGGGCTCAAGGGACCGTGCCGGCCGCCGTCACGCGGCCGCGCCCGGGCCGGAGGAGGCGGCCCCGCGCCCTTCGACGGCCGCTGCCGCTCAGTCCCTCAGCCCTTCTCCAGGTACTGCTCCCTCTCCTCGTCCAGGAGGGCGTCCAGGGCCGTCCGCAGGCCCGGGTAGGCGGTGAGCTCCGGGTCCGCCGCGACCACCGCCACGGCCTCCTGTCTGGCCTCCGCGATGACCTCCTCGTCCTCGATCACGGCGAGGACGCGCAGCGAGGTGCGGGCGCCGGACTGGGCCTGGCCGAGGACGTCGCCCTCGCGGCGCTGTTCGAGGTCGATGCGGGAGAGCTCGAATCCGTCGAGGGTGGTGGCGACGGCGGTGAGCCGCTGCCGGGCCGCGCTCGCCTCCGGCATCTCGCTGACCAGGAGGCACAGGCCGGGGGCCGAGCCACGGCCCACCCGGCCGCGCAGCTGGTGGAGCTGGGAGACGCCGAAGCGGTCGGCGTCCATGATCACCATCGCGGTGGCGTTGGGGACGTTGACGCCGACCTCGATGACGGTCGTCGCGACCAGGACGTCGGTGTCCCCGGCGGCGAAGCGGCGCATCACGGCGTCCTTGTCGTCGGGATGCATCCTGCCGTGCAGCACTTCCACGGTCAGCCCGCTCAGCGGACCCTTCGCCAGCTGCTCGGCCACCTCCAGGACCGCGAGCGGCGGGCGCTTCTCCGCCTCGTCCTCGGCGGACTTCCTACGGGCCGCCTTCTTGGCGTCGTCCGGTTCGTCGCCGTCGTCGCCGATGCGCGGGCAGACGACGTAGGCCTGGTGGCCGCCCGCCACCTCCTCGCGCACGCGCTCCCACGCGCGCGCCAGGAAGTGGGGCTTGTCGGCGGCCGGGACGACATGGCTGGCGATGGGCGAGCGGCCGGCCGGGAGCTGGTCGAGGACGGAGGTCTCCAGATCGCCGAAGACGGTCATGGCGACGGTGCGCGGGATGGGCGTGGCCGTCATGACGAGCAGGTGCGGGGGCTGTTTGCCCTTGCCGCGCAGGGCGTCGCGCTGTTCGACGCCGAAGCGGTGCTGCTCGTCGACCACGACCAGGCCGAGGTCGTGGAACTGGACCTTGTCCTCGATCAGCGCGTGCGTGCCGATCACGATGCCGGCCTCCCCGGTGACCAGGTCGAGCAGGGCGTGGCGGCGGGCGGCCGCGCCCATCGAGCCGGTCAGCAGCACGACCTTGGTGGCCAGCTCGGATCCGCCGAGCATGCCGCCCTCGGCGAGGTCGCCCATCATCTCGACGACGGAGCGGTGGTGCTGCTGGGCGAGGACCTCGGTGGGCGCGAGCAGCGCGGCCTGTCCGCCCGCGTCGACCACGGCGAGCATGGCGCGCAGGGCGACCAGGGTCTTGCCCGAACCCACCTCTCCCTGGAGCAGCCGGTGCATCGGGTGGTCCGTGGCGAGGTCGTCGAAGATCTCTTCGGAGACCTTCTGCTGGCCCTCGGTGAGGGTGAAGGGGAGGCGGGCGTCGAAGGCGGTGAGGAGGCCGTCGGGAGCGGGCCTGCGGGGGACGGCCGGGAGTTGGGCGTCGGCGTGCCGACGGCGGGCCAGGGCCACCTGGAGGACGAACGCCTCGTCCCACTTCAGGCGGGCGCGGGCGTCGGCGATGTCGGCCTTGGTGTGCGGGCGGTGGATCTTCAGCAGGGCCTCGGGAAGGGAGACCAGGCCGCGGCCCTCGCGCAGGGAGTCCGGGAGGGGGTCGACGGCGTCCTGCGCGTCGGGCAGGACGGTCTGGACCGCCTTGCCGATCTTCCAGGACTCCATTTTGGCGGTGGCCGGGTAGAGCGGGATGAGGGCGCCGGCCCAGCTCTCGGCGGACTCCTCGGTGTCGGCGCGCAGCAGCTCGTAGGCCGGGTGGGCCAGTTGGAGGCGGCGGTTGAAGACCGAGACCTTGCCCGAGAACATCGCGCGCGTGCCGGGCAGGAGCTCCTTGTGGGGCTTGTGCACTCCGCTGCCGAAGAAGACCAGCTGGAGGCGGCCGCTGCCGTCGGTGATGGTCACCTCCAGGCGCTGGCCCTTGCCCCGGGGGGCCTTGGCGGAGGCGAAGCTGTGCAGCCGGGCGTCGGCGACCTGGGCGACCACGGTGACGTGCTCGTCCATGGGGAGGTCGGCGAGGTGGGTGAGCTGGCCGCGCTCCTCGTATCTGCGGGGGTAGTGGTGCAGGAGGTCGCCGACGGTGTGCAGGCCGAGGTGCTCGGCCATCACCTTCGCGGTGGCGGGGCCGAGCACTGATTTCAGCGGTCGTTCCAGTGGTTCATTCAGCGCGGGCACGAGATCCATTGCACACCACGGCACTGACATTGCCGTACAGGTGTCCCGAAACCCCTGGTCAGACGGCTCGTTCGGGCCCTAGGATGACGCGCTCCGGCCATCATCCGCGGTCACCGCCCCACTGGGACCGCCCGACCCCGCGCCGTGCTCCTTCCCCAGCCCGCGGCGCTGCAGCGATGGACTCCCAGACCTCACAGTCATCCCAGGCATCACAGCAGCCCCATACGTTCCAGGTCGACCTGCGTGGCCTGGTGGACCTGCTGTCCCATCACCTCTACTCCAGTCCGAAGGTCTACCTGCGCGAGCTGCTGCAGAACGCGGTGGACGCCATCACCGCCCGGCGGGCCGAGGAGCCCGGCTCACCGGCGCGGGTCCGGCTGTTCGCGGCGGACGGCGGGCTGCGGGTGGAGGACTCCGGCGTCGGGCTCACCGAGGCCGACGTGCACAGCCTGCTGGCCACCATCGGGCGCAGCTCCAAGCGGGCCGAGGGTCTGCAGGACGTGCGTTCGGAGTTCCTCGGCCAGTTCGGCATCGGGCTGCTGGCCTGTTTCGTGGTCGCCGAGCGGATCCGGGTGGTCAGCCGCAGCGCCCGTACGCCGGACGCGCCGCCCGTGGAGTGGACGGCGCGCGACGACGGCTCGTACACCGTGCGGACGCTGCCCCACGAGGAGCGTCCCGAGCCGGGCACCACGGTCCATCTGGTGGCGCGGGCCGGCGCCGGGGAGTGGCTCGCCGAGCCGCGGGTGCTGGCGCTGGCCCGGGACTTCGGGTCGCTGCTGCCGTACGACGTCCGGGTCGGCGACGAGGCGGTCACCGATCTGCCCGCGCCCTGGGACCGCGCGCACCCCTCCCCCGCCGACCGGCGGGTCGCGCTGGCCCGGCACTGTCACGAGCTGTTCGGCTTCACCCCGCTGGACGCGATCGAGCTGGACGTTCCGCTGGCGGGCATCCGCGGGGTGGCGTACGTGCTGCCGTCGGCGGTCAGCCCCGCGCAGCGCGGCGGCCACCGGGTGCACCTCAAGGGCATGCTGCTGACCGAGCGCGGCGAACAGCTGCTGCCCGACTGGGCGTTCTTCGTGCGCTGCGTCCTGGACACCGACAGCCTGCGCCCGACGGCCTCGCGGGAGGCGCTGTACGAGGACGAGACGCTGGCCGCCGTGCGCGAGGCGCTCGGCGAGCGGATCCGGTCCTGGCTGACGGGACTGGCCGCCGGCGATCCGGAGCGGCTCGCCGCCTTCCTGGCGGTGCACCACCTGGGCGTGAAGTCCCTGGCCCGGCACGACCGGGAGATGCTGCGCACGATGCTGCCGTGGCTGCCCTTCGAGACCACCGACGGACGGGTGTCGCTGGAGGAGTTCGCCCGGCGCCACCCGGTGGTGCACTTCACCCGGACCGTGGAGGAGTACCGGCAGGTCGCGCCGATCGCGTCCGCGCAGGGCGTCGGGGTGGTCAACGGCGGTTACACGTACGACAGCGAGCTGGTGGAGGCGCTGCCCTCGGTGCGGCCGGGGACGGTGGTCGCCGAGCTGGACGCGGACACCGTGACCGCCCACCTGGACTCCGTCGACCCGGGCGAGGAGCTGGCGCTCGCGGGCTTCCTGGCGGCGGCGCGGGCGAAGCTGCACCCGCTGGGCTGCGACGTCGTCCTGCGGGCCTTCCACCCGCTGTCGGTGCCCGCGTTGCATCTCGACGACCGGGCGGCCCGGCACGAGCAGGCGCGCGCGCAGGCCGAGGAACAGGCCGACGACCTGTGGGCGGGCATCCTGGGCTCGCTGCGCGGGAGCGCCCCGCGCGCGCGTCTGGTGCTCAACCATCTCAACCCGCTGATCCGGCGGATCGGTTCGCTGCGCGATCCCGAGCTGATCGGCACGGCCACGGAGTCCCTGTACGGGCAGGCGCTGCTGATGGCGCAGCGGCCCCTGCGCCCGGCGGACTCGGCGCTGCTGAACCGGGCGTTCATCGGCCTTCTGGAATGGGCCACACACGGGGAGTCGGCCCACCGGGGGCCGACGGAGGGACGGGCGGCCGACGATGAGTGAGATCACGGACTTCGACTCCCTGCGCCGGGCCATGGCGGAGAACGGCGAGCAGCCGGAGGGGCCGGCCCGCAACGCGCGCGCGGAGCAGTTGCTGCTGGAGGCCGAGAAGCTGAAGATCCCGCTGGCCGTGATCGAGGCGCTCGGGCATCAGCTGAAGGTCTACAACTACAGCTCCGAGAAGGCGAAGATGTTCGTCCCGTTCGCCCGGCTGCTGCGCATGTGGGACGAGCGGCCCGAGGACTTCGACGCGTACGAGACGCACTCGCTGCACTGGGTCTTCAAGTGGATGTCGGCGGGCATGCTCGACCAGCCGCACGTGCCGCTCGCGTCGGTGGAGAAGTGGCTCGGCGAGATGGAGCACCGCTACCGCCTCGCCGGGCACTCCGAGCGGGCGGTGCGCAGCGCGGAGTTCAGCGTCGCCGCGCACGTGGGGGACGTGGAGCGGGCCGAGCGGGCGTTCGCCGCCTGGCTGGCCGCGGACCGGGACACCATGGCCGACTGCCACGCGTGCGAGCTGCACGGGCAGGGCTGGTGGGAGGCGGAGCGCGGTCGGGACGCCGAGGCGCTGAGGGTGTGGGCGCCGGTCCTGGAGGGCGAGTACGCGTGCGCGCACGAGCCGCACACCGTGCTCGCCTCGTCCCTGGTGCCGCTGTTGCGGCTGGGCCGCCCGGAGGAGGCCCGCGCCCATCATCTGCGCGGGTTCCGGCTGGTGCGGCCCATGGAGTCGATGCGGGGCGCCTACGCCGACCACGTCGAGTTCTGCGCGCTGACCGGCAACGAGGCGCGTGGTCTGGAGCTGCTCGCGGAGCGGCCCGCATACTTCACCGACGAGGGGCATCCGCGCAGCAAGCTGGAGTTCTTGAGCGTGGTGGTGCTGCTCATGGAGCGGCTGGCCGGGCTCGGGCTGGGCGGTCAGCGGGTGCCCGGGCCGGCCGGCCGGGAGTGGACCGCCGTCGAACTCGCCGACCATGCGCGCGCCCAGGCGCTCGCGCTGGCCGCGCGCTTCGACGAGCGCAACGGCACGCGGCACGTCAGCGAGCGGGCACGCGCGCGGATGACGCAGCGGCCCCTGGTGGAGCGGCTGCCTCTGGGGGTGCGGGCCGCCCGGCCGGTGTCGGCGGCCGCGTCGGCGCCCTCGGCGCAGGCTCCCGCTCCGGCCGGGGAGTCCGGCGGGACGGAGCTGGCGGCTCTGCTGGCCGAGGCACGGCGGCTGTCGGACACCCTCCAGCCGCACGCCGTCGAGGCATGGGCGCGGGTGGCGGAGGTGGCCGCGGGCTCGGAGGGGGTGGAGCTGGAGGCGCGGGACCGCGCGGAGATCGCCGACCACGAGGCGATCGGTCTCGGCCCGGAGGGCGCCGAGAGGTTCGAGCGGGCGGCCGAGCTGTACGCGCGGGCGGGCGACCCCGGGGAGGCCTTGGCGGCACGCGCGCGTGCGGCCTACGTCCGTGCGCTGGCCGGCGAGGTCGACGAGGCGCTCGCGTCGGTGGCCGGCCCCTACGACCGCGTCCTCGCGCTGTACGCCGACGGCGGCACGCAGGTGCCGCAGGCGGCGGGTGTGCTGATGGCGCGGGCCCGGATCCTGATGCGGCGCGTCCACGGGGCCGAGGGCCCGGTGGAGGACGCCGTGCTGACGGCGGCGGAGGCGGCCGTGCGGGAGCTGCTGGCGCTGGTGGAGGGCCGGGCGGGCGACGACGTACGGCTCGCCGCGCGGGTCGCCGAGGGGCACGCGATGCTCGCCGAACTGGCGGTGCGGTCGGGAGATCCGGAAGAGGGCGTGGCGCTGTTCGCGCGGGCCGCCGGCGAGTTCGTCGCGGCGGGCCTGCCGTGGTTCGCCGTGGAGTACGAGGCCCGGCTGGCCGGTATCGCCCACCAGCTGGACGACATGGTGGAGGCGGAGCGGGCGCTGCGGGCGGCGCTGGAGCACGGAGGACCGTTCCTGGAGGCGGTGGGACGGGCTCAGCTGCATCTGCAGCTCGCCGAGGTGGTCGGGGGCCGGGGAGAGGCCGCCGAGGCCTCGGAGCACGCCCTGGAGGCCGCGCACTGGGCCGACGAGGCGGGCATGGGCCCCACGTTGGGCGCGTGGGCGCGGCACCAGCTCGGCGGATACCTGGTGCGGCAGGGACGCTGGGCCGAGGCCGCGGAGGTGCTGGAGTCGGCCCTCACGGACCTGAGCGCCGAGACGCACGGCGACGGCGCGGTCGTCCAGACGCAGTGGTGGCTGGGTGACTGTCTCAGCGAGCTCGGGGACCACCGGGACGCCGCCGAGCGGCGGCTCCAGGCCGCCGAGATCGCCCGGCACTGGCCCGAACAGCACGACCACGCGACCCTGGCGCACCTGGCCGCCGAGTCGCTCGGCCAGGCGGGCCTGCACGCCGAGGCGGACCGGGCCTATACGCGCGCGGGTGCGCTGTGGCGCGAGCTCGGCAACGTCCACGGCCTGGTCCGCTCGCTGCGGGCCCGCGCATGGCTGGCGCTGCGCGCCGAGGACGGCACGGGCACGGCGCGCGACCTGATGGCGGCCGCCCTGGAGGAGTGCGCGGACGCGTTCGACGCGGCGCGCGACGACGAGGTGCGCCGGCGGCTCGTCGCCGAACTGGGCGACACCCACCGCCAGTTCGGAGATCTGCTGGCCCGTTCCGCCGCGGAGGACGCCGACGACGACTCGATCCGGACCGCCTTGGACGAGGCGCTCTCCCAGATGGCCGAGGCCGTCGCGGTGTTCGTCGCCCTGGGCGACAGCGCTCTGCACGCCCGGACCGGCGCGGAGCTGGCGGCCGGCTGGCTGGAGAGCGACCTGGGCCGCCCGGCGGAGGCGGCGGCACGCGCGCGTGCGGTGCTGCGCTCGTACGCGGACGCGCAGACACGTGCCGGGGCGGGCGCCGACGCCGAACCCGGCCGGCACGGCGAGCACGGCGGACACGGCGGCGACCGGGACGGACAGGGCGAGGACGGGACGGCGCGGGCCCGCAGGGCCGAGGCGGAGCAGTTGTTGCAGGTGGCGGAGGAGCAGAAGGACCGCTGAACGATCCCTGCCTCCCGCTTCCTGTCCCCGCCGCCTGTCCCCGTTCCGTCGTCCGCCGTCCTCTGCCGCCGTGGGCCCGGCCGGGCCCACGGGGGCCACGGGGGGCCCACGGGGGCAGGCCGGGCTACTCCACGCCGATCAGCAGCAGGGCTCCCTGCCGGCCGCCCCGGTACACCACCGTGTCCACCGCGAGGTACGCCTCCCGCACCCGGGCCTCCAGGCGCTCGGCCACGCCCTCGGGGGCCTCGTCGCCCAGCACGAGGGTGACCAGTTCGCCGCCGGCCGACAGCATGCGGTTCAGGACCGTCTCGGCGGTGGCTGTCACGTCGGACCCGATGACGGCGACGTCGCCGTCGACGAGTCCGAGGACGTCGCCGGCCTGGCAGATGCCGGCCATGGTCCACGACTGGCGCTCGGCCACGACGATCTCGGCATGGCGGGTCGCGCCGGCCGCCGAGGTCATCGACACGACGTCCTCGTCGAAGCGGCGGTCCGGCTCGTGGACGGCGAGCGCGGCGATTCCCTGGACCGCCGAGCGGGTCGGGATCAGGGCCACCCGGATGCCCTCCGTTCGGGCCTGCTCGGCGGCCGCTGCGGCGGTGTGGCGCAGGTCGGGGTCGTTGGGCAGCAGGACGACCTCCCGCGCGTGGGCCCGTCGTACGGCCTGGACGAGCTCGCCGCTGGCGGGCGGCTCTCCGGGGCGCGCGAGCACGGTGGTCGCGCCCGCCCCGGCGTAGAGCCCGGCCAGTCCCTCGCCGGGCACGACGGCCACGACCGCGCGCTGGACGCGCTCGCGGGGCGGACGCTCGCTCCCGCGCGTGTGCGCGTCGCCGGCGCCGAAGTGCGTGATGCGGATCCGGTAGGGCCGGCCCGCGTCGACGCCGGCCTCCACGGCGGCGCCCGCGTCGTCGACATGCACATGGACGTTCCACAGGCCGTCGCCGCCGACCACCACGAGCGAGTCGCCCAGGGCGTCCAGCCGTTGCCGCAGCCGCCCCACCGCGGCGTCCTCGGCCTCCAGCAGGTAGATCACCTCGAAGGCGGGGCCGCCCCCGCCCTGCGGTCCGTCGCCGCAGTCCTGCGCGCGACCCTCGTCGTCGGCCCGGGCCGTCCCCTCGCCCCCCTCGCGCGCGGGACCCCCGGACGCCACCGCGGAGAACCCGGGCGCCTCGCCGGTGAACGTCTCCACCAGGGCCGCGAGCACCGCGACCAGTCCCCGGCCTCCCGCGTCGACGACTCCTGCGTGCTCCAGCACGGCCAGCTGCCCCGGGGTCGCGGCGAGCGCCGCGCAGGCTCCCTGGTAGGCGGCCCGGGCGACGACCCCGCAGTCGCCCTCCGCGCCCTGTGCTCCCACCGCCGTCTCGGCGGCGTCCGCGGCGGCCGAGGCGACCGACAGGACGGTGCCCTCGACGGGGTGGGCGACGGCCTGGCGGGCGGAGTCGGCCGCGCGCCGAAGGGCCAGCCGCAGCCCGCGTCCGTCGGTGTGAGAGGCCTCACCTTCGGCGGCGAGCACCTGGGCCATGCCGCGCAGCAGCTGGGCCAGGATCGTCCCCGAGTTGCCGCGCGCCCCTATGAGCGCGCCGTGCGCCATCGCGCGGACGGCGTCGGCGAGGGCCGGCTTCCCGGCGGGCTCGGAACCGGCGCCCGCACCGGCCTCGTACCCGGCGAACACCGCCTCGACGGCGGTCGCCGCGGACTCGACGGTCAGGTACAGGTTGGTGCCGGTGTCCCCGTCCGCGACCGGGTAGACGTTGATCGCGTCTATCTCCTCACGCGCGCGCCCCAGCGCCGCGAGGGCGAGGCCGCACCAGGTGCGCACCGCGAGAGCATCGAAGAATGTCTGCGGCACCTGCGCCACCTGCGCCTCCCCGGCTGCTGGACTGGACGCAGCGTAGACCCCGGGCGGGGGTCCGGCGGAAAGCGGGCCGGACGGGCCCGGAGCGGGCGGGGGCCGCCCCGGGCGAGGTCCGGGCCCCTGAGCAGCCATGGTAGTTTCGTTGCACCGGCGCAGTCGTTGTATGCTGCTCCGGTTGCCCGATCCGCATCGGGCCGTCCCCCTGGCACCGCCACTCAGATCCTAGATCCTGATTCCGGCATGCCGGGATCATCCGTAAGTGCATCTGAAGTCTTTGGAGTGACCCGTGGCTGCCAACTGCGACGTCTGTGGCAAGGGGCCGAGCTTCGGCAACAACATCTCGTTTTCGCACCGCCGTACGTCCCGTCGCTGGAACCCCAACATCCAGCGCGTCCGTACCGTGGTCGGCGGGACGCCGAAGCGCGTGAACGCTTGCACCTCGTGCATCAAGGCCGGCAAGGTCTCGCGCTGACGCACATCCCCCTTCTCTCAAGTCCGCTTGAGCCGGGGGGAACCCCATCGTGCGCGGCCACTGCTGGTTCGCTGCATCGAGCCGGTCCACCTGTGTGGGCCGGCTTTTTGCTGCGCTCGTCCTGATCGCGCCTGTGCTCGCCGTGCTTCTGGCTGCCGCGCTCGTTCCGGCCGTGCCCGATATCGCGGTGCCCGGGAGCTCCGCGCCTGACAGACTCCGGTGAATGCGCTTCGGCATCCTGGGCGGCCTCGACCTCCGCACCGACGACGGCGCCCCCGTCGACCCCGGCGGCCCCCGGCCCCGCGCCCTGCTCACCCTGCTGCTGCTCGACGCGGGGCAGGGGGTCTCGGCGGAGCGGCTGACCGACGGCCTGTACGGCGCACAACCGCCCGCCGGGGCCGCCAACGCGCTCCAGTCCCAGGTGTCCCGCCTGCGCCGTCGGCTCGCCCCGCACGCCGCGATCGAGGCGACGCCCACCGGCTACCGGCTGGCCGTCCCGCCCGACGCCGTCGATCTGCACCGCTTCGAGGAACTGACCGGACGGGGGCGGGCCGCGCTCGCCGCCGGGGACCACTCGGGCGCGGCCGCCCTGCTGCGCGAGGCGCTCGCGCTGTGGCGAGGTCCGGCGCTGCCCGACCTCCCCGACGCGCACGCCGAGCGGACGCGGCTCGACGAGCTGCGGCTGGCCGCCGTGCAGGACCGCGTCGACGCGGATCTCGCACTCGGCGGCGGCCCGGGACTGGTGCCCGAACTGCGGGGCCTGCTGGTCGCCCGCCCGCTGGACGAGCGGCTGTACGGGCAGCTGATGCGGGCCCTGCACACGGCCGGCCGGCCCGCCGAGGCGCTCACGGTGTACGACGAGGCCCGACGCGTCCTCGCCGACGAACTGGGCGCCGACCCCTCGCCCGGCCTGGCCGCGCTCCACCTGGAGCTCCTCCGGGGCGACGGCCCCGGCCGGACCTCCGTCCCCTTGCAGCTCACCCGCTTCGTCGGCCGGGAGGCCGAACTCGCCCGGATCCGCGAGGCCCTGTCGGCCACCCGGCTCGTCACGCTCACCGGGCCGGGCGGCGCCGGCAAGACCCGCCTGGCGATCGAGGCGGCACGCGCGCGTACCGACCCGGCATCCCCCCACGCGCGTACGGGCAGGGCCGAGGTGTGCTTCGTCGAGTTGGCGCCGCTCGCCGACGGGGCGCGGCTGCCGTACGCGGTCCTCTCCGCGCTCGGCGTGCGGGAGGGCTTCCGCACGCCCGCCGGGGACGGCACGGACCGCCTGCTGGCCGCGCTGGAGGAGCGGGAGCTGCTGCTGGTCCTGGACAACTGCGAGCACCTCGTCGAGGACGCGGCCCGGCTGTCCGCCCTGCTGCTCGCGTCCTGCCCGGGGGTGCGCATCCTCGCGACCAGCAGGGAGTCCCTCCAGATCACCGGTGAGACGCTGGTGCCGGTGCCGCCGCTGGCGCCGGATCCCGCGGTGCGGCTGTTCGTGGACCGCGCGCGTCTGGTGCGCCCCGAGTTCGAGGGCCACGCGCGCGTGGCCGCCGTCTGCGCGGCCCTGGACGGGCTGCCCCTGGCGATCGAGCTGGCCGCGGCCCGGCTGCGCACGCTCACCCCGGACGAGCTGGCCGACCGTCTCGACGACCGGTTCCGGCTGCTGTCGCGCGGCGACCGTTCCAAGGCGCCCCGGCACCGCACCCTGCGCGCCGTCGTGGAGTGGAGCTGGGACCTGCTGGACGAGGAGGAGCGGGAGCTGGCCCGCCGGCTCACGGTGTTCCCGGGCGGCGCGACGCTCGACGCGGTGGAGGCGGTGTGCGAACTGCCGTACCCGGAGGGCCTGCTGGCCTCGCTGGTGGAGAAGTCGCTGGTGGAGGCGTCCGGCGGCCGCTACCGGATGCTGGAGACGATCCGCGCGTTCCTCGTCGGACTGGCACGTACGGCCGTCGCGGAGGGGGACGTCCCGCAGGCCCGGGAGTGGTTGGCGCAGGCCCGCGCCGCCGTCGACGGGGCGCCCGACACCGAGGTGCTCGCCGCTCTCGCCGCGGCCATGGCGGAGGTCGCCGGGGAACCGGAGCGGGCGGCGGAGCTGCTGGGCGCGGCGGCGGGCCTGCGGGGCGCGGAGACCTGCGGCGACCCCGATGCCGTACGCGCCGAGCGGGCCGCCCGTGCGCGGCTGTCGCCCGAGGCGTACCGGGAGGCCTTCGAACGGGGCCGCTGCCTGCGGTCAGCGGCGGTCGGCGAACGGTAGGAGAACGGTCAGCGCCGTCGCCGAGGCTGCCGCACATGACGAACCAGAAGAACGCACCCGACCTCGGCCACCTCAGCGTCCTGATCTCCGGCGCGAGCGTCGCCGGCCCCGCGCTCGCCCTGAGCCTCGTCCGGTACGGCGCCCGCGTCACCGTCGTCGAGAAGGCCCCCCGGCTGCGCGCGGGCGGCTTCGCCGTCGACTTCCGGGGGCACGTCCACCGCAGGGTGCTCACCGAGTTGGGCGTCCGGGACGAGATCCATGCCCGCCAGACGCACATGGGCCGGCAGACGGTCGTCGACGCGGACGGTTCCCCGAGGGTGGACCTGCCGTCGGAGATGATGAGCGGCGACGTGGAGATCTTCCGCGGTGAGCTCTCCCGCATCCTGTACGAGCGCACCCGGGACCGCGTCGAGTACGTGTTCGACGACTCGATCGCCACCCTCTCCGACACGTCCGAGGGGGTGGCCGTCACCTTCGACAAGGGCTCCCCGCGCCGCTTCGACCTGGTGATCGGCGCGGACGGCCTGCACTCGCGCACCCGCTCCCTCGTCTTCGGCGACGAGTCCCGCCACCTGCGCTTCCTCGACCACTACGTGGCCTGCTTCGGCGTCCCGAACCATCTGGGCCTGGACCGCACCGGACGGCTCTACAGCGAACCCGGCCGCGCGATCGCCCTCGGCAACTACGACGGCGATCCGGACCGCGCGGCCGCGCTGCTGGTCTTCCGGTCCGAGCGCCTGTCGTACGACCGCCAGGACGTGGCGGCGCAGAAGCGGATCGTCGCCGAGCGGTTCGCGGGGATGGGGTGGGAGGGTCCGAACGTCCTCCGGGCGCTGGAGGAGACCGACGACCTGTACTTCGACGCCGTCGCCCGGACCCACGTCGAGCGGCTCGCCAAGGGCCGGGTGGCGCTGCTCGGGGACGCGGGGTACGGGGCCACGATGGGCGGCATGGGCACCGGTGTGGCGGTCGTCGGCGCGTATGTCCTGGCCGGTGAGCTCGCCCTGGCCGGCGGAGATCACCGTACGGCGTTCGCCGCCTACGAGAACCGGATCCGGGACTTCGCCAGGGGCTGCCAGAAGACCGCGGGCAACGCGGGCCCGTTCTTCGCGCCGGCCACCGAGCGGCGGATCCGCAGCCGGGACCGGATGTACCGGCTCCTCGCCTCCCGCCCGATGGCGGCCTTCTTCAAGCGGATCACCGAGAAGTCGGCGACGAACATCGAGCTGCCGCAGTACCCCGGGTGAGGGCCCAGCCGTGGTCGACGGGGCCGATGCCCGCACCGAGTGCGAACCCGGCGGCGATCGCCCCGGTGACATAGCCCTTCGCCGCCGCCACCGCCTCCGGAACGGGCTGCCCCTTCGCGAGCTGCGCGGCGATCGCCGACGCGAGGGTGCAGCCGGTGCCGTGCGTGTGCCGGTTGTCGTGCCGCGGGGCGCGCTGCCAGTGCTCCTCGACGCCGTCGGTCAGCAGGTCCACGGCGTCGCCCGGCAGATGGCCGCCCTTGATCAGCGCCCAGCGCGGTCCGTACGCCAGCACCGCGGCCGCCGCTTCCCTGAGCTGCTCCTCCGACTCGACCCGCACGCCGGTCAGTTGGGCCACCTCGTCGAGGTTCGGGGTGGCGACGGTGGCCAGCGGGAGCAGCTTCGTGCGCACACCGTCCAGCGCGGAGGCCGCCAGCAGGGAGTCGCCGTGTTTGGAGACGCCGACCGGGTCGACGACGACGGGGGCGTCCGTGCCGGCCAGCAACTCGGCGACGGTGTCGACGAGTTCGGCGGAGGAGAGCATGCCGGTCTTGACCGCCTGGACGCCGACGTCGTCGACGACGCTGCGGTACTGGGCGCGGACCGCCTCCGCGGGCAGCTCCCAAGCCCCCTGCACGCCGAGGGAGTTCTGTGCGGTGACGGCCGTGACGACGCTCATGCCGTGCACGCCGAGGGCGAGCATCGTCTTCAGGTCGGCCTGGATCCCGGCCCCGCCGCAGGAGTCGGAGCCGGCCACGGTCAGCACCCGGGGCGGGGCCGCGTGGACGGTCATGACTCCATGTCCCCGAAGTGGTCCCAGCCGCCCTTGCTGGTCCAGGGCGCCCCGTCGACCGTCACCTGGGGCAGCGCGGAGGGGTTGAGCACCTCGCCGATCACCTTCCAGCGGGCGGGGAGTTTCACGTCCGGCGGGAAGGTCGCCACGATGGCGTGGTCCTCTCCCCCGGTGAGCACCCACTGGATCGGGTCGACGCCGACGGCCTGCCCGATGTCGTGCATCTGCGTGGGGATGTCTATGGCGCCCGATCGGATGTCGATGCGGACCTTGCTGGCCTCGGCGATGTGCCCGAGGTCGGCGATCAGCCCGTCGCTGACGTCGCACATCGCCGTCGCGCCGAGTGCGGCGGCCGCCGGGCCCGCGTGATAGGGCGGCTCGGGGCGGCGGTGGGCCTCCACGAAGGCGCGGGGCGAGCGGAAGCCGCGGGAGAGGACCGCGTACCCGGCGGCGGACCAGCCGAGCCAGCCGGTCACCGCGACGAGGTCGCCGGGCTGGGCGCCGCCCCGGGTGACGGGCTCCTGGTTGCGCAGATCGCCGAGCGCGGTGATCGACACCATGATCGTGTCGCCCCGCACGACGTCGCCGCCGACCACGGAGGCGCCCGCCACCTGGCACTCGTCGCGCAGTCCGTCCATCATCTCCGACGGCCAGGTCACGGGCAGTTCGGCGGGCACGACGAGGCCGAGCAGCAGGGCCGTCGGCACCGCCCCCATGGCGGCGATGTCGGCGAGGTTCTGCGCGGCGGCCTTGCGGCCCACGTCGTAGGCCGTCGACCAGTCGCGGCGGAAGTGCCGGCCCTCCAGCAGGATGTCGGTGCTGGCCACGACCCTGCGGTCGGGCGCGGCGACCACCGCGGCGTCGTCGCCGGGGCCCACCCGGACCGCGGGGGTGGTGGTGAGACGGGAGGTGAGCTCCCTGATGAGCCCGAACTCCCCGAGTTCACCGACAGTGCCCTTCATTTGCCCTTCGGCCCCTTCTGTACCTGTCCGTGCCCGGTCGCGCATACCCAGTGTCCTCGATACGGTCGAGACAACCGTCGACTTCTTTCGTGCCCCCGCACCCCGGCGCGCGAGCCGTGGTCCTCGTAGGTCTCCCCGCGGCGCGCGGCGACGCGATACCGTGGCGTTCCTTTTCCCCACATGATCCTCGTGGCCGCCCTGGAGGTTCCGTGGTACAGGCGTACATCCTGATCCAGACGGACGTCGGCAAAGCGTCGACCGTCGCCGAGGAGATCGGCAAAATCCCTGGCGTGGTCCAGGCCGAGGACGTGACGGGACCCTATGACGTGATCGTGCGGGCCCAGGCGGACACGGTGGACGACCTCGGCCGCATGGTGGTCGCCAAGGTCCAGCAGGTGGACGGGATCACCCGTACTCTTACCTGCCCGGTGGTCCATCTGTAGCCCCCGTCTAACCTTGGCCGGTGAACCTTTTCCGTCACCGGCGCCGCCCTGTCCTCGGGCTGTCCGCCCTCGTCCTGCTGATCACGACCGCAGGCTGCTCCTCAGCAGACGACAGCGCGTCGACGGCGGTTCCCAGTCCCGACGCGAAGGCCACGAAGCTGTGCCGGAACCTGGACGAGGCACTGCCGTCGAAGGTGGACGGTGAGAGCCGTCACGATCCCGAGCCCGCCTCCGCGCTGACCGCGGGCTGGGGAGGCTCCGCGATCATACTGCGCTGCGGTGTCACACGGCCGCCGAAGATGATCGACCCCAAGGTCCCGGTGGGGGCCGACCCGGACGCGGTGGCGGGCGGGGTGAACGGCGTCGACTGGCTGATGGAGAAGCGGGACGGCGGGGGCAACCGCTTCACCACGGCCGGTCGCAGCGCGTACGTCGAGGTGACGGTGGCGAAGGACGCCGACAACTCCGCGGTCCTGATCGATCTGGCCCCGGCCATCAAGAAGGCGATCCCCGAGGGGATCGCCGACTAGCGGGCGGGCCGGTTCATCCGGGGATCAGCGCAGGCCCGTGGACCTGCGCAGCGCCGCCTGCACCAGGCGGTCCACCAGCTCGGAGTAGCCGATCCCGGTCTCCTGCCACATCTTGGGGTACATCGAGATCGGCGTGAAGCCGGGCATCGTGTTGATCTCGTTGATGACGAACTCGCCGTCCTCCGTGAGGAAGAAGTCGGCGCGCACCAGGCCCTCGCAGGACGCCGCGTCGAAGGCGTCCACCGCCAGCCTGCGGACCTCCGCCGTCTCCTCGTCCGTCAGCGGCGCCGGGACGATCCCCGGGGTGGAGTCGATGTACTTGGCGTCGAAGTCGTAGTAGGCGTGCGCGTCCGGCGGCGGGATCTCGGCCGGGAGGGAGGCGCGGGGGCCGTCCTCGAACTCCAGGACGCCGCACTCGATCTCGCGGCCCCGCAGCGCCGCCTCGACCAGGATCTTCGGGTCGTGGCGCTGGGCCTCGGCGATCGCCTCGTCGAGTCCGGACAGGTCGTCGACCTTGGTGATGCCGATGGACGAGCCCGCGCGCGCGGGCTTCACGAAGAGCGGCCAGCCGTGCTCGCCGGCCAGGTCGACGATCTTCTTGCGGGCGCCCGGCTCGTCCTGTGCCCACTCACGCGGCCGGATCACCACGTACGGGCCGACCTTGAGCCCGAAGGAGGTGAACACCCGCTTCATGTACTCCTTGTCCTGGCCGACGGCCGAGGCGAGCACGCCCGCGCCGACGTACGGGACGCCGGAGAGCTCCAGCAGGCCCTGCAGGGTGCCGTCCTCGCCGTAGGGGCCGTGCAGCACCGGGAAGACGACGTCGACCTCGCCGAGCGCCTTGGGCACCGATCCCGGCTCGTAGTAGACGACTTCGCGGTTGGCGGGGTCGACGGGGAGCACCACTCCGCCGTCCCGCGACTCGGCGAGCTCCTCGACGTCGGGCGTGCGGCGGTCGGTGATCGCCATGCGCTCGGGCTCGTCGGCGGTGAGGAACCAGCGGCCCTCGCGGGTGATGCCGATCGGCAGGACCTCGTACTTGGTCCGGTCGATGGCCCTGAGGACCGCGCCGGCGGTCACCACGGAGATCCCGTGCTCGGAGCTGCGGCCGCCGAACACGACGGCCACCCGCGGCTTGCGGACGGGCGGCTGAGGGCTCTGGGGGAGGTTCTCGGTGCTCATATCGGCTTGAGAGTACCCGGTGGTAGGGCCGGGAGTCAGCGTCCGCCCACCGGGTTCGCTCAGCGTCGTTCGGGCTTCGCGCTGCGCGACATCAGCTCCTTGACGGCCACCACCGGAGGCTTGCCCTCGTGCACGATGGCGACGACCGTCTCGGTGATCGGCATGTCGACGCCGTGCCGGCGGGCCAGATCCAGCACCGACTCGCACGACTTGACGCCCTCGGCGGTCTGCCGGGTGACCGCGATGGTCTCCTGAAGCGTCATGCCCTTGCCGAGGTTGGTGCCGAAGGTGTGGTTGCGGGACAGCGGCGAGGAACAGGTCGCCACCAGGTCGCCCAGCCCGGCGAGTCCGGCGAAGGTGAGCGGGTCCGCGCCCATGGCCAGGCCCAGCCGGGTGGTCTCGGCGAGCCCGCGGGTGATCAGCGAGCCCTTGGCGTTGTCGCCCAGGCCCATGCCGTCGGCGATGCCGACCGCGAGGCCGATGACGTTCTTCACCGCGCCGCCCAGCTCGCAGCCCACCACGTCGGTGTTGGTGTAGGGCCGGAAGTACGGGGTGTGGCAGGCGGCCTGGAGCCTCTGCGCGACGGCCTCGTCGGTGCAGGCGACCACGGCCGCGGCCGGCCTGCGGGAGGCGATCTCCTTGGCGAGGTTGGGTCCGGTGACCACGGCGATCCGGCCCGGGCCCACCTTGGCGACGTCCTCGATCACCTCGCTCATCCGCATGGTCGTACCGAGCTCGACGCCCTTCATCAACGACACCAGGACGGTGTCCGGGGCCAGCAGGGACGTCCACTCGGCGAGGTTGGCGCGCAGCGTCTGCGAGGGGATCGCGAGGACCGCGAAGTCGGCCCCGTCGGCCGCCTCGGCGGGGTCGGCGGTGGCGCGCAGGTTCGCGGGGAGCTCGATGTCGGGAAGGTAGTCGGGGTTGGTGCGCGTGGAGTTGACCGCGTCGGCGAGCCCGGCGCGGCGCGCCCACAGCGTCACCTCGCAGCCCGCGTCGGCCAGGACGGCGCCGAAGGCGGTCCCCCATGATCCGGCGCCGAACACGGCCGCCTTCACGGACTTGCTCACTTGCTGTTCTCCCCCTCGTGACGGGCTTGCGCGTGGCCGCTCTCCGCACCGGTCTCCGCCTGGGTGCGACGGCGCTGCTCGATCCGCTCCCGGCGCGGGTCGTAGGGCCTCTCGGGCGCCTTCTCGCCGCGGATCTCCTCCAGCAGGGCGGTGACGGCGGCCATGATGACCTCCGTCGCCTCCTTCAGGAGCTCGGGGGTCATGTCGTGGCCGTAGAACCGCGTGAGGTCCACGGGCGGGCCCGCGAGCACATGGTGGGTCTTGCGCGGAAGGAGGTCGGGCTTCTTGGCGTACGGCGGCAGCAGTTCGTTGGCGCCCCACTGGGCGACGGGGATCACCGGGCACTTGGTCTGCAGGGCCACGCGCGCCGCGCCGGTCTTGGCCGTCATGGGCCAGCCGTCGGGGTCGCGGGTGAGGGTGCCCTCGGGGTAGAACGCGACGCACTCACCGCGCTCCACGGCCTCGATCGCGGCCCGGAAGGCGCTCAGCGCGTCCGTGCTCTCGCGGTAGACGGGGATCTGCCCCGTGCCGCGCATCGCGGCGCCGACGAACCCCTCCTTGAAAAGACCGCTCTTCGCGAGGAATCGCGGCACCCGCCCGCTGTTGTACTGGAAATGGGCGTACGCGAAGGGGTCGACATGCGAATTGTGGTTCACCGCGGTGATAAATCCACCCTCGGCCGGAATGTGCTCCATTCCGCGCCAGTCCCGCTTGATCAGAACCACCAGCCAGGGTTTGCAGAGGACCGCTGCGAAGCGGTACCAGAAGCCGATTCTGCGGCGGGGCACGCGGACACCTTCCTCTAGGACTTCCCGAGGCCTGCTCCTGGACCCGGGGCCGCACAAGTGTCGCCCCGGGCCGCTGGTCTGTCGAGAACACCGTACGCCCGCCCCTCCGACCTGCGAACGGGCCGGGTGACAATGGCCGGGACGAGAGAGGGACGGTACGCCGGTGCAGTGGACCTTGGTCATACCCCTGAAACCCTTGGCGCTGGCCAAGAGCAGGCTCGCGGACACCGCCGCCAACGGGCTGCGGCCCGGGCTCGCCCTGGCGTTCGCCGCGGACACCGTCGCCGCCGCGCTGGCTTCCCCCTCGGTGCGGGATGTGGCCGTCGTCACGGACGACGCCCTGGCCGCGCGCACCCTGGCGGCGCTGGGCGCGCGGATCGTCCCGGACGAGCCGCGCGCGGGCCTCAACGCCGCGCTGACGCACGGGGCGGCCGCCGTGCGGGCCATTCGTCCCGGTTCCCCGCTCGCGGCTCTCAACGCCGACCTGCCGGCTCTGCGCCCGCCGGAATTGACGCGCGTACTGGACGCGGCCGCCGAATTCCCCCGCGCTTTCCTCCCCGACGCGGCCGCGGTCGGCACGACTCTTCTCACCGCCGCTCCCGGCCGCGCATTGCGGCCGGCGTTCGGCACGGATTCACGCGCCTGCCATCGCGCCGGTGGAGCCGAGGAACTCCGTCTCGACGCGGTGGATTCCGTACGCCAGGACGTGGACACCGGCGAGGATCTGCGTGCGGCCCTGGCCCTGGGGGTCGGGCCCCGGACGGCCGCGGCGACCGCGCGGCTGCTGATCCCTGGGCAGTAGGCTGCCGTCATGCAGGCGACCGCATACACGTACGACCCCGCCACGCGCAGCGGACAGGTGCTGCTGGACGACGGCACGCCGATCCCCTTCGACGCGCCGGCGTTCGACGCGGGCGGGCTGAGGCTGCTGCGGCCCGGGCAGCGCGTGCGCATCGAGACGCAGGAGCGCGGCGACGGCTCCGGCCCCCGGATCACCCTGGTGACGCTGCAGACCCTCTGACCCTCCGAGCCTCCGAGCAGGCTGCGAACACGCCGCGGGCCGGGCTCCGAGAGGGAGTCCGGCCCGGCGTGTGAGTGCCCCGGTCGCCCTACGCCTTGCGGGCGGTGGCCTTCTTGGCGGTGGTCTTGCGCGCGGTCGACTTCTTGGCGGGGGCCTTGGTGGCCGTCGCCTTCTTCGCCGCCGGGGCCTTCTTGGCCGTCGTCTTCTTGGCGGTGGCCGACTTCGCGGTGGTGGTCTTCTTCGCGGCCGGCGTCGCCTTCTTGGCCGTGGTCTTCTTCGCGGTGGTCTTCTTGGCGGCGCCCGTGGTCTTCTTCGCCGCAGCCGTCGTCTTCTTCGCCGTGGCGGTGGTCTTCTTCGCGGCGCCGGCCCTCGCCGAGGGGGAGGCCTTCTTCGCGGCGGCCTTCTTGACCGTGGCGGAAGAACCGCCGGTCAGGCTGCCCTTGGGGGCCTTCTTGACGGCGACCTCGCCACCGCGCGGGAGCTTCTTCGACCCGCTCACCAGGTCCTTGAAGCCCTGACCGGCGCGGAAGCGCGGCACGGACGTCTTCTTGACCCGGACCCGCTCGCCCGTCTGGGGGTTGCGGGCGTAGCGGGCCGGCCGGTCGACCTTCTCGAACGAACCGAAGCCGGTGACCGAGACCCGGTCGCCGGCGACCGTCGCCCGGACGATGGCGTCCAGGACCGCGTCGACCGCGTCGGCGGCCTGCTGGCGGCCGCCCACCTTGTCGGCAATCGCTTCTACGAGCTGCGCCTTGTTCACGTCTTCCCCTTCGGAGACATTAGCCGGAACGAAACTGTTCAAGCTTTTTCGCACGTTAGGCAGATATATACCGCAAATCAAACACGAAACGGGCTAATCACCCTTGTGCCGCAACGAAATCGGCTGCTCCGGAGGCGGTCAACGCTCCTCGTCGGGCGTTCGCCCTTCGTCGAGGTCCGCCATGAACCGCTCCAGACGCCTTGTCGCATCGGCGAGATCGTGCTTGGCCGCGGCCGTAATGACCAGCAGCTTCCGGGTCAGCGCCATCCGTACGCCCTCCGGGACTTGCAGTGCGCGCACTCTCGCGTGCGCTTCCTTGAGTTGGTTCGCGACCGCCGTATAGAGCTTGAGTTGGCCGTCGTGTTCCATGCACAGATTGTGCCATCTGGGGCGAGTTGTCGCCCGCTCAGGGGGCAACTGCCGCCTCAGACGGCCGTCCGGGCACTGGCGGCGGTCACGTCCTCATCAGGCGCGTACCCCGGCAACACCCCTCCTAACGTGGGAAGTTGGCAACGGCGACGAGAGCCCGCAGGGCCGAACGGGTGCAGACACAGCCGTACCCCCGATCGGTGGGATCGGGGGTACGGCGGGGGTGTCGCGGTGGCCGAAACTCGACCTGCCCGGGGCTTCCCGGGCGTCGGGATCAGACCGGGAGCGTCCTCGGCTTGTACGACGGGCGCTTGGCCTCGTAGGCGGCGATGTCGCCCTCGTTCCGGAGGGTGATGGAGATGTCGTCCAGGCCGTTCAGCAGCCGCCAGCGGGAGTTCTCGTCCAGCTCGAAGGAGGCGGTGATCCCCTCGGCGCGCACTTCGCGGGCCTCCAGGTCGACCGTGATCTCGGCCTGCGGGTCCTTCTCGCTCAGGTCCTGCAGCGCCTCCACGGTCTTCTGGTCCAGAACGACCGTGAGCAGGCCGTTCTTGAGCGAGTTGCCCCGGAAGATGTCGGCGAAGCGGGAGGAGATCACGGTTTTGAAGCCGTAGTTCTGCAGCGCCCAGACGGCGTGCTCACGGGAGGATCCGGTGCCGAAGTCGGGGCCGGCGACGAGAACGCTCGCACCCTGCCGCTCGGGGCGGTTGAGGATGAACTGCGCGTCCTTGCGCCAGGCCTCGAACAGCCCGTCCTCGAAACCGTCCCGCGTGACCTTCTTGAGCCAGTGAGCAGGGATGATCTGGTCGGTGTCGACGTTGGAGCGGCGCAGCGGGACGGCCCGGCCGGTGTGCGTGGTGAATGCTTCCATGACTGATCAGACTCCAGCGGGCGTACGGGTCTCGGCGTCGGACAGGTCGGCCGGGGAGGCCAGGTGGCCCAGGACGGCCGTGGCGGCCGCGACCTGCGGCGACACCAGGTGGGTGCGACCGCCCTTGCCCTGCCGCCCCTCGAAGTTGCGGTTGGAGGTGGACGCGGAGCGCTCACCCGGCGCCAGCTGGTCGGGGTTCATGCCGAGACACATCGAGCAGCCCGCGTGCCGCCATTCGGCGCCGGCCTCCTTGAAGACGACGTCCAGACCCTCGGAGACGGCCTGCAGACCGACCCGCGCGGAGCCGGGGACGACCAGCATCCGTACGCCGTCGGCGACTTTGCGGCCCTCGACGATCGCCGCGGCGGCCCGCAGATCCTCGATGCGGCCGTTGGTGCAGGAACCTACGAAGACGGTGTCCACGTTGATGGAGCGCAGCGGCTGTCCGGCCTCCAACCCCATGTACTCCAGGGCCTTTTCGGCGGCGAGGCGCTCCGAAGCGTCTTCGTACGAAGCGGGGTCGGGGACGTGGGCCGAAAGCGGCGCGCCCTGGCCCGGGTTGGTGCCCCAGGTGACGAACGGCGACAGCGCGGCGGCGTCGATGACGACCTCGGCGTCGAACTCGGCGTCGTCGTCCGTCCTCAGCGTCTTCCAGTACGCGACGGCGGCGTCCCAGTCCTCGCCCTCGGGCGCGTGGGCGCGGCCCTTCAGGTACGCGAAGGTGGTCTCGTCGGGGGCGATCATGCCCGCGCGGGCGCCGGCCTCGATCGACATGTTGCAGATGGTCATCCGGGCTTCCATCGAGAGCTTCTCGATGGCGGAGCCGCGGTACTCCAGGATGTAGCCCTGGCCGCCGCCGGTGCCGATCTTCGCGATGATCGCCAGGATCAGGTCCTTGGCGGTGACGCCGTCGGGCAGCTCGCCCTCGACGGTGATCGCCATGGTCCTGGGGCGGGCCAGCGGCAGCGTCTGGGTGGCCAGCACGTGCTCGACCTGCGAGGTGCCGATGCCGAACGCCAGCGCGCCGAAGGCGCCGTGCGTGGAGGTGTGCGAGTCGCCGCAGACCACGGTCGTGCCGGGCTGGGTCAGACCCAACTGCGGGCCCACGACGTGCACCACACCCTGCTCGACGTCGCCGAGGGGGTGCAGCCGCACGCCGAACTCGGCGCAGTTCTTGCGCAGCGTCTCCAGCTGGGCGCGGGAGACCGGGTCGGCGATCGGCTTGTCGATGTCGATCGTCGGGGTGTTGTGGTCCTCGGTCGCGATGGTGAGGTCGAGACGGCGCACGGGGCGGCCGTTCTGACGGAGGCCGTCGAAGGCCTGGGGGCTGGTCACCTCGTGCAGCAGGTGCAGATCGATGAAGAGGAGGTCGGGCTCGCCCTCGGCGCGCCGGACGACGTGGTCGTCCCAGACCTTCTCCGCGAGTGTCCTACCCATCGCTTTCCCTCCGGCCGGCAAAGACGCACCGGCCCAACTAGAGATCTTGTGGAGGCGACGCCCTCGCCCCTGTAAGCCGGGCACCCGCCGCCAGGCCCGTTGGTCTGCGGGCCGTCATGTCTCCAGGGTTGCGCGTCTCACGGAAAAATGAACTTGCGTTTCACAGAGTGAGACGCGAGTATCGTTTCATGGACAACAGTAGCGGCGTCGGCGTCCTGGACAAGGCAGCCCTTGTCCTGAGCGCCCTGGAGTCCGGTCCGGCCACCCTCGCAGGCTTGGTCGCCGCCACCGGACTCGCACGACCCACGGCACATCGTCTGGCCGTGGCATTGGAACACCACCGTATGGTGGCGCGGGACATGCAGGGGCGCTTCATCCTGGGCCCCCGGCTCGCCGAGCTGGCCGCGGCCGCCGGCGAGGACCGCCTGCTGGCCACCGCCGGCCCGGTGCTCACCCACCTGCGCGACATCACCGGCGAGAGCGCGCAGCTCTATCGCCGCCAGGGCGACATGCGCATCTGCGTGGCCGCGGCGGAACGCCTGTCCGGTCTTCGGGACACGGTCCCGGTGGGCTCCACGCTCACGATGAAGGCCGGCTCCTCGGCGCAGATCCTCATGGCCTGGGAGGAGCCCGAGCGCCTGCACCGCGGCCTCCAGGGCGCCCGCTTCACGGCGACGGCCCTGTCGGGCGTACGGCGCCGCGGCTGGGCCCAGTCCATCGGCGAGCGCGAGCCGGGCGTCGCCTCGGTGTCGGCGCCCGTGCGCGGGCCCTCCAACCGCGTGGTGGCCGCCGTCTCCGTCTCGGGCCCCATCGAGCGCCTGACCCGCCACCCCGGCCGTATGCACGCCCAGGCCGTCATCGACGCGGCGGCCCGCCTCTCGGAGGCCCTGCGCAGGACCGGCTGACGCCGGGGCGGAAGAGCGGGCCTCAACGCCGCGGCACGCTCTTTCCCCACGGCACAGCCCCCCGCACGGCGCGTGCCGCGTCCGCGGGCGACAGCTTCGCGTGTGTGCGACCTCCCGCGACGGGCCCGGCGCAGGCCGCCGCCCCTACGGCGCGGACCGGTGGGCGAACCGGTCCTTCGCGTACCGCCCACGCTCCCCCAACGGCACCTGCCCGTGCGCGGCCGCGAGACCGAACGCCGGCATGTCCCCGTAGATCGCTTCGTAGGACCCTTCCGGCACGACGTACGTCTCGTGCCAGATCCCCACGTGACCGCGGACCTTCCCGCGCCGCTCCAGGCGGTTGATCTTCGCCCACGCCTCGTGGTGGAAGGCGTCGGGTGCGCTCGCGTAGGCGTACAGCTTCTCCTTGGACTCCCAGTACTGGACGACGTAGTACGTCCGGGGCGAGGCCGTCAGCAGCACCCGGGAGAGCAGTCCGCGCCCCGGGTCCTTCTTCAGCTCCGCCAGCATGCGGAACATGGCCAGCATGACCGGCCCCCATTGATGCACGGCCCAGAAGTGGTTGACGCGCATGCCGATGAGCAGGACGACCACGTCTCCCCGGGCGTCCGCGGTGGTACGGGTGGCTTCGACAGACATGCTTGGATAGTGGCGCTGCCCAAGGAGAGACGCAAGACATGCGACTGGCCGAACTGAGCGAACGCAGCGGTGTGTCCACCGCGACGATCAAGTACTACCTGCGCGAGGGCCTGTTGCCGCCCGGCCGCCAGGTCAACCGGACCACCGCGGAGTACGACGAGGAGCATCTGCGGCGGCTGCGGCTGGTGCGCGCGATGATCCAGGTGGGCCGGCTGCCGGTGACCACGGTCCGCGAGGTGCTCGGCCATGTCGACGACGACTCCCTGGGCCGCACGATGCGGCTCGGCGCGGCCCTTTGGGCGCTGCCCCAGGTCCCCGAGCCGGACGCCGAGGACGAGTACGTGCGCGCCGCGCATCTGGAGGCGGACGATCTGCTGGGAGCGTTGGGCTGGACGAACGCCCGGCTGCTGACGTCCCTTTCCCCCGCCTACCGTTCGCTGGTGGTGTCGGTGGCGGCGCTGCGTCGGCTCGGCTACGAGTGGGACGCCGAACTGCTCGTGTCCTACGCCCGGTTGATGCACCGGGCGGCCTCGCTCGATCTCGACTTCGTGGAGACGCAGGGGTCGGAGGCGGAGCGGGTCGAGACGGCGGTGCTCGGCGCGATCCTCGTCGAGCCGATGCTTCAGGCGCTGCACCGGCTGGCCCAGGAGGAGGAGTCGGCCCGGCGGTACGGCTTCGAGTGAGCCTCGGCTCCCGGGCCGAAAGCCCTGCCGCGTCGGCTCCCGTCCGACGGGAGGGGGCACGGCGAAGGCCCCCCACCGAAGTGGAGGGCCTTTCCTGATGCGTACCCCCGACCGGATTCGAACCGGCGCTACCGCCTTGAGAGGGCGGCGTGCTAGGCCGCTACACAACGGGGGCGAGGATCTTGCGAGCGTGTGAACTGCACCGCCGCAGATCCGAGCTGGTCTACCAGGACTCGAACCTAGACTAACTGAACCAGAATCAGTCGTGCTGCCAATTACACCATAGACCAATGTGGTTTAGACCAGTTTGTACCCCCGACCGGATTCGAACCGGCGCTACCGCCTTGAGAGGGCGGCGTGCTAGGCCGCTACACAACGGGGGCCCTAGCGATCCTGCATCGAGGCGAGCGGGAGCTACCCGAACTCCCCCCGCGGGAAGGATCTGTACCCCCGACCGGATTCGAACCGGCGCTACCGCCTTGAGAGGGCGGCGTGCTAGGCCGCTACACAACGGGGGCGTTGCGGAGATGATCTCCGCGTGCGCAGATGAGCTCTGCGAGCTGGCCTACCTGGACTCGAACCAAGACTAACTGAACCAGAATCAGTCGTGCTGCCAATTACACCATAGGCCACTGGAACGCAAGCCCCGAGGGGGATCTCGTTCTAGTTTCGCTCCTCCGGTTCCGGCCTTTCGGCCCGCTCTCCGGCGGCGCAGGAAGAACATTACCCGAAGGTGGACTGCGCTCCAAAACGGGTATCCGCGCCGAGCAGCGCGGGAAGTTCGGCGAGGCTGACGATGCGGTGCCGGCCGGACGGCAGCTCGACGGTGGCCCCGCCTCCGTAACGGTCGATCCACACGGAGAGAAGACCGGCGTCGGCGGCGCCCCGTCCGTCGATCTCCGGATGGTCGCCCACGTAGGCCACTTCGTGCGGGGGCAGGGAGAGGGCCTCGCAGGCCGCGAGGAAGGCGCCGGCCTCCGGCTTGGAGACGCCGAGCTCCGCGGCGCACAGGATGACCTCGAAGCGGTCGTGGACGCCGAGGACGCGCAGCTTGTGGTCCTGGACGTGGATGCTGGAGTTCGACAGCACGGCGTGGCGGTGGCTGGCGGCGAGGGCGTCGAGCACGGGCAGGACGTCGGGGAACAGCGACCAGGCGGCCTCGTAGTGCGTGATGTACCGACGGAACCAGGCGTCGGCCTCCTCGTCGGTCAGCTCCGGCCGCTCCAGGAACGCCCGCACCCGGTCGCGGCGCTGGTCCTCGAAGGTCATCCCGCCCGCGGAGAACCGCGCCCACTGCTGGTCGGTCACCTCCCGCCAGCGCGCGAGGGCCTCCTCCGCGGTGCCGAACCGGTCCAGCAGCCGCTCGGTGGTGAGGTACGACCGCATGCCCTCGCGGTCGGCGGTCGTGTAGTCGAAGAGGGTGTCGTCAACGTCCCAGACCACGGCACGAATGCTCATGCCCCGACGGTATCGCGGGCCGGCGCACCGGGGACATGAGCAAGACGGGGTGGCGGCGGCCGTGCCGGTCGTCGTCGTGCCGGAGATCTTGGGCGAGTTCGCCTACCTGATCGACGAGAGCGACGCCCGCTGACGGCGAACGCGTGAGGGGCGGCTCCCGGAGTCCGGGAGCCGCCCCTCACGCGTGTGCCGGCGTTACGCCGCGAGCTTCGCCAGGGCCGCGTCGATGCGGGCCAGCGTCCTGTCCTTGCCCAGGATCTCCAGGGACTCGAAGAGGGGCAGGCCGACGGTGCGGCCGGTGACGGCGACGCGGACGGGGGCCTGGGCCTTGCCGAGCTTGAGGCCGTGGGCCTCGCCGGCGGCCAGGACGGCCTCCTTCAGGGACTCGGCCGAGCTCCAGTCGGCCGACTCCAGCTTCTCCCTCGCCGTGGCCAGCAGGGCGTCGCTGCCCTCCTTCATCGCCTTCGTCCAGGAGGCCTCGTCGAAGACGGGCTCCGGCAGGAAGAGGAAGTCGACGTTGTCGGTGATCTCGGAGAGGACCTTCAGCCGGGTCTGGGCGTGCGGGGCGATCGCCTGCCACTTCGCCTCGTCGAAGTCCTCCGGCGCCCAGGGGGCGACCGGGGCCTTCAGCCAGGGGGCGCAGCGCTCGGTGAAGTCCTTCACGTCGAGCAGGCGGATGTGGTCGGCGTTGATCGCCTCGCACTTCTTGAGGTCGAAGCGCGCCGGGTTGGGGTTGACGTCGGCGACGTCGAAGGCCGCGACCATCTCGTCCATCGTGAAGATGTCCTGGTCGGCCGAGAGCGACCAGCCGAGGAGCGAGAGGTAGTTGAGCAGGCCCTCGGGCAGGAAGCCGCGCTCCCGGTAGAGGTTGAGCGAGGACTGCGGGTCCCGCTTCGACAGCTTCTTGTTGCCCTCGCCCATCACGTACGGCAGGTGACCGAACAGCGGGGTCCGCTTGGCGATGCCCAGCTCGGTCAGCGCCTTGTAGAGGGCGATCTGGCGGGGGGTGGACGACAGCAGGTCCTCGCCGCGCAGGACGTGCGTGATCTCCATCAGCGCGTCGTCCACCGGGTTGACCAGCGTGTACAGCGGGGCGCCGTTCGCGCGGACGATGCCGTAGTCGGGGACGTTCTCCGGGGTGAACGTCAGCTCGCCGCGGACCAGGTCCGTGAACGTGATCGTCTCGTCGGGCATCCGGAAGCGGACGATGGGGGCGCGGCCCTGGGCCGTGTACTCCTCGACCTGCGCGGCGCTCAGGTCGCGGCAGTGGCCGTCGTAGCCGGACGGCTTGCCGGCGGCGCGGGCGGCCTCGCGGCGGGTGTCCAGCTCCTCCTGCGAGCAGTAGCAGCGGTACGCGTGACCGGCGTCCAGGAGCTTCCGGGCGACGTCCTCGTAGAGGTCCATGCGCTGCGACTGGCGGTACGGCGCGTGCGGGCCGCCGATCTCGGGGCCCTCGTCCCAGTCGAAGCCCAGCCAGCGCATCGAGTCCAGCAGTTGGGTGTACGACTCCTCGGAGTCGCGGGCCGCGTCGGTGTCCTCGATGCGGAAGACCAGCGTGCCCTGGTGGTGCTTGGCGAACGCCCAGTTGAACAGGGCGGTGCGGACCAGGCCCACGTGCGGGTTACCGGTGGGCGAGGGACAGAAACGGACGCGTACGGGGGAGCCGGGTGCGCTAGCCACGCTTGACAACCTTGTTGGTGAGAGTGCCGATGCCTTCGATGGTGACGGCGACCTCGTCGCCGACTACCAGGGGGCCGACCCCTGCCGGGGTGCCCGTGAGGATCACGTCGCCGGGGAGCAGCGTCATGGCCTCGGTGATGTTGACGATCAGATCCTCGATGGAGTGGATCATCTCGCTGGTGCGGCCGAGCTGACGCTGGGCGCCGTTGACCGTGAGCTGGACGGTGAGGTCGCTCGCGGTCTTCAGGTCCAGGCCGGTCTCCACCCAGGGGCCCAGGGGGCAGGAGGTGTCGAAGCCCTTGGCCCGGGCCCACTGCTTCTCGCGCTTCTGCACGTCGCGGGCGGTGACGTCGTTGGCGCAGGTGTAGCCGAAGATCACGTCCTTGACGCGCTCGCGGGGCACCTCGCGGCACAGCCGGCCGATGACCACGGCGAGCTCGGCCTCGTGGTGGACCTCCGCGGAGAAGGACGGGTACTGGATGGCGTCGCCGTCCCCGATCACCGAGGTGGACGGTTTGAAGAAGGCGAACGGGGCGTCCGGGACCTCGTTGCCCAGCTCGCGCGCGTGTTCGGCGTAGTTGCGGCCGAAGGCCACGACCTTGTTGGGCAGCACGGGCGGGAGCAGCCGGACCTTGCTCAGCGGCACCTTGGTGCCGGAGAGCTCGAAGTCCGTGAACGGGATGCCCTTGATGATGTCGAGGACGAGCTCGTCCGGCTTGTCGCCCTCGACCGCGCCGAAGGCGACGTTCCCGTCGATGGAGAACCTGGCGATGCGCACGGGTTGGTTGGCCCCTTGACTGAGCTGGCTGGAGTGTGACGCTCCAGGCTAACGCGGAAGGGCGTCCCCGGCCGGGGACGCCCTTGACATCGGTGGACGGTCGCCTTGAGCATTCGGCGGCCGGTGTCCGTATCCCTCCACGAAGATCGGTGAGGATCGTGTGGAGCCACGGCGTGGGTCTACTGCACGACGGAGGCCGCGACCGGGATCTCCATGAGGATGGTGCGCTTGGGGTTGGCAGTCTGGGCCGGGAGGTCGACGGAGTGCTCCGGCTGCTCGGGGAGCTGCAGTTCGTCGGCGTCCGAGAGGTGCGCCAGCGTCGTGCGCCGCGGGTTGGCGATCTTGTGGAACATCGTCGTCGTCTTCACTGTTGTACTCGACCCTGTCGTTTCCGGGCGCCGGAAAGGGCCCCCAAGGGCCCCCGCGCAGGCGCGGCTTGTCGGATTTGCCATCCCTGTAAAACGTCAGGCTAAACACGCGAATCCCGGTGAACGCGTGAAGGTCGCATGATCGGCGTGTGAGTTTGCTCACGAATCCATGGGCAAAACGGTCAATTCAGACCACCAATCGACCGCAACGAAACGGACATTGACCACCTGAAGCGCATATTCCGCTCCTGATCATGGCGACTGGGACACCGCCCGCACCCTGCGGCTTCGCCCTCTTATGTCCGCCTTATGTGGGATGGGTTTCTACATCCCGTAACTTGACCCTCACTTCGTGTCACGGATGTCACAGCCTGGCCAACGGGCCTTGTTGGAGATCCTGCACTGTGCTGGAATTCCTCGGACCGCCGCGGGATCGAGCCGGCGCACAGAGGGCGCGTCAGAGCGCCCGGTGGCGGCGAGGTTAGGGGGAGCCGGCGCCGGTACTCACGACCATCCGGGGGGCGTAATTCAGGACGCCCCTCAACACGCCGACACCGTCCTTCCGTTCACGCGGAGGGGCGCCTGGTCCAGAGGTTGCGACGCTAGTGCAGGGACGTTTCAAGAGGGATGGCAGCGCTTCGGCCGAGCCGGAGCCGCACGGCGGGACTGGCCCGATGGCAGTCGGCTCCTCGCCCCAGCACGCCCAGAACCCGGGCCCGGCCGCGTCCGGCGACGGCGGTGAGCGCCCCGGGCGCCCCGGCGCGTCCGCGTCGCCGAGTTCCCCTTCCCCGACTCCGACGGTCAAGCCGCCCACCGGTCCCCCCGGTCCCGGCCCGCGCGTGGCCCTGCGCAACTGGCGCATCTCCACGCGTCTGGTGGCGCTGCTGACCCTGCCGGTGGTCGCGGCCACCACGCTGGGCGCGGTGCGCATCAACCAGTCGATGGACGACATCAAGCAGCTCGACAACATGAAGCTGCTGACGGACATGACCAAGCAGGCCACCGAACTGGCCGTGCAGCTGCAGAACGAGCGCGACCGCTCCGCCGGCCCGCTGGCGCACGACGTCAAGCCGACCGAGTTCGGCGTCAAGGGCTACCGGGACAAGACCGACAAGGCCCTCGTCGCCTTCCAGGACGCCTCGGAGGAGATCGACACCGCCAGCGCGGACGGCAACCTGCAGGGTGTGCGCGACAGCCTCGTGGGTCTCCTCAGCGACCTCGGCAACCTCGCCAAGATCCGCAACACGGCGTACACGGAGAAGAACAACTCCACCCAGACGGTCGAGGCCTACCACCGTCTGATCACCAGCCTGCTCGACCTGTCCCAGGACATGGCCCAGGCCACGAGCAACCCGGAGATGATCCAGCGCACCCGTGCCCTGGCCGCCTTCTCCTCCGCCAAGGAGTACGCCTCGGTCCAGCGCGCCGTCCTCGCGGCCGCGCTGCCGAAGAACAACCTCGTCTACGGCCAGATCTCCGAGAACGACCGGCAGTACGCCGAGGCCGCCCTGGAGAACCAGGACTCCGAGCTCGCGAGCTTCCGCAGCATCTACGGCGACGACGGAGCCGAGGAACTGCTGAAGCCCATCGAGCAGGGCAACCCGGTCATCGAGGAAGCCGACACCTACGCCACCCGCGCGCTCAGCTCCTCGACCGGTCTTCAGTCCCTGGACAAGCGGTCGTACCAGGACTGGATCGACGACAGCTCGACCAAGATCGCTCAGATGAACAACATCGAGCACACGCTGCTGGAGGACATGGAGCAGAAGGCGCGTGAGCTGCGCGCCGCGTCCGAGCGCGAGGCGATCATCTCCGGTGCGCTCATCCTGCTGGTGCTGGGCGTGTCGCTGGTCGGCGCGTTCGTCGTCGCCCGGTCCATGATCCGCTCGCTGCGCCGTCTGCAGGAGACCGCCACCAAGGTCGCCCAGGACCGGCTGCCCGAGCTGGTCAAGCAGCTGTCCGAGTCCGACCCCCAGGACGTCGACACGTCCGTGGAGTCGGTCGGTGTGCACTCCCGGGACGAGATCGGCCAGGTGGCCGCGGCCTTCGACGACGTGCACCGCGAGGCCGTCCGCCTCGCCGCCGAGCAGGCCCTGCTGCGGGGCAACGTCAACGCGATGTTCACCAACCTCTCGCGCCGCTCCCAGGGCCTCATCCAGCGTCAGCTCTCGCTCATCTCCGAACTGGAGTCCCGCGAGGCCGACCCGGACCAGCTGTCCTCGCTCTTCAAGCTCGACCACCTCGCGACCCGCATGCGCCGTAACGGTGAGAACCTCCTCGTCCTCGCGGGTGAGGAGCCCGGCCGACGCTGGACCCGTCCGGTCCCGCTGGTCGACGTGCTGCGCGCCGCCGCCTCCGAGGTGGAGCAGTACGAGCGCATCGAGCTGTCCTCCGTGCCGACCACCGAAGTGGCCGGCCGGGTCGTCAACGACCTCGTGCACCTGCTCGCCGAGCTGCTGGAGAACGCCACGTCGTTCTCCTCCCCGCAGACCAAGGTCAAGGTCACCGGTCACGCGCTGCCCGACGGCCGGGTGCTGATCGAGATCCACGACACCGGCATCGGCCTGTCCCCCGAGGACCTCGCCGCGATCAACGAGCGGCTCGCCTCGCCGCCGACCGTGGACGTGTCGGTCTCCCGGCGCATGGGTCTGTTCGTGGTCGGCCGGCTGTCGCAGCGCCACGGCATCCGCATCCAGCTGCGCCCCTCCGACTCCGGTGGCACGACCGCGCTGGTCATGCTGCCCGTGGACGTCGCCCAGGGCGGCAAGAAGCCCCAGCCCAAGCCCGGTCAGGGCGGCGCCGCCGGCGGTCCGGCCGCCGCGCAGGCCGCTGCCGGCGTCGCCGCCGCGCGTCGCCAGAACGGCTCGCAGAACGGCTCGCAGGGCGGCGCCCTCGGCACGGGCGCCCCGAACGGCGGCGGCGCTCTCGGCGCCGGTTCCGGCGCGGGCGGCCGGCTCGGCGGCGGCCAGGGTCCCCGGGCCGCGCTGCCCGGCCGTGACGGCGGTGGCCGCCCCGGCGGCCAGCCGCCGCGCGCACCGCAGCAGCCCCCGCTCTCCCCCCAGCAGGGCCGCCCGGCCGGCCCCGGCTTCGGAGGCCAGGCGCCGGGCGCGCCGCAGGGCCTGCAGGCCGCCGGCACCGGTACGCCGGGCGCGGACATGTTCGGCGGCGGACGTCCGCCGCAGCAGCGGGGCGCCAAGAACGAGCAGGGCGGCCGCGGCCGTCAGCCGCAGCTGCCGCCGCGCGGAGGCCCGCGCGCCGAGCTGCCCGGCGGCAACCCGCAGCCGCGTGTGACCAGCTGGGGCGACGAGAACGCCCAGCCGCCGGTGCCGCGCACCCCGCTGGACGCTCCGCGCGGCCACGAGGAGCCGGACGTCGCCCAGACCTCGCGCATGCCGCGCGTCGACGACCGCCAGGGTCCCGGCGCCACCGCCGAGATACCGGCGATCCCGCGGATGGACGAGCGCCAGGGCCCGGCGGGTCCCGCCGACTTCGGCCGCCCGGTGGCGAACGGTCTGCACGGCACGGGCCAGTTCCCGGCCGTGGGCAACCCGCAGGGCGGTTACGACGGCCGGCAGGACACGGGCCAGTTCCAGCGCCCGGGCCTGAACGGCGTCAACGGCGTGAACGGGCGGCAGGACAGCGGCCGGTTCGAGCGGCCCGGCACGACCGGCCGTCCGGACGACAACGGCTTCACCCGCTCCGACGTCTTCGGCGCCCCGGGCGGGCAGAACGCTCCGGCGAACCCGAACCAGTTCGCTCCGCAGGCCTACGACAACGGCTCCACCGGCCAGTTCGCCGCTCCGGGCTACGACGGTTCCGCCACCGGTCAGCACGCGCTGCCCGGCCGCCAGGACCCCTCGGCCGCAGGCCGGTTCGGCGCTCCGCAGCCCAACGGTTACGGTGCTCCGGCCCAGCCGGAGGCTCTGCCGCCGGCGGGCCCGGGCGACGGCCGCACTCCGCTGTACGACACGTTGGAGACCAACTGGTTCCACGGTCAGCAGGCGGGGGCCGCGGCCGCGGAGCCGCAGCAGCACGAACAGCAGCCGCAGCAGGCTCCGGCCGCTCCCCAGCGTCCCGCTGCCGCCAGTTCGTCCTGGCGCACCTCGCCGAACGACGAACTCGTCCGGCAGGCCGAGCGCGTCAGGCAGCCGGCCGCGGGCGGCGTCACCACCTCCGGTCTGCCGCGCCGGGTGCCCCGGGCGAACCTCGTCCCGGGCACGGCTCAGCAGCAACAGCACCAAAGCGGTCCGCAGGTCTCGCGTGCGCCTGACGACGTACGCGGCCGGCTGACCAATCTCCGTCGGGGCATCGCACAGGGTCGACAGGCCGGCAACGGCCCGCAGACCGGCAGCTTCCCCAGCCCCACTCACCAGCAGGAGCGTTAGTTGAGCCAGATGAGCCAGGCAGCACAGAACCTGAACTGGTTGATCACCAACTTCGTGGACAACACCCCTGGGGTGTCCCACACCGTCGTGGTGTCCGCCGACGGGCTCCTGCTCGCGATGTCCGAGGGCTTCCCGCGCGACCGTGCCGACCAGCTGGCGGCCGTCGCGTCGGGACTCACCTCACTGACCGCCGGCGCGTCCCGGATCTTCGAGGGCGGCAGCGTGGCGCAGACCGTCGTCGAGATGGAGCGAGGGTTCCTCTTCCTCATGTCCGTCTCGGACGGCTCGTCCCTCGCCGTGCTCGCGCACCCCGAGTGCGACATCGGCCTCGTCGGCTACGAGATGGCGCTCCTTGTCGATCGTGCGGGCGCGGTGCTCACGCCCGATCTGCGCGCCGAGCTCCAGGGCAGTCTGCTCCACTGACCCGCCCTCGTACCACCCGCCTCACGAAATCACCGTCCGGCCGACACAATCCCCCCACCGGCCCAGACGGACGGCACGACAATCCGAGAATGCTGTCCCGCCCGGAGGATCCATGACCCCGCCCACCGCCCATCATGACCCGTACGCGGAGCCGTACGGGGATGAGGGCGACCAGCCGCTGGTGCGTCCGTACGCGATGACCGGTGGCCGGACCCGGCCGCGTTATCAGCTCGCCATCGAGGCGCTGATCAGCACCACGGCCGACCCGGCAGCGCTCATGGGGCTGCTTCCCGAACACCAGCGCATCTGTCACCTGTGCCGTGAGGTGAAGTCGGTCGCCGAGGTCTCGGCGCTGCTGGCCATGCCGCTGGGCGTGGCTCGGATCCTCGTCGCGGACCTCGCCGAGGCCGGTCTGGTGGCCATCCACCAGCCGGGCGGCGACGAGAACAACGGTGGCGCACCTGACGTGACGCTGCTCGAAAGGGTGCTCAGTGGACTTCGCAAGCTCTGACGGAGGGCGGGCCACCACCTCCGCGAAGATCGTGGTGGCGGGTGGCTTCGGCGTGGGCAAGACCACGTTCGTGGGCGCCGTCTCCGAGATCAACCCGCTGCGCACGGAGGCCGTGATGACGTCCGCGAGCGCGGGCATCGACGACCTCACCCACACCGGGGACAAGACCACCACCACGGTGGCCATGGACTTCGGCCGCATCACGCTCGACCAGGACCTGATCCTCTACCTGTTCGGCACCCCGGGCCAGGACCGGTTCTGGTTCATGTGGGACGACCTGGTGCGCGGCGCCATCGGCGCCGTGGTGCTGGTGGACACGCGGCGGCTGGCCGACTGCTTCCCCGCGGTCGACTACTTCGAGAACAGCGGTCTGCCGTTCGTCGTCGCCCTCAACGGTTTCGACGGTCAGCAGCCCTACCAGCCCGAAGAGGTGCGCGAGGCGCTGCAGATCGGCCCGGACACCCCGATCATCACGACGGACGCCCGGCACCGCTCGGACGCCAAGAGCGCGCTGATCACGCTGGTCGAGCATGCGCTCATGGCACGACTGCGGTAACTTTCAACAATCCGGTGCCGTACGGCAGTTGTCGTAGACGCTTCGGAGCCGGCTGTGGCCTTTGACACGGTCGGCTCCGGTGTTCATAACGTTTCGGCAGAGGAATCGGCGGAAACCGCCACGCGTCGCGGTCGCCTGGTCTCACTGTGCGCACGAAGGCCCCGTCTTTTGACGGGGCTCGTTCTATTTGACCGTTTTATCTGGGGTTTACATCACGTCGAACCCATCCTTTCCCATGTTTGGAAGAGGACTGGTCGTCGTGCTGGAATGCCTGAACTGCCCAATAGTCAATGACGTACTCATGGTCGATGGCTGACCGGGCTCTGAGACACTGCGGCACGACGAAGGTGCCGACCGCCGAGAGGTTGTTGGTCGAGTGAGGCGAAGCAAGAAAAGTCCCGAGCCGGCGGCGCGGGGCAACTTCACCCCGCCGCCGCGCGGAGCGGCGACCGCCCCTGCGCCCGGCTCGGAGCCGACGGCCGCGCCCGCGAAGAGCGGCGGCCGTCTCTCCCCGCGCAACTGGCGGGTGCCGACCCGGCTGAACGCGATTCTGCTCATACCCGTGGTGGTCGGCCTGGTCATGGGCGGCTTCCAGGTGAAGAGCTCGATCGACACCTGGCAGGAGGCCGAGGACGCGGAGAACACCGCGCGTCTGGTGCGGGCCGCGCTGAGCTACGGCGACGCGCTCTACAAGGAACGCGACATCTCCGCCGCGCCCCTGCTCGCCGGCAAGAAGGACGACGCCACGGTCACGGCGTCCCGCAAGGCCACCGACGCCGCCGCCGACGCCTTCGACGCGGCCGCGCAGAACATGCCGGCCAAGCCCGGCCTTGAGCGCAGGCTGAAGCTGTTCCGCGTCACCGAGACCAAGCTGCCGACGCTGCGCGCGGCCGCCTACACCTCCAAGCTCACCGGCGTGCAGACCGAAGAGGGCTACACCCAGGTCGCGCACCCGCTGATGGAGTTCTCGAACGAGCTCGGTCTGGGCACCGGAAACATCACCTCCTACGGCCGTACCGTCTACGCCATCTCGCTGACCAAGGCCGCGCTCTCCCTGGAGCGCTCCATCGGCATGCACCTGCTGATCAAGCCGGGCCCGCAGGACACCGACTTCGCCAAGCAGAAGGTGTCCCTCTCCTCGTACGCCTACCTTGAGGGCATCGCCGTCGAGGAGTACATCGGCGGCGGCACCGAGGCCGACGCCAAGCGCCTGGCCGACGCGTCGGCGAAGATCAAGAGCGATGGCGCCGCGCTGGCCGCCGAGCAGAAGCAGAAGGACCCGGACTACGTTCCGCCGCCGTCCGACCCGACCACGATGGTCGGCGCGATCTCCACGATGGAGACGAAGTCGGGCGCGGAGCGCGCCGGTCTCGCCGAGAAGGGCATCAGCAAGGAGAACTGGTGGGCGGTCACCACGCTGAAGTACGACGCCTACCGGCAGATCGAGTCGGACATGGCCGACAAGGCCGTGACCGAGGCCTCGGACATCGCCGCTGACGCCAAGACGTCCGCGATCATCACCGGCGCCGCCGTCGTCGTCGCCCTGCTCCTGGCGTTCATCCTCGCCGGCGCCGTGGCCCGTCAGATGAGCCGCGCGATGCGCCAGCTGCGCAACGCGGCCTTCGGCATCGCCGAGCAGCGGCTGCCGATGCTGGTCGACCAGCTCTCGCGGACCGACCCCGGACGCGTGGACACCCGCGTCCAGGCCATCCCGATCACCACCACGGACGAGATCGGCGAAGTCGCCCGCGCCTTCGACCAGGTCCACCGCGAGGCCGTCCGGCTCGCCGCCGAGCAGGCGCTGCTGCGGGGCAACATCAACGCGATCTTCACCAACCTCTCGCGCCGCAACCAGTCCCTGATCGAGGGCCAGCTGACCCTGATCACCGACCTGGAGAACAACGAGGCCGACCCGGACCAGCTGGAGAACCTCTTCCGGCTGGACCACCTCGCGACCCGTATGCGCCGCAACGGCGAGAACCTCCTGGTCCTCGCGGGCGAGGAGCCGGGCCGCCGCTGGGACCAGCCGGTCCCGCTGGTCGACGTGCTGCGCGCCGCCTCCTCCGAGGTGGAGCAGTACGAGCGCATCGAGCTGTCGGGAGTCCCGGAGGCCGAGATCCACGGCCGCGCCGTGACCGACCTCGTGCACCTGCTCGCGGAGCTGCTGGAGAACGCCACCACGTTCTCCTCCCCGCAGACCAAGGTCCGCGTGACCGCCACCCGTCTGCCCGACGGCCGGGTCATGATCGAGATCCACGACAAGGGCATCGGCCTGACCGCCGAGGACTTCGCGGACATCAACCACAAGCTGGCCAACCCGCCGACGGTGGACGCCGCGATCTCGCAGCGCATGGGCCTGTTCGTGGTCGGCCGGCTGTCCGACCGGCACGGCATCCGCGTCCAGCTGCGTCCCTCGGGCGAGCAGGCGGGCACCACCTCGCTGGTCATGCTGCCGGACGCCATCACCCACGGCGGCGGTGGCGAGCAGCAGCAGTCGCGCGACGACTTCACGGTCTCGCAGATCATCCCCGAGCAGCAGCAGAACTTCGGCGGCGAGGACTTCAACACCGGTCTGCCGATGCGCACGGCCGCCGAGCTGGGCTTCGACGACAGCCGCTACGAGGTCCCGGACGACATCCGTGAGCTGGACCCGGTGGGCCGCTCCCTGCTGCGCGAGGAACGGCGCGCGGCGCTGGAGACCCAGCCGGAACAGCCGGACCAGCAGCCCGGCCAGCAGGCCCAGCACCCCGGCCAGCACAACCAGCACGGCCAGCACAACCAGCACGGCCAGCAGACCCAGCAGCAGCCGGTCGAGGCCGCTTCCTACGGCGAGGGCTTCGACGCCGACCGCCGACCGGAGTACGACGCCGGGCAGCAGGGCTACGACCCCGCGCAGAACGGCGCTCAGAACGGCTACGACGGCAACGCCACCGGCTATGCCGACCGGCCCGGGTCGTTCGACCAGCAGACGGCGTACGAGGAGCAGCAGCGCCCGGCGTACGACGACCAGTACTTCGGTCAGAACGGCGGCCTGCCGCAGAACGACGCGTTCTCCACGAACGGCGGTCTGCCGCAGAACGACGCCTTCACGTCGAACGGCGGCTACCCGGACCCCGCGTATGCGGAGCCCGCGCAGCCCGTCCGGGAGGAGCGGGCGGCGCCTGCCGCCGGCGCCTCCGAGGGCTTCCAGCCCTACGAGGAGCAGCAGCCGTACCAGGACGACTGGCCCCAGCAGAACGGTCACACGAACGGTTACCAGAACGGTTACCCGGACCAGTACGCTCCGGAAGCGGAATCCGTGCAGGCCGCTGACGCGGGCGAGCAGAACCGCGTAGGCTTCGACCGTCCGGGACCGACCCCTTCCGCCCCCCATGCGCTGACCGAAGCCGGTCTGCCTCGCCGCGGATCCACCGCAAGCGGTGCGAACGGCGCTCGGCCCGCGAAGCAGGACGCGTCGGCCACCACCACCGAGGGCGGCGGCGGCAGCGACGTCTGGCGATCGGCGAACGACGAGCGCTGGCACCAGGCCTCCGCTCTGAAGAAGCCCAAGGCGGGCGGGGTCACCTCTTCCGGCCTGCCGCGGCGGGTGCCCAAGGCCAACCTGGTCGAGGGCGCCGCCGAGAACACCCCTCAGGGCGGCCCACAGGTCTCCCGCGCCCCGGAGGACGTCCGAGGCAGGTTGAGCAACCTGCGACGGGGCGTCCAGCGCGGACGCAACGCAGGAAGCAGTGAAACGAACGGCCAGGGCCTCGGTCCTGACAGCACCTACAACCAGGAGCGTTAGTGTGAGCCCGATGAGCCAGGCGGCACAGAACCTGAACTGGGTGATCACCAACTTCGTGGACAACACCCCGGGGGTGTCCCACACCGTGGTGGTCTCCGCCGACGGACTCCTTCTGGCGATGTCCGAAGGCTTCCCCCGCGACCGTGCCGACCAGCTCGCAGCCGTCGCCTCCGGTCTGACGTCCCTGACGGCAGGCGCCTCCCGGATCTTCGAGGGCGGCAGCGTGAACCAGACGGTTGTGGAGATGGAGCGGGGATTCCTCTTCCTCATGTCCATCTCGGACGGCTCCTCGCTCGCCGTACTCGCTCATCCCGAGGCGGACATCGGTCTCATTGGGTACGAGATGGCCCTTCTGGTGGACCGGGCGGGTTCGGTCCTGACGCCCGACCTTCGTGCGGAGCTCCAAGGGAGCCTTCTCAACTAACAGCGGGACGGTGCGTTTTGGCGTCCTGAGGCCGTAGGGTTTCGGGACGCGGCTTCCACGTGATGGGCGCCAGGCACAGTCGGAGGAGGAGAGAGAGTGGCAACACCCCCAGGCGGTTCCAATTCGGGTAACTGGTCGTACGGCCCTGCCCAGGGCCACGGCGACGGTTCCCAGAACCCGAACCGTTACGACTTCCCCTCCGCGCCCAGCCAGCAGCGGCCGTACTCGCCCCAGGGACCCCAGGGTCCCGGGCCGTCACCGTACGACCAGCCGCAGGCGCCGCGCATCCAGCCCGTGCAGCCGCATCGCCGCACCCCCGAGGCGGCGCCCGCAGGGGCGGCGAACAACCCGCTGGTGCGTCCGTACGCCATGACCGGCGGCCGGACCCGCCCGCGTTACCAGCTCGCCATCGAGGCGCTGGTGCACACCACCGCGCAGCCGCACCAGATGCAGGGCCAGCTGCCCGAGCATCAGCGGATCTGCAACCTCTGCCGAGAGATCAAGTCGGTCGCCGAGATCTCGGCGCTGCTGACCATCCCTCTCGGCGTGGCCAGGATCCTCGTCGCCGACTTGGCGGAGGCGGGACTGGTCGCCATCCATCAGCCCGGCGGCGACGAGAGCGCCGGCGGCCAGCCAGACGTGACACTGCTCGAAAGGGTGCTCAGTGGACTTCGCAAGCTCTAGCGGGGGTCCCTCCCGCTCCACCACTTCCGCGAAGATCGTGGTGGCGGGCGGCTTCGGCGTGGGCAAGACCACGTTCGTCGGGGCTGTTTCGGAGATCAATCCGCTGCGCACCGAGGCCGTCATGACGTCCGCGTCGGCGGGCATCGACGACCTCACCCACACCGGGGACAAGACGACCACCACGGTCGCGATGGACTTCGGCCGCATCACCCTGGATCAGGACCTGATCCTCTACCTCTTCGGCACGCCCGGCCAGGACCGCTTCTGGTTCATGTGGGACGACCTGGTACGCGGCGCCATCGGTGCGATCGTGCTCGTCGACACCCGCCGTCTCGCCGACTGCTTCCCCGCGGTCGACTACTTCGAGAACAGCGGCCTCCCCTTCGTCATCGCGCTGAACGGCTTCGACGGCAACCAGCCGTACAACCCCGACGAGGTGCGCGAGGCGCTGCAGATCGGTCCGGACACCCCGATCATCACGACGGACGCCCGCCATCGCGCCGACGCCAAGTCCGCGCTGATCACCCTGGTGGAGCACGCGCTGATGGCCCGCCTGCGGTAGCGCCGCCCTCCCCCGCACAGCCGAAGGCCCCCTCCACCGAGGGGGCCTTTCGTGTCGTGCGGGTGGGCGCCCGCCCAGCCCATGCCGAAGGGGGCCCACCCGGGCGGGTGGGCCCCCTCAGGGACGTGCGGGCGGGTTCAGCGCCAGCTGTGCGGGGCGCGGAAGCCGCCTTCGCGTTCCAGGCGGCGCCAGCCGGCCCGGGGACGGGTGCGGTGCACGGTGGGCTCGGAGGGGCGGGCGGCCGCGCGAGCCAGGAGGATCGCCGTGATGGCGGCGACTTCCTCGGGCTCGGCATGGCCCTTCTCGACGCGGATGTCGGGAGCGTTCATGGTCTCAGTCTCCGTGGATGAGGTTTCCGCAGGGAATCCGGCGGGTTGCTCGTGAGGTCCGTCGGGTTACTGCGGGGGGTTGCCGTGCTTGCGCGAGGGCAGGTCCGCGTGCTTGGACTGCAGCATGGCCAGGGACCTGACGAGGACCTCGCGGGTCTCGGCGGGGTCGATGACGTCGTCGACCAGGCCGCGCTCGGCCGCGTAGTACGGGTGCATCAGCTCGGACTTGTACTCCTTGACCATGCGGGCCCGCATGGCCTCGGGGTCCTCGGCCTCGGCGATCTGACGGCGGAAGATGACGTTGGCTGCGCCCTCGGCGCCCATCACGGCGATCTCGTTCGTCGGCCAGGCGTAGGTGAGGTCGGCTCCGATGGACTGGCTGTCCATGACGATGTAGGCACCTCCGTACGCCTTGCGCAGGATCAGCGAGATCCGGGGCACGGTCGCGTTGCAGTAGGCGTACAGCAGCTTCGCACCGTGCCGGATGATTCCACCGTGCTCCTGGTCGACGCCGGGCAGGAAGCCGGGTACGTCCAGAAGAGTGATGATCGGGATGTTGAAGGCGTCGCACATCTGCACGAAGCGCGCGGCCTTTTCGCTGGCCTCGATGTCCAGGACGCCCGCGAGGGACTGCGGCTGGTTGGCCACGATGCCGACGACCTGACCGCCGAGCCGGGCCAGGGCGCAGATGATGTTGCGCGCCCAGCGCTCGTGGACCTCCAGGTACTCGCCGTCGTCGACGATCTCCTCGATGACCTTGGTCATGTCGTACGGACGGTTGCCGTCGGCCGGGACCAGGTCGAGCAGGACGTCGCCGCGGCGCTCGGCCGGGTCGGCGGAGTCGACGCGCGGCGGGTTCTCGCGGTTGTTCTGCGGCAGCAGCGACAGGAGGTAGCGCACCTCCGCGATGCAGGTCTCCTCGTCGTCGTACGCGAAGTGGCAGACGCCGGAGGTCTCGGCGTGCACGTCCGCGCCGCCGAGGCCGTTCTGGGTGATCTCCTCGCCGGTGACCGCCTTGACCACGTCCGGCCCGGTGATGAACATCTGCGAGGTCTCGCGGACCATGAAGACGAAGTCGGTGAGGGCGGGGCTGTAGGCCGCGCCGCCCGCGCAGGGGCCCAGCATCACGCTGATCTGCGGGATGACTCCGGACGCCCTGGTGTTGCGCTGGAAGATGCCGCCGTAGCCGGCGAGCGCCGAGACGCCTTCCTGGATACGGGCGCCGGCGCCGTCGTTGAGGGAGACCAGCGGAGCTCCGGCCGCGATGGCCATGTCCATGATCTTGTGGATCTTGGTGGCGTGGGCCTCGCCCAGGGCCCCGCCGAAGATACGGAAGTCATGGGCGTAGACGAAGACGGTGCGGCCCTCGACCGTGCCCCAGCCGGTGATGACACCGTCGGTGAAAGGCTTCTTGGCCTCCAGGCCGAACCCGGTCGCCCGGTGCCGGCGCAGCTGCTCGACCTCCTGGAAGGATCCCGGGTCGACCAGCAGCTCGATCCGCTCCCGGGCGGTCAGCTTGCCCTTGGCGTGCTGCGCCTGGGTCGCCTTCTCGCTCGGGCCGGCCAACGCCTGGGCACGGATCTCGTGCAGCTCGGCCACGCGGCCGCGCGCGTCCGTGGGCTCCGAGGGCTCCGCGGTCGGCTCACCCGTCGTCTCTTCCAAAACGGTCATGTAGTGACCTTACGAAGTCCGCCAAGGAAAGAGTGACGTCGACTCCGTACAGTCCTCGGAGCGTTTTCCTGGTACCCCTGAACAGAACCCGGCCGGCACGCAGCCGTTCCGACTGCTCAGAGGGCCGGACGGTTGTAGGGGTCACACAAACCCCGCCACTGAGACCCGGCTCACATTTCGCGCCGCACCTGCCCTCCCCGGGGTGAACCGGCAGCGCCGGACGGCGGCCGGCCGCCCCCTCGGCGGCGAGGCGGAGGCTCCGCGAATCCCCGCCCCGATTAAGTTGAAAGTTGAACGGAATGGGTCTACAGTCGTTCCTGTCAGCTCATTGAAGATTAAACATCTTCCTCCCTCCTCCGTCCCCAAGGAGCACACCATGGGCATCTTCGGCCGCAAGAACACCGACGAGACCGCCTCCGCCGCCCCCACCGCCACCACCGCGGACGCCGGCCCGCCGATCGACCTGAACGCGCTGAAACGCGAACTGGTCGACGACCTGATGCGCCAGTTGCGCAACGAGTTCGAGCGCGGAGGCTGACGTGGTGAACGCCCCCTTCGGTATGCCGTCGGCGTCCGGTCCCGGACCGGTGAGCGCCGCCCTGACCAAGGCCGAGATCATCGACACGACGTCGGGCGACGGCTTCACGGTGATGTTCAACCCCGAGGAACTCAAACTCGACCAGGGGAACAGCTACGCCGAGATCGGCGTGCCCGGGCTGGACGCACCGCCCGTGCAGTACATCCGCGGCAAAGCCCGGGTCCTGAGCATGGAACTGTTCTTCGACACCTACGAGGCCGGCACGGACGTCCGCACTCATACGGGGCCCATCGTGCGGCTGCTGGACAAGGAGCCGCAGAGCCAGGCCCCGCCGGTCCTGCTCTTCTCGCTGGGCAGCTTCCAGTTCCGCTGCGTCCTGGTCGACGCCAACCAGCGCTTCACCATGTTCCTGCGCAACGGCACCCCCGTCCGCGCCATGGTGTCCGTGCGCCTGCACGAGTTCGCCACCGTGGACGCCGAGGTGCGCCGGGGCCTCTTCTTCGCCTCGCCGACGGCGTCGTCGGTGGTCAACCGGGCGGTGTCCACGGTCCGTTCGGTGCCGCGCGAACAGCCCACGGTCCACACCGTGATCGAGGGCGACACCCTGAGCGGCCTCGCGGCGACCTACCTCGGCGATCCCGCGCTGTGGCGGGCCATCGCGGACGCCAACCGCGTCGCCGACCCGCTGACCCTCACGCCCAACACACGTCTGATCATTCCTGCGCGCCGCCCCGACGGCACGGCCCCGCAGGGGCAGGGGGGTGCACGGCCATGAGTGCCCCGTCGTGTGCGCCACGGTGCGACATCCGGGTCTCCGGTCTGACCATGGCCGCCGAACTCGCCGACCAGGTGCTGGGCATCACCGTGGAGACCAGCCTGGATATCGCGGGCACGTTCGCCCTGACTCTGCGCAACCCCGACAACCGGCTGCTCGACTCGCCGTTGCTGGACCCCGGCAGGACAGTGGAGGTCCACCTCGGCTACGGCAACGACCTCAAACCCGCCTTCCTCGGGGAGATAGCCGCCGTCGAGCCGTCGTTCCCGGCCGGCGGCCCCCCGACCGTGCAGGTGTCCGGCTACGACAAGTCGTACCGCATGCGCCGCGGCCAGCCGGAGCCCACCGAGTACACCTTCGTGAACGACAGCATGGTGGCCGCTCGCATCGCCGTGGAGAACGGCCTCGTCCCCGTCGTGGATCCCACCCCCGGGCTGCGGGAGAAGATCGTCCAGGTCGAGAGCGACATGGCGTTCCTCAAGGAACGCGCTCGGCGCTACCACTTCGACGTCTATGTCGAGTGGGACAGACTGCACTTCCGGTTCCCGCGTCCGCAGGCCGCCGCGTACCTGCTGGAATGGGGCCGGAACCTGTCGAGTTTCCGTCCACGCCTGTCCTCGTCGGCCGCGGCCGGGGTGCAGGTCGTACGCGGCTACAACCAGGAACTCGCCCAGACCGTCCTGGGTCTGGCGCTGGCGGCGGACCTCGACCTGGGCCGGCTCACCGAGCGACTCGGCTCCTCGGCCGCCGACCTGGTCCTCTCGCTGGCCCGCAAGGGGATCCGCCGGCATGTGCTCGACAACCCCCTGGACGCGAAGACACTCGCGGAGTCGCTGCTCGCCCAGTTCGTGGAGGGCATGTACGAGGGCGCCGGTTCCTGCGTCGGCATACCGGAGCTGGCCGCCGGCCAGTACGTCGAGATACAGGGCGTCGGCAAACGCTTCAGCGGCGCCTACCGGCTTCGGAAGGTGACCCACCGCATGGACGACAGCGGCTTCATGACCGACTTCTCCATCGGCCAGGGCGGGGAGTCCAGTCTGCTCGGCGTGCTGCGCAAGGAGATCACCGAGGAACCGCCTCCCAACCGCACGGAACCCTTCTACGGGGTCGTCGTGGCGGTGGTGGAGGACAACCACGAGGTGGCCGCCGTACCGCCCAAGACACCGATAGGCCGGGTGAAGGTGTCGTTCCCCGGGCTGTCCGACCGGTTCACCAGTTGCTGGGCCCCGTGCGCGAACCCGACGGCGGGCGACGGCACGGGTCTCTACTGGCTGCCCGAAATCGGCGACCAGGTGCTCGTCGCGTTCGAACTCGGCGATCTCGGCAAGCCGTACGTCATCGGCGGGCTGTGGAACACCGGGCGGCCTCCCCCCGCGACCAACACGGACGGAACGAACAGCACCCGTGTGATCAGGAGCCGGTCGGGACACACCATCACCTTCGACGACTCCAGAGAGGGCGGGAAGCTGGTCATCGAGGACGGCGGTCAGGGCAGCACCATCGTCCTGGACGCCGCCGACGGTTCGCTCAGCATCAGCGCCGCACGGGATCTGAGGATCACGGCGGGTGGATCCGTCACGTTGTCGGCAGCGGGGGGCAGCACGCAGATCGTCGTCGACGAGAGCCACGTCGACATCAAGTGAGGACAGTCATCCATGGGCAAGGTACTGACCACCGTGAGCACAGTGACCTGCGGGCACACGCGCGCCCCTCAGCCCCCTCCCCCGCCGCCCGCGGTTCCCCCACCGCTGGGGCCCGGTCTGGTCACGCTCCACAGCACCCAGAAACTGCACGTCGAGGGTGTTCCGGTACTCGTGACGGCGGACGTGGTCGGGGCCGTGATCGGTGGCTGCCCCAACATCGAGTCACCCGCGAAGCCCTGCACCGCGGTCGTGAGCGCCGTCGGTGAGTCCGTCAAGCTGAGGACCGGCGGCGCTCCCGTCCTGCTCGACCGGCTCACCCTCACGACCGACGGCACCGTGCCGGTACCGCCCGGGCTGCGGCCCACGGCCGGCCAGTCGAAGCTCACCTCGGTGTGACCGGAGGACCAGATGGAATCCGACGTTCACGGTCGTGGCATCGCCTTCCCCGTCCGGCTGGAAACCGCCGGCTTCGGCGAGTCGGCGGGGCCGCGCAAGATCCAGGAGTCGATCCGGCTCATCCTCGGAACCCAGTACGGCGAGCGGGTGATGCGCCCCGACTTCGGCTGCAATCTCAAACGGCTGATGTTCGCGCCCAACAACGAGGCGACGGCCAGCCTCGCCCGCTACTACGTCGAGGAGGGGCTGAGCCGATGTGAGCCGCGTATCGACCTCGTCGACGTCACCGTCACCAACGACAGAGCGAGACCGGCCCTGGTCATCGACATCAGCTATCGCATACGGGCCACGGCCACGGCGGACCGCCTGCTGCATCCCTTCCCGTTGGAGCGCTCGCCATGACCGGGCCATCCGACCGCGGGCGGATCCCGCCCCCCGATCTGGACGACCGCACCTGGCAGGACCTGGTCAGCCAGATGCTGGCCCTGCGGACGACGTACGCACCCCAGTGGACGGACGAGCGGCCGAGCGACATCGGCGTCACTCTCGTCGAACTGTTCGCCTGGCTCGTGGAGGGGGTGATCTACCGGCTGAACCAGGTGCCCGAGAAGAACTACATCGCCTTTCTCGACCTCATGGGCATCACCCGTGACCCCGCGACGCCGGCGGCCACGTACCTGACCTTCGGCGCCAAGGGACCGGCTCCTGCGGACGTGCCGGCGGGCACCCAGGCCCACACCCTTCCCGTGGAGGGCGACGCCCCCGTCGTGTTCGAGACCGACGAGGACCTCACCGTGCTGCCCACGAGCCTCACGGCCGCCCTCCTGCTCACGCCGGACCCCGACGACGACTCCCGACTCGTCTACGAGGACGTGTCCGCCGATCTGGTGGGCACGGGCACGGGACGGCGCTCCCTGCTCGTGTCGCCGCACCTCACCACGCATCTGTGCCTGGGCTTCGAGGGACCGGTCACCGGCGAGGTCGGGCTGCGGCCCCGGCTGTTCCGGCCCGCCCCCGACACCCCCGTCGGCACGGTGACCTGGGCCGCCTCCGTCGCCGGATCACAGCCCGGGGACTGGCCCGCGATCGGGCCCTCCGGCAGCACGAAGGATCTCCACGACCGGCACGTGAGCCTGCCCGTACCCGAGCAGTGGGCCGCGCAGAACCCGGAAGCGGACTGGCAGGACGTCGGCGCCACGGGCGCTCCCTTCGGCGCACCGCGCTTCTGGCTCGGCCTGCGGATCGCCAACCCGGGCGACGCCCCGCTGGAGCTCTGCCCGGACCGGGTCCTGTTCAACTCCGCCCCCGCGCACACCGCCCTCACCATCCGCTCCCCGGAGATGCTCGGCGACAGCGACGGCACTGCCTTCCAGGTGTTCGCGCTGCGCCACCGTCCGCTCTACCGCAGGCGCGACGCCGAGGCCCCGTACGCCGATCTCGAAGTCCAGGTCGGACAGGGCACGCCGCCGTCCTGGGAGACCTGGCAGCTCGTGCCGGAACTCCTGCCGGGCCCGGGCAACGTCTACCGGCTCAACCCCGTGACAGGCGAGATCAGCTTCGGAAGCCACGACGAACGCGACAGCGAAGGACACGGCAGCATCCCCCCGCCCGGCAGTCTGATCAGAGCGCGCGTCTATCGCCATGTCGCGTCGGGAGCGGCCGGCAACCTGCCGGCCGGGCAGGTCGTCGTGGCCGGCACCAAGCCGGACGGCACCGTCCCCGCCGGACTCGTCGTCACCAATCCCACCGCGGCCCATGACGGGATCGACGAGGAGCCGACCGAGGAGACGCTGCGGCGGGCACCGGAGCGACTGAAGATCCGGGACCGCGCGATCACCGCCGACGACTTCGCCTACCTGGCCAGGGAGGCGTCCAGCGACGTGCGCATCAGCCGGTGTCTGACGCCCTTTCCGCCGCACGGCGAGCCATGGACCTTCGGCGGCATCGACCGCGCTCCGGGGAACGTGAGCGTCATCGTCGTGCCCGACCAGGGCAGCGAGGTGGCACAGCCGGAGCCGCCTCCCGAACTGATCGACACGGTACGGGCCTACCTCGACGCGCGCCGGGATCTGACGGTCCGGCTGTTCGTCCACCGGCCGCGTTACCTGCCGATCGTCACCGAGGTGTCCGTGAGGGTGTGGCGGGAGGCCGTCCTCGCAGGCGTCGACCTCACGGAGGTCCATGACGACGTGCAACGGAAGATCGGCGCCTTTCTGCACCCGACTCGGGGCGGACCGGACGGCAAGGGCTGGCAGGTGGGCCAGCCGGTCTTCAGCTCCGACCTCTTCCGCGCGGTCATGCCGGCCGAGACGGTGGGCTACATCGAGCAGATCAGCGTCGCACCCGGCACTCCCGCCTATCCCGGGGGCCGGCCCTTCCCGCAGCCGTCGCCGGGCGCCTCGGTCCAGGTGGTCGACTACGAACTCGTCTGCGCCGGCCCGGCGACCGTGACGGTCGAGCAGACCGTGTGAGGGTCCAGAGAGGATCAGCAGCCATGTCCGAGAGCAGCTACCTCAGGTTCCTCCCCCCGGTGGTCCGGCAGGACACCCCGACGGGCGCGGAGTTCTCCCTCGGCGACGCCCTGCGCGTCTTCGAGAAGATCCTCACCGGCATCGACGACCGTGTGCCGATCGTGCACGACACGCATGCCCGGGGCGCGGACGAGAGCCACACCCATGTGGCGCTCACGCAGCGGATCGCGTCGCTGCACCGGCTGTTCGATCCCTGGACCACACCACCGGAGTTCCTGCCGTGGCTCGCCTCATGGGTCTCCCTGCGCTTTCCCGAACTCCAGGACCGGCAGCTCTGGGACGAGTACCAGCGCCGCAAGGCGACCGCCGCGATCAGCCGCACCCACCGACGCCGTGGGCTGCGCAGCGGACTGGACGCCATCCTGGACCTGTACGCCGTCGGCCGGGTGCGTCCCCGGGTCGCGGTGGACGACGGATCCTGTCTGTTCTCCCTGCGGCTCGGCTCGGACATGCCGGCTCCGGTGTCCGCTCTTCCCACCTTTCGCCCGCTGTTCGACGAGACCCAGCAGCCGCCCCGGGTCGTCCGCGAGGGCCTGATGCGTCCCTGGTGCGTCGCACGGGGTCCCGACGGCAGTCTGTACGTCGGCGAACACGGTCTGCCCGACGACATGCCGCACCGGCGGCGGGTGTGGCGCCTGAACGCCGATGCTCAGCAGGAAGTCTCCGGCAGCCCGCCGCTCCCCCGGCCTCTGGTGCCTCAGCAGACCCTCGGACAGATCGTGGCCGTCGCCGTACGCCCGGCCCTGGCCGGTCAGCCCGAGACCCTGTTCATTCTGGAGCGCACCGGCCGGATCCTGTCCGTCGCGGCCCCTTACGAGGCCGAGACGGCCACCGAGGTCACGAACCTCGCCTCCGGCAGCTCCGTCTACACCCTGGCGATGGCGGTGGACGACAAAGGTGATCTGCTGGTGCTGGACCGGAGGCAGATGCCGAACGAGCCCGCGGCGCCACGGGTCTTCGTCGTCCGTCCCTCGCCCGTCGCGGTGACGTCCGAGAAGGAACTCGACCCGGCGGTCGTCAAGGAACCCCTGTCGCTGTTCGTCGACCGCGACGGCGCCCTCCTCGTCGGGGACGGCGGCGACCAGCAGACGCCCGCGCCTGCGGGGGCGGCGGGCGCGAACCTGGTGCGCGTCGTGCGCGGTGACCCCGCCTGGACGCTCACCCCCCTTCTGCCGCCGGACAACCCGCTCGTCGCCCCGACCGCGGTCACCCGTGCGAGCGACGACGTCCTGTACGTCCTGGACGCCGGCCTCAGGCCCTTCTGGCCCTCGGCGACGAACGAACCCTTCATCCTCACCCGGGCCGTACCGGCCTGTGTACATCGCGTGACGACGCCCCGGAACGCGGCAGGGGCCCACATCGTGCGGATCACCGAGCCCGGCCAGTTCGTCAACCCCACGGGGATGACGGAGGCGGAAGGGCGGATGGTCGTCTGCGACCCGGGACAGATCGAGACCGACGGGATCGGCATGGACGGCCACCGCTCCCGCATCAACGCCTTCGACATCAACGTGGTCATCCACTTCTCCGCCGGTGAACTTCTGGCGGCTCTGCCGGATCCGGTACAGCAGCAGCGTGCGCTGAGTCAGGCCCTGGGCACCATCAACTCCATCGTCGAGCAGCACAAGCCCGCCCACTGCCGCTGCTGGGCAGTGACCATGACTCCGACCCCACAGTGAGAAGCGGTGATCGGCATGCCCGTCAAGCGCACGGAATACTTCAACTTCGACACCGGCAGCGCACGCAGCGGGGGCACGGTCCGGGCCGAGACCCTGATGGACACGGAGGACTACGACCGGCGTCTCGACGACGCGCGCGGAGCGAGCCTGCACACCTGGGGAGTGGCCGACGGCCTGGAGGTCGGCGCGACCGCGGGGCAGCCCGGCGTGACGGTCGGGCCGGGAACCGCGCTCGACGCGGCGGGCCGTACCAGCGTCCTGGAGGCAGGCGGGTTCGCCATCGTGGATCCGGGCGTCGACCCGGAGCAGCCGGTGAACATCCCCACCGTGGTGATCGGCGCCGACGGCCTGCCGCTGAACACCGCGGGGATGCCGCCCGACACCTACACACTCACCCTGACATGGCGTGAAGTCCTCGGTGAGACGCGGCTGATCCGGCTGCACGCGCCGTGGCTGAGGCTGCTGCCGAGCGCCGCTTTCAAGGACGCGGGCCGACAGGTGGTGCTCGCCGAAGTGACCCTGGACGCGGCGGGCGCCGTCTCGGGCGTCACGTCCGGAGCACGCCGTTCGGTGGGCGTCCCGGTGGAACGGGTCGAGCTGCGCGCCCCGCGGGTGAGCACGGGTTCGTCGACGACGGTGGGCCAGGGCCCGGCCGCCGAACTGCGCGGACGTACGGACGGCGGCCTCGATCTCGTGGTGTCCGCCGGCGGCGCCGGGCGCACGGCCCTGTCGGCTGACGGGTCCAGCGGTCATCTGGGCGTCGGAACGTCGTCGCCCTCCGCGCCCCTGCACATCGCCGCGGAGCCCGACGGCGGGCACGCACTGAAGGTCACCTCCCCCTCAGGCGGTTCCGGCATCGAGCTGGCCCTCGACGACGAGGGGCCGGCGTACGGGCTCTTCGCCGGCGACGACAGCGCCTGGCACCTGCGCAACGAGGACGACGAGAACGACCTCGTGACGGTGACCTCGGAGGGCGAGATGGACGTCGGCACACTGAACGTCGCGGACGATCTGACGGCGGGCTCCGCGAACGTCGCCGGCGATCTGAAGGCGGGGTCCGCCCTCTCCGTCGTGAGCGCCTCGCACAGCGTCGGCATCGCCGTCGACGGGGCGCCGGCGTCGGCCCTGCACGTGAACGGGACGGGCGTCCACTCGGGCGGCGGCGGGGGCGGATTCTCCTTCGCCGACCGGGGTGTGCAGGGGTTCGTCACCCGTCCCGGGAACGGGGAGCGCTGGGTGTGGTACGCCTTCCAGGGCTCGGCCCGGCTGTGGTCGGGCATCGACGTGGTCACGATCGGTCAGGGCGACGGGAACGCGCTCGACGTGCGACGGCGGATGAGGGTGCGTCAGGGGCCCGACCCCGCCGACGAGACGGCGGGCATCTGGTTCCATCAGAGGGACGTGGACGCGGACCGCGCCTTCGTCGGCATGGAGAACAGCGACAGCGTCGGCTTCTGGGGCAACACCGGCGGCCAGTGGGGCCTGGTGATGAACACCGGCACCGGAGCGGTGTCCTGCCGCAACGACCTGGCGGTGGCCGGCGAAGCAGCCTTCAGCAAGCATTTCGGCCGACGGGACGCGTCGGCCGTCCTGCACCTGTTCGGCTCGTTCATCCGGGACATCGGTGACGGCATCCTGAACCTCCGCAGCGGCGGCGGCGTCGTCCAGTTGGACGGCCGCGTTCAGTTCAGCGGCGAACTGGTCAAACCCGGCGGCGCGTTCCGGATCGACCATCCCCTGGATCCGGCCAACAAGTACCTGTCCCACTCCTTCGTGGAGTCGCCCGACATGGCCAACCTCTACGCCGGGGTGGCGGAGACCGACGAACAGGGCGAGGCGACCGTCGTTCTCCCGGACTACTTCGAGGCACTGAATCGCGAGTTCCGCTACCAGCTCACGCCGATCGGCTCACTGGCGCAGGTGGCGGTGGCGAGCGAGATCAAGGGCAACCGCTTCACCGTGCGCACCGATCAGCCGGGAATCAAGGTGTCCTGGCAGGTGACGGGGGTGCGCCAGGACGCCTGGGCCGAGGCCCACCGGATCCGTGTCGAGGAGGACAAGCCGGAGGGCGACCGCAACCACTACCTGTATCCCGCGGAACACGGACAGCCGGAGAGCGCGGGCATCGCCGGCCACAGGGAAGGAAGGCGCGATGGGTGATCAGCACAGGTCACAGGCGCATGACAGGATGCGCGAACGCCTCGCCGAGCTGAAGCGCGACCGCGAAAGCGGTCAGCGTCAACTGCAGCGGCTCATGCAGGAGGAGGCGACGACGCATGACGGGCTGCTCCGGGTCAGCGGAGCGATCCAGGTCCTGGAGGAACTGCTCGGGGACGGCGCGCTCACCGACGGCCGGAGCGGCCGTCCGGACGCGACGACCGACACCGCCCCGTCGGCCACGCCGGACGAGGCGGAGAAGCGGTCGATGAGCGTTTCCTAGAGCCTGTCCCTGGGAGGAGACCCCCGGACACGCCCGGCCGGACACGCCCGGCCGGGTCGCCGCCGTCACCGACACGCCGCCGTCGGCATGATCTGCGCGACCCGCACCGGGTGAGCCGTGTCTCACGGCTGCGGCGTTGCTATGCAACAAGGTGCATAAGAAGATCGTGGACATGGCGCTCGAACACGCGATCCTCGTTTCCCTGCTGGAGAAGCCGGGCTCCGGCTACGAGCTGGCCCGGCGGTTCGAGCGGTCCATCGGGTACTTCTGGACCGCCACCCATCAGCAAATCTACCGCGTGCTCAAGCGCATGACGAGCGACGGCTGGGTCGACGTGCGGGACGTCCCGCAGTACGGGCGTCCGGACAAGAAGGAGTACTCCGTCGCCGGGCCGGGGCGGGACGCGCTCAGCGCTTGGCTGCACGAAGCGACCGAGCCCGAGAGCGTGCGGCACGACCTGGCGGTGAAGGTCCGTGGCGCCGCGTTCGGCGATCCCGCCGCCTTGATCAGTGAGGTCGAGCGGCACCGGCAGGCGCACACGGATCGCCTGGCCCACTATCTCGCGGGCGAGGTCCGCGATTTCGGGGAGCCCGCGCCGGACGGTCCGCTCGACGCCGAGCGGGAGCTCCAGCACGTCGTCCTGCGTGGCGGCATGGCATACGAGCGAATGATGATCGCTTGGCTCGACGACGTCCTCGCCACCCTCACCCGCCTCGGCTCCGGTCGCTGACCCGCCGAACAGAACCGGCAAGCAGTCCCCCCCTCTCTCTCACTTCTCCCAGCTCTCCCACCCCCTTCAAGCTCTCTCGCCCCTCCCAGCCGAAAGGCGGCACCCATGGCCGACACGCTGCTCTTCAACCCGCGGACCTACGACCCCGCGCACTTCGACCCGGAGACCCGCCGGCTGCTGCGCGCCACCGTCGACTGGTTCGAGGAGCGGGGCAAGCGCCGGCTGATCGAGGACTACCGGACCCGCGCCTGGCTGGGCGACTTCCTCGCCTTCGCCGCCGAGGAGGGCCTCTTCGCGACCTTCCTCACCGTCTCTTCCGCCGCCGGCGAGGGCGAGGGCGACAAGCGCTGGGACACCGCGCGCATAGCCGCCCTCAACGAGATCCTGGGCTTCTACGGCCTGGACTACTGGTATGCGTGGCAGGTCACCATCCTCGGCCTCGGCCCCGTCTGGCAGAGCGACAACCCGGCAGCCCGCGCCCGCGCGGCGGAACTGCTCGCCCAGGGCGAGGTGTTCGCCTTCGGCCTGTCCGAGAAGGCCCACGGCGCGGACATCTACTCCACCGACATGCTCCTGGAGCCCGACGGCGCGGGCGGCTTCCGGGCCACGGGTTCCAAGTACTACATCGGCAACGGCAACGCCGCCGGGCTGGTCTCCGTCTTCGGCCGCCGCACCGACGTGGAGGGCCCCGATGGATACGTCTTCTTCGCCGTGGACAGCCGCGACCCGGCGTACCACCTGGTCAAGAACGTCGTCGACTCGTCGAAGTACGTCAGCGAGTTCCGGCTGGAGGACTGTCCCGTAGCCCCGGAGGACGTGCTGCACACCGGTCGCGCCGCCTTCGACGCCGCCCTCAACACGGTCAACGTCGGCAAGTTCAACCTGTGCACCGCCTCGATCGGCATCTGCGAGCATGCGATGTACGAGGCCGTCACCCACGCGCGGAACCGCATGCTCTACGGCCGCCCGGTCACCGCCTTCCCGCACGTGCGGCGGGAGTTGACCGACGCCTACGTGCGGCTGGTCGGCATGAAGCTGTTCAGCGACCGCGCCGTCGACTACTTCCGCACCGCGGGCCCCGACGACCGCCGCTACCTCCTGTTCAACCCGATGACGAAGATGAAGGTGACCACCGAGGGCGAGAAGGTCATCGACCTGATGTGGGACGTGATCGCCGCCAAGGGGTTCGAGAAGGACACCTACTTCGCCCAGGCCGCGGTCGAGATCCGCAGCCTGCCGAAGCTGGAGGGCACCGTCCACGTCAACCTGGCGCTGATCCTCAAGTTCATGCGCAACCACCTCCTCGACCCGGTCGCCCACGAGCCCGTCGCGCCCCGACTCGACGCGGCCGACGACGAGTTCCTCTTCCGCCAGGGCCCCGCCCGCGGCCTCGGTTCGGTTCGCTTTCACGACTGGCGGCCGGCCTTCGACGCGTACGCGCAACTGTCCAACGTGGCCCGGTTCCGGGAGCAGGCCGACGCACTCTGCGACTTCGTGCTCACAGCGGCACCCGACAAGGAGCAGAGTCAGGACCTCGACCTGCTGCTGGCCGTCGGACAGCTCTTCGCGCTCGTCGTCCACGCCCAGCTGGTCCTGGAGCAGGCCGCGCTCGCGGGCCTCGACGAGGATGTGCTCGACGAGCTGTTCGCCGTCCTCGTGCGGGACTTCTCCGCGCACGCCGTCGAGCTGCACGGCAAGGACTCCGCGACCAAGGAGCAGCAGCTCTGGGCGCTCGGCGCGGTCCGGCGTCCGGTCGTCGACGGCGCGCGTTCGGAGCGCGTCTGGGAACGCGTCGAGGCGCTGTCGGGGGCGTACGAGATGACGCCCTGAGGGGCGACGCGCGTTCGCGGCGCCTCGCGGGGTACGGCGGTCGCCGTACCCCGCGAGGCGCCAGGGACAGGAGACGGCGTCCCCCCATCGAGGCGGAACCGTCCGAAGCCTCCCCCGTCCGTCGCCGTGGGCGGCGGTCCCTCAGGCCGCCCGGTAGGCCTCGCCCAGTTTCTGGACGGCCGCTCCGTACCGCCCGGTGAGCAAGAGGTGGTCGGCGTCGGCGAACGGTTTCGCCACGGCCGCGGTGAGGTCCGTGCCCGCCTTCTGCTGCACGATCAGCCGGGCCCGGGCGACGAGCGCGCGGCCCGTCCGGTCGGCCCCGGCCCGTTCGGCCGCCGCGGCCGCGACGCCGAGCGCCCGGAGCGTGGCCGGGCCTCCCGTCGGCGTCCCGGCCAGGGTCGTCAGACCCCAGCCGTACGGGAACTGCGGGTCGTACGAGGCGTCGCCGACGTTGATCGGCAGCTGGGCCTCGGACCTGGGCCAGGTGACCGGGAGCCGGCCGGTGAAGGGCCGTTTCCCGTAGAGCACGTCGGCCACGCCGTCGCCCTCCGTGCCGGGCAGCCAGGACGCCACCAGGGCATCGATCGCGCCGAGTCGGTCGCCGATCAGCTGGGGGCGTCCGGAGACGATCAGCACCGCGCACTTCATGGCCGCGCACACCGTGTCGATCGCGGCCCGGTCCGCGGCCGACAGCTGGAGGGAGTGTCCGTTGCCGACGTCCCCGACGCCCTCCGCGTACGGGGTCTCGCCGACGACGACCACGCCGACGTCGTAGCCGGCCGTGGGCGCGGAGGCGTCCCTGGAATAGACGACGTTCCCGTCCTTGCGCATCGCGTCGAGGATGGTGGTGCCCTGGGTGTGGGCGCCGGAGGCGCCCTGCCAGGTGACCGTCCAGCCGCCGGTCTGGTTGCCGAGGTCGTCGGCGTTGGACCCCGCGACGTAGACCTTCTGCGACTTCTTCAGCGGGAGCACCCCGCCGCTGTTCTTCAGAAGCACCTGTGACTCGGCGGCCGCCTGCCGGGCGACGGCCCGGTGCGCGGCGCCGCCGATCTCGGAGGCGTTGCGCGTCTGCGCGTAGGGGCGCTCGAAGAGGCCCAGCCGGAACTTCTGCGTGAGGATGCGCGAGACGGCGTCGTCGATCCGCTTGCCGCTCACCCGGCCGGCGTTCACCTCGCCGGTCAGGGCCGAGGTGAAGTCCTTGTAGCCGTAGGGCACCATCATCATGTCGACGCCCGCGTCGACCGCCGTGCGGACCCGGGACTGATAGTCGCCGGGGAGCTGGTCGATGGCGTTCCAGTCGCTGATGACGAACCCGTGGAAGCCCATACGTCCCTTGAGCACGCCGTTGATCATGTCGGCGCGGGCGTGCATCCTCACCGGGCCCTGTCCGTCGCCGAGCACGTCGAGCGAGGAGTACGAGGGCATGACGGTGCCGATGCCCCGGTCCACGGCGGTTCGGTACGGCGCCAGGTGGACGGCCTCCAGCTGCCGGCGGGTGACCTTGGTGACGCCCTGGTCGATGGTGTACGTGCCCGTGGTGGACGAGCCGTACTCGGTGCCGCCGTCGCCGACGAAGTGCTTGGCGGTGGCGAGGACCTTGTCGTCGTCCTTCAGGTCCCGTCCGTCCGGGCGGCCCTGAAGCCCCTGGACGACGGTCTCCATGGACTGGACGAGGGCCGGGTCCTCGCCGAAGGACTCGTAGGAGCGGCCCCAGCGCTCGTCGCGGGAGACGCACAGGCAGGGGGCGAAGTCCCAGGGGACTCCGGTGGCGCGGACCTCACTGGCCGTCACCTCACCCGTGCGCTGGGCGAGTTGGGGATCTCTGGTCGCGCCGAGGCCGATGTTGTGCGGCATGATCGTGGCGCCGACCAGGTTGTTGTGGCCGTGCACGGCGTCGACGCCGTAGATCAGCGGGATCTGGAACCGTGTGGCCTGTGCCCGGAGCTGGAAGCCGTCGATCATCTTCGCCCAGGCCCGGGGGGTGTTGGGCGTGGGCGTGGACCCGCCTCCGGAGAGCAGCGAGCCGAGCTCGTACGCGGCGACGTCGGCCCCCTCCCCCACGGCTCCGCGCTCGGCCTGGGTCATCTGCCCGACCTTCTCCGCGACGGACATGCGGGACAGCAGGTCGGCGACGCGCTTGCGCACCGGCAACTTGCGGTCCAGGTAAGGCAGTCCGCCCGCGTCGATGACCACCTGCGGTGTCTCGGCGGGGGCCTTGGCGCCGGTGACCGTGAGCTTCAGCGGGACGGTCTCGGCGGGCTCACCGGCCTTGTCCCGGAGCGTGCGGACCCTGACGGTCCGTGTCGCGCCCGAGGCCGTCCCGGCCGGGAAGGTGAGCGTTCCGGTGACCGGCGTGTAGTCGCGGCCGGGATCGGCGGTGCCGCCGGTGGTCGTGTAGGCGACGGTCACCGGTTCGCCGAGGGGGCCGGACCCGGTGGTGGCGACGGTGACCGAGACGGCGGCCGTGTCGCCCTCCCGCACCGGGTAGACGGCGGCGTCGGTCGTCACGCCCGCCCGCAGCGCCTGGTCGGCGGTGCCGTACAGCTCGACGTCGTCCATGGCGAAGCGGCCCCTGACACCGACGGGGAGCGTCAGGGCGTATCCCCACATCCCGGTGAGTCCGAGGACGTGGTCGATGCCGCCGACGGGCTGGTAGTCCGTGCGGTAGGCGAAGCCGGTGAAGGGGAGTTCGATCTGTTTCCAGCCGCTGAAGTCGTCGGTGAAGGAGGTGGTCCACAGCTCGGAGGCCTCGCCGTTGGCACCGCCGTCCTTGATCTCGAAGGGGATCTTCCTGCCGGTGTCCTGGCCCTCCCACCAGAGGCGGACGCCGCGGCGGGCGGACCAGTCGTGGGCGGGTCGGTCGGCGGCGAAGTCGTGTGTGAAGCCGCCGTAGCCGCTGATGTCGTAGACGCCGGTGAGCACCTTCTGGCCCTCGGGGGCGTCGGCGCGGGAGGTCAGCTGAAGGGCGGGCGGATCGTCGCTGTCGCCGCCCCAGGTGAAGATGCCCTCGGCCGGCTGGGACGCGAAGGGGACCTCGCCCTCGAAGCGGTCGACGGGAACCGGCGCGGGGTCGTCGGCGGCCTGGGACGCGGTCGGCGACAGCACGACGGCGAGCAGGGCGGTGCACAGGAGCAGAGCGGTTCTCGGCATGGACCTTCCCTCGGCTCACATGATTCACTCAGCACTTAGATCACGCCGTGAGTTAACTAACGACCCGCACACCCGTCAAGACGTCACGTCAGACAGTCCGGGAGGCGGCACAGTGGGAGACGTCTTGAGCGTGGCGAGCCCGAACCCGTTGCGCGAGACGCCGTTTCGTGGCCTCTTCCCCTGGCAGTTACGGTCCGGAGCATGGAGAGGAACCTTCCGTCCGCCGAAGAACTCGCGGCCGCCTTGCGTGCCGGTGAAGTGACGTCGGCGGACCTGACCGACGAGGCGATCACCCGTATCGAGCAGGACGACAAATCGATCAACGCGATCTGCGTGCCGGACTTCGACCGCGCCCGGGCCGCCGCACGCGAGGCCGACCGAGCGCGCGCCCGCGGTGAGGACCGACCGCTGCTCGGCATTCCGGTGACGGTCAAGGAGTCGTACAACATCGCCGGGCTGCCCACGACCTGGGGCATGCCCTTCCACCGGGACCACGTGCCGGCCGAGGACGCGGTGCAGGTGTCGCGACTCAAGGCCGCGGGCGCCGTGGTGCTCGGTAAGACCAACGTGCCCCTGGGACTGCAGGACATCCAGAGCTTCAACGAGGTCTACGGCACCACCAACAACCCGTGGGATCACGGTCGTACGCCGGGCGGGTCCTCCGGCGGATCGGCGGCCGCGCTGGCGTCCGGATTCGGCGCGCTGTCCATCGGCTCCGACATCGGCGGTTCACTGCGCACTCCCGCACATTTCTGCGGTGTCTACGCGCACAAGCCGACGCTCGGACTGGCGGCGAGCCGCGGTATGGTCCCGCCGCGCGCGCCGGCGTTCCCGGCGGAACCCGACCTCGCCGTCGTCGGGCCGATGGCCCGCACCGCCCGCGACCTCACGCTCCTGCTCGACGTCATGGCCGGACCGGACCCACTGACGTTCGGTGCGGCGCACGACCTGAGGCTGCCGCCCGCGCGCCACGAACGGCTCCGCGACTTCCGGGTCCTCGTCCTGGAGGAGCATCCGCTCATTCCGACCGGTTCCGCCGTGCGGGCGGGCGTGAACCGGGTGGCCGACGCGCTTGCCGACGGCGGCGCCCGGGTGGAGCGACACAGTCCGCTGCTGCCCGACCTGACCGAAGCCGCCATGCTCTACGCGCACTTGTTCTTCTCGGGCGCCGCCGCGCGTTTCCCCGTCGAAGCGTACGAGGAACTGCGGACCGAGGCCTGCGCGTTGAGGGCGGACGATCGCAGCCTCGACGCGGCACGGCTGCGCGCCACGGTGTCCACTCACCGCGACTGGATCGCGGCGAACGACGGCCGCGAACTCCACCGCCATGGCTGGCGGCAGTTCTTCGCCGAGTTCGACGCCGTGGTGTGTCCCGTCACGCCCACTCCCGCGTTTCCGCACGACCACGACCCCGATTCGAGGAAGCGCCGGATCTGCGTCGACGGCGTCGAGTACCCGTACCTCGACCAGCTCGTGTGGGCCGGTGTGGCCACCATGCCCGGCCTGCCCGCGACCGCCGTACCGGCGGGCAGGTCCCCCGAGGGTCTGCCGGTGGGAGTGCAGTTGATCGGCCCGATGTTCGAGGACCGCACCCCGCTGCGGCTGGCCGAACTGCTCGAAGAGAAGATCGGAGGCTTCCAGGCGCCGGGGTAGTACGGCCCCGGCCGACGGCCTGCGGAACCACCGCTGCCACTCGGCCCGCGAGCCGGCCCGGATGGGCTCGCCGCCGATTTGCCGGATCGGCAACAGAAGTGGCAGACCCGCGCGCCGGTGGGCGACGGTGGAGCCGTGACCGACGACATCGCGGCAGGACCGCCCCCTTCCGACATCCCCTCCCCCGCCGACGGATACGTGGGCGACCCCGCGGTGCGGGCGGAGTGGGACAGCCGATACGCCGACCGACATCAGCTGTGGAGCGGCCGGCCCAACGGTGCGCTCGTGACCGAGGTCGCCGGGCTCACTCCCGGGCGCGTGCTCGACGTCGGCTGCGGCGAAGGCGCGGACGCCGTCTGGCTCGCACGTGCCGGCTGGGACGTGACCGCGGTCGAGGTCTCGGGCGTGGCGCTGGAGCGGGCGGCCGGGCACGCGCGGGACGCCGGCCTCACCGTGCACTGGGTGCACGCGGCGCTCACCGAGGCAGAGCTCCCGCCCGCCTCCTTCGACCTGGTCTCCGCGCAGTACCCGGCCCTGCTGCGTACGCCCGACGCCGCCGCCGAGCGCGCACTGCTCGCCGCCGTCGCGCCCGGCGGCGTGCTGCTGCTCGTGCACCACGCGGGGATGGACTCCCAGCACGCGGACGACGGCGGCTTCGACCCGGCTGACTACGTCTGGCCCTCGATGGTCGCCGCTCGGCTCGACGACGACTGGGAGGTGCAGGTGCACGAGCAACGCCCACGCGTGGCGCCCGACGGCGGCGCCGGCGCACACCACACCGACGACCTGGTGCTCCGCGCGCGCCGACTGCGCTGAGAGCCCCCGCGGCCCCCCATGGCTCCGGCGGCGGGCGGAGGCGCCTGCCCGTCCGGCCGCCCGACAGCCCGGCCGCCCGGCCGCCTGGCACGAGGCCGGTGTCCGGGGCCGGCTGTCCCGGAGCGCGTCGCAGGGCCACGGCGAGCGCACCGGACGCGCCAACCCTTTGGGTCTGCGACCGCACTGGGACTATCGTCGGAAGCCGGGGCCAGGACGAGGAGGACGGCCGGTGATGCCGCAGGACGAGGCCGTGATCGGCTGCACAGGAAACGTACTCATCGGAACGCGCGGAGCTGCGGGTCCCGGCGAGGTCCTGGTGCGGGTCAGAGGCGGCTCGGAGACGTTCCTCGCCTGGTCGGAGGAACCCCTGCCCATCGGCGCCACGGTGCTTGTGATCGAATCGCGTGGATGCCGCGAGGTCGGCGTCATCGAGTGGGTGGATCCATTGGACGCGCTCGGCGAGGACACCGCCGGCGCAGGCTGAGGAGTACAAGCATGTTCGGATACCGCGTCCCCGCCCCCGACGAGGCGATGTTGATCTCGGGAGGCAGGCGCGGACTGGGGGGCGCGCCGTTCCGAGTGGTGACGGGGCACGGCAAGTTCGTGCTGCCGGTCTTCCGCAAGGTCCGGTTCCTCACCCTGTCCATGTGCGAGTCGGAGGTCACCGAGACCTGCGTGACCCGCCAGGGCATCGCGCTGCACGTCCGCGCGGTCATCGCCTTCAAGGTCGGCAACGACCACGAGAGCATCATCAACGCGGGCCAGCGGTTCCTCTCCGACCAGGAGCAGATGTCCGTGCTCACCGGCCGGATCTTCGCCGGTCACCTGCGGGCCATCATCGGCTCGATGACGGTCGAGGAGATCGTCACCGAGCGGCAGAAGCTCGCCGCGGAGGTCCTGGACACCTCCAAGACCGAGATGGCGAAGATCGGCCTGATCGTCGACTCACTGCAGATCCAGTCGATCGACGACGGCGACACCGGCTACATCGACGCGATGTCCGCGCCGCACAAGGCGGCCATCCAGCGGCAGGCTCAGATCGCGCAGGCCCAGGCGACCCAGACCGCGGCCGAGGCGCAGCAGGAGGCGGCCCGCAAGCAGGCCGAGTACGCCCGGCAGACCGCGGTCGTCAAGGCGGAGTACTCGGCCGAGGTGGACCGCGCCCAGGCGCAGGCCGCCCAGGCCGGACCGCTGGCCCAGGCCCACGCCCAGCAGGAGGTGCTGGCCGCCCAGACGGAGCTTGCCCAGCGCCAGGCCAAGCTGCGCCAGCAGCAGCTGGTGGCCGAGGTCGTGAAGCCCGCGGAGGCCGAGGCCGAGCGGGTCAGGATCCTCGCGGCCGCCGAGGCGCAGCGCATGAAGATCCAGGCGGAGGCAGCGGCCTCGTACGACCGGGTCGCGCTCGACCGGATGCTGATCGACCAGCTCCCGCAGATCGTGAAGGAGGCCGCCGGCGGCCTGGCCGGCGCCAACGTGAACGTCCTCAACGGCGCGGACGGCCTCGGCGAGATCGCCGCCGGCCTGGTGTCCCAGGGCCTGACGATCCTCGACTCGGTCCGCCAGAACCTGGGCAGCCAGGACTCCGACAGCGCCCGCCCGGCCGGCAACCGTTCCGAGAGCAAGGGCAACGGTCTGCTCCAGCTGCCCACCAGCAAGGAGAAGAAGTCGAACGACGGCCCCGTGGACGTCGACTAGCGTCGGCGTCAACAGCGCCGATCGGCGGATCGCCGGCGTCCGACACCTCGTCGTGAACCCATAGTCCAAGATCGTCCAAGGACGGTCCGCGCATGACCCGGGGCCGCCACCGGGGCGTCCGCGGACAGAAGGCGGAAAACCGGCGGCACGGCATCTCGGCCGCCGGCTCGGGATGGCGTCCGGGACGGTCGAACACGAGGGCGCCCAGAGCGTGTTGCGGGGCCGCGGGCCGTGCCCCAGCCGCGGGTGAAGGCGGCGGCCGGCGTTCGGATCAGGACGGCGGAGCCGGGTCGCCGGGCCCGGGCGCCCCGGCGCGCAGTCCGTCCATGACGAGGTCGAAGAGCCGGGCGGCACGCGGCCGCCAGTCGTCCGTGGGCGCCATCTGCCACAGGCCTCCGATGGCGAGGATCAGGTCCTCGGGGGTCACGCCCGGCCTGATGGAGCCGGCCGCGTCGTTGGCGCGCAGAAGGAGCTCCGCGGCGTCGGTGACGGGGGTGTGCGCCGGTTTCGGGAGGCCGCCCGGCTTGCTGGTGGCGAGGCGGAACGCGTCGGCGAGACCGGCCTTGGTCATGGCGAACTCGGCCAGTCGGTCCATCCAGGCACGCAGTGCCTGGTCCGGCGGCAGCTGTGCGAGCAGCTGGACGGCGCTTTCGCCGACCTGGCGCATCTCGTGGCGGTAGATCTCCAGGACGAGGGCCTCGCGGTTGGGGAAGTTGCGGTAGAAGGTGCCCTGTCCCACGCCCGCCTTCCTGGCGATCGCGCTGAGCGGCGCGTCAGGGCACAGCGTCAGCTCGTTCAGGGCGACATCGAGGATGCGCTCACGGTTGCGTTGTGCGTCCGAGCGCAGGGGCGCGGCCTTCTCGTGCTGCACTCGACTCTCCTCGGGGTGCGCGGAAACCCCACCCTTGCTAAGCGGACAGCTGTCCGTTACGTTTGCCGACAGCGGACGACTGTCCGGTTGGGTTCACGATAGCCCCGGCCGGACCCGCGCGGGAGTCCGCGTTCACCTCGGCGCCGTCCCCGCGCGCCCACCCCGCTTCCCATCGACGACGTACTCGGCAGTCGCCAGGCACCGGCGATCGCCGCCCAGTTATCCGGCAGTGCGAAAGAAGCTCTCATGGCCTTACCGACGTCCAGCGTCATCACCTTGCACATCAACGGCGAGCGGCACACGCTCCCCGTCGACCACCGCACCACCCTGCTCGACGCGCTCCGCGAGCGGCTCGATCTCACCGGCGCCAAGAAGGGCTGCGACCAGGGGCAGTGCGGAGCCTGCACCGTGCTGGTCGACGGCCGCAGAACCGTGGCCTGTCTCCAGTTCGCGGTCGCGGCCGAAGGGCGTGAGATCACCACCATCGAGGGCGTGGCCGACGGCGAACGCCTGCATCCGGTGCAGCAGGCGTTCCTCGATCTCGACGGCTACCAGTGCGGCTACTGCACGCCCGGACAGATCTGTTCGGCGATCGGCGTGCTCGCGGAGCACGCCGCCGGCTGGCCGAGCGCCGCCACGGCCGACGTACGGCCCTCGGCCGGACCGCCGCCGCTGACCGCCGACGAGATCCGTGAACGCATGAGCGGCAACCTGTGCCGTTGCGCCGCCTACACCTCGATCGTCGAGGCCGTCGCCAGTGCCGCGGAATCCGGGCCCGCGGCGCGCTCGGGCGCCCGACCGGAAGCCAAGGAGCCTGCGGCATGAGGGAGTTCGGCTACCGGAAGGCTCCCGACGTCGCGGGCGCCGTGGCACTGCTCGACTCCGACCCGGACGCGCGCTACCTCGCCGGCGGCACCAACCTGGTCGACCTGATGAAGACCGGCGTCGAACGACCGGGACGACTGGTCGACGTCCGCGGTCTGCCGCTGGACCGCGTGGAGCCGGCCCCGGACGGCGGATTGCGGATCGGCGCGACCGTCACCAACAGCGACCTCGCCGCCCATCCCCTGGTCCGCACCCGTTACCCCGCTCTCGCCCAGGCGGTGCTCGCCGGCGCCTCAGGTCAGCTGCGCAACATGGCCACCGTCGGCGGCAATCTGCTCCAGCGCACCCGCTGCGCCTACTTCGCCGACGCCACCGCACCCTGCAACAAACGGGCCCCCGGCAGCGGCTGTCCCGCTGTCAGCGGCGAGAACCGCAACCACGCCGTCCTCGGCGCCTCCTCGCACTGCGTGGCGGTGCACCCGTCGGACATGGCCGTCGCGCTGGCCGCCCTCGACGGCGTGGTGCACTACGAGAGCGCTCAGGGCCCGGGCGAACTGCCCCTCGGCTGGTTCTACCTCCCGGTCTCCGACACCCCGCACCGCGAGACGGCCCTGCCGGCGGGCGCACTCATCACCGGTGTCAGCCTGCCCCCGGCCCCGGTCGCCGCGCATTCGCGCTACCGGAAGGTGCGGGAGCGCGCCTCCTACGCGTTCGCCGTGGGATCGGTCGCCGCCGCGCTCGACGTCCACGACGGCGTCGTCAGGGAGGTGCGCCTGGCGTTCGGCGCGGTGGCCTCCCGGCCCTGGCGAGCCCGCGCGGCCGAGCGGACCCTCACCGGGGCGCCCGCCGACGCGGCGTCGTTCGCGGCCGCCGCGGACGCCGAACTGGCGGCGGCCCGGCCCCTGTCGCACAACGGATTCAAGGTGACCCTGATGCGCAACCTGACCGTGGCCGTGCTGAGCGAACTCGCCGAGGAGGCCGCCCGATGACGGCCGAGGCGCCCCTCGCGCCCGCCCGCGCCGTCGGCGCCGAGCACGTCCGCGTGGAGGGACGGGACAAGGTCACCGGCGCGGCCCGTTACGCGGGCGAGGTGCCCTTCGCCGAACTCGCCCACGGCTGGCTCGTGCTGTCCACCGTGGCACGGGGCCGGATCACGGACGTCGAAGCGGAAGCCGTCCTCGCGATGCCGGGCGTCGTGTGCGTGCTGGACCATCGCAACGCCTCGCCGCTGAAGACCGACTACGTGGGAATGCTGGGCACCGGCCCGGACCCGACGTGCGCGGTCTTCCAGAACGACCGGGTACCCCATCTGGGCTGGCCCGTGGCGCTGGTGGTCGCCGAGACGTCCGAGCAGGCGCGCGAGGCCGCCGAGTCCCTGGTCGTCCGCTACGAACAGGTTCCGCACGACGTCGGCTTCACCGGCGACCACCCCGATGCCCACCCGTCCGACGGCCATATGCCCGCCGTGACGGACAAGGGCGACCTGGAGGCCGAACTCGCCGCCTCCGCCGTCGTCGTGGAGGCCACGTACACCACCCCGGAAGAACACCACCACCCCATGGAGCCCCATGCGGCCACCGCCCGCTGGGAGGCCGACCGGCTGGAGGTGATCGACTCCAACCAGGGCGCCACCTGGGTCGTCGCGGAACTCGCGAACCTCTTCGGGCTCGATCCCGCGTCGGTGCGGGTGCGTTCGGAGCACGTCGGCGGCGGCTTCGGCAGCAAGGGCGTGCGCGCCCACCAGGTCGCCGCCGTGATGGCGTCCAGGATGATCGGGCGTCCGGTGCGCGTGGTCATGACGCGCCGTCAGATGTTCACGCTGGCCGGGCACCGCAGCCCCACGATCCAGCGGGTCAGGCTCGGGGCGGACGCCGACGGGCGGCTGCGCGCACTGGACCACCGCTCGCTCAGCCGCACCTCCACCGTGTTCGAGTTCGTCGAGCCGAGCGCCGGCGTGGCCCGGGTGATGTACGACGCCGACGCGCACCACACGGAGAACCGGGTCGTACCCCTCGACGTGCCCACCCCCACCTGGATGCGCGCTCCGGGCGAGGCGCCGGGCTCCTTCGCACTGGAAGCCGCGCTCGACGAACTCGCCCACGCGTGCGGCATCGACCCCGTGGAGCTGCGGTTGCGCAACGACCCCGACCGGGGGCCGGTCTCCGGTCTCCCGTTCGCCGGACGCAATCTGCGCGCGTGCTTCGAGGAGGGCGCCCGCCGTTTCGGCTGGGACCGGCGCGACCCGCGGCCCGGGGTGCGGCGCGAGGGGCGCTGGCTTCTCGGCACCGGCACCGCGGCGGCCTCCTTCGGCGCGGGAGCCGCGCCGTCCACGGCCTCGATCACCGCCGAGGCGGACGGCCGCTTCACCGTACGGATCTCGGCGGCGGACATCGGCACCGGGGCGCGGACCGCCCTCACGCTGGTGGCCGCGGACGCCCTGGACGTTGCGCCGGTACGCGTACAGGTGCACATCGGCGACAGCGCCTTCGGGCCCGCGATGATCGCGGGCGGCTCCATGGGCACGCGGTCCTGGGCATGGGCCGTCATGGCCGCCGCGCGCGACCTGCGCGACCGGCTCGTGCCGGGCGCCGCGATCCCCGCCGAAGGAGTCACCGCGCGCTCGGACACGACCGCGGCGATCGCCGCGCTCGCGCAGAAGGAACGGCACTCCTTCGGCGCGCAGTTCGCGGAGGTCGCCGTCGACACCGGCACCGGCGAGGTCCGCGTGCGGCGCATGCTCGGCGTGTTCGCGGCGGGGCGCATCGTCAATCCCCTCACGGCTCGCGGCCAGTTCACCGGCGGGATGATCTGGGGCATCTCCATGGCCCTGCACGAGGAGGCCGCGCGCGACGAGGCCTCCGGCGGGCCCGTCGGAGCGGATCTCGCGGGCTACCACGTGGCCACGCACGCCGACGTTCCGCGCGTCGAGGCGCACTGGGTGGCCGACGACGACCCCGAGGACCCGGTCGGCATCAAGGGGATCGGCGAGATCGGCATCGTCGGCGCGGCCGCCGCCGTCGCCAACGCGGTGTGGCACGCGACCGGTGTACGTCACCGCAGCCTGCCCATCCGCCCCGACCGCGTCCTGACGGGCGGCCCGGATGCTTGACCTCGCGCCCGAGCTCGGCGCCTGGCTGGCCGAGGGCCGCGAGGCCGCCGTCGCGACCGTCGTGTCGGTCGGCGGCAGCGCGCCCCGCGGTCCCGGCGCCGCCCTCGCCGTCGACGGGCGGGGAACCGTCATCGGGTCGGTGTCCGGCGGCTGCGTGGAGGCTTCCGTGTACGAGCTGTGCGCGCGGGCCCTGGAGACCGGCGACAGCGTGCTCGAACGCTTCGGCTACAGCGACGAGGACGCCTTCGCCGTGGGGCTCACGTGCGGCGGGGTCCTCGACGTCCTGGTCACCCCGCTCACGTCGGACGGTCCGGTCGGCGCGCTGCTGCGCTCCGCCCTGGAGACCGGCGCGCGTGGCGAACCGGTGGCGCTCGTCCGGGTCGTCCGCGGTCCCGCGGCCCTGCTCGGCGCCGCGCTGCTCGTGCACGCCGACGGCTCCCGGGAGGGCGCACTCGGCGGGCACGAGGACCTCGACCGGGCGGCCGCCGCCCAGGGCCTGGCCGCGCTGGACACGGGCCGCACCGACACGGTCGAGCTGTCGCCGGACGGTTCGCACTGTCCCGGCGGCCTCACCCTGCTCGTGGAGCCGAGCGTGCCGCCGCCGCGGATGATCGTCTTCGGCGCCGTCGACTTCGCGGCGGCCCTGGTGCGCGCAGCCAAGTTCCTCGGCTATCACGTGACGGTGTGCGACGCCCGGCCCGTCTTCACCACGCCGGAGCGTTTTCCCGAGGCCGACGAGGTCGTCGTGGACTGGCCGCACCGCTATCTGCGGAGCACCCGGACGGACACACGCACCGTGGTGTGCGTGCTCACCCACGACGCCAAGTTCGACGTCCCGCTGCTGGAGGTCGCGCTGCGGTTGCCGGTGTCGTTCGTGGGTGCGATGGGCTCGCACCGCACCCACGCCGACCGGGACCGGCGACTGCGCGACATCGGTCTGGGGGAGCACGAGCTGGCCCGGCTGCGGTCGCCCATCGGGCTGGACCTCGGGGGGCGTACGCCCGAGGAGACCGCGCTGTCGATCACGGCGGAGATCGTCGCGGCCCGCCGGGGCGGGACGGGCCTGCCGTTGACCGGTTCGGACCGGCCGATCCATCACCGCCACTCGGCCTGAGCCACCGGCGGCCCCGCGCGCTCGGGGAAAGCGAACCCCGAGCGCGCGGGACGTCGCCGGCGGGGGCGCGTCGCGAACACGAAGGCTGACGAAGGCCGCGTCGGACACACCGTCGTACAGGGGAGACGGGCCCCGCCGGTCGCCGGTCGCCGATCCCGAACGCGGCACACGGCCCGGACCCGGCTCTCGGCCCGGACACGGCACACGGCACTCAGCACTCAGCGGACACGGCGGATACGGATCGGGCCTCGGGCCGTCGTCGGCTCGACGGGACGACCGGCCTGGGTGATCTCCACCTCGCCGGCCGCGACCAGGCGACCGGCCGCGCGGCGAGCAGGCTCCATGAGCTCGCGCCAACCGTCGTCCTCCCCCTCGTACACCGCCCGTGCGGCGTCCGAGGGGCAGATCGTCTTGGCGAGGCCGCGGCGTTCGAGCAACTCCAAGATCGCTTGCTCCAAGCGCCGGCCCGTCTGCCGATCGCTCTGGCTCACCAGGCCAGTATCACCCGGACGGTACGACGAGGCCACGCTCACCTCGGCGTCACGCGGGCTGGAGCGTGCAGTGCCCATGCGCGGGTCGATCGACCCGTATCGTCCAGTCATGGACACCGCCGCTCCTCCCCGCGTCCTGGTCATCGGCCTCGATCCGTATCGGGTGCCCGGGCCGTGGGACCCCGAACCGGTCGCCCGAGCGATCGAGGCGGGACTGGCCGAATTCGCCGAACACGGCGTGGCCGTGGAGACCTGCCTGATCGGCCTCGACGGAAGTGACGACGTCGAAGAGGTCGTCGGGGACGCTCTGCGAGCCCACTCCTGGGAGTGCGTCACCATCGGCGGGGGCCTGCGGCACTCGGACGACCAGGTCGAACTCCTCGAACTCGTGGTCAACCTGGTCAGGCTGCACGCACCGGACGCAGCCCTCGCGTTCAACAGCACCCCGGCGGGCACCTACGCGGCCGCAGCCCGCTGGATCTCATGACGACCACCGCCCGAGCGGCTCGGGCGACCACCTGTGCTGCCTGAGCAGCCCCTCCCGACTCGCCTCGGGACGGGCGGGCAGGAGCTCTCCGAAGCCGCCGGCGTGTCCGTCCCGTCGCGCCTACCCTGTCGATCCCGTCCGAGGACGGCGACGCGACGGCACTGCGAGCTATTTTGCACTATGCAATAATGGGTAGGTGAGCACCCGAAGGCCCGATCGCCCTGAGGAGGCGCCCATGCCCACAGATCACGTCCGGCGCGCATACTCGTTCGTCTGTCTCGACTGCGGCCACGGGTGGGAGGCCACGTACGACATCGACGTGACCGTGGACGAGTACGCCCGGATCAAGGCCGCCTACCGGCTGAACGGCGAACACGTGCCCTCCCCCTTGCAGTCGCCGCAGTGCCCGGCCTGCGAGAGGCACAAGGTGCGCATCATGCGTCCGGGCCGCGTCGCGGGGGCGCACGCGTACGAACGGTGACCTGCGCCGCAGCGATCCGTACCCCCGTCGACGGGGAAGCGGGGCGGGAGGGCGCGACTCCGTCACCAGCTCACGTGCCTTCGTGAGCTGTGCGCCGCTTCGCAGGGTCCGGGACGTCGCTCGGCCGCACCACCCGGTTGAGCGGATCGTCGAGGCCGCCGACCCGGCGCGCCTCGTCGAACGGATCCACGGCGATCTCGTCCGCCGCCGAGACGAGATCCCTCAGCGCGGGCACGAGGGCGGCACGCGTCGTGGCCGGCAGCCGCACGACCAGTGACCGGATCTCGGCCCGCCGATGCTCCATCACCCGGCACACGAGCGTCCGGCCGGCGGGGGTGAGACTCAGGATCACCTCGCGACGGTTGCCGGGGTTGGCCCGGCGGTCCAGGAGCTCCAGGGATTCCAGCCGTTCGGCCATGCGCAGAGCGGTGGACGGATTGACCCCGAGGGTCGCGGCCAGCGCGACCAGTTTGACCGGTCCGCAGGCGTCCAGGACGGCCAGCGCCCGCAATTGAGGCAGCGTCAGAGATCCGTCGGTCGAGGCGAGCGCGCGTGCGGACACCGCCATCAGGAGCCGGGAGGCGGCCATGACGGCGACGGTGACCTCCTCGGCCTCTCGATCGAGTTCAGGCCCGGCGGAGGACGCCCCGTCGGACGCCGCCCGCCCCGCTTCGGTACCCCGCTGCGTCATGAACCCGTGCACCTCGCCGCCGTCCCGGACCGGACACCCCGCTCCACTCGGCAATCATTGCAGACGGCAAACATGGACGGGCCGCCCGGCGGGTTGGCGGTCCGGCCACCGCCTTGCCGGCTGAGGAGGCGGCGCCTACGAACCGGGGCGCGAGCGCCGTCGGTCACGTTTACGTAGTTTCCCCGATGCCGGCGGCCCAGGATTCCGGGATCGTGATCGTGCGCCTCTGCCCGCACCTGTTGCTGGCCGCCCCATCGGGGGGAAGCGGGCGGCGCGGCACAGCGGAAGGGCATGCGCATGACCATACGACCATCGGACGACGCCTCGCCCACGGACCCGTCGGACGAAGCGGACCTCCCCTGGGTGACCGTCAGACCCGACAACGGGCCCACCAAGGCCCTGCTCCTGAAGGGGTCGCCCATCATCGCCATCGGGGCGCTGCGCATCGGTCTCCTGATGGCCAGGGGACGCGGCAACTCGGCGGGGTCCGGCACGACGGGTCTGGTGGTCGGGATCCTGGCGGTCGTGTTCCCGCTGCTCTGGGTCGGCGTGCTCAGCGGCCTCCGCTGGGCCAACGCCGGCATCCGCCTGGAGGACGGTTTCCTGACGGTGCGCGACCGCTGGAACCGCAAGGTACTGCACGCGCCCGTGTCCTCCCTGACCGGGCTGCACACGGTCAAGCCACCCATCGACGGCCCGCACAAGAACCGGATCGTCATCACCTCAGGAACCCATCGGCCCGTGGTCATCGATCCCCGGTTCTGGGACGCTGAAGGGCTCCGGGAGCTCTGGCAGGACCTGCGCCTTCCGTTCCAGGACCACGGCTTCCTCACCTGGCCTCTGCTCAGGAAGCGTTTCCCCGGCATACCCACGCCGTGGCGTCACGTCCACATCGTCCTGTCGACCATCCTGCTGGTGCTCGGCTGCATCGCCTACGTCGCCTTCGTGGTGAACCTGCCCTTCTTCCTGTGAGCGGCCGGCCGGATACGGCGACGGTGGGGCCAGGCGGGCCGAGCCGGCGCGTGGTGCACGCCCCTGGCGGCGGCCGGCGGCCGAGTGCGGTGTGACAGCGGCGAGGGTCCTGGCGTGGCGGAAGTCGTCCCGGGCAGCGCTGCGCGGACGGCTGCCCGGGACGGGCGTCGGCGGACCTGGCCGGCGGTCCGGTTCGCAGGTGTCCGGGTCAGGCGGTCACGAGCGTCGTCACGCTTCGCGCGGGGAGCGTGACGGTGAAGGCGTTGTTCGACACGCGGGCGGTGCCCTGGGAGGCGACGTTCCTGCTCGCGTCGGTCACCCACGACGAGACGCTGGACGCGCCGCCGTTCGCCAGGGTGAACTGCTGACTCACCGCGGAGGCCCCCTTGTTGACGACGACCACGACCGTGGAGCTGCCGTTGCGGTACGCCGAGACGTAGACGTCCGACGCCGGCTTCGCCGTCGCCTCGACCCGCACGGATCCGGGCCGCACGAACCTGGCGAAGTGCGCCATGCAGGCGCCGCGCTTGCTGATCCTGCCGTCCTCGCGCATGGGACCGTAGCTTCGCCGGATGTACCACCAGACATAGGCCTGGAACTCGGCGTCCACCATGGCGCGATGGATGTGCTCCCCCACGTCCAGCGCCTGCGGCCACAGGTCCGCCGAATCCGTGCTGTTGGGGTAGTAGACCTCGGTCATCCAGAGCTCTTTGCCCGCGCCCTTCTGTTTGAAGAGGGGGTAGGGGAAGTTCGCGAACGGCGTGCCGTAGAGATGGGCCCCGATGACGTCCACGTTGGCGAGGGCCACCGGGTCGTTGAGGATCGGGTCCGACATGTTCTTCAGGTACTGGAAGGACTCCGGTGCGATGACCCTGGTGCCGATCGAGCCGGCGTTCTCCCGCAGGAACCGGACCATTTCGGCGGGGGTCCACCACGTCCAGTCATGTGCGTAATCGGGCTCGTTCTGCACCGAGATGCCGTACAGATTCACCCCGTTGTTCCGCAGGAACGTGTTGAAGTCGTTGAGATGCTGGGCGTACGCGCCGTACATGTCGTACCGGAGACGTCGCGCGTTGGTCTGGCTGCCGCGGACGAAGGTCTCCACCATGGAGGAAGGCGGATTCCAGGGCGACGCGAAGACCGTCGCGCCGAGTTCGGTCGCACGCTTCGCCGTCGCCACGTCCCGGCTCCAGGCCGACCGGTCCTCGGGGACGGGGATCCTCAGCACGGAGAGTCCCAGTCGACCGTCGCCGGCGCCGAACGCCGTGTCCCGCTGGGCGGTTGTGAGGTCGCCGATCCAGGCGGAGTGGCTCATGCCTCCGAAACCCCGGATCGTCTGCCGCCGCGCCGACGCGTCGACGACCACCGTGGCGGCGGCCGTCGCGGCATCGGCCGCGGCGGTCGTCCGGGCCACGGCGTTCGAGGCCCCGGCGACGGACGTGGCGGCCGTGAGGATCGGCAGGGTTCCCATCGTCGCCAGGACGGTCCTGCGGTTCGGCGATCGCCGCCCCTCGCTCACGGGCTCGTTCCGACTCTGCGTCATGCCCCCTCCTCCTCTTGGCTGCTGATTCCGGTACGGACTCTCTCAACCTTCATGGGAGCGCTCCCATTCACAGTGTTGACTATGCGCATGCCGGTTTTCTGCGGGAGGTGCTGCCGATGTCGCGTACGCACGGCCCGGCTCGGCGGTTCGGTAGAACGCCACGGCCGTTCGACATCATGAACAGTGTCCAAGACTGCGGATATCACGAAAGTTAACGACCACCCCTGACAGCGTCAAGCCTCCCGACGAGGGTCGGAGAGTGGCCGCCGTCGCCGCCGCCCTCGACCGGGCCGGCCCGCCCTTCGATCGGGCGGCTCGGCGTGTCGACCACGGACCTGCCCTCCGGAGGCGCCGCGCCCGTCTGTTCGGCAGGCCTCCCACGCGGCCCGGCGGAGCTCGGCCCCCTGCCCGAGCGCAGCAGTTCAGGCGCCGCGCAGGGCCGTCTCCAGGCGGCTGCCCCAGCGCAGGGCGGCTGCCACGCACTCCTGCGTCCGGGGTTGCAGACGGCGACGCGGCCCGACGACCTGGACCGCGGCCACGACCTCGTCGGTGAAGTCGCGGACCGGCACGGCGACGGAGTAGAGGCCGGGTTCCGCCTCCTGGTCGACGATCGAGTAGCCGCGCCGACGGGTCCCCTCCAGGCGACGCAGGAAGTCGTCCAGGCCGGTCGGCGTGTCAGGGCCGTGGCGCACGAACTCGGTGCGGGCGAAGACGGCGGCCACCTCGTCGTCGTCGGCGTCGCTGAGCAGGGCCTGGCCGCAGTCGCTGCAGTAGGCCGGGTAGGGGCGGCCGATCCACGAGCCGAGCTGCCGGCTCCCCGGGGGCACGCGTTCGGCGATCGTCACGGTGGTGTCGCCGACCAGGACCCCGAGGTAACAGCTCTCGCCGGTCTCGGCCGCCATGCCCTCCAGGGCGGTGAGCCCTTCCGTGCGCAGCCGGTGCGCGGTGAGATCGCGCGCCGCCGTGTAGAGCCGCCAGTGCGGGGCGACGCCGCCCGAGACGTCGTCCCGGGCGACGAATTCCTCAGCCGTCATGGCGGCGAGCATGCGAGAGAGCTGGCTGCGGTCGCGGCCGAGCCTGCGGGCGAGTTCCGAAACGGACGCGGCGACGGCTCGGGGTCCGCCGTCGGCAGGACGATGGGCGAGCGCCGACAGCGCGTCCAGGCCCTTCGCCACGCTTGAGTCCACGTGTTCCTCCGCCGTGCCGTGGGGCCGTCCGCCAGGGCCGCGTCCCCATGACCGTCAGTCCGCGCCATCAGTTCGCGCCATGAGTCCGCGCCGTCGGCCCGCATCGTACCTCCGTCGCTCCGCTTCTCCTTGACCTCCGCCTGGACCCTGGTGTGCACTATCTACATCTTGCCGTGCATTTAATGCACGCATAGCATCCTTGCATCATCAGCCGCCGCCGACTGCCGAGGGATGACTGCGTATGGCCACGACGACGATCACGCCGGAAACCGCCCGAGAGGACCGTGCGCGCGCCCACGCGTCCGTCCGGCGCCGGACGGTCCGGACGATCAAGGTGTACTGGCCGGTCGCCGAGGCGACCCTGGCCGCCTGCGCGCAGGGCGACCTCGACGCGCTGCGCGCCGACGAGTCCTTCGCCTCGCTGCTGCGCGTCCTGGAGGCATCGCCCGAGCTGGGGGACTTCGGCGTCTACGACGACGTGTTCGAGGTGGCGCTGGGGGCGGAGGGATTCACCGTCCGGCCCGGCGCACGGCCCTCCCTGGGCTCGGTCGGCGGGCGGGTCCTCTCCTCGACGCTCGCCGTCACGACGTACGTCGACGCCGCGGCGGACGACGACACCCTCGCGCAGGTCCTCGCCCGCCTCGCCGACGTCCACCCCTGGGAGATACCGGTGATCGAGCTCTCCGCCCCGCTGGACCTCGTCTCCCGGGCCTGAACCGCGGGCCCGCCGGCCGTGGCCTCACCCCGCAGCCGCACCGATACCCGCCCATCCCCGCCCATCGCCCCCGTCAACGCCCGGCGCGCGTCGCGGAGCAGAACGCGGAGCGCAACGCCGAGCACGACGACGAGAAAGAGGACGAGCGCGCATGACTTCGCACACCGGCTTCACGGACCCGACCGCCGTCACCGCCGAACCGCCCTTGTGGGCCCTGCACCGGGAACTGATCGGGCAGACCGTCCGCACCGATCTCACGCACGCCTTCCACCCCGGCCAGCCGCACTTCCCCGCCTTCCCCGACGAACAGCGCGAGACGCCCTTCGACATGTCCCGCGGCGACGGCTTCAACGTGCACCTGTACACGCTCGTCGGACAGTGGGGCACGCACGTCGATCCGCCCGTCCACTTCGTCGCCGGCGCCCGCACTCTGGACGAGATACCCGTCGACGAGATGATCCTTCCGCTCGTCGTCCTCGACATCACCGAGCGCGTCGCCTCGGATCCGGACGCGGTGCCGACCCTGAACGATGTCGGGGCCTGGGAGGCGCGCCACGGCAGGATCCCGCGCGGGGCGTTCGTCGCGCTGCGCACCGGTTGGGGCCGCCGCTGGCCGGACCCGGCCGCCATGGCCAACAAGGACGAGGCGGGCGTGAGCCACTGTCCGGGCTGGTCCGCGGAGGTCCTGCGCCACCTCTTCGAGGAGGCCGGCGTCACCGCGATCGGGCACGAGCAGACCGACACCGACCCCGGACTGGCCACCTCGGCGGGCGACTTCGGTCTGGAGGACTACGTCCTGCGGCGGGACCGCTGGCAGATCGAGCTCATGGCCAACCTCGACAAGGTCCCGGAGGCGGGTGCGCTGATCGTCGCCACCTGGCCCAAGCCGCAGGGCGGTTCGGGCTTCCCCGCCCGTGTCTTCGCCCTGCACCACGCGGGCTGAGCGAAACCCGCGAACCGGCAGGGCGAACCGGGCCGTCCCGTACGACGGTTCCGCAACCGAGCCCGATCGGCGGTGCGGGCCCGGACTGCGCGTCCCCGCCGCCCCGGGCCGCTGATCACCGGCTCGCCTATAGTGCGGACGTGACCACGAACGGCCCCTCCCCCGTACGGACGAGCCTCGGAACGGCGTCCTCTTTGCGTATGGCCCTGCGCGTGGTGAACGCCGTGCTGGACCGCGAGGCGTCCGGCCGCACCGGCTACAACGTCAGCAGGGTCGCGGACGAGGTCGGCATCGAGCGCAGCAAGGCGTCGCGCACGACCCAGGACCTGTGCGACAAGGGGTTCCTCGAACGCGGCGACGACTCGACGCTGCGCGCCGGCAGCGCCTTCTTCGCCACGGCCGCCTCGTTGCACCCCGGCCTGCTCCGTCGCAGCCGACCCCTTCTGCGCCGCATGGCCGTCGCGCACGGCGCCGGCGCACGGCTCTCCGTACGCGACGGCGTCCAGGTCCGGCTGCTGCGCGCCGAGTCCGCCGCGGGCTTCGCCCAGGAGTGGCTGGGCCGGGCGAGTCTCGTCACCCCGTGCTGGTGCACGGGCGCCGGACGCGCGCTCCTCCTCGACCACACCGTCGAGGAGATCACCGTCCTGCTCGACGACTACGAGCTGATCGGCGTGGGCGGCCCCAACGCCGCTCACAGCGTCGAGGAACTCGCCGCCGCCAACGACCGCGACCGCCGGCGCGCAGTCGTCGCCGCGCACGGGGAGTTCGAACACGGCGTCACCGAGTACGCGGTACCCGTACGCGAGGGCGGCGACGGACGCATCCGGGCCGCGCTCTCGGTCGTCGGCCGAGAGCGGGACCTGCTGCCCCACGAGGAGGCGATCCGCGCCGACCTCACGGCGGCCGCCACAGCGCTGACAGAAGCGTTCACCGACGATGCACCTCCGTGACGCCGTCCGCTGCCGGAGTCGCGTGACGTTGCGACGCGCACCGCACCTGGAATGTCTCCCGGATGTGCGACATCCCGTGGCAAACAGCGCGAAAGCCGGATCGTCGCGCTGCGATCACTGTTCCGGCACGCGGAGAAGGACGGCCAGGTCTTCCGCAATCCGACGATCCGCGTCCGTGTCCCCCGGCAGACCGGCGGCGTCCTCCAGGCGCTTGCCCAGGCAGACATCGTCCTGCTGATCACGCAGAAGGCCGCCGTCGAACGCGGCCCGGCCGGCAAGCTCTGGACCACCCGGGCCACCCGCCACCTCACCGCCGCCCTCGAACGGTTCGCGTCGACCTGCAACTTGAAGAAGCGCTCATCCATGGCGCCGACCCGCCCCTTCTCGCACTGGTCTTCGGTATCGACGAGAAGGCCGCCATACGCTACGCGGGCTCAGCACGCGCGCTTCCGGGAGAACCCGCCGAGCAGGCATCGCAGTGAAACCCACTCGACCTGCTCAACCGACCGACGAGATCATGGACAGATGTCGTCGACCGAACCAGCAGCCCGCGAGCTTCAGGACCGCGCCGTCCTCTGGAGCATGGGCGAGGTCCGCGCAACCGACGTCATCACTGCTGCCTGTGACGCACTCGTCGCCGGCCTCGACAGTCCTGCCCTGCGGATCTTGGCCGCGTGCACACGCGCGGAGGTGGACTACGACGTCCCCGACCTCCTTCCCCCGGCACTCGATGAACTGGGCCTCATCTTCCACTCAGCGGGCAGCATTGCCGGACAGGAAGCCGCCGCGCGAGCACTTGCCGCCCGGATGCTGGCCGGCGAACTGACGCCACGCGAGCTGGCTTTCAGGATCCATCAGCGCTTCGGGCACGAGCTGCCTCTGGCCGAGCGACTCGCCAACCTGGACGACGACTACGACGTCCTTGAATACGGCGACAGAACACAGGCGCAGGTGGACGCCGATGTCACGGCCGAAGCTCTTCGGCTTGCACAGCACCCTCGTGTTCCCACCGAACCCACGGATCTACCGACCTGAGGCAGACCGGTGGACCCGTGGGTTCAGGCTGAGGGAGCTTCGGTTTCCTTGAACCCACGGGGATCACGGCCCTGGAGTCCTGGCTCAGGCACCGGCCGCAAAGTAGCCGGTTGATCACGTGTTCACCGCCGTGGCGGCCTGCTCGTCGTGTTCGTGGAGCATGCGCGTGACGGTGGCGGGTGAGGGGTGCCGGCCCTTCTTCGCGCCGGTGGTGACGACGAGCCGCTCGGCGATGTCGCGGAGGCTGCTCATCTCTTGGCCGCTCAGGCGGCGGGCCACGGACAGCATGGACTCGTCGGTGACGCCCGCGCCGCCGATGGTTCTGCCGCGCCTGCGGGCGGACTCGTGGTCTTCGCGGGTCGGCGAGGCGGGCGGCCAGGATCCTGACTGGGGCCGGGAATTCCGGCATCCAGCCATGCCGACCGGCAGCGACTGTGGGCTGGATCACGCTTGAGGTTGACCTTGGGGCAGGGTGGAGGCTCATCGCATCGGCACGATGCCGACCAGGCACAACTGATGTGAAGGAGCCGACCACCATGTCCACCAACCTTTCCGGCCAGGGGCAGGAACGTCCGGAGCTGCTGACGGCGATCGAGGAGTTGGCCGAGTCCGGCTTCCTCGGGGTCCAGCTCCGGGTGAACGACGAGCAGTGCGAATGGGCCGGCAGCGCCGGTGTGCGCGAGCTGGGCCAGAGCGCCGAGCCGCTGACGAACGGACACTTCCGCATCGGCAGCAGCACCAAGAACTTCGTCGCCACCTCGGTCCTCATGCTGGTGGCCGAGGGAAAGATCGGCCTGGACGCCCCGGCCGATGACTACCTGCCCGAGTTCGGTCTCGACCGGCGGATCACGGTGCGGATGCTGCTTCAGCACACCAGCGGGATCTCCAACCACACCGGCGAGCTCTACGAGGACGGGACGGTCGTGCCGGGGGTCCCCTGGCAGGGCAAGGACTGGGTGGACAACCGGTTCAAGACCTACCTGCCCGAAGAACTGGTCCGGCTGTCGTTGTCCAAGCCGGCGCGGTTCGCGCCGGGTACGGGCTGGAGCTACGCCAACACCAACTACGTACTGGCCCGGCTGGTCGTCGAGAAGGTCACCGGCCGTTCGTTCGCCGAGGAGTTGCAGCGGCTGATCCTGGGGCCGTTGGGGATGACCGGTACCGTGGCGCCGGGCGCCTCGCCGGAGATTCCCGAGCCGTACAACCACGGCTACTACCGCTACGAGGACGCCGGGCAGGAGCGGACGGTCGATGTCACCCGGCAGAACCCGTCCTGGGTGGGGGCCGGCGGCGACATGATCTCGACCACTCGGGACCTGCACACGTACTTCTCCGCGCTGATGGGCGGCAAGCTCCTGCCGGCCGAGCTGTCGGCCGAGATGCGCACGCCGGAGGCGACGGTCGGCTACGGCCTGGGGGTGTTCGCGCAGGAGACGGAGGGCGGCACCGTCTTCCACCACAACGGCGCCACCATGGGCTCGGCGGCACTGATGTACAGCACTCCCGACGGCAGCAGGACCCTGACCGCCGGGCTGACCTGGGTGGACGACGCCGACCTGTCGATAGCACCGGCCTTCCGGACCGCCCAGCAGCGTTTCGTCGACACGGTGTTCTGCGGCAGGCTGGACCGATGAGGAACGGGGTCACGATCGGGCAGGCGGCGGCATTCGTCGGCGTCACGGTGAAGACGGTGCGGCACTACCACAAGCTCGGACTCGCCACGGAGCCGGAACGTGACAGCTCCGGCTACCGGCGGTACGGATCCGGCGAGCTCCTGCAGCTGGTGCAGGTACGGACGCTGGCCGCCGCGGGCGTGCCGCTGGCCGAGATCGGGCCCATGCTCGACGCCGACGCCGCGCAGTTCGGCGCCGCGCTCACGGACGTCGAGCGGCAGCTCACCGAGCGCATCGACGACCTGGTAGCCCGCCGCGACACGCTGCACCGGCTCGCCGACGGCGACCGGGCCCTCCTGCCCGACCGCGCCTGCGCGGTCCTGGACCGGATGCCCGGCCTCGGCTTCAGCCCCGACTACGTGGCCGCGCAGCGCGAGGCTCTGGTCCTGGCCCGGGCGCTGGTGCCGGAGGGTTTCGACGGCTTCCTGACGCAGCTCGAACACGGGCTGGACGACCCCGAGTACATCGACCTGACCAAGCGCGGCTGGGAGGCCGAGACCTGGGAACCGGACGACCCGAGGATCGAGGAACTCGCGGCAGCCATGGCCGACCGCTACCTCGCCAACCCCGCGCTGCTGGGGGATCACGCCAGCCTGCGGGCATGGGCCAAGGCTTCCGCCCAGTACAAGCTGATCAACAACCACCGCGAGGACCAGGCGCCGGTCGCAGCCCGGCTGACCGCGCTCACCGAGACCAGACTCCGCGCCGCGGGCGTAACCGTCCCCCACCGATGAGGTCCTGGAGATCCTTCACCGCGTCTCTGTACGTGATCGGCCGGCGGTGTCGGCCGGGGTGCGGGGGTGGGGCAGGAGTGGTCGCCAGAGGAGCTCTTGGCGAACTGAACGCCGGTAGTGGGCGGCTGGGGCCTGGTGGCCAACAAGAGCGGGCCGACCCGGCTCGGCTTCAGCCTGTTGCTGAAGTTCTTCGAGCTGGAAGGCCGGTTCCCCGATGTTCTGGAATCGGTTGCTGTCCGAGCCGCGACACCGGGGCCGGAACCGCTCGACCGCCGTGGTCGTCTTGTGCGCTGACTGTGTGCGAGACAGGAATACGGGGGACGTCGTGACACGGAACGTGACGAAGGCCGGTCTCATGGTGATGACCGTCATCTCGGTGCTCGGCGCCTCGGCGTGCGGCGCTAAGACCGGCGAGGCGGCCGGAGAAGGCGGTACCGGCGGAACGCCGCCCGCGCACGCGAAGGCGTCCTCCGTGACGTCCGCCGGGGAGGGGTTGTCGTCCGACGCGGCGCCTGGGGCCCCCGGGGCCGTGGGGAAGCTGTCCGGGGCAGCGCAGGGCTCGGCCTCTGCCCTCACCCGGCACGTGCCGTGGAACCTGGACGTTCTGGACCAGCGGTCGCGGCCGCTGAACGGGAAGCTCACCACAACCGCCACGGGCAAGGGCGTGCACGTCTATGTGATCGACACCGGCATGGACGTCGCCCACAAGGAGTTCGGCGGACGCGCCCGACTCGGCGCGGACTTCGTGGGCGCGAAGGACTCCGGCGACTGTTTCAGCGAAGACGGCATCGGCCACGGCACGTTCGTCGCGGGCGTCATCGGCGGCGCGAAGTACGGGGTGGCGCCGAAGGCGGAGCTCGTCCGGGTGCAGGGCGTCCTGTGCGAGAGCGACGGCGGAGGCTCCCCCGCCGCGGCCGAGGCCGCCCTGGTGAAGTCGGTCACGTGGGTGACCGCGCATGCCCAGAAGCCCGCGGTGGTGAACATGTCGCTCAACCTCGACCACCGGTCGACGGTCCTGGAGGCCGCCGTGAAGAAGATGGTCGACGCGGGGATCCCGACGGTGGTGTCGGCCGGCAACTTCCATGACGACGCCTGCAGGCACTCCCCGGCCGGCGTCCCCGGCACGATCGTCGTGGCGGCCTCCACGTCGAACGACCGCCCGTGGAACGACAGCGGCTCCTACGGTTCGGGGTACGGACGCTGTGTGGACCTGTACGCCCCCGGCGAGAAGGTGACCGCCGCCCTCGCCGGCGGCGGCACGGCCACGGAGGACGGCGGCGCGACGTCCTGGGCCGCACCGCATGCGACCGGTGTCATCGCGTTGTACCTGTCGGCCCACCCGCACGCCACGGCCAAGGAGGTCCACACCTGGCTGGACCACACGGCCACCCGCGGCGTTCTGCACGGCGTACGGTCCGACACTCCCAACCGGCTGCTCAACAGCGGCGGCCTCTGACCCGGCCCTGCGGCTCGGCGCGCGGCGGCCTGCGAGCGGCCTACGACGGTCGCCCCGCTGCGGCCGCGACCGCGGCTGCTAACGGTGCTCGGGGTTCTCGAAGTCGTGACGGCAGCCCGCGTCCCAGGCGGTGCGCTGGTTGCCGTATGCGGGAATGCCCCCCAGGTCCTTCAGCACCCGCGCCATGTGCAGCAGGTTCCAGGTCATGAAGGTGGTGTTGCGGTTGGTGAAGTCGTTCTCCGGCCCTCCCGAGCCGGGGTCGAGATAGGAGGGGCCGGGCCCCGCCTCGCCGATCCATCCCGCGTCCGCCTGGGGAGGAATCGTGTAGCCCAGGTGCTGCAGGCTGTAGAGGACGTTCATGGCACAGTGCTTGACGCCGTCCTCGTTCCCGGTGATGAGGCAGCCGCCGACCCGCCCGTAGTAGGCGTACTGGCCGGCTTCGTTGAGCAGGCTGGAACAGGCGTAGAGGCGTTCGATCACCTGCTTCATCACCGAACTGTTGTCACCCAGCCAGATGGGGCCGGCCAGCACGAGGATGTCGGCTGCCATGACCTGCCGGTACAGCTCCGGCCAGGCGTCGGTCTCCCAGCCGTGCTCCGTCATGTCGGGCCACACGCCGGTGGCGATGTCCTGGTCGACCGCCCTCACCACATCGACGCGCACCCCTTGGGCGCCCAGGATGGCGGTGCTGCGGTCGATCAGACCCTGGGTGTTGCTCGGCTCCGGCGAGCGTTTCAGCGTGCAGTTGATCACCAGGGCCCGCAGGTCGTCGTACCGGGCCGGGGGCGAGTCGCTCGCGGGCGACGAAGCGGTCACACGATCCTCCAGGAGCCTGCGCCGCCCCGAACCGGCGACGCGTCCGTACACGGAACACGGGTCAAGCCTGCGGGCCGCCCCCTCCGGACGCCACCACAGCGCCTCCGAACGCGCCCCTTCGTCGAGGTCGGCTTCGGTCGGTCGACGACGGCTTCCGCGTCCTGGACCGATCCGGCCCCGTCCTTGCCCATGACCGCGGCGCGTCGGGCGCAGCGGCTAGGGTGGGCGCCGTGGAGCTCCTGCACCTGCGCTATTTCGTCGCCGTTGCCCAAGAACTCAACTTCTCCGTCGCGGCGCGCAAGCTGCACATGGCGGCTTCCCCGTTGAGCCGACGGATCAAGGATCTTGAGAAGGAACTCGGACACCGGTTGTTCGACCGGTCCACGCATCATGTGACGCTGACCTCCGCCGGCAGCGCGCTGCTGCCGATCGCGCGGGGCGTCCTGGAGCAGATCGACTCGATTCGGTGGAAGCTGGACGAGACCGCCCGGCCGCAGCGGACCACCCTGCTGCTCGGAGTGCCCAGCGGCGTCCATCCGGACCTGCGGGAACGGATCGACGAACTGGCCGAACGGGTCCACGACCGGTTCGAGATCAAGCGCTGGCCCGGCGGCACCGACCGTCTCGTCGACGCCGTCTGCGACGGGAGACTCGCGCTGACCCTGGCCCGCCTGCCGGCCGGCGGCGACCACGCGCTGGAGATGCTGCCGGTGATGTCGGAACGGCTCGGCGCGGTCGTGCCCCGGGAACGGTTCGCGGGACGCACGTCGGTCGCTCTTGCGGAGCTGACCGACCTCGCCTACGTCGTCTCCCCGACGGCGGTGACCGCCGCGTACTTCCGCGGACTCGACCAGCAGCTGTCCGAACTCGGCATCAGGAAACGCATCGAGATAAACAGCGCCAATTTCGACGGAGTTTCCGAGATAGTGGCCAGTGGGCTGGCATTCTCCATATCCATGCTGGACTCCAGGAGTCCCGTCCAGAACCATCACCTGGAAAATGTGACCGTCCTTCCCTTCTCTGATTTCCATCCACGCCTGGAGACTGGGCTGATCTGGCGCAGGGACCGAAGTCAGGGCGGTGACCTGGAGGAAGTAGTGGCCGCGATCCGCGAGGTGTTCGCGGATCCACTCCACACATAATCCCCTGAAAACCTTCACGCGAGGCGGTACGACCACTGCGGTCATACCGTCTCTCTTCGTTCGGTCATTCCCTTCGCTTCACCGGTCCGCCCTATCGGAGTAACTTAGTTTCCAGATACACACACATGGCGAACCGAGGAGTGAAGAGAAGCGATGACGGATCTCACCGAAACCGCCGCCGGCCCCCTGGAGGGCGTCCGCGTGATCGACCTCTCGACCGTGGTGATGGGCCCCTACGCCGCCCAGATCCTCGGGGACCTGGGCGCCGACGTCGTCAAGATCGAGTCGCCCGCCGACACCGTCCGCGTCGGCCACTACCGCACCACCCCGGGCATGACCCCGCTGAACCTCAACGTCAACCGCAACAAGCGCAGCGTGTCCCTCGACCTCAAGGACGACGCGGACCGCGAGCGGGCGTACAAGCTCATCGAGACCGCGGACGTGCTGATCACCAACATGCGCCCCGGCGCCCTGCACCGACTGGGCCTGTCCTACGAAGACATCGCCGACCGCAACCCGGGCCTGGTCTACGCGCACGCCCAGGGGTTCCGCAGCGACTCGGACCAGGCCGGCAACGCCGCCTACGACGAGACCGTGCAGGCCGCCTCCGGTCTGGTCGACATCGCCGACCGCGCGCTGGGCGAGCCGGTCTATCTGCCGACCATCATCGGGGACAAGGTCTCCTCCCTGACCATCGCCTACAGCGTGCTCGCAGCTCTGCTGCACCGGGGCCGCACCGGTCGCGGCCAGCTCGTCGAGATCCCGATGACGGACACGCTGATCGCGTTCAACCTCGTCGAACACCTGGCGGGCCACACCCACGTGCCCGAGACGGGTCCCACCGGATTCGCGCTGTCGATGCTCAAGGGCCACAAGGCGGTGCGCACGAAGGACGGCCTGGCCTGCGTCATGCCGTACAACCCGCAGAACTACCGGGACTTCCTCACCGCCGCCGGACGTCCCGACCTCGCGGAGGACCCCCGGGTCAACGGGGACGCCATCGACAGCGCCGACCACGAGGACCTGGCCGCGCTCCTGGAGACCTGCGCCCCGGCGCTGACCACCGAGGAGTGGGCGGAGGTGTGCGCCAAGCACAGCATCCCGATGGCCCCGGTGCTGGAACTGGACCGTGCCCACGAGGACCCGTACGTGCAGGGCGGCCACCTCCTCGACACCGTCGAGCACCCGACCGAGGGCACGGTCCGCACCATCGGCATCCCGGTGCGGTTCTCCGCCACGCCCGGCACCATCCGCCGCCTGGCGCCCGTCGCGGGCCAGGACACCGAGGACGTCCTCGCCGAACTCGACGCCGCCGCACGCTGACCGTCACAGGAGAACAGCCATGAGCACTTCCGCGACTCCCGCAGTACGCACCGAACGGATCGGCGCCACCCTGCTGATCACCCTCGACCGCCCCGAGGCCCGCAACGCCGTGAACGCGGCGCTCGCCGGCGAACTGGCCGCCGCACTCGACGCGCTGGAGGCCGACCCCACTCTGCGGGCCGGCGTCCTGACCGGCGAGGGCGGCACGTTCAGCGCCGGCATGGACCTCAAGGCCGCGCTGCGGGGCGAGTCACCCGAGATCGAAGGCCGCGGGTTCGGCGGCCTGACCGAGGCCCAACCGACCAAGCCCCTGATCGCCGCGGTGGAGGGCTACGCCATGGGCGGCGGCTTCGAACTGGCCCTGGCCTGCGACCTGATCGTCGCGGCCGCGGACGCCCGGTTCGGCCTGCCCGAGGTCAAGCGCGGGCTGATCGCCGCCGGAGGCGGTGTCGTCCGGCTGCCCAAGCGCATCCCGCACCACCTCGCCATGGAGCTCCTCCTCACCGGTGAGCCCGTCGACGGCCGCCGGGCCGGCGAACTGGGCCTGGCCAACCGGGTCACCGGCGCCGGGCAGGCCGTCGCCGAGGCGCTCCGACTGGCCGAACAGCTCGCGCAGAACGCCCCGCTCGCACTGGCGGCCGTCAAGCACGTGGTCCGCGCCGCCGACGGCACGCCCGACGCCGACGCCTTCGCCTTCCAGCGCACGCAGATGAAGGCGCTCATGGCCTCCGACGACGTACGCGAGGGCATGACCGCCTTCGCCGAGCGCCGCCCGCCGCGCTGGACGGGGCGGTGAGCCGGATGAAGGCGCAGGACGTACGACAGCACATCACCACCCCGCTGACCAGCCCGGCGTACGCGCCGATGGTCCCGCGGTTCACCGACCGCGAATACCTCAACATCGTCTACCGCACCGATCCCGACGCGCTGCGCTCCGTCGTCCCCGAACCGCTGCGCATCGGTGAGCCGCTGGTCCGGTTCGAGGTCATGAAGATGGGCGACGTCAGCGGATACGGCCCGTACACGGAGGCCGGGCAGGCGATACCCGTCGGCTTCGAGGGCGAGGACGGCGAGTACCTGCACGCCATGTACCTCGACAACTTCCCGGCCATCGCCTCGGGCCGTGAGGTCGCCGCCTACCCGAAGGTCCTCGGCTCGCCGTCGCTGTACGTCGACTCCGGCGCCGTCGTCGGCGCCCTCGACCACGGCTCGCTGCGGGTCGCCACCGCGACCATGGGCTACAAGCACCACGAGCTCGACCGGCGCGACGCCGAGGCGCAGATCACGGTGCCGACGTTCATGCTCAAGACCGTCCCCGGCTACGACGGGACGCCGCGCGTGCAGGAACTGGTCCGCACCCGCATCACCGACGTCACCGTCAAGCAGGCCTGGACCGGCCCTGCCCGGCTCCAGCTCTTCCAGCACGTGCTGGCCCCGCTGGCCGATCTGCCGGTGCTGGAGATCGTCTCCGCGAGCCACATCCTCACCGACCTGACGCTGTCGGGCGTCGAGCCGGTCCACGACTACCTGAAGGGGGTCGCGTCATGACCCGCACCTTCCGCACGGCCGCCGTCGTCGGCGCCGGGACCATCGGACTGTCCTGGACGGCCCTGTTCGCCGCGCACGGCCTGTCCGTCCGGGTGAGCGACCCGCGCGAGGACCTCGCCGAGGCCGTCACCGAGGCCCTGGAGCAGTACGCCCCCCATCTGGCCGCCCGCGGCCTGGACGTGACGGGCCTCGCCGACCGCGTGCACATCGCGGCCGACGTCACCGAAGCGGTGCACGACGCCGACGTCGTCCAGGAGAACGGCCCCGAACGCGTCGAGTTCAAGCAGGAGCTGTTCGCCGCACTGACCCGTCAGGCGCCTGCCCACGCCCTGCTGCTCAGCTCCTCGTCGGCGATCCCGTCGACCGCTTTCACCGGACAGCTGGCGGACGACGACGCCGCCCGCGTCCTGATCGGCCACCCGTTCAACCCCCCGCACCTGCTCCCGCTGGTCGAGGTCGTGCCGGGGAGGCGCACCGGCGAGGACGCCGTACAGGCCGCGCTGGACTTCTACGCCTCGGTCGGCCGCACCCCGGTCGTGGAGCGCAGGGAGATCGCCGGGTTCGTCGGCAACCGCCTGCAGAACGCACTCAGCCGCGAGGCCGTGTACCTCGTCGAGCAGGGCGTGGTGACCCCCGAGGACCTCGACAAGATCGTCACCAACTCCCTCGGCCTGCGCTGGGCCACCGTCGGGCCGTTCCTCGGCTCGCACCTGGGCGGCGGACCCGGCGGCTACCGGCACATCGTCGAGCACATCGGCGCCTCGATGCCGGACCCGGGGGACGGCCCCCGCCGCCCCGCGCAGACCCCCGAAGCACGGGAACGGCTCATCGCGGCCGTCGAGAAGGCCTACGGCTCCTCCACGTACTCGGAACTCGCCGAGACGCGCGACCGCAGGCAACTGGCAGTCCTGGACGCGCTGGACGGCACCCGCCCGACCGGCCCGACCGCCGGGACGACCACCCCGAAGGAGGAGAACTGAGATGACCACCACCACCCGGCCCACGACCCCCGGACCCGTCTCCGACGAACTGACCGCCGACTTCTACCACTACGAGTCCCTGCTCCCGGACGAGGAGCGCAAGATCCTCCTCAAGGCCCGTGCCCTCATGCGCGACCAGGTCAAGCCGCTGGTCAACGACAACTGGGCCAAGGGCGAGTTCCCCACGGAGCTCATCGCCCTGTTCCGGGAGAGCGGCCCGGCCGGTCTGCCCTACGAGGGCTACGGCGAGCACCGGGCGGCCGCCGGCAACCTCCTGTCGGGCATGCTCGCCATGGAGATGGCCCGCACCGACGCCTCGGTGTCGACCTTCTTCGGCGTGCACAACGGTCTGGCCATGTACTCCGTCCACTCGGGCGGCGACCAGGAGCAGCGTGACCGCTGGCTCCCGGCGATGGCCGCGATGGACAAGATCGGCGCGTTCGCGATGACCGAGCCGCTCGGCGGCTCCGACGTCGCGGGCGGCATGCGCACCACCGCCCGCCGTGAGGGCGACACCTGGGTCCTCGACGGCGCGAAGAAGTGGATCGGCAACGCCACCTTCGCCGACTACGTCGTGGTGTGGGCCAGGGACGTCGACGACGACCACGTCAAGGGATTCGTCGTCGAGAAGGGCACGCCCGGCTTCGACCCCGTGAAGATCGAGAACAAGCTCGCCTTCCGTATCGTCGAGAACGCGGAGATCACCCTGACCGACGTCCGGGTGCCGGAGGCGAACCGCCTGCAGAACATCCGCTCCTTCCGCGACGTCGCCGAGATCCTGCGCGCGACCCGCGCCGGGGTCGCCTGGCAGGCGCTCGGCGTCATGACCGGCGCCTACGAACTGGCCCTGGACTACGCCCGTGAACGCCGTCAGTTCGGCCGGCCCATCGGCGGCTTCCAGCTCGTGCAGGACCTGCTGGTCAAGAGCCTCGGCAACATCACCGCGTCCTGGGGCATGCTCGTGCAACTCGCCCGCCTGCAGGACGCCGGCATCTTCCGCGACGAACACTCCGCCCTGGCCAAGGCGTTCGTCACCGCGCGGATGCGTGAGGTCGTGGCCTGGAGCCGCGAGATCTTCGGCGGCAACGGCATCCTGCTGGACCACGACATCGCCCGCTTCTTCGCCGACGCCGAGGCGATCTACTCCTTCGAGGGCACCCGCGAGATGAACACGCTCATCGTCGGCAAGTCGATCACCGGCCAGAGCGCCTTCGTGTGAACCCGGGCGGTCCGGGTCCGCCCGGCCCCGGCCTTCGCGTCACCACCACTCCCCCGTACGGACAAATCCCCGCATGGCCATGGCCCAGGTCCCCGACCTGGGCCATGGCCATGCGGGGAGAGAGGGAAGCGAACCGAGGGACGCTGTCGGACGGGCCCGGCCGACGGCGCGCTTCGCATCCGACGGTCCCCGTCGACACGCGAGGACAGGGGGGAGCCGGACGCCCGGCGAAAACCGACGGATTCGCCGGCGTCTCGTCCGGGAAAGGGACTCGGAGAATGTCATGAGCACGACTGCCCTTCCCCCACAAGGAGTCGATCATGCACGTACGCACGCTGACCGGCGGGCTGGCCGCCGTCTGTGTGATCTCGTCGGCCCTGGCAGGCGGCCAGGCCGCGGCCGCCCCCCACACCTCGAACGCCCCGGCAGCCGCCCGAGTGGTGACCTATGACGCCGGGGGCTCCGCGGAGTTCCGGAGCGCCGTCGACCGAGGTGCGGCGATCTGGAACGAGAGCGTCGACGCCGTCCAGCTCCGGCCCGCCGCCGGGCAACGGGCCAACATACGCGTCCTCGCGGACAACGGCTGGCCGCGCGCCCTGCCGACCACCCTGGGCAGCGGCACGGTGTACATCGGACGCCAGGCCGTCGACGAGGGCTACGACACCGTCCGCATCTCCGCGCACGAACTCGGGCACATCCTGGGTCTGCCGGATCACAAGCCCGGTCCGTGCTCCAGTCTGATGTCCGGCTCCAGCGCGGGCACCGCCTGCACGAACCCCTACCCGAATGCCGCGGAGAAGGCGGAGGTCGAGGGGAACTTCGGCCGCGGCCTCGTCGGCCGGGCGCCTGCGGCGCGCGCCGAGGCGATCGTGGACTGACCCGCCTGCCGCGCCGCAGAGCGCCGGTGCCTGTTCGGCACAGGCGCCGGCGCGAACCGACGGCGGCCTCCTCGTCGTCATGCCGACACCGTGACCGGGTCAGGCTGCCGCGACGACCGGGACCCGTGCTTTTCGATCAGTGGTCGCCGGACTCCGCGAAGCCCGTGCACCCCTGATCTTCCCGTCGCCGTCGCGCCCGGCGGAGTCCGCCGCCCCCGGGCACGACGGCCGAGACACCGCACCGCACCGCAACCGCGGTGGCCGAAAATGTGTCTCCCCACGCGTGGCTCGATGCTCGGAGAGCGAATCCCGGGCCGCTCGGCCGCATTGGGGGGATGGAATGGACACATGGGCAGTGCCCGGCTACGCCGAGTCGCTGGAACTCGGGGCAGGGGCCAGCGGACGGGTCGTGCTGGCCGTGCACGAGGAGACCGGTGTCCCGGTCGCGGTCAAGTACCTCAGCGAGTCACTGCGCACCCGGCCGGGCTTCGTGCACGGGTTCAGGGCGGAGGCGCGGCTGCTCGGCGGACTGGAGAGCTCCTTCGTCGCCGAGTTGTACGAGTACGTCGAAAGCCCGCACGGCGCCGCCATCGTGATGGAACTGGTGGACGGCGTCTCGTTGCGAACCCTGCTGTCCCGGGCTGCCCCGCTCGACCCCGAGGCCGCCCTCGTGGTCCTCAAGGGATCGCTGCTCGGTCTGGCCGACGCACACCGCGTCGGCGTCGTCCACCGTGACTACAAGCCGGAGAACGTCCTGGTCGTGCCGGACGGATCGTCCAGGCTCGTCGACTTCGGGATCGCGGTGGACGTCGGCGCCAGCGCCGGCGCGGCCGGGACCCCCTCCTACATGGCCCCGGAGCAGTGGACCGGCGCCCCCGCCTCGCCCGCCGCCGACGTGTACGCCGCCACCGCCACGTTCTTCGAGTGTCTGACGAGCCGCAGGCCCTACTCGGGCGACAACCTCGCCGAGCTCGCCCTGAAGCACGTCGACGCGCCGATCCCCACCGACGAGGCCCCCGAGCCGGTGCGGGACCTGGTGCGGCGCGGCCTCGCCAAGGACCCGGCGGAACGGCCCGCCGACGCCGAGGCGTTCGTCACGGAGCTGGAGGCGGCGGCCGGCGCCGCCTACGGGCCCGACTGGGAAGAACGCGGCCGCGGCCGCCTCGCCGCGCTGGTGGCGCTGGTTCCGCTGCTGCTGCCCTCGGCCCGCAGCGCCCCGCGGACCACCACGGACACCGCGCGCACGGTCCTGAGCAGCGAACCGGCCCTCGGAGGGGCGCGGTCGTGGCTGCCCGGCCGGTCGGGGATGCTCGTGTCCGGTGCGGCCGTGCTCCTGGGCGTCCTCCTGTCCTACGGCCTCCGGCACGCTCCGGAGGCGAATCCACGGCAGGCCGTCCAGGCCCTGGCCACCACCAGTGCCCGGCCCGCCGTGGATCCGGGAGAGTCCGCCGCTCCGACCGCATCGGCCCCGTCTTCCTCGCCCCCGACGTCCACCGCGTCGCCGACCGCGTCGCCCAGCCTGTCGGCGTCCGCCACGGCGACCGACGGCGCCGATGGCGGCGATCCCTCGGCGTCCGCCACCACGACTGCGCCCGAGGAGACGACGACCGGCGCGCCGACCGCCGAGTCGACGCCGACGACGGCCGCCCCGAGCCCGCCGTCCGCTCCCTCGGTCAAGGCAGTCGCGGTGACCGACTTCCGGCAGACGGGATCGACGACCGCCACCGCGACCATCGACATCACGACCGACGGAACCGGCCCGTTCTCCCTGACCGTCTCGTGGTTCACCAGCGACACCGGCAGAGGGCTCGGTTCACCGGACGGCACGTCCCAGACGTTCCGGCGCAGCGGCGCCACCCGGTACACCCTCACCGCCGACCACAGCTTCGGCGACGCAGGCTGTTACTGGGCCGTAGGGGCCGCCACCGACCCCGCCTCCGCCGACGGCGGCGGCTCGCAGCAGCTTCTGACCAGGCGGTGTGAGATCCGATGACCGTGCCCCACGACCGCGCTCCCGCATCCGCCGAGGACCGCGAGCCCACCCGGGCGTCCGGTCCCGCCGCCGTGCGCCCGCCGAGCGCCGAACCCGGCCCCGACGACGCCGAGTACAGCGCCACCGTGCTGGCCAGTCACTGGATCCAGCGGCCGTACGAGCCGGACGCCACGCTCGTCGAGCCGCCGTCCCCGCAGACCCCGGCAACGCCGACACCCACACCCACACGGCCGCTGACACAGACGCCGGCGACGACGTGGACGCCCACGCGGACGGCCACACCGGATCGAGTCGAAGGCGCCCTGCTGCGTTTCGGTCCGGGCGTGACCGCCGCCACGCTCACACGACGTACCGACAGGACGCTGCCCGCCCTGCCGGCTCATCCCGCGCCCTCGCGCCGACGTCCGCGCAGACATGCCCTGCCCGCGCTGGTACTGATCTGCGTCATCGCGCTCCTCGCCTGGCAGCGTCTCGGACCGCCTCTCACCACGGGCGCGGTGCGGGTCACCGCCCGGCCGACGGTTCTGGGCTGCGGCGGCACCGCGGACATCGTCGGCCTCGTCGCGACGAACGGCCGTCCGGGCACGCTCTCGTACCGCTGGACCCGAAGCGACGGCACGGAATCGGGCGTGCTGCGGGAAGTCCTGGTCCGGGGCCGCAAGCAGGCGCGCCTGCACCTGCTGTGGACCTTCCAGGGCAAGGGCCGCTACGCGGCGCGGGCCGAACTGCACGTCCTCTCCCCCAGCGACCGCACGGTCGTCGCCGGGCTCACCTACGACTGCCCCTGACCGGCTGAAAGGTCCCGCTCGGAACCTGTCCACATTCCGGACAGTACGGACGTCGCCGGCCGGCACGAGGTCCGTCCGGTCGGTTCTCCGGGGTCACCCCTCCCGCGCCTGCGGGGTCACGGTCAGGTCGAGGGTGAACGCCGCCCGCGCTGCTCCCGCCAGGTCCGGAGCCTTCGCCAGCGCGCTGATGTGGGTGCTGCCATTGCGGGCGCCCGCGGACCGCAGCGAGGCGTGCGCGGTGCCGTCGGCGTCCACTCGCCACCCGGACACCATGACGAAAGCCGGCGCGGAACTGCGTACGGCCGTCCACCGCTTGTCATCCGCGCGGGCCTGGAGCACCAGTGACACCACCGTTCCGGGTCGCACGCACAACTGCCGTCGGGGCGCATCGTCGGGCGCAACGGTGACCTCCGTCCGTCCCGCGACACAGCCGTCGGCCGGAGGCGGGGACGAGACGGCGGGTGCGGACGGCTTCGGCCCCGCAGGGCTCGCGGCGTCGGTCGCGGTCGGGGAGCCGGGCGCGGGCGGGACAGGAGAAGCGGAGCTGTTCGTCGGCGCGCTGCGCGGCGGCTCGGTCGAGCGGTTCCCGGACGCTCCTCCGTCGGAACCCCCACCGGGCGACGTGCTGCACGCGGCCAGGACGACCACCACGGGCACGATCCGTCCTGCGGCCCACCACCGCATCTCCCACCCCCCAGTCCGCTGATCCGGCTCCCAGCATGCCCTACGGCGGGAGCGTGGCCGGGCACGGCAGACCTTCATTTGCTCTTCGGGTCTCGGGTCGGCGCCGAGCTACGGCGTCGCTCGTTCACGCCTCCGTAACTGCCGGGCTCAGGCGTTGGCGTGGCGCGGGGCGACCGCGTGTCGCCGTGCGCCGCGGTGCGCAGTGCTGCCCGCCGCAGCGGGCTGGAGGCGTTGCAGCCACAAGGAGGCCGTCGCCAGCAGGCCGGTGAAAACCGCCAGGAGGAGTACGGAGACCCACATCTGTCGGCTCGCGGGGTGGGTCCATGCGGTCCAGGCCGTCGCGGCCGTCCACAACACGACTCCTGCCGCGTAGAAGGCGCGGATCCGGCGCAACTGCCGCACGGCCCGCAGGGAAACCGGGTGATCAGTCTTCGGTGCCATGGCGACCGTGTACCCCCGTGCTCGCGGTTAAGCCGGTGAGGTTCCGATGCCGTTCCGCTCGGGTCTACGGTCGCTGATCGGCGTGGCCTTCCAAGTCGCGCCGTACTGCTGCGCCTTGGTCGTCGACGAGCCCTGCCTCGTCCGGGAGATCCAGGACGCTGCCGCAGTGGCTGCACAGTTTCCCGTCCTCGGCCGGCGTGCCGCACGCCTTGCAGAATCGGTTGCCCTTCTCGTTCTCACTCTGCTGCGTCATGACTCTCCCTGGCGGGGTGGACGGTGGAGGATGCGGAGTACCCACGGCGCGCGCGTTGATTCTCCGCGGTGTCTGCCTCACTTCTGCATCGCCGCGCTGCGAGCGGCGGGCGGGGCCCGGTGCCTTCAGCGGGGGTTGCCGGCGCACGGGAGCGGCATGTCGATGCGCGGTGACGCGCCGGCCCCGTACATCGCCGTGCAGCGCCGTTCGGCCGGCCCGGCGTTCGGCGGTCAGCCGGGCGGGCGGTGGCGGATGCGCAGCGCCAGTGCCAGGCACACCGTGGTGGCGGCGATGGCGAGTGCAGCGTACAGCCGTGCGTACGGGGTGGCCGCCACCGGCGCCTGCGCCGCGAGCAGGACGATCGCGGTCGCGGCGGCCGCCGCGAGTGCGGGAGTCGCCTGCGGCCGGCCGGGCGGGGCCGTGGAGCCGGCCGTCCACGGGTCGGTGACGAGCAGGTAGGCGAGCAGCAGCGCGGCGATGCAGACGACCAGCCAGAGCGCGGGGCCGGTGGCCGCCGCGACCGCGATCGCCGCGGCCGGCAGCACGGTCGTCCTGCGGCGGGCCGCGACGGTCCGCCAGCGCGCCGAGGTCGCCACGGGGCGTGCGTCGACCATGGGAGCGGCCCACCACGCGGCCGCAGCCGCGACGAGCACCAGCGCCCTGGCCAACAGCGACGCGTGCAGGGCGGCCGGCGGATCGCAGGCGGCGACGGCGAGGGCCGTTCCGAGCAGTCGGTCGGTGAGGCGGGAGGTGAGACGCGCCCTGAGCCGGGCGGCTCGGCTGCCGGGAGGGCGCCGGCCGGGCCGCCGGGCGGACCGGGCGGACCGGGCGGAGGCGGTGGTCATCGGGTCCCTCCGTGGATGCGGGCGCGCAGCAGCGGTGCGAGGGCGAGGTCGAGGGTCTCGCCGGGCCGGTGGGCGACGACCGCGATGCCGCGTTCCACGAGGGCGAAGCGCATGGCGTCGCGGTCGGCCCGCCACAGCCGCAGCGCGAGTTCCCCCTCGGTGTCTCCGGGTTCCACGACCGGGTCGCCGGTGGGGATCTCGATGACGACCATCGGGTCGGCGCGTCCGCGCATCTGGTTCAGGACGTCGAATATCCGCTGGTCGGTGAGCGGCGTGAACACGTACACCAGCGCCCCCGCGGGCAGGGCCGGCGGAGGGAGCGGGCTGAGGCCCTCCGTGCGGTACGCGCGGTCCTTGCGGACCTCCAGCACGCTCTCGACGATGCGGTAGAAGTAGCCCTGGCCGCTGCCCGGTTGCAGCCAGCGGGTCGCCCCGCCGACCGACACGACGCCGACCCGGTCGTGGGTGCGCAGATAGGCGCGGACCAGTCCGGCGGCGGCCCTGAAGGTCTCGTCGAGCGAGGACACGCCGGTGATCGGGTCGACCACGTCCATGAGCACGTCCAGCAGCACCACGGTGTCGGCGGTGCGCTCCGCGGCGAACTGATGGACCTGCAGGTCGCCGCGGCGGGTGGTGGCCGGCCAGTGGATCCGGCGCTGCCGTTCGCCGCGCACATGGGGGTGTACTCCGGTGACCTCGACGCCCTCTCCGCGCTGCACGGCGGTGTGCTCGCCGAGCCGGTGCGGCAGCCGGACCGGGATGGGGGTGAGGCCGGCGTGTTCGGGCACCGGGAAGACGGCGATGTCGCCGAGTTCGACTCGTACGGTGCGGCGGGCCAGGCCACCGCGGTCGTAGACGTCGACGTCGACCGTGCCGAGCGTCCAGCGGCCCCAGCGCTGCGCTGTCAGGACGAGCTCGACGCGACGGGGGCCGACCGCGAGATGGTCGAGCCGGACCCCGTGACCGAGGGTGACGCCGGGGTCCAGGCGGCCGGCGTCGCCGTCGTAGGCCACCGCGATCCGCACCGTCACCCGCTCGCCCTCGAAGCACCGCCGCGGCTGCACCTCGGCCTCGGCCGTCACCGTGTCCGGGCGCGGCCCGCTCGGAACGGCGAGGGCGAGCAGCACCAGCGGTCCCGCGGCGAGAGCAAGCAGCCAGGGGCGCCCGGTGACCAGCGCGGCGGCCAGCGCGACGACGGCCAACGTGCCCAGTCGCAGGGCGCGTTCGCCGGCGCGCCGGCCCGGCGGGGGCGCCGGCGGGGGTTCGAGGGCAGCGTCCTGGCCGCCGTTCAGCGCGCGGTGCGCGGCCGCCGCCGCTCTGCGGGCCGGCACCGGCTCCGTCATGACGCGACCGGTGTGCGCGGCACGGTCTGCGGGGCCGGCACGGACTGCGTGATCTCGCCGATCACGTCGTCGGCGTCGATCTGCCGGACCCACAGCTCCGGCTTGAGGGTGATGCGGTGCGCGAGGGCCGGCACCGCCACGGACTTGACGTCCTCCGGGATCACGTAGTCCCGCAGGTCCAGGACGGCACGGGCCCGGGCCAGCTGCACCAGGGCCAGGCCGCCGCGCGGGGACGCGCCGACCTGGACGTGCGGGTGGACCCGGGTGGCGCCGACCAGCGCGACGACGTACTCCAGCAGGTCGTCGTCCACCTCGACGCGTTCGACGGCGGCCCGCATGGCCAGCACCTCGCTCGGCCCGCTGAGGGTGCGCAGCACCGCCTCGGGCGACGCCCGGTCGACACGCGCGCGCAGCATCCCGGTCTCCTGGGACGCCGTCAGATAGCCCATCCGCACCCGGAGCAGGAACCGGTCGAGCTGGGCCTCCGGCAAGGTGTAAGTGCCCTCGTACTCGATGGGGTTGGCGGTGGCGACGACCACGAACGGATCCGGCAGCGGCCGCGTGCTTCCGTCGATGGACACCTGGGACTCGGCCATCGCCTCCAGCAGCGCGGCCTGGGTCTTGGGCGGGGTGCGGTTGATCTCGTCGGCGAGCAGCAGGTGGGTGAAGACCGGTCCGGGCCGGAAGACCATGTCGGCGGTGCGCTGGTCGTAGAACGGCGCGCCGGTGACGTCGGAGGGCAGCAGGTCGGGGGTGAACTGGATGCGGCGGAAGTCCAGGCCGAGGGCTGTGGCGAAGGAGCGGGCCAGCAGCGTCTTCCCGAGTCCCGGCAGGTCCTCGATGAGGACGTGACCGCCGGCGAGGACGCCGAGCATCACCAGCTCCAGCGGTTCCGTCTTGCCGATCACCGCCCTGCGGATCTCGGCGAGCACGGCGGCGGCCCGTTCGCCCGCCTGCCGAGGCGTCAGGGCGTCCTGGTCCGGGATGGACTGCGGGCTGGTCACGATCGGATCCTCACAGGGCGGTGTCGGGTGTACGGGGTGCGGGTTCGGCCGCCGAGCCACCGGTCACAGGGCTTCCAGGCGGTCGAGCAGGGAGCGCAGGACGGGCTCGGGGAGCGTGGGCCGCGGTGGGTACGACTCGGGATCGATCCACGGCCACAGTTCGGCGCCGACGAGCGCCCGGGCCTGCTGCGGGTTCCGGTACATCGCCACGCCGTGCCGTTCGGCCAGCCGGGCGGCGAACAGCCGTTGCAACTGCGGCCGCATGACGGTGCGCAGGTGCGGTTCGCCGTCGTCCGCGAGGGTCTCGGTCACGATGCGCTCCCATCCGCCGAGCGCCGGGGCCCGGCGGCCCAGCAGACGCACCGGCCTGCGGTGCCCGCTGTCCTGGGAGGCGGCGCCCACGGCATGGCGCCCCAGGACCAGCGCGGCAGCGGTGATGAGGGCGAGGCCGGTGGCGGCCGCGGCGACGCCGTCGGCCAGGGCGAGCAGCACTTCGGTCGCGACGGCGACGGCGCCCAGCACGGTCAGCGAGTGACGTGCCGAACCGGGGTCCCGCAGCAGGGAGTCGACCATGCTCCGGACCCGTCCGAACGGCGTCATACGGCCCCCTCCACGGCCTCGGGTGCACGCTCCCGCGAGCGCAGGCTCTCAGCGATCTCGGCGAGTGCTGCCGCTGCCCGGTCACGGTGGCCGCCGTCCATCGGATGCGTGGAGTAACGGGCCTCGCGGAACAGGACGGTGAGTTCGGCGGCGGCCGCCCTCGCGGGAAGGCCGCCGGCGACGGCCCGATCCAGCAGGTCCTGCGAACTGTCCGAGGCCCGCCGGGCCACGCCGGAGTCGGCGAGCGACTCCTCCATGGCGACGTAGCAGGCGATGACGGCTGCGCGGGTGTCGGCCCCGTCCAGCAGGGCGCGGCGCCCGGAGTCCACGGCCCGGGCCAGGCGTTCCTCCTCGTCTTCGAGCGTGGCGTACGTCGTCGGAGCCTCGGGCGTCGGCAGCCGGGTCAGATACCGCCACAGGCGCCGCCCAGCGAACACGACGGCCACGGCGAGCAGGACGATGCCGAGACCCAGCAGGATGCGCGTCAACCCGATGTGCATGGTCTGGTCGCTGTGCTCGCCATGCCCTGCGGGTGGCGGAGTCCGCGCCGGATCCTGGCGCGTGGGCGGAAGCCGGGGGGATCCGTGGCCGTCCCCGCCGCCGTCGTCGGACGAACCGTACTGGTGCAGGACGAGGATGAGCAGCGGGACGGCCAGCGGTGCGACCAGCAACACGCGGCCCACGCTCTCCGTCAACCGTTCTTCCACCGGGCTGAGTTTCCGGCAGTCGCCGACCTGCTCCAGGTATTTGCCGCGCAGGGCGAAGCCGCCGAGGAGCGACAGCAGAGCAAGGCCGAACACGAGGACGGGGTTGCCGCCCAGCGGACCCCGCCCCTTGACGAACAGGTCCGTGGCGGGGTGCAACAGCAGTGCTCCCAGGGCGACTCCGCCCACCACCACAACGCTCGCCGCGGCCTGCGCGGCGCCGATCGTGCCGTGCTGCCGTCGCCCGCCCCCTGCGCGGCCCCGTGTTCTTCCCGCTGCGGG
>NZ_JAHHIU010000082.1 GCF_024539815.1 Streptomyces hayashii
CGGGTGCGGGTGCGGGCGCGGGTGGGAGGGCACGGCAGCGGCCGGGCAGGCGGCGGTCCGGCGCGGCGGACGGGGCGACGTCAGGCGGGGACGCCGAGCGGGGGGTGCTCCAGCACACGGGGCTTGTACTCGACCAACTGGATCCGGCCGTCGAACGTGCGGTGCTCGATCATCTCCAGGGCAACGTCCGGATAGCCGTCGTAGATGCGTTCCTGGCCCGTGGCACCGGTGATCACCGGGAACATGACGACGCGGAAGCGGTCGACGAGTCCGGCTCGTAGCAGGGACCGGCAGAGGCTGAGGCTGCCGATCGTGCTGAGGAGCCCCGAGCCGCTCGCCTTCATGGCGCGGACCGCCTCGACGGCGTCGTCGCGGACGAGCGTGGAGTTGGCCCACGTCAGCGGCTCCTGGAGGGAGGAGGAGAACACCATCTTGGACGCTTGCGTGAGCTCGTCGACGGACGCCTCCTCTTCGGGCCTGAGCTCGTCTTGGTCCTTGGGGACCTCGCCTGCGGCGAAGCCCGACATCAGACGGTAGGTGTTCGCACCCATCAGGTAGGTGACCCGAGGCTGCTCGCCGAGCCAGGCGAGGTACTCCGGGCCCTCCAGGCCCCAGAACCCGGGCCATCCCTCTCCTGACGCGTAGCCGTCGAGGGAGGTGATGAAGTCGACGAGAAGCTCCGACATGGCAGTGTCCTTTCCTGGAGTGTCACGAGCTTGGACGGGCCGTGGGCCGCAAACTCATCGGACGCGCCGTGGAGCACGAGGAAACTCGTCACGCCGCGTCCGATCAGGTCGGCGGACCGGCACCGCCTCGGAAGGCCGGGAGCCCCGCGTGGCAAGCCATTGGCGTGGCTGCTCGTCCTGCGACGCCGGCGGCGCCGGCTGAGCACTCCGTGCCGTGGCCCGCAGGGGTGGGGAGCCGTCGTCGAGGACACGGCGGACGATGAACACGACGTCCGGCCCGCGGCTGTTTCCCACCGGCACTTCTCCACTACTCGGTGATACTCTATAGTGGTACTCGGTAGCACGCAGTACCGAGAGAACGGAGGCGGGGCATGCGATGGACGACCTGACGGAGATGCTGAAGGGCACGCTCGAAGGGTGCGTGCTGCAGATCATCGGCAGCGAGGAAACCTACGGGTACGCCATCACCCGTCGGCTGAACGAGCTCGGCTTCGCGGACGTCGTCGAGGGCACCGTGTACACCATCCTGCTGCGGCTGGAGCGGAACGGACTCGTCCAGGTGGCGAAGCGACCGTCCGAGGCCGGTCCGCCGCGCAAGTTCTTCACGCTCAACGACGCCGGACGCGAGGAACTCGCGAAGTTCTGGGCGAAGTGGCAGTTCGTCTCATCACGCATCGACAAGCTCAAGGAGGGCGGGAAATGAGCTTCTGGGAGACCGTCACCGGCAGCGATCTCAGCCGGGAATGCAAGGCGTTCGAAGCCCGGGCCCGGGCCCTGCCCGAGGACTACCGGGCCGCGTGGGAGCAGATCAAGGCTCACCTCTTTCCCCACGGGGACTTCACCGGCCGCAACCTCATGCCGATCCTCGATGGCGCCCTGGGGCTGCTCGAAGAGACCGCAGCGGACGGGGTGAGCGTCCGCGACGCGCTCGGCGACGACATCCGAGGCTTCTGCACGGCGCTGGTCGGCGGCGAAGGGGCACGAACCCATCGCGACCGGTGGCGCGAGCAGTTGAACAACAACGTCGCAAGGAAACTGAAGCGGCTGGAGGGCTGACGTGAGCATCCAGGACATCATCGAGGGCAAGAAGCAGTGGCGGGCGCACACGGCCCGGGTCAAGGCGCTCCCGCCGGACTACCGGATCGTCTACAAGGAGATGCAGCGGTACCTGTTCAAGGTCGGACCGACCGACCTGTCCGACGGGCCTCTGCTCTCCGGGATCGTCGACTTCTTCGAGGAGGGCGCGGCCGGAGGCAAGGGCGTCCTCGAACTCATCGGCCCGGACGTCGCCGCGTTCTGCGACGACCTCATCAAGGACTCACGCACCTACGCGGAGGTCTATCAGGGCTCCGTCAACGGCGGTCCCGGCACGGCCGAGAAGTAGCACCGCCGTCGGGTCATGCCTTTTTCGTGATCGCGTTCGGTCAACACATGTGCGCTTGTCCGGGCGTTCACGTGCGGCTCTGGTGTTCGATGAGTCCCGGCATGGCCTACGGTGCGGATCCAGGGCCGCGCCGATCGAGCCGGAGCGTGGCAGGGGAGGACAGATGCGCGAGCAACCGAGCGGACACGGCACGGCGGCGGACGTCGGGGAACGGACCGGGGACATGGTGGTGGTCGAGGACCTGCGCCGCACCTACGGCAGCGGCGACACCGCCGTACACGCCCTGCGCGGTGTGTCCTTCAGCGTCCCGCGCGGCGAACTCGTGGCGCTCAGAGGGCGTTCCGGCTCGGGCAAGACCACCGTGCTCAACCTGATCGGCGGCCTGGACGCTCCGGACGGCGGACGGATCACGGTGGACGGCACCGACCTGGCCGGTCTCGGTGAAGACGGTCTGCTGGCGTTGCGCCGCGACCGCATCGGGTTCGTCTTTCAGTCCTTCGGTCTCATCCCTGTGCTGACCGCTGCCGAGAACATCGGGGTTCCGTTGCGCCTGCGGAAGGTCCCGGTCCGCGAACGCGAGTCCCGCGTCGGCCTGTTGCTCTCCCTCGTCGGCCTCTCCGACCATGCCGACCAGCGTCCCGGCGAGCTTTCCGGCGGCCAGCAGCAGCGGGTGGCGGTGGCCCGGGCGCTCGCCAACGACCCGGCCCTGATCATCGCCGACGAACCCACCGGCCAGCTCGACGCCGACACCGGCCTCACGGTGATGAACCTGCTGCGCGCCGTCGTCCGCAGCGAATCCGTCACCGCCCTCGTCGCCACGCATGACACGCAGCTCCTCGCGCTGGCGGACCGCGTGCTCGAACTCCGCGACGGCCGCATCGTCGGTAACGCCTGACGACTTGCCCCCGAACGAACGGATCCGGCCCCTCGTACGGACTTCCGCATTACCCTGACGACTACCTCACAGCGTTGTCCGCAGACCAGACCACACCTTCTCGGGGGACCGTGTGCCAGTTCACGAACAGCCCACCCCGGCACCGGACTTGGAGGAGCTGCGTCGGCGGGCCGCGGCGGCCGCCCCGCAGCGCGAGACGGGGCTGGTCGTGTGCGAGAACCTGGTGCGGATCTACCAGAGCGAGGGCGTCGAGGTTCAGGCCCTGCAAGGCCTCGATCTGACGGTGGCCGAGGGCGAGATGATCGCCGTGGTCGGCGCCTCCGGTTCGGGCAAGTCGACCCTGCTGGGCATACTCTCCGGCCAGGACGTGCCCACCGCGGGCGGCGCGCAGGTCGCGGGGCACGATCTGCTGGCGATGAAGCGCCGCGAGCGGCTCGGCTACCGGCGCCGCACGGTGGGCTTCGTCTGGCAGCAGACCTCCCGCAATCTCCTGCCGTACCTCTCGGCGGCCGAGAACGTGATGCTTCCGATGACGTACGCCGGGATCAGGCGCTCCCGGCGCCGGGCCCGGGCGGAGGAACTGCTCGACCTGCTGTCCGTCGGCCACTGCCGGGACCGCACCCCCGACACGCTCTCGGGCGGCGAGCAGCAGCGGGTCGCCATCGCCGTCGCCAACGCCAACGAGCCGCGGGTGCTGTTCGCCGACGAACCCACCGGTGAACTCGACACCGCCACCAGCGACGAGGTCTTCGCCGCGCTGCGCCGGGCCAACGAGGAGCTGGGCGTCACCGTGGTCGTGGTCACCCATGACGCGCTGGTGTCCGAGCAGGTGCAGCGCACCGTGCGCATCCGGGACGGGCGCACATCGACCGAGGTGCTGCGGCGGGTCGCCACCGGTGAGGACGGCGTCGAGGTGCGCACCGCGGAGGAGTACGCGGTGCTGGACGGCAGTGGCCGGTTGCAGTTGCCGGGCGAGTTCACCGAGCGTCTGCACCTGCGCAAGCGGGTGCGGCTCGTGCTGGAGAGCGACCACGTGGGTGTGTGGCCCGACGAGGCCGCGCGGCGTGCGCGGGCAGAGGCGCAGAACGCGGCGGACGGCGCCCGCGAAGGCTGAGCGCGCCGAGGGCGGACGGCAGGGCGGGCGGCGCGCCGCGGGGCTTCACGCGAGGCGCAGTACGGCTCCCAGTCCGCGGCGGCGGGCGAGGACGGCTTCGGTGACCGCGGCGGCGAGGATCAGCGCGGTCACGCCGGCGACGAGGGCGACGGTCAGTGAGTTGTCGGTGTGCAGTGCCGGCTGGGTGGGTCCGCCGGTGAACTGCCGCAGGTCCAACGTCTGCGCCATCAGCCGCGGTTCCAGCAGTCCCAGCAGGGTGCCGCCCGCCGCCGAGGCGAGTGCCAGTGGCAGCAGTTGCAGGAAGTGCAGGGCCCCGGCTTCTCTGCCGCCGAGTCCGAGGGTGCGCAGGAAGGAGGTCGTACGGCTGCGCTCGTGGGAGGTGAGAGTCAGTTCCAGGACGAGCGCGAGCAGGCCCGCCAGGGCGGCCAGGATCGAGCTGGTGGTGTAGATCGTGCCGAGTCCCCGCGTCAGGCCGTCGGTGCGCAGAGCGCTCAGCGTCTCGGAACGGACGCGGATGCGGGCCATCGGCCCCAACGCCTTGGCCGCCGCCGAGCGCAGTGCGACGGGTTCCGCGGCGGCGGGAGTGTCGCCCTTGAGGAGCAGGACGGTGCTTCCGGAGGACTGTGGGGGCATCGAGCGGGCGGCTCTGGCCGTGGTGATCAGCAGGGGTGTCCCGGCCGTGATCTGCGCCGTGACGGGTCCCAGGAGCGGGTCGTGCAGTTCGGCGGCGGTGAGCGTGCCGGCCGGCGTGAAGACCACGTCCTTCGGGCGCTGTCCGTCGGGCACGACCGTGCCGGTGAAGCCGCCGGTCCGTTCTCTGGCCCGCAGGTCGGGCGACAGGAGGGAGGGCAGCGGGGCGTTCGCGTCGGCTCGGGCCTCCGTGGCCGTGCCCAGCCGGGCCAGCAGGGTGGCGGCCAGCGGTGACTTCGGGGCGACGGCGGCGAGTTGCTCCGGGTCCACGGCGACCACGGCGACCGGCGAGATCACCGCGCCGTCGGCCTGTCCTGCCAAACCGAGGGTGTACAGATGCTGGAGGGCGGTCCGCGTTGCGGTGGTGCGGGTGTCCGGTACGGGCGTGACGGTCCCGGCCACGGTCGCGCTCGCGTCGGCGCCGGTGGTCCAGGCCGCGCCCGTGACCAGACCGTCGTCGACCGTACGGTGCACGAGTCCGCCGAACACGGCCGTTCCCAGGGTCAGGACCAGGACGAAGAGGGCCAGGCCGGTCGCCGGGGCGTCGTGGGCGGCCCGGGCCGCCCCGATGAAGCCCACCGTTCCCCGGCTGCGCCGGGCCTGCCGCAGCACCAGGCGCAGCATGAACGGGTAGCACCGCAGCAGGACGAGTACGACGGTCAGCGCCACCAGCGCCGGCACGGCGCCGAGGATGCCGTCGGGGCCCTGAGAGCGCAGCGCCACCACGCCCGCCGCCGTCGCGATCAGTACCGTCAGCTCCAGGACCGCGCGGCGGCCGACGGCGAGCTTTCGGCGCGAGCTCCGCAGTCGGCCGGGTCTGCGTGGTTCGCGGACCGCGAGCCAGGCCATCAGCGGCACCGTCAGCGCCACGGCCGAGGCGGCGAGGGCTGCGGTCATCGGCTGTGGCGATCCGGACGTGCCGGTGGGTGCGAGGGCCTGCCCGGCAGCCCAGCCGAGCAGTGCGGAGACGGCCACCACCGGCCAGGCGACGGCGCAGCGCAGCAGCACCAGCCGCCCGGTGGACGCGCCCCGCGCGCGCTGCAGCCGCAGATGCGCCTGCCTCCGGCGCAGCAGCAGTCGTACCGCGACGGTGACGGTCGCCAGGGCGACCGCGGCCAGCGCGTCGACGGCGAACGTCGCCAGCTGTCCGGCCTGTCGGTCCTGGGCGGTGAAGGCGGCGAGGAGCGGTGTCAGCGAGTCGATCAGCAGCAGGGGGCCGGTGGCCTGGCCGCCGACATGGCAGCCGAGGTCGCCGGTGATCGGGTCGGCTCCCTGGCACAGGGCCTCGCTCAGGTCCGCGCTGTAGGTGGACAGCGGGCCGGTCAGTGCGCGGGCCCGGTCGAGCGCCGCCCCGGACAGGTCGGCGCGCAGCTGCCAGGTCATCCGGGGGCCGCCGACGCCGGCGCCTGCCAGCAGGTCGGCCGCGTCGAGGCCGACGAGACCACGGACGGCGAGCACGGTGCCGGCGGAGTGCTCGGCCGGATAGCGCGACGGCTGGTCCAGGGTCTCGCGGCCCGACCAGAAGTCGTCGCTCGCCGCCGTGGTGCGGTAGACGCCGCTCACGAGCAGCTCCGCGTGGGGCGGTGCGTTCTGCACGCCGAGCGTCTTGGCGAACTCCAGGGTCAGCCGGCTGCCGGCCCGGACACCGAGCGCCTGCGCGGTGGTCTGCGACAACCCGATCTGGGGCGCCGTGCCCAACGGCGTGCGGTCGGCCGGCGGGCGTCCGCTGACGTAGTGCAGGTGAGCCCGCGCGGACGGCAGATAGCTGAGCGCCAGCTGGGTGCTGCTGTTCGCCGGGCCCGGGGGCCGCGGCGAGATCAGGGACGCCTGTTCGTAGTCGTAGCTGCCGCCGGTGACGGTCACGTGTCGGGCGGCGGGGCCGGCGAGCTGCTCGGTGAGGGCGGGGCCGGCGCGGAGCATCCCGGCCGCGTCCACCGCGGGCGGGATGGTGTCGAAGACCTGGGGTGTGGTGCTCAGGCTGATGAGAGGCGCCTGTGTCTGCGAGGCGTCGACGCGCTGCCGCAGCGCCCGGTCCTCCTGGCCGCCCGCGAAGGCCGGGGCCCACGCGCAGAGCGCCGTGAGCACGAGGACGACGGCCGCCAGACAGGCCAGCAGCGGCAGATCGCCGCGGGTCTCCTTGCGTATCAGGCGCCGCGTCACCGCCGCTCCCGCGCCCACGGGTCGCGTCACGCCCGGTCCTTTCCGCTCGTGTCCGGGGTCGTCCTCGTCCGTCGCGCCGGGCCGCGTGCTCACCGGTCCTCCCCCGCTCGCAGCACCCGTACCAGGTCCACCCGTGACAGCAGCCGGGCCAGCGCCAGCACGACCGCGCTGATGACGACAGCGGTGGCCACCGTGAAGAGCGCCACGGTCGCCCAGGGGATGACCAGGGGCAGCGGCGGATAGGGGGTCCGGCCGCTGTCGTCCACGGTGACCAGTGGCAGCACCGCCGACGCGAGGGCCATGCCCATCAGCGCCCCGGGGACCACCGCGAACAGGGCCGGCCCCAGTTGCTCGGCGCCCAGCAGTGCGGACAGGTTTCCTGTGCGGACGCCGATCGCCCGCAGCAGGGCGAACTCCTTGCGGCGCTCCCGGGTGGAGACCACGGCGTGCACGGTGAAGGCGATGACCGCGAAACCGGGGGCCAGACAGCGGACCAGTTCCAGCGCCCGGCGCAGCCCGCTGCGGAACGGGTCTGCCTGCAGGGAAGCGGCGGTACGCGCTGTGGTGGCGACACGGCCCAGCGCGGGCTGCGCCTCGGCGGCGGCGGCCGTGCGCGCGCTGTCGGTGCTGCTGAGCCACCAGAACGCCGGATCCACGTGGTCGGCGCCGGCCTGCGTCATCGCGGCGGCGAGTTGGCGCTGGTCGGCGATCAGATGCCCCTGTCCGCGGCCCAGTCCGGGCGGCGAGTCGACCCGGCCCACCACCTTCACCGTGATCCGGGCGCCTCCCAGATCCAGCGTCGTGGTGTCGCCCACGCTCAGTCGCGCGGCGCTCGGCGTCGAGGCGTCGGCACGCACCGGCAGCGGTGCGGGACGGCCGACCGGGCCCGCGACGAGGCGCACCCGGCCGGCGGCCCGGGTGACGTAGTCGCCGTCGGACAGGTCGCCGCCGAGGGCGTCATCGGCGGCCTGGGAGGGCTGGATACCGGTGCTGACGGTGGTCCGGAGCACCTCGGAGCCGCCGGGAGCGATGGAGCACACCCCGGGGGTGCCGGGTTCGTAGGCGCCGGTGGGTCTTCCCCCGCACGCGCCCGCGGTGGCATCGGAGGCGTGGTCCGTGCCGTCGGCCCAGGCCTGCCCGCGAGGCAGCCGGGTCTCCCAGGTGTCCGCGGTGCCGCGCGCGCCGACCCGGAGCAGTTCCAGGTCCAGTCGCGCGGGACGGGTGTCCGGCTGAGGGAGGAGGCCGACGGCGGTCACCGTCAGCGGGTACTGCCTCGGACGACCCCCGCTCGACGCCACCCCGAGGGGGACGACGACCGTGTGCCGGGCTCCGTCGGCGGCGGGCAGGTGGGTGGTCACCGTGCTGACGAGACCGGAGGCGTCCTGCACGGTCAGCTCCAGGCCCGGCGCCGCCCGGTCGCCCTCACTGCTCAGCCGCTCGTCCAGGAGCAGCGCGGTCGGCCGCCCGGGCAGCCGTATCCCGTGGACGCCGGGTGACGGAGCGCGGGGAGCGGGTCCGCCGATCGTCCCGATCAGCTCCTCGGCGGCGCCGCCGGGCAGGTTCACCGTCGACCGTGTCACCGGCGTCACGGCGCTCACGGCCGGCAGCGCGCGATAGGCGGCGGCCAGTACGGAGGAGGGGTAACTGCCGGCTGCGGACGGGGAGATCCGCACGTCCGCGCCGACCGTGAACGCGGCCTCCTCGGAGGCCAGGGCGCCGAGGCAGGCCAGCGCGGTGGTCGCGAAGGCGCTCACCGACACGGCCAGGCACATCAGCACCACCGGACCCGCGTTGCGCGCAGCCCGCCGGCCCAGCTGCCAGCCGGCCAGCGCGAGGACCACGCCCCGGCTACGGCGGCCGAACGCGTCCAGAGCAACGGAGGCCAGCGGCAGCAGGCGCAGCAGCAGAAGCGCTGCGGCGGCCGCCACCAGGGTCGGCACCAGGACCAGCACCGGGTCCGCGGACGCGCCGCCGGTCCCCAGACCGGCCAGCAGTGAGTGGTGCCGCCGCAGTTCCAGATAGCCCAGGACGGCGACGGCCGCCAGGGCCAGGTCGGCGCCCAGCCGCTGAGCGGCGGCGGCCCGTGCGCCCCGGGCCGACCGCGTCCGCGCCGACGGCAGTACGGGCAGCAGCACCGCCGCGGCGTGCACCAGCAGGGTCAGACCCACCGCCGCCCATGCGCCGGCGCCCCGGTCGCCGGGGTGCAGCAGTCCGGCCAGGAAGGGCGCGGCGGCAGCGGCCGGGACCCCGGTGAGCGCCCACTCCGCCGCGGCGCCCCGCAGCAACCGCAGGGTGCCGGCTCCTCTCGCCCGTTGGAGAGCCAGCTCGACCCGCCGGCGCACCGTCAGCTGACGGGCGGCCAGGACCAGAGTGGCGAGGGCAAGGGCCGCCAGCATCACACTCGGCAGGTACAGCGAGGACCGGGCCGCCACCATGGGCACCGTCAGGTCGTCGATCGCACCCGGCAGACCGGAGACCACGGTCAGGTCGTCCAGCGACGGCTGCCGTCCGCCGAACACCGACACCCGACTCTGGCTCCCGGAGAATGCGCGCAGCCGTTCGTGCAGCCCGCCGAGGCTGCCCGCGTCGATCCGGGAGAAGTCGGGCTGCACACTCCAGTGGGCCGTCAGATGCCCGTTCAGGACGGCGCTGCCGTTGAGGGCCGCCGCCGACACCACGAGCAGGCTCTGGTCGGCGGTTTCGCCGGGGGCCAGGTCGCCGGCCATGGCCGGCCAGAATCCGACGGCGCCACGCGCCCGGAAGACGCCGGTGATCCGTACGGTCATGGCGCGCCCGAAGGCGTCCTCCACCTGCACTCCGGTGCCGGGTCCGACGCCCAGACGCCGGGCCAGCACGTCGGGCACGGCCGCGTCGACCGGTGCGGCGGATCCGGTGGCCACCCGGACTTCAGGGAGGGAGGCGAACGCGGCGGCCGGTGCGGCTGCCGTGCCGGCGGGCCACCGACCGGCGACCAACTGCCCGAATTCCCCCGGGTTCTGGACGGCGACCGGGTGCAGCCCGCCGGTTCCGGGAACGCGCGGCGGGCCGGCCGCTTCGCCGATCCCTGTCACCGAGACCGGCGACACGCCCAGCAGGCCGACGTAGGTCCGCTGCGGCACCCCGGCGAACACCCGCTCGGCGGCGGCCCGCACCTCTCGATCGGCGGCGGCCATTCCGCCGGCCCGGAAGGACGCGCTGACGTGCACCTGCGCGTCGGGGCGGCCGGCCAGCCTCCGCACGGCGCCGTCCTGCACGGAACTCCCGGCCAGCGCCGCGAGCGCGGCCAGCGCCGTCGCGCACAGCAGCACGGTCACCGCGACGGCGGCCAGCGCCGGCCCGTCCTGGGTGGCCCGCCTGACCGCGGCGGGAAGCCGCCGCCGAGGAGAGCGCGGGGCGCCCGGGCTCGGCCGAGGTGAAGAACTCAAGGCCGTGGCGGCCACATGCAACCCCCGCAGAATCGAACATGTGACGGTGACGGCGCGTCACAGTCCTACCAGGCATCACCGAGGCCGCACAAGAATCGCCGGCGCCATCGGGAGATGCCGAGTGCCGCCGACCCGTGCACAAGGGCCAACTCTGCTCGCTCATTCACGGGTTGAGGGTGTGTCCGGTCGTCGCGCCCACGTGGGTGGACGATGGGAAGGGCACGGGAGGAGACCGTCTTCGCCGTGATCACTCTGCCTGGGCCCTCGTCCTGCGAAACCACGGGGAGCGGGAGGGGCGGTGGTGGTGGAGGACGAGCAGCGCCAGCGCGCCGGTCGCCGCGGACCAGGTGAGGGAGAGCAGGCCGAAGGACCAGGGAGTCCGGGGGGTGAGGGCTGCGCTCAGCGCCAGCTGGTTCACGCCGTAGAGAGGGAACGCGGAGACGCCCGCCACATCCATGAGTGTGTTGAAGACGGGGTTCTGCAGTCCGGTGTCGACCAGGCTGAGCATGATGATGAGGAAGAAGCCCTCCAACTCGCCGCGGACCAGGGAACCGAGCAGAAGCCCGATGCCGCCGTAGGCGAGGCCGGCGCCCGCGAGGGCCAGCCCCAAGGGTCCCGCGTGGCGTACAGGCAGGGAGACCCACAGCAGGATCGTGGTGTAGAGGGCCAGCGCTGCGGCGGTGAGGGCGATGGCAGCGAGTTTGGCCAGCAGCATCGGCAGCCGGGGATAGCCCGCCAGCAGCAGACGGCGGTCCATCTCCCGGGACTGGAAGGTCTCCGTGAAGGTGACGAAGCCGGCGACCATGGTGACGGCGCCCAGCGCGCTGGCCACCTGGCCCAGCTGACTGGCCGGGGCGGAGACGTCGGCGCTGACGGCGTCCAGCCGGATACGCACCACTCGGTCGGATGTGCACAGGCGCGCCACGGCGATCCAGACGGGGATGAACGCGACCGCCAGGACCAGGGCCAGCCGGTTGCGCAAGTGGCCCAGCAGAGTGCAGCGCAGCAGTTCGGTGAAGGCCGTCCAGGAGAGTCTCAACGGTCGGTCTCCTCGAAGTGCAGACGGCCCTGGCGCAGGTGCGCGATCGCGTCGAAGTGGTGCAGGTCGTGCAGCAGGTGAGAGACCACGATGATCGACCGCCCCTGATCTCGCAGGTCGGCGGCCAGCGTCCAGAACCGCTGATGGGTGTCCCAGTCGAAGCCCTGGTAGGGCTCGTCCAGGACGAGCAACTGCGGATCGTGCATGAGAGCGATCAGCAGGTTCAGTTTCTGTCGCGTTCCGCCGCTGAGCTCGCCGACCTGCTGTCGCCGCAAGCCGGTCAGCGCCAGCAGCTCCATCAGCTCGTCGGCCCGCTCCAGCGTCGGCAGCCGGTAGGCCATCTGGAACACCCGCAGATGCTGTCCGACGGTGAACGCGTCGTTCAGGACCGCCCGTTGCGGGCAGTACCCCACCGCCCCGGTCCGTGTCACCGTCCCGCGGTCCTGCGCGAGGTGTCCTACGGCGATCCGCAGCAACGTGCTCTTTCCCGCGCCGTTCTCGCCGACGACTCCCACCAACGTCCCGGCGCTCACATCGAGGTCCACATCGCGCAGGACCTGCCGGCCGCCGTACGCCTTGCAGACGCCGCTGATCCGCAGCCGTGGCCGGTGGCGCTTCGGTACTGGCCGCACATGAGCCCCTCGAAAGATCGGACAGGTGGGGGCGCCCGGAGGGAAGCCCGCCACGGAGACCGGGGCGCGCAGGCTCATGTCGCCTGCCCTGCCCGGCACATGACCGCTCGGCCGCGTCAACCCCGGACACGGTCCCGTTCGGGGGCCGGGCCCGCCTCCGACGTCTGCCGCCCTGTGTCCAACGAGCCCGTGCCACGGGTGTAACGGCGGTCACCGCCGTTCCCCTGCCTGCCGGTTGGGCGTGACGTGCGCAGCCGTCCGCCGTTGTACGAGGCGATGCCCCCGACACCACAGCGAGACCCGAGCGCTCCCACGGTCGTGATCGGAGCCGGCCCGCACGGCCTGGCGACCGCCGCGCTGCTGAACCGCTCCGGAGAGCAGACCGTGATCCTGGAACGGTCGGAGCGCGCGGGAGCGAGCTGGGCGCAGCGCTACGACCACCTGCGCCTGCACACCACTCCCAGCACGTCGAAACTCCCCGGCCTGTCCGTGCCGCGCCAGGCGGGCCCGTGGGTGAGCCGGGACGACTATGTGCGATACCTGGAGCGCTACGTCGCCCATCACCGGCTCGACGTCCGGGTGACCACCCCGGTGCGGCGCGTCGAGCGGGGCGAGCCGGGTTCCGGAGCGCCATGGCTGGTGCGTACCCCCGACGGTCCGGTGGCCGCCGGCGCGGTCGTGGTGGCCACCGGCCGCTGTCACACTCCGAACGTCCCTGACTGGCCCGGGCGTTCCACTTTCACCGGCGCCCTGCTGCACTCGGCCCACTACCGCTCTCCGGCCCCCTACCGCGGGCGGGACGTGCTGGTGGTCGGGGCCGGCAACAGTGGTACCGAGATCGCCGCCGTCCTGGCCGGGGCCGGAGCCGGACGGGTACGGATCGCCGTGCGTACCCCGCCCAACATCCTGCCCCGCTCCAGCGCACGGTGGCATGCGGCCGGCCGGCTGACGGAGGCCCTCCCGCTCGCGTGGCGCGACCGCACCTCCCTGCTCGCACAACGTCTCGCGGTGCCCGACCTGACCTCGCGTGGACTGCCCCGGCCCCGCATCGGTCTGTACACGCGCCATGCCCGAGAAGGGGTCAACCCGGTGCTCGACCACGGCTTCGTGGACGCCGTCCGGTCCGGCCGGGTCGAGCCGGTCGGGGCCGTCCAGGCGTTCGACGGCCCCGACGTGCTGCTGGCCGACGGCGACCGACTGCGACCCGACACGGTCATCGCCGCCACCGGGTACCGGTCCAACCTGCACGACCTGGTCGGGACCCTGGGCGTGCTCGACGAGGCCGGGCAGCCCCTCGCCGTAGGGGCACAGAGCCATCCCGCAGCGCCGCGCCTCTACTTCGCCGGATACACCAATCCCCTCACGGGCGTCCTTCGCCAGGCGGGCATCGAGGCGCGCGCCATCGCCCAGGCGTTGCGACGCGACAAGGCGCGGGCGACCCTTCGAATCCCCCGTCCCGGCGACCGTACGGCCGACGCACTCGGCACCGGGCACGCTCCGAACTGACGCAGCTTCGAGGGCCCGGCCTTTCGGCGGCGTACCTTGCGGGGCGAACGGACCCCTCGGGACATCCGCCCGCCCCTGAGGCCGGGCCGGTCGCCGGCAGCAACGGCCGGACGGCCGCCCACCCCGCGTCCGCCATGTCAGACGGATTCCGGCGCACCCGGTCGGGATGGCCGGCGGCTGCCCCGCCGTCACGGACATAGCGCCCCCATCACACCCGGGGCCGCGCCCGGGAACACCGGTCCGGTCGGCCCGGAGGCGACGGGATACAGTGCGCGGGACGGCAGCCTGGTCCGGGAGGGAAACGTGACCGACACCGACGACACCCGGCCCGCAGAGGACGAAGCGCAAGCGCCGCGGCAGAGCCGGGTGCTCCGCCTGATGCGCTACCTCCCCCTGATCGCCCCCGTCCTGTTGTGGGCTGTGCCCTGCGGGGTGCTCCTGTACGCCGGCCAGCACTGGCCGCTGCCCGTCACGTCGGCCGGCACCGCCCTGTTCGCCCTCGGCCTCGTCGGCATGCCGCTCGCGATGGTGCGCGGCCACGGCCGCCGCGCGCAGGACCGGGCGGCGATCATCGGTGACACCCTGCTGGGCGCCGGCTGGGTCCTGTTCACCTGGTCCGTTCTGCTCGGAGTCCTGCTGCGGCTCGCCCTGACCGTGGCCGACGTCGAGGACGGTCAGGGACGGGCCCGGATCGTCACGTGGGCCGTCCTCGGCGTGACCGCCGTGCTGCTCGCCTGGGGATACGCCGAGGCACGCCGTGTGCCGCGCGTGCGCCGGCTCGACGTGCGGCTCCCCCGGCTGGGAGCCGGGCTGGACGGCCTCCGCGTCGTCCTCGTCACCGACACCCACTACGGCCCCCTCGATCGCGCTCGCTGGTCGGCACGGGTGTGCGAGACGGTCAACGCTCTGGAAGCCGACCTGGTGTGCCACACCGGCGACATCGCGGACGGCACGGCCGACCGCCGCCGCGCCCAGGCCGTCCCACTCGGAACCGTGCGGGCTGCCCTGGCCCGGGTGTACGTCACCGGCAACCACGAGTACTACAGCGAAGCCCAGGGCTGGGTCGACCTGATGGACGAGCTGGGCTGGGAGCCGCTGCGCAACCGTCATCTGCTGCTCGAACGCGGAGGCGACACGCTCGTGGTCGCCGGCGTGGACGATGTCACCGCCGAGTCCTCCGGTCTGGCAGGCCACCGCGCCCACCTCGCCGGAGCCCTGAAGGGCGCCGACCCCGACCTGCCCGTGCTGCTCCTGGCACACCAGCCCAAGTTCGTCGACCGGGCGGCAGCCGCCGGCATCGACCTCCAGCTCTCCGGCCACACCCACGGCGGCCAGATCTGGCCCTTCCACCACCTGGTCCGCCTCGACCAGCCCGTCCTCGCCGGCCTCAGCCGCCACGGCGCCCGCACCCTTCTCTACACCAGCCGAGGCACCGGCTTCTGGGGCCCGCCGTTCCGCGTCTTCGCCCCGAGCGAGATCACCCTGCTCGTGCTGCGCTCCCCGCATCTGCCCACCGCGCCGTAGCACTGGACGGGCCGCCATCCGGTCAGGGCCGTCCCCGAGCCGAGGCCCCCGACGTCGGCGGATGACCGGAGTCCTCGTCGGCGAGCAGACCCGGACCGGTCGCGGGCCGGCAGCCCCAACGGCCGGTCGGACTGTTCCGACGCCACCGACCAGGCGCGTGTTCGGACGGCTTGTCGAGCGACCCGCCCTGGATCCACGCCTCGCCACGGCGATGAGTTTGTACGCTGCCTGAGGTCTCCCCTTCATCAAGCCCGCCCCGCTGAGGCGAGGAGCGGAGCATCCCCAGGTCGTGGAGGAGAGAGGGAGGCCAGGATGAGCAATCCGATTCGGCTGTACATGTCGATGTCGCTCGACGGCTACATCGCCGGTCCGGACGACCGACCGGGCCAGGAGCTCGGACGTGCCGGTGGACGTCTTTTCAACTGGCTCGACGACCGGGAATCCGACGGTCCCAGCGGACAGGTCTATCGCGAGGCGCTGGCCACCGGCGCGGTGATCTCCGGCCGCCGGACCTTCGAACTCGCCGGGCGTTGGCAGGGCGACCATCACGACGGTGTGCCGATCTTCGTCCTCACTCACCACGTGGACGACGAAGACGTGCCCCCGGGCCACGCACGATTCGTCACCGACGTCGAGGAGTGCGCGCGTCAGGCTCGCGCGGCGGCCGGGGACCGGCCGGTCATGGTCCACGGGGCCGGCGCGGCCCAAGCGCTCCTGCGAGCCGGGCAGCTCGACGAGATGGAGATCCACCTGGTTCAGGTCCTCCTGGGGGACGGCCGACGACTCTTCGAGCACCTGGGCAATGACCACATCGAACTCGACCTCGTCCGACGGCTCGACGACCGAGACGTCACGCACCTGCGCTACCGGGTGCGCCGCCCCGAGGAGGCCGCGTGAAAACGCTGTTCGTCTCCTACCGCGTCACCGACCTGGACCGCTCGCTCGGTTTCTACACCGCCCTGGGCTACGTCGAGCTGGGCCGTGTCCAGGCCGGCGACGCCGGTCACCTCGTGATCCTCAAGTTCCCCGACGAACCGGCGGCCTCGCTCGAACTGGTCCATCGCCCCGTCGGCGGACGCGTCGACGTGGGCACGGGTTTCGACCACCTCGCGATCCAGGTGGACACACTGGCCACCACCCTGGAGCGGCTGACCGACGCCGGACTGGAGCCGGGACCCGTCCAGTACCCGGGCGGCCCGCGTGGCCCGAAGACATCGTGGCTCACCGACCCGGACGGCTACCGGATCGAGTTGGTGGAGTGGCCGACCGGACACCCGGACGGCATCACCGCCGCGGACTTCTCCTGATTGGGCCTACCGCCCCGAACCCCTCGGAGCGGAGGCGCCGCGTGATCCGCGCCCACCCGCTCCGACGACACCCCTGGACCCGGCGACACCGCTACGACCGTCGGGCTGCGCGCGAGCGACGGGACACAGGAAAGGCGCCCCGCGAGGGCGATCGATCAGCGCATGCCCGCCGCGTCGACCAGGGTGGTCACCGTGGGCGTGATGAGCCCCGTGAGGTCGTCGACTCCGATGCCCGCGCGGGCACTGGCCCCGTCGAAGACCAGGCTGAGCTGCCGGGCCAGCAGATCGGGATCGCCCGCACCGCCCTGTTCGGCCTCGGAGCGGAAGAAGGCGGTCAGGTCGGCCTTGACCTGGCGGGCAACCCGGCTCGCGGGATGACTCGGCTCCTTGAGTTCGATCTGCACGGCCAGATACCGGCAGCCCCGGAACTCGGGCGCACCCGCCTCCGATTCCACCTGCTCGAAGACGTGCAGTATCCGATCGCGGGGTGCACGGCCGTCGTCCGCCGCGGGGAGGAGGGTCGCCACGTAGGCAGAGGCGCGCTCCCTCAGGCTCGCCGCCAGCAGTTCGTCTTTGCTCTCGAACAGCTGGTACATGGAGCGCTTCGACACCCCGGCCGCCTTGCACAGCGCGTCGACGCCGATTCCGACACCCTCCCGGTAGGTGAGGGCGGCCGCCGCCTCCAGCAGCCGCTCTCGGGGGCTTGACTTCGCATCGGTGGTCATATTGCGAGGTTAACTCGAATCCGCCGAATTGAAAACCGATCGGTTTACGGCGCATGTCCGAGTGCTCCCCCTCGCCGTCGTTCACGGTCGAGCGAGCAGAGGAACACGGCTTCCACCAGGTCGGGACGGACGTCTTCACGGGCACGGCGACCGGCCGCCGTCACGGGTGCCCGCCATCTGCCGCCGGCGGTCCGCTGGAGACGGACCGCGCCGGCGGAGGCGTACGCCGATCCGGAATGACGCTGTCCCGCCTCGCCGATTCACGCGTCGAATGCGCCGCTCGGCGCGGGCAGGGCCATCCCCGCTCGCCATTCGCTGCGGTCGACCGCGTACCCCCGGTGGATTCCGCTCAGTGGGCGATGACGGGCTCGCCCTCCGACGGCGACAGCGGCGCATTCGGTATCAGGAGCGCCGAAAGGACGGCGCCGACCACGAAGAACCCTGACCCCCACGCCAGGGTGGCCGTGTAACTCTCCACCCCGGCCTGGGCCACGGTCAGCGCGCCCGGCTTGTGCGAGGACAGGTAGTCGGTCGCGGCCGAGGAGGCGACGGTGGTCAGCAGCGCCGTGCTGATCGAACCGCCCACCTGCTGGCCGGTGTTGATCAGCGCCGAGGCAACGCCGGAATCCTCGTGGTGTATGCCCGCGGTCGCGCCCTGGAAGGCGGTGGCCATCACGCCACCGAGGCCGAGCCCCAGCAGGACGAGCCCGGGCATGATGTGGGCGACGTAGGTGCTGTCCAGCTTGAGCTGGGTCAGCAGGGCCATGCCGGACGCGGCGACCAGGAAACCGGCGCTGATCACGATCTTCGGGCCGACCCTGGGCAGCAGCAGCGCGGGCGCCGTGGTCGACGCGGCGACGATGCCCGCGACCATCGGCAGGAACGCCAGACCGGTCTTGATCGGCGAGTAGCCGATGCTCGCCTCCAGGTAGTAGGTCAGGAACAGGAAGATCGAGAACATCCCCATGCCGATGACGAACACCGCCAGGAACGAACCGCCGCGGGTCCGGTCCAGCACGAGTCGGGGCGGCAGCAGCGGATGCGCGACCCTGGACTCCAGCCAGGCGAACACCGCGAGCAGCACCACGCCGACGATCATCGAGCCGAGACTGACCGGGTCGGTCCAACTGGTGGATTCGACGTGCGCGAAGCCGTAGACGACGGCGAACAGCGCGGCGCTCACGACGAGGGTGCCGGGGATGTCGAGCCTGGGCCGCTCGGTGACCGCGGGCTTGGCCAGCAGCAGCAGCGCGCCGATCAGCGCCACGGCCGCGAAGACGACGTTCACGTACATCACCCAGCGCCACGACGCCCATTCGGTGAGCATGCCGCCGAGCAGGAGCCCGATCGCGCCGCCCGCACCGGCCAGCGCGCTGAAGACGCCGAACGCCTTCGGCCTCTCGGCCGGGTCGGTGAAGGTCACGCTGAGCAGTGAGAGCGCCGCAGGGGCGAGCAGCGCGGCGAAGAGACCCTGGGCCACGCGCGCCGTGACGAGGATGTCGAAGCTGGTGGCCGCGCCGCCGAGGACGGATGCGCCCGCGAATCCGATCAGGCCGGTGACGAAGGTGGTGCGCCGGCCGAACAGGTCGCCGAGCCGGCCACCGAGCAGCAGCAGGCTGCCGAAGGCGAGGGCGTACCCCGTGATGACCCACTGCCGGCTGCCGTCGCTGAAGCCGAGGTCATGTTGCGCCGCGGGCAGCGCGATGTTCACCACGGTCGCGTCGAGCGTGACCATGAGCTGCGCAGTACCCAGCACGACAAGCACCCACCAGCGCACGGCATGTGAGCCACGGCGGCCCGAGTCTGTCTTCCCGGAGGCGGGCGCCCCGCGGTCGAAGGTGGTACTCACTTTTCCCCTTAGCTGCCGGCCGTGGACCGACGATAGGAAACCGATCTGTTTCCACTAGAGAAACAGATCGGTTTCCGCACCGCAAGCCCATGCACGGATCCCCACCTGGCGCTTGCGTTGCGAAACCGATCGGTTTACCTTGGTTGGAAACTGATCGGTTTCTCATTCTGTGGAGGTAGTCATGACCGCTCTGAAGGGCGCGAACGTCTTCGTCACCGGCGGCATCCGCGGCATCGGCAAGGCACTGGTGGAGGAGCTGTACGCGCGCGGCGCCGGCAAGGTCTACGCCACGGCCCGCGACCCGCGCAGCGTGACGCACCCGGACGCGGTCCCGGTGGCGCTGGAGGTCACCGACCCCGCCTCCGTAGCGGCGGCCGCCGCACAGGCGGGGGACGTGACCGTCCTGATCAACAACGCCGGCGCATCGGTCGGCGCCTCCTTCCTCGACTCCCCCGTCGACGACGTGCGCAGGGAGTTCGAGACCAACTTCTACGGTCCGCTGCTTCTCGCCCGGGCCTTCGTGCCGGTCATCGAGCGCAACGGCGGGGGCCACCTCCTCAACGTGCACTCCGTGCTCTCCTGGATCGCCCTCGGCGGCTCCTACAGCGCCTCCAAGGCCGCCCTGTGGTCACAGACCAACTCCCTGCGCCTGGAGCTGCGGCCGCGCGGCATCGCCGTCACCGGACTGCACGTGGGATACGTGGACACGGACCTCGCGGCAAACGTGGACGCTCCCAAGTCCGACCCCCGCGAGGTCGCCGCGCTCGCCCTGGACGGCGTCGAGACAGGAGCGCACGAGGTGCTCGCCGACGACATCTCACGCCAGGTCAAGTCCGGTCTCGCCGGGGACCTCACCGCCCTGTACCCCCAGCTGGCCGACTAGCACGCAGGACGAGGAGCCGTCGAGATGCCCATGCACGAGCCGCGTCCCACGATTCACATCCCGGGGACCACCAGCCACACCCTCGCCCCGCGCCCGGGTCACCGCGGCCACGAGGGAACCCTGCGCTATCTCAAGGCGGGCACCGGCGCCCCCTTGGTCCTGCTGCACACCGTGCGCACCCAGGCCGAGCACTTCCGCCTGCTCATCCCGCTGATCGCGGACCACTTCACCGTGTACGCCCTCGACCTGCCCGGGATGGGCTACTCCGAGATCGTGCCCGGCGCCTCGTACGACGAACCGGCCATGCGCGCGGGCGTCGGACGGCTGCTCACCGAACTCGGCCTCCAGGACGTCACGTTGGTCGGCGAGTCCATGGGCGCGGTGCTCGCGCTCACCACCGCGGCCGAGCTGCCGGACCGGGTCCGACGCGTCGTCGCGGTGAACCCGTACGACTTCCGCGGCGGGATCGCCCGCTCCAGCCTCCTCGCCCGTGTGGTGGTCAGCGGCGTCCTCGCCCCCGGAGTGGGGCCGGTGATCGCCGGGGTGGAGCCCAGGCCCGCCCTCCGCGCGATCCTGCGGGGCGGCCTCGGCGACAAGAGCGCGCTGCGGGAGGACTACGTGGACGAGCTCCTCCGGGTGGGCGGCCGCCCCGGATACCCGACCGTCGCACGAGCCGTGTACCGAGCCCTGCCCAGCCTCGTCGCGGCCCGCTCCCGCTACTCCGGGGTCAAGGCCCCCGTCCACCTCGTCTACGGCGAGCAGGACTGGTCCCGGCCCTCCGACCGGGAAGCCGACAGGAAGCTGCTGCCGGCCGCCGACTTCACGCAGGTACCGGGAGCGGGCCACTTCATCGCGCTGGAACGGCCCGACGTACTGGCCGACCTGCTGACCCCGCCGGCGTGAGCGCCCCGGCGCGACGCCATGGCCTTCCCCGGGACCCGCCTACGCCGGCGGCCCGGAACGCGCGGCCGGAGCTCGTGACGGCGCCGGCTGCGGCATGAGATTGCGGGCCAGCACCTCCAACGCTTCCGTGACCTCGGCGAGCCGCCGGGGATCATCGGACCCCAGGGCGGCTGCGACAGCGTCGTCGACGCCGGCCGCGCGGACCTGCGCCACCCGCGGAGAGACCTCGGGGTTCGGGCGCACCAGCATGCGGCGCCGGTCGGCGGGATCGGGCGACGTCCGCACGGATCCGGCTTCCTTGAGCCGGGCCACGGCCGTGGAGACCTGACTCTGCGGCAGGCCGGTGCGGGCGGCGATCTCGCCGACGGTGGTGTCCTGACAGGCGGCGATGTCGCTGGCCACGATCAACACCGTGCGGGCGCTGCCCGCATAGCGCGCGGTCCCGCCAGGAGGCTCGGGCAGGGCCTCCTCGCCGATCTTCATCAGGGTGCGTCCCAGCAGGAACAACTCGACTCCGTCCACGCCTCCACGGTACATCGAAATCGATCCATCAGTCTTGATGTATCTGATTCGATGGATTAAGTTCGTCGGAGGGGACGGCGGAGGGACCGCCGCCCGCAAGGGGGGATCACCATGTCCACGACCGTGAGCACCGGCATGCTCGCCGTTTCCGGCGCAACCCTGCACTTCCAGGTCCGCGGCACCGGCCCGCTGCTGCTGATCTCACAGAGCGGCGAAGGCGACGCCGACCGCAGCACCGACCTCGTCACCGCACTCGCCGATTCCCACACGGTGGTCACCTACGACCGACGTGGGCTTTCCCGCAGCCTGCTCGACGACCCCGAACAGGGCGTGACACTCGCCGAGCACGCCGAAGACGTCCACCGTCTCCTGGCCTCCCTCACGGACGGGCCGGCCCTCATGCTCGGCTGCAGTCTCGGAGCCGTCATCGGCCTCCACGTCGCCACACGGCATCCCGGGCAGATCCGCGTCCTCATCGCCCACGAACCCGTCGCACCGCGCCTCCTGCCCGGCGCCGAACGCGCTCACCACAACCACGAGCTCGCCGCCCTCCAGGACCTCTATCTCCGCGAGGGCCTCGGCGCCGCCCTCCCGGAGATCGCCCGGACCCTGGGCATCGACCCCACGAACGGGGACACCGAACCGGACCTGACACCCCAGCCGATGAACGCCCTGCGCAAGGCCAACTTCGACTTCTTCGTCCGGCACGACTTCACCGCGGTGATCCAGGACACGCTCGACGTCGACGCCCTGCGGAGCACCGGCACACACATCATCCCGGCGGCCGGGCGCACCACGCCGAGAACCGTCTTCGATTACCGGTGCGCGACCGCCCTCGCCGCGCGGCTCGACCGGGAACTGCACGAACTGCCCGGCGGGCACAACGGGAACACCAGCCACCCGCGCGCCTACGCAACGCGCCTCCGGGAACTCCTGCTGACAGCCGACGGCCGTCAGCAGACCAGCTGAGGCAGCGGCGACGGCCGCTCGGCCCAGCGGTGACCGGCCGCGCGGACGTGCGCACTCCGTTCGGGGCGCGGGATCCGCTCCGCGGCGGGGGTGCCGGCCCTGCTGCCCGATCGGCCGCCACCGGCAGCCATCGCCCGACTCCGCCCGGTCTACCTCTCCGTCGGGTGCAGATGGCGGGCGAGATAGCGGGCGGTGACGCTGTGCGGATCACGGGAGAGGTCCTCGGGAGTGCCGGCGGCGACGATGCCGCCCCCGGCGGTCCCGCCTCCGGGCCCCATGTCGATGACGTAATCGGCGTTGGCGATCATGTCCAGGTCGTGTTCGATGACGATGACGGTCGCGCCGTTGTCGCCCAGTCGCTGGAGGACGTTCAAAAGCGTGCGGATGTCGAGGGGGTGGAGCCCGACGCTGGGTTCGTCCAGGACGAAGAGGGTGTCGGACTGGTCGCGCGTCAGCTCGGTGGCGAGCTTCAGCCGCTGCGCCTCGCCGCCGGAGAGGGCCGGGGTGTCTTCGCCGAGGGTGAGATATCCGAGTCCGAGGTCGATGAGGGCTTGGAGTCGGGTTCTCACCCGGCGGATGTCTCCGACCTGCTCGATCGCCTGCCTGACGGTGAGGGCGAGCAGTTCGGGCATGGACAGCCCGTCGCCCGGGACCCCGTCCGCCGGGCGAAGGATGTCGGCGGCCGCGGGGGCGTACCGGGCGCCGTCGCATGCGGGGCAGGCGATGTCGACGTCGGGCAGGAACTGGACGTCGAGGGAGACCTGCCCGGTGCCCTCGCACCGGGGGCAGCGCAGGGAGCCGGTGTTGTAGGAGAAGTCCGCCGCCGTGAGCCCGCGCTGCCCGGCCGCGTCGGTGGCGGCGTAGGCCCGGCGCAGGTCGTCGAGGATGCCGCTGTAGGTGGCTACGGTGGAGCGGACGTTGACGCCGATGGGGGTGGCGTCGACCGTGTTCACCCGGGTGATCGCCGGCGCGTCCACCGCGGCCACATGGTCGGGCAGCGCGCTGCCCGCGGCTTTCGCCTGAAGCGCGGGGATCAGGCTTTCGAGGATCAGCGTGGTCTTGCCCGATCCGGAGACGCCGGTCACTGCGGTCAGTCGACCCCGGGGAATGCCGACGTCCAGGGCGTGCACGGTGTGCAGGGGCCGGGTGGAGAGGTGGATGCGGCCCTGGTCGAACATCTTGTCCCGGTGGGCCCGTTGCCGGACCAGGACGGGTTCGCGGCCGGTGAGGAACCCACCGATCAGGGAGTCGGGGTCCTTGCCGAGAGCGGTGACGTCGCCGGTGGCCAGGACCGTGCCGCCTTCGGTGCCGGAGCCGGGGCCGATCTCGATGAGCCAGTCGGCCTCACGCAGGACCTGGACGTCGTGGTCGACGAGGACCACGGAGTTGCCGTCGCGGAGCAGGTCGCGCATGACGCCGAGCAGACCGTCCACGTTCGAGGGGTGCAGGCCGATGGAGGGTTCGTCGAGGACGTAGAGCACGCCGGTGGTCTGGTTGCGTACGGCGCGGGCCAGTTGGACGCGTTGCCGCTCGCCGGTCGACAGGGTGGAGCTCGCCCGGTCCAGGGCGAGATAGCCGAGGCCGAGTTCGACCAGGCGGCGGGCGGTCTCCAGCAGGGTGGCGACGATGTTCCGCGCCATCGGGCGCATCTCGGACGGCAGGGCATCAGCGAGAGCGGGGGCCCAGGCGACGAGTTCGTCGAGCGTCTTCGCGGTGGCCTCTGCGAGGCCGATGCCGTCGACGAGGGTGGCGCGGGCCTGCTCGCTGAGCCGGGTGCCGTGGCAGGCCGGACACTGCTGGGCGCTGATGAACCTGTTCACGCGGTTCAGCCCGCGTTCGGTGGTGGCCTTGTTCAGGGCCTCCTCGACGGCCCGGCGGGCGTTGCGGTAGGTGAAGTCCAGCTCGAAGAACTTGCCGTTCTTGGACCGGACGCTGATGTGCCGCTGCTCGGCGGGGCCGTGCATGACGATGTCGCGCTCGTGTTCGGTCAGTTGCGCGTACGGCACATCGGTGCGCACTCCCAGTTCGGCTGCGACCTGCGGCATCACCGTCAGTCCGAACATCGACCACGGGGCCACCGCGCCCTCGGCGACGGTGCGTTGCGGATCGGGGACGAGAGCCGCTTCGTCGACTTCCCGGACCGTTCCGGTGCCGGTGCACTGCGGGCACGCGCCGTCCGAGTTGAAGGCCAGTGACTCCGCGCCCGGCGGGTAGAACGTCACGTCGCACACCGGGCAGGTCAGATCCAGTCCCGCGGCCACGTCGATCGTCGGGTCCTGGCGGTGGCCGTTCGGGCACAGGTGTGATCCCAGCCGGGAGAACAGCAGGCGCAGCACGTTGAGCAGCTCGGTCGACGTCCCGAAAGTGCTGCGCACCCCGGGCACCCCGGGCCGCTGCCGCAGGGCGAGGGCCGCCGGCACGTGCTGGACGCTGTCCACCGACGCACGCGGCGCCTGCGCCATGCGGCGGCGGGTGTACGTGGACAGCGCCTCGATGTAACGCCGTGAGCCCTCCGCATAGAGCACCCCCATCGCCAGCGAGGACTTCCCGGAGCCGGACACCCCTGCCACCGCGACGAGTTGGCGCAGCGGCACCGTCACGTCGACGTTCTTCAGGTTGTGGACCTTCGCCCCGCGCACCTGGATGGAGAGCGGCGGAGCCGCCGCGTCCGCACCGCGTGCGCCCTGGGCCATGGCCTCAGCTCGTGCGCCCGGGGCCACGGCCCGTCGGTCCCCGCCCGCCACCTCGTCGTGCGCCATCGTTTCTCCTTCCCGAGCGTGCCCTCCGAAGTTCTTCGGCTCCGGGACGGACCACCGCGCGCGGCGCCCGTCGAATGAGCATACACGGAACATGATTCCCAAGAAGTTGATTCCATGGAATGGATACGCCTAGTCTTCACCCGGCGACTCCACGACGCGCAAGCACCCCCGAGCCCGCGGACCGCACGCTCTCCGCGCGGACGCCGGACGGCCCGGCTTCCCCGCGCAAGGCGCCCGACCAGAAAAAGGCAGACTCATGCGGAAAATGACCGACCAGCAGTGGCGGGCCTTCGTCTCGCAGGACACCCGCACCGGCAAGCTGTCGACCGTCCGGGCCGACGGCAGCCCGCACGTCACACCCGTGTGGTTCGTGCTCGACGGAGACGACGTGGTGTTCAACACCGAGAAGGACGGCGTCAAGGGACGCAACCTGGCCCGGGACGGACGGTTCGCGCTCTGCGTGGACCAGGACCAGCCCCCTTACGCCTTCGTCCTGCTCCAGGGCCGTGCCGAGATCTCCGACTCCGAGGACACCGACGAGACGCTGCGGTGGGCCAGGCGCCTCGGGGCCCGGTACATGGGCGAGGACCGCGCCGAGGAGTACGCCGCACGCAACGGCGGCCCGGGAAACCTCCTCGTGCGGGCCCGCATCGAGAAGGTCATCGCTTTCGCCGGCATCGCCGACTGACCCCACGGCCGGGACGAGCGCGTTCCGGCGCCTGCCCGCGAGCAGGCCGCCGGCCCTTTCCCCGTCGGGCCGAACGCCCCTACGCCGACTGCTGAGGTGCGCTCACCGCACGCCCGGCCGCCCGGAGCGTGCTCAGTGTGGCGGCGAGGTTCTCCAGGTCCCGCTCAGGTAGCACGGAACCGATCCGCGTCCTGAGCTCGGCCTCGAAGACTTCCGTGGCCGTGTCCACCAGGCGACGTCCTGCGGGCGTGAGCTCGACGAGCGACGAGCGACGGTCGTCGGGGTTGGCGCGCCGTCGGCAGTGACCGGCGGCCTCGATCCGGTCGACCACCTTGCTGGTGCCGCCCACGGTGATGCCGAACTCGTCCGCCATGTCCTGGACGCGGCATTGCGAGCGCTGAGCGAGCAGCCGCATGACCTCGAACCAGGTGAGCCGGAGGTCGCATTCGGCGCGCAGTCGCGCGTCGACGGCATTCCACAGCTCGATCTCGAACCGGACCAGATCCTGGTACACCAGCTTCAGATCAACCACGGCCGTCTTCCATAGAACATTCTTCCAACGAATGAGCTCATGGTATCCGTGGACCGACCGGGGCCGGTGGCGGTGAAGCCGGAGCGCACCGTCGGCGCGGAAGAGGGATTCCCGAGGGCTTCCTCGGCGCGCCGCGCGGTGGCCCGGGTTGCGGGGTCAGGCCAGTTCCACGCGGTCGATCAGTCCCGCGGCGGTGAAGGCGTCCACGAGGTGCTCGCGACCCTCGGTGAAGTGGGCCCAGCTGTCGAAGTGGACCGGCACGATCCGGCGGGCGCCCAGGATACGGGCGGCCTCGGCGGCCTGAGCGCTGTCGAGGGTGAGCAGCCGGCGGTCCAGGAGATCGGTGCGGACCGCGCCGGCGAAGAGCACAGCGGTGTCGACCGGCCCGAAGCGGTCGGCGATCTCGCGGACCAACGACAGCTGGGCGTTGTCACCGCTGACGTAGAGGGTGGGCAGACCGGCACCGCTCAGGACGAAGCCGACGACCTCGCCGACGACCGGTTCGAGGTCCTCGCGGGCCCCGGGGCCGTGCAGAGCCGGGACGCCGGTGACCGTGACCGTGCCGCCGCCGGGGCGGTCCAGCTCGATGGACTCCCAGTCCTTCAGGGGGCGTGCGGCGCCGCCCAGCCGGCCCGCGCCACCGGGTGTGGTCAGGGTCAGGGGCACCTCGGCGAGCAGGGCACGGCCCGAGGCGTCGAGGTTGTCGTCGTGCTCGTCGTGCGACAGCAGCACCACATCGATCCGGCCCAGATCGCCGGGCGCGACGGAGGCGGGCGCGGTCTTGGCCAGCCCCGAGGGGTAGGCGCCGGGAGCATCGAAGGTCGGGTCGGTCAGGAACCGCAGCCCGCCGTACTCGATGAGTGCGGTCGGACCGCCGAAGACATGGACGGGTATCTGCTCGCCGGGCGCGTCGGTCGCAGTCATCACGAAATCACCTCACGGATAGGTCGGCTTACAACCGTGACACTAGGCTTTGTCACGGATGAAGGCAAGCTGTAACGTGAGGACCGTGAGTGAGACCGATGCCGCCGACCCCGGGCCGCCGCCGGCCCCGGGCGCGGAGCTCTACCCCGCGCTCGACCTCGCCAACAGCGCCATCACCCTGCCCGGCGGCCAGTTCCTCGACCTGCTGGGAACCCCGTCCCGCGCCAACCATTGGCTGGTCGAGCACCACTTGGCCCCCGCGGACATCGGCATGCAGGAGATCTGCGCGGCACGCCTGCGCTCCCTGCGCGAACAGGTACGCGCCCTGCTCGCCGCCCAGGTCGGCGGCCACCCGGCCCCCACCGCCGCGCTCACCGCGGTCAACGACGCCCTCACCCGCGTCCCCACCGCCTCCCCGCTCGGCTGGGACTCCGTCCGGGGCATGCACCGCACCGCCCCGCACCCCATCGACCAGCTCGTCGACCAAGCTCTCGGCATCCTCGCGGCCGACGCCGCAGATCTGCTCACCGGCCCGGACGCCCCACGGCTGACGGCCTGCCCCTCCACCCCCTGCAACCGCTACCTGCTCCGCGCCGGGCGCCGCCACTGGTGCTCGATCCGCTGCGGCGACCGGGCCCGTGCCGCCCGCGCGTACGCCCGCCGCGCCCGGCCCCCCGCTGACTGAGTTCCGCCACGCCGCCCCGTCGACGGTTCACGGGACGCGCGCCGGGGCGCGCCTTCGCACACCCTCAAGCCTCGGAACGGGCGGCACACCTCGCACGGCACCCATGTCCGTCCGGCCGCTCTCCACGATCACGAGGACGGAGAAGGGCGCCCCCTCCTTGACCCGCGATCCCTCCGCGGCGTAGGAATGCCCTGGCTCCCCGCCATGCCTCCGCGCGCCGAGGAACAGGGCGGCTTCGGTCGTCCCGGCGGGGTGGTCCTGTGAGGATCCCGCCTGCCGGACCCCTGCACTTACCGGCGATGACAGTCGCTTCGACGCAACCGATGAGGGCGTTCACGTGCCACAGTTCCCGGCCTTCGATGTCATGACGGCGACCTGCCCGTCCCGTACCTCGCTCGCCCGCATCGCCAACAAGTGGACGGCCATGGTGGTCATCGCGCTCAGCTCCGGCCCCATGCGCTTCCGGGACCTGCGCACCGGTGTCGACGGCATCAGCGCCAAGGTCCTCACCGAGACGCTCCGGGATCTGGAACGCGACGGCCTCATCGCCCGGCACGTGTACGGCGAGGTCCCGCCCCGGGTGGAGTACGAGTTGACCGCGCTGGGGCGCACTCTGTACGCCCCGCTTCAGGCACTCGCCCTCTGGGCCCAGGAACACTTCACCGAGGTGCTCGCGGCACGCGAGAGCTACGACTCCCGCCCGTGACCGCGACGGCCGGCCACCAAGGCGCCGGCCCGGCGAGACGCCGGGCCGGGGAGCCGGGACGGGCGACACGGCCCGTGCGCCCCGGAGTTCGCCGGAGCGCTTGCGTCCGGGCAGGGTGCGGGCGGCCTACTTCCCCCAGAAGGCGTCCTCGGCCATCTGGTCGCCGGAGAACAGCCACATCTCGACGATCCTGCCGTCCTTGAGGCGCAGGACGTCGACGCCGTCCATGCTCATGGACGCGTCCTCGCGCCGCCCGGCGAAGTGGATCGAGGCGGACACCATGTCGCCGTTGCCCATGAGAGCGTGGACCGCGTCGATGGCGAAGGAGCCCTGACTGGCCTCCATCATTCCGCCGAGCATCGCGAAGACGGCATCGCGCCCCTTGTGCTCACCGGAGAACCGGTTGGCCCCCGGCTGATGCCAGACGATCCCCTCGTCCAGAAGCTCGCCCACCTTGGCCAGGTCACCCTTCTGGACGGCCTGGAAGTACTCACGCGCGACGTCGACGTTCTTGCTGGTCATGACAACACTCCCTATGCCTCTGACATGGAGGCGGTACGACTACCGGTACGGGTAGGACACGAGGCGCGAGGTGCGCGACGCCGGACGGGCCGGCGACGCGCGGTCGGGTTTCGGCGGACCTGCTCCTCGGGCGCCGTCCCAGAACGTCCTGGACCTGCCGACCCGCGGAGAGACCGGGCCGCGCGATGCACGCGCCCTCGATCGGCAGCGGGTTCGACGCCGTCGAAGCGGGCTGTCCCTCTCCTTCGGCGAGTTCTCCCGCTGCGTGTCCATACTCGCCATCGGCATCCGGTCACCTCAACGTAACCAATGGGATCACGTGACGCACGTCACATGGGTGAGGTGACCGTGCGGAACGCGCTGAAGCCGGCGGAGTCCGCCGGCTTCAGCCGTGCCGTCCTGAGCCTCTCGTCGCCGCCCCGCACGACGACGAGGCGGACCGAACCGTCCCACGCGACGACCGGCGTGTCAGGGAGTGCCAGGGAGGGTCAGACCACCATCCATTGCTGGTTCGTGCCGGAGGTACACGCTGCCTGGTCCAGGGCCGCACCGTTGGCGGTCGACGCCCCGGCGACCTCAAGGCACTTGCCGCTGTTGGCGTTGGCGAAGGTGACGTAGCCGCCGATGACCGCCGTTCTCGTCCACAGCTGGTGCGGGGCTCCGGTGCACGCCGACTGGACCGCGACCGCTCCGTCGGCGGTGGAGGCGCCGGAGATCTGCAGGCATTTGCCGCTGTTGACGTTGACGAGTTCGTAGTCGGAGCCGACCGCGGTGGGCACCCACTGCTGGTTGGCCCCGGAGTTGCAGTTGCCGGAGTCGACCGCTGCCCCGTCCGCCGTGCTCAGGCCCCAGACGTCTGCGCACTTGGCGCTGTTGCGGTTCAGCAGGTGGTTGTTCGCGGCGCCGAGCGGACCGGCGAGGACCGGCCAGCCGTTCGCGAAGGTCACCTGGCGGATGTCGAGGGTTTCCCGCCCGGAGTTGTCACCGTCGTAGTAGTGATAGGCGAGGTACTTGGCGGTGCCGTCGTCGTAGGCGTCGGCGCCGCCGGCGGCCACTCTGGGGTAGGCGCCGGTGAGGACGGTGGTGCCGCCGCCGGAGGCCATGTCGGTGCCGTTCTGGTCGAGATAGGGGCCGGTGATGCCGGTGGAGCGGCCGACCACGGTGTAGTAGGTGCTGTTGACTCCGCTGCAGCAGGTGCCCTTGGAACCGAAGAGGTAGTAGTAGCCGCCGTTCAGGATGACGGTGGGGTTCTCTATGCCGACGGCGATGTGCCACAGGTTGTTGTCGGTGGTCGAGAGTTTGCCGGTCGCGGTGTCCAGGACGTGCATGTAGGTGCCGCTGCCGGTCCAGGAGCCCCAGGAGATGTAGAGCCTGCCGTCGGGACCCCAGTCGACGTTGGGATCGATCGGGTAGTTGACGTCCGTGACCATGCCCTGGTCGGTCCAGGGGCCCTCGATGTTCGTGGCGGTGGCCAGGCCCATGACGGCGTAGTTGCTGCCCCACAGGGAGCCCGCGTAGTACAGGTGGTAGAGGCCGTTGAAGTACTTGACGTCCGGGGCCCATATGTTCGGCGGGGTGGAGCCCAGCTTGCCGGCGATCCAGGACGGGGTCGACTCCCAGATGTTGCCCACCTTCGTCCAGCCGGACGCCGCGGTCCCCCCGCAGGTCTTGCGGAGCGTGATGGATCCACTGGGGTTGAGGGAGTCGTGCTCGAACCCGGTGGAGAAGCCGTAGTAGCAGCCGCCCACCTTGATGACACTCGGGTCGTGCATGCGAAGGTCGCCGCTGAGCGCCTGGGCGGGCGAGGCGGTGAGCAGGCCGAGAACGGTCAGGAGCACGACCACGATCGCGGCGAGGGCGGGGCGCCCGTGCCGTCTGTGGGTTCCGGTTCGGGGCTCTTGGGTGTGGTGGCTGGTCACGCGAGACTCCTTTGTGTCGCTGAGGTGTCGGCATGGTCGCCCGCAGGGCGGCAGGCGGCCGGTCGGGAGTGGGTGGACGTCCCGGTCGGCAGGTCGGTCACGCTTCCGTCGGGCCATTCGATGCGGCCTGTCGCTCCGGTGGGCACGGTCGTCTCCACGGTGAGCCGCGACTCCCGCAGCTCCCATCGGATCGCCACACGGCCGTAGGGCGATTCGTGGGTGGCACTCGCCCAGGTGATTCCGCCGCCCGGTCGTGGACGGAAGACGACGTCGCGGTAGCCGGGCGCACCCGCGGTCAGCCCGGCGACGGTGTTGTGCAGCCACTGCGCGACGGCCCCGAGGGCGTAGTGGTTGAACGAGGTCATCTCGCCCGGATTGACGGTGCCGTCGGGCAGCATGCTGTCCCAGCGTTCCCAGACGGTGGTGGCGTCGTGCCTGAGTGCGTACAGCCACGACGGACACTCCTGCTGGAGGAGCAGGGAATAGGCGGTGTCGTCGTGCCCGGTGGCACTCAACGCGGGTGTCACCAGGGGGGTGCCGATGAAGCCCGTCTGGATGGTGTGCCCGCCTGCGGCGACCAGGTCGGCCAGACGCCGTCCGGCGGTGGCCCGGGCCTCCGCGTCGGGGAGGAGGTCGAACTGCAACGCGATGGCACACGCGGTCTGGGTGTCGCTGCTCATCGTCCCGTCCGGCAGGACGTACGCGTCGACGAACGCCCGCCGTACCCGGTCGGCGAGTCGCTCGTAGCGACGCTGTTCGTCCTCGCGCCCCAGGACGCCCGCGGTCCACGCCACGTGCCGTGCGGACCATGCGTAGTACGCGGTGGCGATGAGGTGACGGTCGGTGCGGCCGGCTCCGGGATCGTGCGGGGGTGCGAACGGGTCGAGCCAGTCGCCGAGTTGGTAGCCGCGGCTCCACAGGCCCGACTCGTCGGCAAGTTCGGTGACGAGGTCGACCCATCGCCGCGCGCTGTCGTACTGGGCGGCGAGGAGACCGGCGTCGCCCGAGGCCCGGTACAGATCCCACGGGGTCAGCGCCACGACATCGCCCCAGCCCGCGCCCGGTCTGGCCGGGGTCCACTGCTCGCCGCCCGGGATCTGGGGCACGTACCACGGGACGGTGCCGTCGTCGTGCTGTTCGACGGCGACGTCGCGCAGCCAGGACGCGAGCATGCCGTGGCAGTCGTAGAGAAAGGCGGCGGTGGGCGCGAAGATCTGGATGTCGCCGGTCCAGCCGAGCCGCTCGTCCCGCTGGGGGCAGTCGGTCGGGAGGTCGACGAAGTTGCCGCGCAGGCTCCACACCACGTTCTCGTGCAGACGGTTCACCTGCGCGTGGGAGCACGCGAACCACCCGGTTCTCGCCATGTCGGTGTGGTGGACGCGCGCGACGATGTCGCGGCCCGGGTCGCCGCCGCGCCAGCCGGTGATCTCGGCGTAGCGGAACCCGTGGAGGGTGAAGCGCGGCTCCCAGGTCTCGGGGCCTCCACCGCGCAGGGTGTAGCGGTCGGTGGACACGGCGTCGCGCAGGGGGCGCACGCACAGCTCACCGTTCTGGAGCACCTCGGCGTGGCGGATGACGACCGTGTGACCGGCGGGACCCGAGACCGTGATGCGGACCCTGCCCACGAGGTTCTGGCCGAAGTCCACCAGGAGCCGGTCGCCGTCCAGGGCGGTCACCAGGACAGGTTCTGTCTCCTCGGTGCAGCGCACCGGCGGGCCGGTGGGGGCGACCAGGGTCGCCGGGTCCCGGGCGACGAGTGTCACCGGGGACCAGCCCCCGTCGTCGAATCCTGGGCTCGACCAGCCGGGCAGTTCCTCCCGGGCGTCGTACGTCTCGCCGTCGAGCAGGCCCGAGGAAAGGATCGGGCCCCGGCCGGCCCGCCAGGAGGTGTCGGTGCCGATGACGGTGACGCTTCCGTCGCGGTGGACGATCTCCAGTTGGGCGAGGAGCGCGAGCCGGTCGCCGTAGAGGTCGGCGTGGCCGCCGTCGAAACCCAGCCGTCCCCGGTACCAGCCGTCGGCCAGCCATGCGCCGATGGCGTTGGCGCCGGTGCGCAGGTGGTCGGTGACGTCGTGGGTCTGGTAGCGCAGCCGGTGGTGGTAGCTGGTCCAGCCGGGCGCGAGCGCGTGATCGCCCACTCGTCGGCCGTTGATCTCGATCTCGTACAGACCGTGTGCGGTGACGTACAGCCGCGCGCGTTCCACCTCCGCGCCGACGACGGCGAACTCCTTGCGCAGCAGTGGTGGCCGGCGCACGGCGGCCCGCTCCGGATCCTGCGGCGAGATCGCGTGGGCCGTCCAGTCCGTCGGCTCCGACAAGCCCCTCTCGATCCGCAGCGGCGGGCTCCATGCGCTGACGGTCAGGTCGGATCCGCGGACCCGCACGCGGATCTCGCAGCTCTCCCGCGAGGCCAGCGGAGCCGTCGGCCAGGGGACGAGCACGGAGTCCTGGGAGGTCACCCAGTCCGTGCGGCGCGTCCCGTCGGTGCGGGTGGCCTCCAACTGGTAGCCGAGCTGCGTCCAGCCGGCCGGCGCCGTCGTCTTCCAGGAGATACGGGGCGCCGGCTCGCCGATGCCCATGGCCTCCCGGTGGTGTTCCGCGGTCGGCGCGGCCACCGTGGGTGTCCGCTCGGGGCTCATCCCTTCACCGCCCCGGCGGTCAGGCCCTTGATGATGCGCTGGTTGATCAGCAGGTACAGCACCAGGGCGCCGACGACGTTGATGGTGATCGCCGCGAAGAGCGGTCCGTAGGCGGTCTCTCCGTACTGGCCGGTGAAGTTGAGCAGCCCGACCTGGATGGTGCGCAGGTCGTCGTCCGTGGTGAAGGTGAGCGAGATGAGCAGGTCGTTCCAGATGAAGAAGAACTGCACCAGCGCGACGGTGAAGACGGCGTTGCGCACGACGGGGAATCCGATCCGCCAGAAGGCGGTGAGCATGCCGGCGCCGTCGAGGGTGGCGGCCTCGAAGATCTCGCGCGGGACCGCCCGGAAGTAGGTGGCCATCATGAAGACCGTGAGCGGCAGACCGACCGCGGTGTAGGTGATGATCAGCGGCCACATCGTGCCGGAAAGGCCGCTCTGGAAGTACACCCGGAACAGGGGCAGCAGGATCATCTGGCTCGGCACCATGATGCCCAGCAGGAAGACGAGGAGCACCTGGTGGCGTCCGCGCCAGATCATGACCTCCAGGGCGAAGCCGGCGGCGGTGCCCAGCACGATGATCAGTGCGAGCGAGGGCACGGTGGCCAGGAAGCTGTTGCGGACGTAGAGGGCGACGTGTCCGGTCGTCCAGGCGTCGGCGTAGTTGTGGAAGTCCCACTTCCCCGGGAGCGACCAGGCGGGGTCGTTGACGAACTCCGACTGGGTCTTGAAGGAGCTGAGCAGCAGCCACAGCAGGGGCGTCACCTCGACGGCCACCAGCAGGGCGACAAGCAGGTCGCGGGTCAGGCGCCGGGCGCGCCCGGGCTTTCGCACGGTGGCCGGCCGTGGGCTGGGCAGGAATCTGCGCCGCGGCGACGTGATGGTGTCGGTCATGGGGTTCAGCCCTTGGTCAGGTCGCGGCGCGAGAAACGGAAGACGATCAGGGTGACGCCGAGGCAGACGACGGTGAGCAGGGACGCGATGGTGCTGCCGTAGCCGTAGTCGCCGTAGGAGAACGCCGTGCGGAACATGTAGAGGGTCAGCGGCGTCGTGTCGCTGCCCGGGCCGCCGTTGGTCAGGGCGAGGACCGAGTCGAACACCTTCAGGGTTCCGTTGATGCTGAACACGACCGACGACAGCAGCACGGGTGCGGACAGCGGCAGGACGATGTGCCGGATCAGCCGCCAGCCGGTGGCGCCGTCCAGCCGTGCCGATTCGAGCGTCTCGTCGGGGATGTCGACGAGCCCCGCGAAGAGGAGGACGCCGTAGAAGCCCATGGAGCGCCATACGTCCATGACGACCAGGACGACGAAGGAGCCCCCGGCGCTCGCGAACCAGTCGCCGTGGTGGATGCCGACCCCTTCGAGGGCGATGTTCGCCAGGCCGTTCTGCGGTGCGACGGCGAAGAGCTTCTGGAACATCAGGGCCACGGCGACCGTCGGAAGGATCACCGGGAAGAACACCAGCGTCCGCACCACCGCGGAGGACTTGCGCAGGACGAACACGTAGAGCAGGGCGAGCAAATACCCGCACAGCACCTGTCCGGCGCTGACGGCGAGCGCGTACTTGAAGGTGAACCAGAGCGCCGAGTGCGCCTGCGGATCGTGCCAGAGCTTCTCGAAGTTGCCGAGCCCTCCGAAGGTGAAACCCTCGATGACGTTGCCCTTGAAGAAGGTGTATCCGAGGGACCAGCCCATCGGCACGAGCATCACCAGGGTGTACACCAGCAGCGCCGGGCCCAGCAGGACGGCGATGGCACGGCGGTCTCCCAGAACTGAACGCATGACGGCTCTCTCACGAAGGGTTCGATGCGGACGGCGGTGGTGCTGCGGGGTCAGCCGTTGTCGAGGTCGGCCTGGACCTTCCGCATGAAGTCCTTCGCGGAGAGGGAGCCGGTGACGAGCGGCGCTGCGTTCGTCTGGCTGGTCTCCGTGGCCTTCGTGTTGAACAGCGCCTCGAACCACAGGGTGCTGGTCGTCGTCTTCGTGATCGTGTCCTGGACCGTCTGCGTGAGCGGCGGGAGGGTGCCGGTGTCGCCGTTCGGCTTGAACCCGGAGACGGTGCCCTGGTCCTTCAGCGAGGCGGCGCCGTAGTTCTTGGTGATGCAGGAGAGCCAGTCGCCGACCTTGGCGTCGTACGACTTAGCGGAGACGGCGACGGGGAGGCCGACGTTGGCCGGGATCTGGTCCGCGCTGCCCTTGCCGCCCGCGACGGCCGGGAACGGCATGAAACCGACGTTGTCCGCGCCGATCTTGTTCTTGGTCTTGTCGTTGAAGTCGCCGAGCGCCCAGCTGCCCATGTAGAACATGGCGGCCTTGCCGGTGAGGAACTGCTGTGTCGCGGTGTCGTAGTCGATCGATCCGACGCCCTTGCCGAAGTAGCCGGCCTTGCCGAGGTCGGCGACGGCCTGCGCGGCCTTCACGTAGGCGGGGTCGGTCAGCTCGGCCTTGCCGTCCGCGACGTCCTGGAGGGCGTTCGGGCCCAGCTCGCGGTAGAGGTATCCGCTGACGAGACGGGTGAGGGGCCAGCCGTCCTTGCCGTCCGCGGAGAACGGGGTGACACCGGCGCCCTTGAACTTCGCCGCCGCCGCGACCAGCTGGTCGTAATCGGCGGGGACGGCGATGTGATGGTCGGTGAAGAGCTTCTTGTTGTACCAGATGCCCTCGATGTTGAACTGGTAGGGCATGACGTTGAACTTGCCGTACAGGTTCTGAACGGTCTTGACGGCCGCCGGCTGGATGTCGTCCCAGACGCCGAGGTCCTTGAGCGTCTTCTCCAGGTCGAGGACCTGGCCGGCCTTGTCCAGGGTCTTGGTGAGCTGCGGTGTGCCGCCCGCCGCGAACTGCACCGGCAGGGCGTTCTGACCGGCGAGCAGCTGCACCTTCTGGTCGACGTTGCCGATCGGCAGCGTCTGGATCTTCAGCGGCAGGGCCTTGTTCTGCGACGTGCACGACCCCTTGCTCAGGGTGGTGAGCTCCTGCTGAACGATGTGGTTGTCGTCGTTGATGGTGAGGGTGAACGACTTCGCGGCGGTGCCCGGGCCACTGCCGCCGCCGCAGGCGCTCAGCCCCAGACTCAACGTGACAGCGGTTGCCAGCAGGGCGATGCGACGGGTCCTGAGGGTCTTGTGCACGGGTGCTCCTCGGCACACAGAGCGCGTTGAAACGCTTCAATGGAGGGAATGCCGGGAACCTATGACCCATATCAGCGCGTGTCAAGGATCTGTCGCGGATGTTTCCGAACCGTGCGCGAAGGATGCGGGCGGTGCCGGATGCCGGAATCGCCCCCGATGCGAGGCCACGGGCGACCGCTCGGTCTGCGGTGACGGCGGCTCTGCGATCCGCAGGGAGAGCGGGCAGGGCGGTCCACCAGGATCGCCTGCGGGGACGCCGGCGTCCCGCACGACCACGGGCGGGCGGGCGGTCATGAACCGCACGGTCACGCTCGGGCGGACACGCGCGGCGAGAGCGGCACCGACGTGGACGTTCCGAGCGGCGGTCGGCGCGGACGACCAGCTCCGTGAGCCGACTCGGACCGTCGACTCGGGACCGTCGACTCGGGACCGTCGACTCGGGATGTGGGATCGGGACGAACAGGCCTGCGCGTCGGCGCGGACGAACAGTCCGGCGCGACGGCGCAGGCCATCACTGCAGCGCGACGGCGCAGGCCATCGGTGCGCAGGCGGGCGCGAGCGATCAGCTCGGCGCGCTTGCGCGGACGATCAGCTCGGGCTCCAGCACGACCGTGGCATGCCGGTGCCGGTCGCCCGAGGCCACCTCGTCCATGAGGAGCCGGATCGCCTCCTGCCCCATCATCCGGCCCGGCATGTCCACCGCGGTCAGCGGCACCGCAGCGGCGCCCGCCGCGCGGTTGTTCTCGCAGCCGACGACCGCGACCTGGTCGGGCACCCGGATCCCCGCCACGGTGTGCAGTTCATGGATGACGGCGTTGGCCAGCTCGTCGGTGACGGCGATCAGGCCGTCCGGCAGATCGCCGGGAGCTCGCCGCGCGAGATCCCGGCCGACCACATGCCCGTGGGACTTGGTCAGGCCCACGCTGTCGATCTCCTCCAGGGTGACGTCGGGTCCTGCCTCCTCGACGGCCGCGCGCACTCCCCTGCGCCTGTCGCGCACGGGTTGGTAGTCGTCGTGCGCCACCACGTAGGCCAGTCGCTTGCGCCCGGTATCGATCAGATGGCGAGCCGCCAGATATCCGACGTGTTCATTGTTGACCAGCACCGAACAGCACGTGCCCGGTCTCGGAGCGTAGTTGAGGAGCACGACTTGACGCCCGTGCGAACGGATGCGGGCGATGCCGGCCGAGGAGTCCTCCATCGGAGCCAGCAGCACGCCGGTCATCCGGGACTCGTCGAAGAGGTCCAGATACTCGTCCTGAAGCGTCATGTCGCATGCCGTGTTCGCGAGCAGCAGGTTCTGGCCGATCGCTCGGGCGGCGTCCTGCGCACCATGTGCCATGTCGATGAACAGGGAGTTCTCGATATCGGCGAGCACCATGCCGACGCTGTTGGTCGTGCCCGAGACCAGCGACCTGGCCGCGTCGTTACGCACGAAACCGAGCCGGCTTATGGCCTCGCGGACGCGCTGTGCCGTCGCCGGGCTCACCTTCGCCGGATGATTCAGCACGTTGGAGACAGTGCCGACCGAGACGCCCGCGGCGTCGGCGACGTCCTGCATGCTCGGACCGGCATGCCCCTGTACTCGCGGACGGGCGGTTGCCACAGCGCTCCTCGACCTCCGGTCTCATCCAGCCCGGGGCGGCAGGGCGCTCACAGTGACCGGCGCTGCCGCGGGCAAGCGGCAGAATACACGATGGGCATTGAAGCGCTCCAAACCGTGGCGTCCGCCAGCGCGTCCTGTGGTGGGTTCGCCGATCGACGAGCCAGTTCGCGGTCCCGTCCCGGCCGATCGCTCCCTCATTCGCTGCGGCGCCGGTCGATCGAGGGTGATCGCTGGGCGTTCGCGGGCGCAGGGCAGCCGAAAGTCCGGTCGCACGAACACGACGGAAGATCCTGACGGCCCGCGAGAGCAGGGCCACTCGTCCTTAACGAGTCGATTGAAGCGCATCAATCAGAGAGTGGCGGTATCGGTGTTCTGCTGTTCTGCGCGATCCGCCCCAGGCGTCCGGCTCCGGGTGTGCGGGCCGCCCTCGTGGAGCACCGGGCAGGAGCCCGCCGGCAGGGAGCTGATCAGGAAGTCCCACCTCGGCCGGCCTGTGGTGGCGCGGTGGTCGACAGGGCGAACTCAGCCTTGCCTGAAACGAGTTGTTGTCAGCGCACAGCCGGGAAGGCCGGCCGGGCGGGATCACGTGCCGCTGCCCGCCTCAAGGGGGCCGGCCTTCCGGTATCGCACGGCGAGGGCTGCGATGTCGTCGTCCAGCCTTCCGCCGCTGAAGCGCAGCAGGTCCTGGTGCAGCCGGTCGAGCAGTACGTGGGGTGACACCGGGCTCTGCTGTCGCATCCAGTCCCGCAGTGGGAAGAACTCGCCGGCGTGGTCCCGGGTCTCCGTCACGCCGTCGGTGTAGAGCAGGAGTTGGTCGCCCGGGGCGAGGGGCACGGTGTCGGTGCGGTAGTCGTCCTCGACAAGAGCCGCGAGGTTGAGTGGTGGCGAGGGTTCGCTGGACTCCAGGACCCGCGTTTCGCCCTGGTGCACCAGAAGCGGTGGAGGGTGTCCGCAGTTGAGGAGTGTGACGCGACCGCCGCCGCGCGGGATCTCGGCGAGCAGAGCGGTGGCGAATCGCTCCGGCAGGTCGGCGGAGGGATGGGCGGCGCTGTGGCGGCCGATGCTGATCTCCAGGCGTCGGACGACGCTCGTCAGGTCGGATTCGTCGTGCGCCGCCTCTCGGAAGCAGCCGATCACCGCAGCGGCCGCCCCCACCGCGGAGAGGCCCTTGCCCCGCACGTCCCCCAGCAGCAGCCGGACGCCGTGGGGGGTCTCGGCCGCCTCGTAGAAGTCGCCGCCGATCCGGGCCTGGGCCTGGGCCGCGACGTAGAGCGATGCGATCTCGATGCCTCCGAGGCGGCTCGGCAACGGTCGCAACAGGACTTGCTGAGCGGTGTCGGCCACGAGTCGGATCTGGAGGAGGGTGTCCTCCCGCCTGAGCCGGACGTGGCTCGCGTAGGCGGCCGCCAGAGTGACGGCGGCGATCGCAGCGGTCGTGTAGGGAGTCCCCAGGTCGGTGTAGACGAGACTCAGGCCGAACATGATCAGCGCGCAGAACGCGCCCAGGAGGATCGTGGGGATCACAGGCCACATCGAGGCGGCCAGAGCAGGCGCGGCAGGCAGAAGGCGACTGATGGCGATGCCCCTCGGCGTCGCGAACGCCAGCGCGCCGATGAGGACGGTGAGGACCACCGGCGACAGCCGGACAGCGTCCCCTCGGTCATCGTGCGGACGACCGCGTCGCCGTCGCCTCAAAGTAGGCACGAAAAGCATCGTAACTACAACAAAGTGGATATCGAGCCAGGCGGGAACGCATGTTCACGAACGGCTTGATGCCGTGATCGCACCTGCGTGTCCTGCGTGCGCTGAGACCTCTCGCCACACGCCTGGCGATGATCCGGCTGTCGGCCATGGGGCGGAAGCTGATGGACCGCACCGAGATCCTGGTGCCGAAGTGTCACCTGGTGACCACCGGCTGACCGCCGTCTGCCGGGCGTTCTGGCGGATCCGGGGAAACGATGGGAGCCGTCACCGCGAGCAACCAGCAGCCGAAGCACCGCGCGAACACCCGAACCGCGCTGGAAGGACGTGCCATGACCGCCTCCGCTCCCAAGGCTCCGACTGCACCAGGGGTGCGGTCCTGGTGGGGGATCCCGTACGCCACCGCCGAGCGGTACCGCCGTCCCCTGGTCGCGGATTTCGATCCGGACCGCCCCTATGACCGCAAGGGCGTCGTCTCGGTCCAGCCCGACAGCGGCGACTGGCTCGAAGCGGACAGCGGGATGGGCGAGGACTGCCTGAACCTGAACGTGTGGTCTCCCGAGCAGCCGGCCGGCGAGACGCTGCCGGTGGCCGTGTACATCCACGGCGGCGGATTCGAGTACGGCGCGAACACGCAGATCACCTCGAACCTCGCCGGCCTCGCCGCGACGGGGCGTGTGGTGGGCGTGTCGATCAACTACCGGCTCGGCGCGTTGGGCGCGCTCTCGCTCTCGCAGTACGGCGGGCGGCTCGCCGAGGCCGGCAACCTCTTCCTGCAGGACGTCATCGCCGCGCTGACCTGGGTCAAGCGGAACATCGCCCACTTCGGCGGCGACCCGGACCAGGTCACGGTCTACGGTCACAGCGGTGGCGCCTATGCCACCTTCGGGCTGCTCGGCGCGTCCTCCGCGGACGGTCTGTACCAGCGGCTGGCCGGGTTCTCCGGCGGGCCCGCTCGTATCGTCCCGGCCTGGTGGGCCGAGGAGCTCGCGCACCGGTTCGTCACGGAACTCGGCGTCGCCGACAACCCCGACAAGCTGATCGGCCTCGACACGGCCTCCCTGGTGAGCGCCCTGAACAAGGTCGCCCCGACGGACCTCGGAGTCCGTGGCGGGGTGGACAACCAGTCCACCGGCGTCGTCCTGGACATCGGACAGCCCGGCGCGGTGGTGCACGCCCACCCCATGGACGTCCTGGCCTCGGGCGCGCACCGCGATGTCGACGTGCTGCTGAGCATGGCCGGCGACGACATGGGCTGGTGGGTGGCGAACGACCTCGACCGGTTCGACCCGCACACGCTCGACCGCGTCACCGACGAAGTCACCGGGTGGCGCATTGCCCGCTCCCGCGCCCGGAAGATCGTCGATGCGTACGACCAGGGCGGTCGTACCCCGGCCGAGGTTCGCGCCGCGCTCATGGCGGACTACGTCTTCGCGCTCCCCGCCGCCCGCGGCGCCCTGGCGCACGCGGCGGCGGGCGGCGACGCCCGTCTCCTGATGATCGGGCCCGCCGAGGGGGCGCCCGCCGTGCACGGCACCGAGATGTACGCCCTGGTCGGCCAGGAAATGCCGGGCCGCAGCCCCGAACAGGCGGAGCGTGACACGCGTATCCGCGACATCGTGCTCGACTTCGTCACCGGCGAGCAGACCGGTCTGTGGCCCGCCGTCACGGACCGGCCCGCCTCGGAAAGCGTCGGCAACCTTCCTTTCGAGGCGAGCGCCCACTACCAGGCGGCCCTCGACCTGTGGAAGGGCATCGACCGTCCCTGACGGCCATCGGCAATACGGACATGCGCAACAGCGGAGGACAGCCGGGGGACGAACACGGTGAGCAGCTTGGTGTGGGCCGACGCACGGCAGCCGGCGACGCCGCACCGTTGACGGTGCGGGCCGGCGTCGTCACCCGGCCCGGCGGCCTGGACGCACTGGACGCACTGGACGCACTGGAGAAGAGCACATCCCCGACTGGTTCTGGCCCCAGCCCACCGGTGCCCCTACCCGCGCGTTGCCTGCCGTGCCGCGAAGGCGGCCGGGGTGAGACCAGTGCGCTCGCGGAAGAAGCGGCCGAAGTTCGAGGGATCGGCGAAACCGAGGTGGACGGCCACGGACCGGGCGTCCCACCGGGCGCTTCCCAGCAGCCGCCGGGCTTCGAGGAGGCGCCGCTCGTCGATGAGCTCGCGCACTCCCCTGCCGGTGGCGTCCCGGGCGGCGCGGCTGAGGGTGCGGACCGAGCAGCCGAGCGACTCGGCGTAGTCCGCGGCCCGGTGCAGCTCGCGGAAGTGCAGCTCCAGCGCGTCCACGAACCGTCTGTAGGTGTCACCACGGCTCGTGCCGGCACTCGTGTCGGCGGTGGTGACCCCGGGGGCGTCGGCGAGACGTAGCAGCAGCGATTCGAGCAGGCTGCGGCGCAGGGCGTGGTGGACGTCGAGGGGTCGGCGTCCGAGTGCGCGGTGTTCGTCCAGGAGCTGGAGTGCCGTCTGCTGGAGCCAGGCGGTGTCGTCGGGGTGCGGGCTGAGCACGGCAGGGGCCTCGTGCGCGGTGAGCGGGGCCAGGAGGCGGGCGACGTCGGGCCGCAGTACGTCCGGCTCGAACAGGACGAACGGGCCGCGGGCCGCGCCGGGCGGATGCCAGCACTGCGCGTGTCCGGGACGCACCCACAGCCACTGGCCGGGGGCGACGGTCCGCGTGACGTGGTCGACGTCGTGCCGCAGCTCCCCCTCGGTGACCGCGATGAGGTAGTGGAAGGTGGCCCGGCCCGGGCGGGGCGGGTTCCACGGCCAGTCGTCGTGCTGGGCGAAGAAGTCCTCGACGGTGCTCACCTCAAGCCCGTAGGGAGTGCCGACCGGGGGCTGGAAACCGTACAGCGGAACCGCAGCCGGTCCGGCCCGCCTGCTCGGCCCGGGGTGTCGCTCGCCGACCATCATGTGTCCGCAGCCTACTGCCCTTCCCGTCGGCCTCGACGCAAGGATGGGACAGGCCACCGCGCCCAGGCGGTGCGCTCTCCGCGTCCTTCGACGCCACCGTCCCTCAGCACCTGAGAAGGCTCACCACCCATGAACGGATCGGCCCTGCACAAGACCGCCGCCCACTGCGCGGAGGAACTCCCCGGAGCCCGGCTGGAGCACCCCTTCGGCCCCGAGTGGGAGGTCTTCAAGGTGCGCGGCAAGGTGTTCATGCTGATGACCGAGGTCCCCGGGCGTCCCGTCGTGATCCTCAAGGCGGACCCCGGCGACGCCCACGCCCTGCGGGAACAATACAGCCACATCACCCCCGGCTACCACATGAACAAGAAGCACTGGATCACCCTGGAGGGCGGGGAAGGCGTGGACAAGAAGCTGGTCGAGGAGCTCGTCACCGACTCCTACCGGCTCGTCGTCGCCCGCCTGCCGAGGGCCGAGCGGCCCGTCGACCCGCATACCTACGGCGCCAACCCGGGGGCGGACGGTGAGGGCGGCCGGTGACCGGCTCCAGGACACCGTCCGCCGGGCGGCGCCGGCCCGCAGTCATCACGGTCAGGTGCGAACCCGAACCCGAACGCGCTCACTTACGCGACTACGCGTCGAACACACCGGGCCGCGCCCGGCAGCACGCAGGCAGGGCCCGGACCACGTGTCGCGGTCCGGACCCTGCCTGTGCGGTGCCGCCTGCGGCGGCGGTGCGTCAGCTCTGCTCGGTGTCGTCGCCGGTCTGCCCGGCGTCCCCGGCCGCGCCTGCCTTCTCGCGCATCTTGCGCACCAGCTCCGCCTTCTGGTCGGCGGCGCCCTGGCGGTCGAGGTTGCGGTGCGGACCGTTGTTCTGGCGTTCGGCGCGGGACAGCTTCTTGCGCTGGCCGCCGCCCATGCCGACGGGGTTGTTGATGTTCTTGCTCACGGGTTCTCCCGGAATGATGTGAAGTGATCTACGGATTCATCGGTGGGGAACGGGCGGCGCGGCTACGTCGAAGGACGTCAGCAGGGGCCCGTCGCGCTCACTCGTAAATCGGCGTCTGGAAGAACATGACCAAGACGTTACCCGGTCGCGGCGGCTCCGCATACCAGGTTTTCGCACCGTCCGGGCGTCGGCCGGGCCGTCGGTGAGCACCCAGGGGGCAGCCGGTCAGTCCTGCACGACGTCACTGACAGAGGCGGCGGATCGGCTCGAACGGCGGCGCCCTGGCCTGTGTACGAAACGGACGTCGGCAACGGCTCCTCCACGTCACCGTGAGACCAGGCACGCTGGACCCACGGTGACGCGCCGCGGTTCATCAGGGCCGGCAGGACGGCCGGACGTCGAGCAGTTCGGTCCGCAGGACTGGCGTGCCGTCGACGGGCGCCGGGTCCTGGGCGGTGGGCTCGATCCCACCGGCAGCGATCTTGTCGAGCGTCTTCAGGCCGGCGGCGCCGACCGTGCCGAACACCGTGTAGTTCGGCCGCAGCGCGGAGTCGCCGTAGACGACGAAGAACTGCGAACCGTTCGTGTTCGGACCGGCGTTGGCCATCGCCAGCACACCGCGCCCGTAAAGGCGACGGGCGCCGGTCGGATCGCTCGGCGCCGGCGGCAGGTCCACCGGCAGTTCGTCCTTGTACTCGTAGCCGGGCCCGCCGTCGCCCGTGCCGGTCGGGTCGCCGCACTGCAGGACCTTCAGCGTCGGATACGTCGTCAGCCGATGGCAGACCGTACGGTCGTAGAACCCGTGCCGCGCCAGGTGCACGAAACTCTGGACCGTGCACGGCGCCTTCGCACGGTCCAGGCGCAGCGGGAGCGGGCCCTGGCTGGTCGGGACGGCCATACCGACCATGCCGTGGCTGGGGGTGCGCCGCGGGTCGGGCGGCAGGGGAACCGGCCGCGCCGCCGGCTCGTCAGGTGTCCGGGTGTACTGGCAAGGACCGTGCGTGGTCCGCGGCGGGGCGTCGTCCGCGGAGGCGGTGGTACTGCCCGCGGACACGACCAGAGCTGCTGCCGCCGCTGCGGTCATGAGAGCTCGGTTCATGCTGCACACCCTCCAGAAGATCGCCGGATTTCGGAGCGGTCGCAGCCTAGAGCGCGGCCCGGCGGGCGAGAACCCGTCCGCAAGCCACATCCGCCTCCCGGATTTCGGCCCGCGGCCGTCGGCCTCGTGGGGCTGCGCGGGGAGTGGCTACTGCGAGCGCAGTACACGGATTTGTCTGCGATCGGCCGACGACGGGAGACCGGGAAATTGCGAGCGTAGAGGTCGGCCGTGATCGTCGGCCCGGCTGTGTGTCATACCCGTGGAAAGGCTCGTCCATGTCCTCACTCGCCCGCTGGTGCCATCGGCACCGGCTCGCCGTCGTCCTGGTCTGGGTGGCCTTGCTGGTAGCCCTTGGCGGGGCGGTCGGCGCCGCCGGTAACGCCTTCGGGAACAGCTCGACTTCCCAGGACACCGACTCGGCCAGGGCGACGGCGCTGCTGCAGCAGGCGTCCAACAGCGCCGCGGGCAAGAGCGGCCGGGTGGTCTGGCAGGTCGACGGCGGCGAGGTCACCGAGCCCGCTGCCGAGAAGGCGATGACCGACACGCTGAGTGACATCGCGCACGCGCCGGGCGTCGCCGCGGTGACCAGCCCTTACACGCCCGTCGGCAAGGCGCAGATCAGCAAGGACGGCAGGACGGCCTACGCGACGGTCGCGTTCGACCGGGAGGTCTCGGACGCCCAGATCGACCATGTGAAGGAACTCGCCGCCGACCCGGGGGCGGAGAGCCTGCACGTCGCCCTCAACGGGCAGGCGTTCACCGTCAACCCCGAGCCCAACGCCGTCGCCGACGCCATGGGCATCGTCCTCGCGTTCATCGTGCTGCTGTTCGTCTTCCGCGCGGTGTGGGTGGCGGCGCTGCCCATCATCACGGCCGTCGTCGGCGTCGGCACGTCCGCGGTCACGGTGATCCTGCTCAGCCACGTCATCACCCTCTCCGACACCACGCTGACCCTCGGCTCGCTCATCGGTCTGGGCGTGGGCATCGACTACGCCCTGTTCATCGTCAACCGGCACCGCGGCAACCTTCTCGCCGGCATGAGCGTGGCCGAGTCGGTCTCCAAGTCCCTCAACACCTCCGGCCGGGCCGTGATGTTCGCCGGGCTGACCGTCGTGGTCGCGCTGCTCGGCATGCTCACCCTGAACGTCGGCATCATCAACGGCATGGCCATCGGCGCCGCGGTCACCGTGGTGCTCACCGTCCTGGCCGCCATCACCCTGCTGCCGGCGCTGCTCGGCCTGATCGGTCCGCGGGTCCTGAGCCGCAAGGAGCGCCGCGGGACGGCCGAGCGGTCGCGGTCGCACTCCTCGGACCGCACCGGGCTGTGGGGCCGGTGGGCCGAGCGCGTCCAGGCCCGGCCCAAGACCCTGGGTCTCGTCGCCCTGGCGGTGCTGACCGTGCTCGCGTTCCCGACGCTCTCCCTGCGGCTGGGCGCGTCGGACGACGGCAACCTGCCCGTGTCCTCGACGAACCGTCAGGCGTACGACATGATCGCGGACGGGTTCGGCCCCGGCTTCAACGGCCCGCTCGTCCTGGCCGTCCAGGCCCCCGCCGCCGCCGACAAGGCCGCCGCGGCGAAGCTGGTCACGACCCTCGGAAAGGTCGACGGTGTCGCCGGCGCCGACGCCGCGCCCATGAAGGACGGGCAGGACGTCGGCGTGGTCTCCGTCGTCCCGACGACCTCCCCGCAGTCGGCTGCGACGTCGGACCTGATCCACCACCTGCGTGACGACGTGATCCCGCGCGCCGAGCAGGGCACCTCCATGAAGGTGTACGTGGGCGGCGTCACCGCGAGCAACGACGACTTCGCGTCCGTCCTGATGGGCAAGCTGCCCCTCTTCGTCCTGGTGATCGCCGCACTCGGCTTCCTGCTGCTGACCGTCGCCTTCCGCAGTCTGCTCATCCCGGCGGTCGGCGCGCTGCTGAACCTCCTCAGCATCGGGGTGGCCTTCGGCGCGATCGTGGTCGTCTTCCAGTACGGCTTCGGCGCCGGACTCCTCGGGCTCGGTGCGGGCGGACCGATCGAGTCGTTCGTGCCGATCCTGGTCGTCGGCATCATGTTCGGCCTGTCCATGGACTACCAGGTCTTCCTGGTCAGCCGGATGCGCGAGGAGTGGGCCCACACCGGCGACAGCCACCGCGCGGTCCGCGTCGGGCAGGCCGAGACCGGCAAGGTCATCGCCGTCGCCGCGACCATCATGGTCTGCGTCTTCGGCTCCTTCGTCTTCGGCGGCATGCGGGTCATCTCCGAGTTCGGCGTGAGCCTCGCGGTGGCGGTCGCCGCGGACGCCCTGCTGATCCGCATGGTCGTCGTTCCCGCCCTCATGCACCTGTGCGGGAAGGCGAACTGGTGGCTGCCCCGCCGGTTGGACAAGGCGCTGCCCAACGTGTCCGTGGAAGGTCCCGCCGACGAGCCGGTGCACCCGCACCACGCAGTGCGTGAGCCGGACACCGCCGGCCTGGCCAACTGACGGAGAGCACGAGGACCGACATGGCGCTCGGGCGGGCGGGAGGCGAGGTGGCCTCGGCTCCCGCCCGCCCGTGTTGCTTAAAGTGAGGGAATGGAACTGCCCATGGTGTGGCGACGGTGGCTGGCTCGTCATGACCGGATCAAAGACGCGCTGCCCGCGGTTCCGCTGATCGTGATCGCCGCCGCGGCGACCGCCGTCGGCACGTCCGACTGGCACGAGCCGCGCTGGGGCGAGGTGGTGTGGACGGCGCTGTCCTGCCTGCCGCTGGCGTTCCGCAGCCGCTGGCCTCTGGGTGTCGCCGTCCTCACCGTGGCGGGCGACCTCACGCTGATGGCCGTCGCCTCGCACATCGCACCGACACCGGGGGCGAGCCTGGTCGCCCTGTACACCCTCGCCACCCTGGGCAGCCGCCGCACCGCGTGGACCGTCGGCGTCGCTGCGGCCGTGGCGATCACCGGTGTCTACGCCGCCACCCACGCGGAGTCGCTGGTGGGGGGAGCCGCCCTGCTGCGGTTCGACTTCGCCATGGGGGCCGTCGCCCTCGGCCGCTCCGTCCGCAACCGCCGCCAGAACCTCGCAGCGGTCAGGGAACGCGCGGAGCGTGCGGAACGCATGCAGGAGGAGGAGGCCCGGCGCCGGGTCACCGAGGAACGCGTGCGCATCGCGCGCGACCTGCACGACGTGGTCGCCCACCACATCACCCTGGTCAACGCCCAGGCGGGGGTGGCCCACCACCTCATGCGCGCCAACCCGGAACAGGCTCATGAGGCGCTGGCCCACATCAAGGACAACAGCCGCGCCGCACTCGACGAACTGCGGGCCACGGTCGGTCTGCTGCGTCAGCCCGACGACGCGCCCGGCTCGCGTGCCCCCATTCCCCGCCTGGCCGATCTCGACGCCCTGGTGCGCGGCTTCGAGGCGAGCGGGCTGCCCGTGCGAGTGGTCCGCACCGGTACTTCCGCGCCGCTCGCGCCCGCCATCGACCTGACCGCCTATCGCCTCGTCCAGGAAGCCCTCACCAACGCCCACAAGCACGCACCCGGGGCCCGCACCACGGTGGTGCTGGACTACGGTGTGCGCTCGCTGCGGGTCACCGTGACGGACGAGGGACGTCCGGGCGCGCCCAAGGGCGCGGGCACCGGCCACGGCTTGATCGGCATGCACGAGCGGGCCATCGCGATCGGCGGCACCGTGACCGCCGGGCCGCGGGCCGAGGGGGGCTTCCAGGTCGTCGCCGAACTGCCCTTCACGCTCGCCTCCACACCCGTCTGACACACCTTCAGAAAGTTCGGTCCATGACGATTCGCGTTCTGCTCGCCGACGACCAGGCCCTGCTCCGGGGTACGTTCCGGCTGCTCATCGACGCACAGCCGGACATGGAGGTCGTCGGGGAGGCCTCCCACGGCGGGGAAGCGGTACGGCTGGCACGCTCCGAGCGTGCCGACGTGGTGGTCATGGACATCCGGATGCCCGAGGTCGACGGCATCGAGGCCACCCGGCTCATCGGCCAGGACGAGGACCTGGCCGGCGTCAGGATCCTCGTCCTGACCACGTTCGAGGAGGACGAACTCGTCATCGAGGCGCTCCGCGCCGGCGCGAGCGGCTTCCTGGGCAAGGGAGTGGAACCGGCTGACCTTCTCGATGCCGTCCGTCTGGTCGCGGCCGGCGAGGCGCTGCTCTCCCCCGCAGCCACCAGGGGCCTCATCGCCCGCGTCCTCGCCCAGCCCTCCCCCAGCGCCCTCGCCGACCCGAGCAGGCTGGCGACGCTGACTCCCCGGGAACGCGAGGTGCTGACCCTGGTGGGCACGGGCCTGTCCAACGACGAGATCGCCGAACGTCTCTTCGTCGCCACGGTCACCGTCAAGACCCACACCAACCGGGCCATGACCAAACTCGGCGCCCGCGACCGCGCCCAGCTCGTCGTCATCGCCTACGAGACCGGGCTGGTCCGAGCCGGAGAACGACACGGCTGAGACCGGCCCGGGGAGCGGTTCGCGCAGTCCGCGGCCACGAAGCCGCAGCCCCCTGCTTCCCCGGCGGCGTGCTTGGCGTGAGACGTTCGTCGACGATGTTCTTCCGGGCGGACGACTGTCTGGGACGAAGCTCGTCACGGGCACCGGGGCGGATTACTTCGCCAACGCGCCCATGGCCCGGTCCAGCAGCACGGCCAGTGGGACGGTTCCCTCACAGGCCACCCATGCAGTGGAGGCCGTGTCCAGGCAGGCGAGCGCGGCGGCGGCCAGTGCGCTCGGCCTGGTGTCCTCGAACCGGTCGGCGTCGGCGTCCAGGCGCCGGGCGACCTCCGGAACCAGCAGCGTGTGCCAGCCCATCTGCTTCTCGTGATGCCTGGCGCGCAGTGACGGGGTTTCCTGGAGCATGCGCAGATAGCTCAGCACCTGCTGGGTCGGCGCCGCCTCGTTCATCCCCGTGAGGACGTCGAAGGACCGGCGCAGCGCCTCCCAGGGCTGTTCTTCGTCGGGCCGGGCGGCGAGCTCCGCCGCGATCTGGCGGCCGGTCTCCTCCAGGCGTCCCAGGACGATGTCCTCCTTGGTGCCGAAGTACCGGAACAGGCTGGCGCGCGACAGGCCCACCTCGGCGGCGATCTGGTCGACGGTGGTCCGGTCGAACCCCTGCTCGGTGAAGAGCCGGTGCGCGACCTCGACCACTTCCGCCTCGACCGTCGCACGCATGCGCTCGCGCAGGCCGGGAGGCTTGCGTGCGGACCGGTCGGCGGCACGGGCGGTTTCAGACATGCTCGAAGAATACAACAAGGGCTCACTTTGATACCGAGTATCACAGCGCGGAACACCTGGCGCGCGACCCGGGAGCCGATCCGCTGCCGATGGGCGGGCCGGGCCGGATCTGCTCCTGCGGCTACCAGGTCATGCTCGGCCATTACGGCCGTCCCGAGGCTTCCGCCGAGACCGTCGGCCGCGACGGGCGGCTGCACACCGGCGGCCTGGGCGTCATGGACGAGCGCGGCCACGTCACCGTCACCGGACGCTTCAAGGACATGATCATTCGGGGCGGGGAGAACACCCGCCCCGCCGACGGCCGGCGGGCGTGCGGTCTCCCGCAGGGGGATCGCGCATGCCCGCCGGCCGTTGTCGTGGCTGCGGCGCCGGCTCCGGCCGGCGCCCGTGCCCTGCGGTTACGCGGCGCCGCCCTGGGCTTCGGTGGCGACGTCGGCCCACTCCTCCCAGGTCTTCAGGCGCTCGGCGTAGATCTGCGGGACCAGTTGGAGCGGGGAGCTGCCGAAGAAGACCCGCAGGGGCGGGTTGTCGGCGTCCACGACCTTCAGCAGGGCCGCGCCGGTGGCGGCCGGGTCACCGTGCTGGACGTCGCTCCAGTACGCGGAGAGGGCCGTGCGCAGGCCGTCGTAGGCGGGCAGTTGCCCGGCGAAGGTGGCCGAGGAGCCACTCCAGTCGGTGGCGAAGCCGCCGGGCTCGACGAGCGTGACCTTGATGCCGAATCCGGCGACCTCCTGGGCGAGGGCCTCGCTCGCGGCCTCCAGGGCCCACTTCGAGGCGTTGTAGACACCGAGGTTGGGGAAGGCGGTGACTCCGCCGACGCTGGAGATCTGCACGATGTGACCGCTGCCCTGGGCCCGCAGGAGGGGCAGGACAGCCTGGGTGACCCACAGGGCGCCGTAGAAGTTGGTCTCCATCTGGTCGCGGACCTGCTGCTCCGTCAACTCCTCGACCGCGCCGAAGAGTCCGTAGCCGGCGTTGTTGACGACGACGTCCAGGCGGCCGAAGTGCTCGTGCGCCCGCTGCACGGTCTCGCCGACGGCGGCCCTGTCGGTGACATCGAGGGAGAGGGGGAGGATCGCCTCTCCGTGCGCCGCCACCAGGTCCGCGAGGGAGTCGGTGTTGCGGGCGGTGGCCGCGACCTTGTCGCCGCGCTCCAGTGCCGCCTGGACGAACTGACGGCCGAAGCCGCGCGAGGAACCGGTGATGAACCAGATCTTGCTCACGAGAAACGCTCCCGTTCGAGGTGAAGTCTTATGAGGAGACTCTACATCTCTTTGAGACTGAGTATCAAGCTGATCCTCCGAGTCGGTGCTGTACGCTGCTCAGCGCCAGCCAGGCACGTATGACGACCGGAGGGCAGAGATGTCTTCGCACGTGGCGCCCGGTGACCAAGTGACGTCCGGGCTCGACCGGCGTACCGAGTTGAAGGAGTTCCTGCGGTCTCGCAGGGCCAGACTCCAGCCCGAGGACTCAGGCCTTCCCTCGTACGGGCGGCGGCGGGTTCCCGGACTGCGGCGCGAGGAGCTGGCGCAGCTGGCGGGGGTGTCGTACGCGTACTACGCGCGCCTCGAACAGGGATACGGCGAGACCATGTCGGCCGAGGTCATGGATGCCATCGCCCGCGCTCTGCGCCTGAACGAAGAGGAGCGGGAGCATCTGGTTCGGCTGGCCCGGCCCGAGCGCCGGAGCGCGACGCAGGCCGCGCCGCCGCAGCAGCGGCTGCGGCCCAGCGTGCAACACCTGCTCGACGCGCTCGGGGTGCCCGCCTACGTCGTCGACCGGCGCCTGAACATCCTGGGGTGGAACCGGCTCGCCACCGCCGTCTTCGGGGACTGGGGCCCGTTGCCCCCGGAGGAGCGCAATGCGGCCCGGCTCGCCTTCCTCTCGTCCGAGGCCCGCGAGAGGTTCGCCGATCCGGACGGCACTGCTCTGCGAATCGCGCGAGCGTTGCGCATGAACGCCGGCAAAAGCCCCGGGGACCCGCACTTCTCCTCGCTGATCCAGGAGTTGTCGCAGAAGAGCGAGGAATTCCGGCAGCTGTGGGCACGGCATGAGGTGAGCTGCGGGACCGCCGGCGAGACCGTGCGGATGCGGCACCCGCTGGCGGGAGAGTTCGACCTCGTCCACGAACCCATGACACTGCCCGGGGGCGCCCCCATGCGTCTGGCCACCTACCACGCCGAGCCAGGCTCCCGCTCGGAGGAAGCCCTGCGCATGCTGGCCAGTTGGGAGATGGAGGCGCGGCACTGAGACGTGGGCCCGCGGGATATGCCTGGCACTGCGTCAGCCGCCGCACGCGCGGCTTCATACGGGCAGGATCTCGGCCGGCGACGCCCCCTGGACCACCGGGTGAGAACCGTGCATCGGACCGTGGACACGGGACAGGAGCAGGCCGGAGCCTTTGTTGATGTGGGCGATGATCTCGGCGGTGATGGAGATCGCCGTCTCCTCGGGGGTCTGGGCACCGAGGTCGAGTCCGATAGGTGAGTGCAGGCGGGCGAGGTGCTCTTCGGGCACACCGGTCCCACGCAGACGTTCCCGACGCTCTTCGTGGGTGCGTCGGGACCCCATCGCGCCGATGTAGCCGACGGGGAGTTCGAGGGCCGTGCGGAGCAGGGGGACGTCGGACTCGGCGTCGCGGGTGAGGACGCAGATCGCTGTGCGGGCGTCGACCTCGGCGTGCTCCAGGTAGTGGTGGGGCCGGTCGACGACGACCTCGTGGGCGTGCGGGAAGCGCTCACGGGTGGCGAACACGGGGCGGGCATCGCAGACGGTGACGTGGTAGCCGAGGAAGCGGCCCGCCTGGCTGAGAGCGGCGGCGAAGTCGACGGCGCCGAAGACGAGCATGCGGGGCGGCGCCGCGTGGGTGTGAACCAGGAGCGTCAGCTTCTCCGGGCAGGTGTCGGCGTCCCCGCCGACCTCGACGCGGCCGGTCCTGCCTGCCCGCAGCAGCGCGCGCACCTTTGTGGCCACAGCGCGGTCCGTGGACTGGCTGCCCAGTGTCCCGTCGTATGTGCTGCCGCCCCCGTAGACGGACAGGGTGCGGCCCAGCATGCGCTTCGGTCCGTCGATCACCTGTGCCACGGAGATGGGCACACCTGCCAGCACCTCTTCCAGGGCGGTGGCGAGGTGGGACTGTTCGGCGGGGTCGACCCGCTGGACCAGGACCTCCAGCTCGCCGTCACAGGTCGGGCCCACGGCGAAGGCGTCGTCGTCGGAGTAGCCGAACGAAGCCCGGACGGGGGGTGCGCCCGACTCCAGGATCTGCGTGCACAGCTCGTAGACGGCGACTGCCACGCATCCTCCGGAGATGCCGCCGGCCACGTTGCCGTCGGCGTCCACGGCCAGTGCGGTGCCGGGGAACAGGGGTGCGCTGTCGCTGACCTGGATGACGGTGGCGAGGGCGAAGGGGCGGGCCTCGCGGCACCAGCGGTACAGCGTGTCCGCGATGTTCAGCATGAGTGGTCTCCTGTGGGAGGTGAGGGAACCCGCCGCCGCGCCGACATGGGGGATCGAGACGCGGCGGCGGGCCGACCGGACGGCTGCGGACCCGCCGGGGGAAAGGAGGCCCGGCCGTCCGGGGTTCAGAGCGGGGTTCGAGCAGTTCGCCGAGATCGGCGAGTCGGTCGACGCAGCCCTCCGGCGTGCGGACGACACCGGCGCCGATCCGGACGCGCTGCCATGGCGTCGTGACTGTCGCGTCCCCGGCGGCGCCGGTCAGACCGGCGTGTCGGGACACGGCCGGCGCCGCGGCGGACGAGGCCGCCCATCGGCCCGGGAGGAGTTCGGCGGCCGGGGGAAGTGGAAACAGTCGGCAGTCGTCTCAGCGGATGAGCGGATGATCGGTGCGGCACGGCATCCACTGTGCGGCACTCGGCGCCGGACAACGAGCGGACGGTTTTGGGACGACTCGGGTACGTACCACTGCTGTTGGTACGTCCGGTAGTAGTAGACAGAGCAGCGGAGTGCCTCCGACCGTTGGCCGGCCGCACCGTCGACCAGTCCACGTTGCTCAACCGGCGCGCCGCCCACGAGTCCGGTCCGGTCGCCGTTTCAGCCGCCCTGCCGAGGCATCACGGGATCCGCGCCTCCACCGGCGCCGCGGGGCCCGCCCGGCCCTCGGGCTCAGCCCCCGCGCTGGTCACTCTCCCCGTACCCCCGCGTTGCGGGTGACCGCGCGCAGCAGGGGGCGGCTCAGGGCACCGGCCGCCAGGATCCCGCCGACGCCGGTGGCGCAGCACAGCGCGAGAACGACCAGGCCGCGTGCGTCGAACGCCGAGTCGCCGCCCGCCGGCGTCATCGATCCCCCGCACAGCAGCCCCGCCGCGAGGGCGCCGCCCGCCAGCACCGTGACCGGGATCAGCGTCTCCCGGCTGCGGGCGGCGTCCAGGATCCGCAGCGGGGTGCCGGCCAGGTGCAGCAGGGCGTAGGTGCGGCGACGGTCCAGGACGGCGGCGGCCGCCGTGATCCCGGCCGAGGTGATGGCGACCGCGAAGGTCACCACCAGGACCAACCGGGTGAGGGTGGTGAAGTCCCGGGTGAACTGTGCCTCGGACCAGTTCACGTCGTCGGTGGTGAGCGGGTACTGGTCCGGTGTCAGGCCGGTCAGCGCGGTGCGGGCGCGGTCCAGTTCGGCCGGGCCGCCCGGGACCGTGGCGGTGATCTGACGGCTGTCGTAGGGGGCCGTGGCCACGAAGCCGTCGTCCACGCCGACCACGGCGCTCACCCCGGCCGCGTGCAGGCGCTGTTCGGCCTGCGTCCGCAGCTGCGTCGCCCTGCCGGCCGGGGCGGCGACGGCGAGCTGGTCGGGCCGTCCTCCCCACGGGGGAGCGGCGTCCAGGGTGAGCAGGGCGAAGAACCCGGCGACGAACGCGGCCAGGGTGAGGCCGGAGACGATCCGCCAGGCGGCCTTGGGGTCGTCCAGCAGCCGGCGCCCGGCCAGCAGTGTCGCCGGCCGTTCGGCCAGGGCGGTGACGATCCTGCCGAGCAGCCTGACCAGCCAGGGCCCGATCACGGCCAGCGCCAGGAAGACCGCGCCGAACGCGCACAGCGCCAGGACGTCGTCGCTGCCGTACTCCTTGGTGATCCAGCCGTAGGCGGCGACGGCGGCCGCGAAGACGCCCGCCCGCACGGCGCTCGCCCCGCGGTTGCGGGAGCGCCGGGCCACGCCCAGCGGGCCGACGACGACCTGACGCAGTCCGGCGAGCGCGCTGACCACGACCAGCGCCACCACCGCGGCCGCCACCGCCGCGAGGGGAGGTACGCCGATCCACAGGTCGCTCATGTACCAGGAGCCGCCCGCGAGCGGCAGGGTCGCCGCCACCGGCAGCAGCAGCCCGTATCCCACGGCGCCGAGCAGCGCCCCGGCCGCCCCAGTGAGCAGTGCTTCGGCTGCCGTCATTCCGGCGATGCGGCCCGGTGTGGCGCCGATCAGCCGCAGGGCGGCGAGCCGCTGGTCGCGGCGGGACACCGACAGCCGGGCGGCGGAGGCCGCGAGCACCAGCAGCGGGACGATGACGAGGACGGTGGCGACGCGGGCCATGGACTCGTACGCCTTGCCCATGCCGTCCGTCGGTGGTGTGCCGGTGAAGGAGGCGACGCGGGTGGGGGAGACGACGTCGCCGGCCCGGCGGGGGTCGGGCGCGCGCTCTGCGGTGACCGCCGGGTCGGTGGGGCGGTGCCCGATCACCGCGACGAGTTCGCCGGGGCGGGTCAGTGCCGCGCGGCCCAGGGTTCCGGTGGCAGTGCCGGGGACCGGGTGGCGGTCGGCGGGCAGCCGGTCGAGCAGAGCGCCTAGCGCCGGGGAGACCCACAGTTCACCGGGGGCGGGGACGCGGTCGAGGCCGGGCGGGGCGGGTGCGGTGCGCCCGGGCAGCTGTGCCACGTCCACGACGGTGACCGGCTCGCCCCGGGTGAACGTGGTCGCGACCGCCTGGACGGCCACGGGGTGGGAGGACGGGACCGGGTCGCGCCAGTCGGAGTGGTCCGCGCGGTGCTGGAAGCCCAGGTTCATGGCGACGCACAGCAGCAGCAGGGTGGTGGACACGGCCGCCGCCGCGACCGCGAGCGCGGTGGCGAGCAGGCCGGTGCGGCCGCCGGCCCGGGTGAGCCGCCAGGTCAGCGACCAGGTGGTGCGGTCCAGGGCCCTCATCGCCGGTCCCCCGCCTTCGCGTCGACACCGGTCTGCGGCCCGATGTGCGCCTCGGCCGGCCGGCCGTCGCGGACGTGCACCGTGCGGTCGCACCAGCGGGCCACGTCCGCGTCGTGGGTGACCACGACCAGGGCGGCGCCCTGACTGCGGCTGACCTCCGTCAACAGGTGGATCACTTCCATGCCCGTGGTCTGGTCCAGGGCGCCGGTCGGCTCGTCCGCGAAGATCACCTTCGGGCGGCCGACCAGCGCGCGGGCGATGGCCACCCGCTGGGCCTGTCCCCCGGACAACTGCCCGGGCCGACGGCTCTCCAGGCCGTGCAGGCCCAGCGGCCCGAACCACTGCCTGGCCCGCTCGACCGCCGGCCGCCGGGCCGTGCCGCCGAGCATGAGCGGCAGGGCGACGTTCTCGTCGGCGGGCAGTTCCGGCAGCAGCTGGCCGGACTGGAAGACGAAGCCGAACGCGGTGCGGCGCAGCTCGCTGCGGGCCGGTTCGCGGAGCTGGTCGATCCGGGTGCCGGCCAGCAGGACCTCGCCGGAGTCGGGGCGTTCGATCGCCGCCAGGCAGTGCAGCAGGGTGGACTTGCCGGAGCCGGACGGGCCCATGACGGCCAGCGACTCGCCGGCTGTCAGATCGATGTCGACGCCGGCCAGGGCGCGGGTCAGGCCGTAGGACTTGAACAGGCCGGAACCGGTCAGCACGGCGGAGCTGGTGTTCATCGGGCGGACTCCCCGCAGGAGACAGTGATCGTCGGATGCATGCCGTCCACGATCGGGGCGGGCGACCTCCGGCGAATTCGGCCGGACGGCCGGTTGTCGGGGCCGGACATCGGCCGTTCGGCCGAGTCCGCGGGGAATGACCCCTTCCGTATCCTGCCGATCGTGTACCCCGAGACTTCACTGCGCCGCCGAGGCCTGACTGCCGTCGGCTGGATCCTCCTCGGCCTGGTGTGGCTGCTGGACGTGTTCTCCGGGCGGGAGCCCGACTACCGCTGGACCAGCTGGCTGCCGGTCGTGTCCGGCCCGCTTGCCTGCGCGGCGCTGTTGTGGCCGGGCCGTGGACCCAGCACGCAGGTCCGTGCCGTACTCGTCGCCGGCGGTTCGCTGGCCCTCACCGTCGGGGCCGGCATCGTTGGCCCGGACGGTGCCGGTACCTGGGGGCTGCTGGAGAGCGTCGCGCTGCTGGCGCTGCTCCCCCGCGCGGTGTGGGCGGTGCCGCGCCCGAGGACCGCGGCCGCCGTGTCGGCCGCACTGGCCGTGGCGGCCGTCGCGATCCCGTTGCGCTGGCTGCCCAGGGATCTCCAGACCGACGGCCAGACCGCCATCAACTGGTGCGTGCTCATGGCGCTCGGCGCCGGCACGGCTGTCGCCTGGGGCCTGCGCGCACGGTTGCTTGAGGAGCAGCGGGTCCGTGACATCGCCGCGGTACGCCAGCGTCAGCGCCTGGAACTCGCCCATGACCTGCACGACTTCGTCGCCCACCACGTCAGCGGCATCATCGTCCAGGCCAACGCGGCGCTCACGCTCCAGCACACCGCACCGGAACAGGTCGGACCGCTGCTGGAGAACATCAGCCGTTCCGGATCGGAGACACTGGACTCGATGCGCCGGCTGGTGCGGGTCCTGCGCGAGGACGACAGCGGGGTCCTCCGGCCCGGGGAGGTGTGGGCCGAACTCGCGCGCCTGGTCTCGGCGTTCTCCGAGGACGAGGCGGACGTCCGGCTGCACGTCGCCGCGGCGGCCCGCGAGGCGCGTCTTGCCCCCGAGGTGGAGACCTCCGTGCACCGGGTCGTGCAGGAGGCGCTGACCAATGTGCGTCGGCACGCCCCCGGCGCCGCGGTGGCCGTGCGGATCGACGTGGACGGGCCCCGGCTGCGGGTGGAGGTGCACAACACGGCACCGGACACGGGCCACCCCGGCCCGGTCGGTGGACGCGGCGGCTTCGGGCTGGTGGGCCTGCGCGAGCGCGTCGAAGCGGTGGAAGGCACGCTGGCCGCAACCCCCACCGACGACGGCGGCTGGCGCGTGACAGCCGCCTTCCCCGTGCTGGGCTCTGTGGAAGGATCACCGGCGTGAACGACACGGCGATCCGCGTACTGATCGCGGACGACCAGGAACTGGTCCGCATGGGTTTCCGGCTGATCCTCGACGCCCAGCCCGGCATCGAGGTGGTCGGAGAGACGGCCGACGGCGCCGCCTGTGTGGAACTCGCCCGTCGGCTGCGGCCGGACGTCTGTCTGGTCGACGTCCGCATGCCGAAACTGGACGGTCTCGACGTCACCCGCGCCCTGGCGGGCCCCGGCGTCCACAGCCCGATGAGAGTCGTCGTGATCACCACGTTCGACCAGGACGACTACGTGCACACCGCGCTGCGCAACGGGGCCTGCGGTTTTCTGCTCAAGGACGCCCCGCCCACCCTGCTCGTCGAGGCGGTGCGTGCCGCCGCCCGCGGCGACGCCCTGGTCTCCCCCGCCGTCACCGTCCGGCTGCTGAAGCACCTGTCCGCCACTCGGGACGAGCCGGCCGTCGCCTCCCGCCTGACCGAACGCGAACTGGACGTGGCCAGGCTGGTCGCGGTGGGCCGCACCAACCAGGAGATCTGCGAGCAGCTGGTGGTGTCCCTGTCCACCGTCAAGACGCACCTGGCCAACATCCAGCAGAAGATCGACGCCCGGAATCGGGTCGAAATCGCCGCCTGGGCGTGGGAGTCCGGCGTGGTCAGGGAGCGGTAGGGCGGACGCACAGCCTTCACGCGCCGAACAGGGGCATCCGCTCCGGATCGCTTGGAGGCGGGCCCGGTGCGGGCTGAGCGTGGTCAGCCCGCACCGCCGGCACCCCAAGTGATCGCGCAACGGGCAGGGGACGGCACCCGGCGCCTGGCAGCGACCGGGCGCCGTTGCGTCGTCGGCTACAGCTCGCCACGGTGGGCGTCGGAGCCGCTGAGCCTGATCCCCAGTACGGTCAGGTAGATGAGGGCGGCGGTCGCACGGTCGTGAATGCTCCTGCCGTAGACGGTCAGGCTCCTGCCTCCGTCGTCCCGGAAGACGGCGCTCCCGGCCCCCCAGTTGTGAATCGCGTGCACGTCGTCGTCGGCGAGGGTGTACTGGTCCCACGTCCGCCAGCGGGCGTGCACACTCTCCTCGACGTTCCGGATACGGGCTCCTTCCGCGATGCCGATGATCAGGGTCTGCATCGACCGCGCGACGGCCTGCTGACTGGCGCCGGGGTTGCGCAGGACGTGGACCGCGCTCTCGAACGCCGTGTATCCGAGGTTGATGGTGTTGAGGGCTCGGTTGGCCCAGTGCGGCCCGGACAGGGCGTCGTATCCCTCGGGGTAGCCCGACGAGACGCCGCCGTCGCCCACCGCGACGTCCGTGCCGAGCGTGTACGTGTGCCTCTGGCCGTTGTTCACGTAGTAGAACTGCACGACGTAGTAGTTGCTGAGGCGGACGATCGCGTGCAGCGCGGGACCGCCGGGAAGCGCGATGACGACGTCCGCGAACTGGTTGTCCTGGCTCTGGTCCGTCATATCGATCGTGCGTCTCACCCCCTCGGCGTCCGTGACCTGCCAGGACTCGGCGTTCGCGTAGCGACGGGCCAGCTGTCGCAGGTTGCCGATCATGGAGGCGTAGTTGTTGGCGCCCGAGGGCCCTTCTGCGAGCGGCCAGCGCATCTGGTGGAACTGCTGGGAGCTGGAGGAGAGTTCGACGTGATCGGGGTTGAGCGTGACACCGTGGGTCGCGCGCGCATGGGTGTCGTGTGCCTGGGCGAGGCCTTCGAGCGAGGCTCCGCCGATCAGTGTGGCCGCCAGGGCTGCCGGGACGCCGAAGCGCCTGATCACCTTCATGTCCATGGGTTTCGTCCCTCTGCGTTTCCAGGAGTCGGGATCGGCCCCTGCGGGCCGGACGGGAGAAACGTAGGAAGCGAACGTCGCCGGGGCCCCTCGGCCGCGTAACGGCTTTCCATCACGGGACACGGCCTTGTCAGCTGTGCGGGGAACCGCTGCCGGGCTCACCGGCCGGCAGCCGAAGGATCACCTCCGCGCCGCCTTGGGGACGGTTGCGGAAGTCCAGCCGGGCGGCGATCAGACGGGTCTGCCCGACGGCGATGGTCAGGCCGAGCCCCGTTCCCCCGGACAGGGAGCCGGTGCGGAAGCGCTGCGGGCCGGAGGCGTGCAGCACCGCGAGCAGCTCGGCCGGGAATCCGGGACCGGCGTCGCGGACGCAGACCTCCGCGCCGACGACCTCCACCAGCACGGGTGGAGCACCGTGACGGAGCGCGTTGACAGCGAGGTTGGCGAGGATGCGCTCCACCCGACGGGAATCGGTCACCACGATCGCGTCCCGGACGACGTGGACCTCCACCGCGTCCAGTCCGCTGACCGCGCGACGCGCCATGGCACTCATCTGCCGCGGCTCACACTCCACGGTCGCCACGCCGGCGTCGAGGCGGGCCACCTCCAGCACGTCCTCGACCAGCCCCCGCAGCCTGTCGACGCCCGCGGCCATCAGCTGCGACGCCGGGCCGGGCGGCAACAGCCCGCTCGCGGTCGCCAGGGCCGTGACCGGCGTGCGCAACTCGTGGGCGATGTCGGCGGTCACCCGGCGCTCGGCTTCCAGACGGGCGCGGAGCGCGTCGGCCATGGTGTTGACGGAGACGGCGAGCCGCGCGATCTCGTCGCGGCCGTCCGGGGCCACCCGGGCGTCCAGCCGGCCGAGGGCGATGTTCTCAGCGGTGCGGGCGGCGCTCGTGGCCCGGCGACCCATCCGCATGCCGAGCATCAGTCCGACCAGGGTGGCTACGACGGTGGCGGCCGCGCCGGTGGCCATCAGCGCCTGGTCCAGCTCGGCCTGCGCCCGCGCCTCGGGCGCGTACGAACGCGACAGCGCGAGCACGTTGCGGTCCGACACCCGGGTCGCGGCCCAGAGGACGGGTTTTGGGCCGCCGGTGCGGAGGTAGGTGACACGGTCGCCCCGGCGCACTGCCTCGGCCACCGGGCCGGGCAGGTCCGCAGGGTCGATGCGGGCCGGGGACTCGCGGCCGGCCGCGTAGTCGTACGCGGCGCTCACCAGCTGCCGGTCCAGGTTCGCCCGGGCGGTGGTCAGTGCGTCGGCGGCGGCGATGCGGTGCACGAGCACTCCGATGCAGGCGGCCACACACACGGCTGTGGCGGCGACGGCCGAGGCGACCTTCGTACCGAGGTTCACGACGGTCGCCTCTCGACATGGTTCACGGGGAGGAGCTCAGGTGCGCAGCTTGTAGCCGACACCGCGCACCGTCTCGACGCGCTCTTGGCCGATCTTGGCCCGGAGGCGCTGGACGCCCACGTCGACCACCCGGGTGTCACCGGACCAGGAGTACTCCCACACCCGTTCCAGCAGCACGTCCCGGGTGAGCACCATGCCGGGGCACGCGGCGAACTCCCGGAAGAGTTTCAGTTCCGTGGTGGTCAGGAGGAGCGGCTGACCATCCCGGCGGACCTCCAGGGACATCGGACAGAAAGTCAGGTTCCCCAAGCGCAGGGGACCGGCCGGCGACGGCCGTTCGGCCGGTGCGACCCGGCGCAGCAGGGCTCGGATACGGGCCACCAGGACCGGGCCGTCGAACGGCTTGGTGACGTAGTCGTCGGCGCCCGCTTCCAGCCCCATGACCACGTCGACCGGGTCGCTGCGTGCCGAGATGAGCAGCACCGGCACACCGGACTCCTCGCGGATCCGGGCGGCCAGGCTCACCCCGTTCAGCCGGGGCAGCATGATGTCCAGCACGGCCACGTCCGGATGACGCTCCCGGAAGAGGGCGAGTCCGGCCTCTCCGTCGGCGGCGGTGCGTACCGTGCAGCCGCTGCCCTCCAGGGTCAGCCGGGTCGCCTCCCGGATCATCTCATCGTCCTCGACCAGCAGAACTTCATCCATGGGCTCACTCTTCGGAAACATCGTCGACACTGATCTCGGCGACACGGTCAGGCTTTGGGCACTTGCAGGGGCACATCGGAGACGTCCTCGGCCCAGTCGGGGGCGGGCGGCCGTACAGCCGTCACGGAGGCACGGCTGTAGTACGCCGCGTACTGCCGCTTCACCAGGCCGCTCAGCACGACCCGGGCCGGATAGCTCAGGGGCCCGTCATCGCCGCAGGCCGGCAGACAGCCCAGCTCGATCACGAAGCCGGTGGCCGTGGCCCGGGGCGATCCCCAGCCCCGCCACTGCAGCCGGTCGAGGGTGATGTACTCGGTGATGTTCACCAGGTCGGGCCGTTGCAGTGGCTTCGTTGCCCAGCCCTCCACGTACACCGGTCCCGTCCACGCGACCCCGGTGGGAGCCGGGCCCTCGACGTGAGGGCGGTCGTCCACCGCACCGCATCCGGTCAGGCAGACCGCGAGCACGACGCACAGCGCGAACCGTCTGCGACGGGTGCCCAGGAGGCCTTCGCGGCTCCACCGCGACGACTTCACAGGCCGGGCCTGCCTGCTGCGCGCCGACGGCTACGGGGCACGACTGCTCCGACGGTTTCGAGCCAAACGTTCACGGCGTCATCGTAAGCGCCCGGCCGGCCCGGGCGGATCGGCCGAACGGCCACCCCTCCTGCGCGATGTCCGCCACAGCTGTGGCTCTTCGCACACTCGCGGCGCTGTCCGTCCGGCCCGATCCGGCGCCCGCAGACGCCGGCGCTCCTCGTCGCCACCGGCGGAACTCACTCGTTCGCTCCGCGGAGCACACGCAGGATGCGCTCCAGGTGACGGCGGTCCTCCGCCGAGAGCGGTCCGGTGACGTGGCTGCGGAGACGGGAGACATGGGCGGTCAAGGCGCGATCGAGTGCCTCGGAGCCCTTGTCGGTCAGTACGGCGAGTGCGGCTCGTCGGTCGGCAGGGTCCGGATCGCGTCGGATCAGACCCTCCTTCACCATGCGGTCGGCGAGCCGGGTGAAGCCGCCCGAACTGAAGGACACGGCCTCCGCCAGGTCCGTCATGCGCAGCCCGTGCCCGGGAGTGCGCCCCAGCCGCAGCAGCACCTCGAACCAGGTGTCCGGGACCCCCAGGTCGTGGTGCACGAGGGGCCTGAGGCGAGCGAACGCTTCCACGAACAGTCCGTACAGCGTCACGTCGTCGTCGTTCAGCAGTTGCTCGTTCATCTCATGAGGATGCCAGAAAGCCGACAGCAGAAGAAGCTGCTGTTGCAATATCTGCCGTTGCAGCTATATTGGCTGCGTCGGCAGCTAATCCTGTGGCGGTTCGCCGTCACGGGCGGAAGCGGCAGTTACCTGAACGTCTCCGGCGAGATGCGCGTCCTGAAGGAAACGGTCGAGCGGGCCCGGATCACCCTCGACATCCAGGGCTGGCGGCACCCACACATCCGAAGCCAGCATGAACGGAGTCACCTGTGAAGATCCTCCTCATCGGCGCGACCGGCATGATCGGCTCCCGCATAGCAGTGGAAGCGCTGCGCCGCGGTCACCAGGTCACCGCCGGGACCCGCTCGGGCCGTACGGACGCCCTGCCCCGGGATCCCGCACTGACGGCCCTCGCCCTCGACGCCACGGCGCCCGCCCAGGTGGCCGAGGCCGCGGCCGGACACGACGCCGTGATCTCGGCCGTCTCCCCGCCCCGCGACGGCTCCGACCCCTCCGCCCCGCTGCTGGCGACGTACCGCTCCTTGATCGAAGGGCTGCGCACCGCGGGCGTGCCGCGACTTGTCGTGGTGGGCGGTGCCGGCAGTCTCAGGACCGCATCGGGTGCGGACCGCGTCGACACCGCCGATTTTCCCGCCGTCCACAAGGACGAGTCACTCGCCCAGCGTGAGGTCCTGCGGCTGCTGCGCTCCGAGGTGACCGACCTGGACTGGACGTACGTCTCCCCGGCCGACGAGATCGCCCCCGGCGACCGTACCGCCCGGTTCCAGCTCGGCGGCGACGAGCTCCTCTTCGACGCGAACGGCCGCAGCTTCATCAGCGCCGAGGACTACGCCGTCGCCCTGGCCGACGAGCTGGAGAAGAACCAGGCCGTCCGCCGCCGTATCACCGTCGCCTACTGAGCTGCGTCCCGGCCCGCCACCCCTTCGGCCTCGGATCGTCTGCCGCGAGTATCCCTGCGGGGGCTCTGCACGGCGCCCCGGGAGGAGTGGGCCGTCAGCTTGTTCACCAGCTCGCGCAGGATCAGACGCTCGACCGGGGTGAGCGGCTCCATGAGGTCGGCGGTGATCTGCGGAACGTGCGCGGCGAGGGCACGTCCCAGTCGTTCACGGCCTTTCGGGGTGGCTTCCAGGAGTGCGGCCCGGCGGTCGTCCGGGTGAGGACGCCGCGCCAGCAGCCCGGCCTCCTCCATGCGGGCGATGAGCCGGGTCAGCCCGCCGGAGGTGAACGACAGATCCTCGGCCAAGCGGGCGCCGGTGGTCCGGCTCTCCGGGTGCCGCGCCAGGCGCAGGAGCACCTCGAACTCGGAACCGGCCAGCCCGGAGGCCTCGCGCACGGTGCGCTCGGACCGGCTGCCGATCACGTCCGTCAGCCGCAGTATGTCGCCGTACAGAACCACCGCCTCGTCATCCACCAGCTCATCCATGAACCTGACGATACAGCTGCCGTAACCCTGCGCAGGAAGGTATCTGCCCTTCCGTCGATCACACGGCAGCACCACAGAGAAGAGGAGAACGACCATGCCGGTCGGACGACGTCAGATACTCGCCGCAGGTTCGCTCACGGTCGCCGGGGCCGCGCTGGGCGCCGGAACGGGATACGCCGCGAGCCCGGGCGAGGAGACCAAGAGCCTCGACCAGCTGTACCGCGAGGCGAAGGCGGAGGGCGGGACCCTCACCGTCTATGCGGGCGGCGACACGGCCACCCAACAGGACGGCAACAAGGACGCCTTCGAGAAGGCGTTCCCCGGTGTCACCCTGAACGTCGTCGTGGACTACAGCAAGTTCCACGACGCCCGCATCGACAACCAGCTCGCCACCGGCACCCTCGTCCCGGACGTCGTGCAGTTGCAGACCCTGCAGGACTTCCCCCGCTGGAAGCGCGAAGGCGCCCTGCTCCCCTACAAGCCGGCCGGTTTCTCCCGCGTCCACCCGGCCTTCAAGGACCCCGACGGCACGTGGACCGGCATCTTCGTCGACGCGTTCTCCACCATCTACAACGTCGACAAGGCCGGCGGCAGGGCTCCCGCGTCGGCCCGGGAGCTTCTCGACCCGCGGTGGAAGGGGAAGATCGTCTCGACCTTCCCCAACGACGACGACGCGGTGCTGTACCTGTACAGCCTCATCGTCGACAAGTACGGCTGGGAGTGGCTGCGGCGGTTCGTCGCCCAGGACGTGGCCTGGGTGCGGGGGACGCAGGAACCCGCGGACCGGGTCGAGGCGGGCCGCGCTGCCGTCGCGCTGGGCACGGACGGCATGCTGGCCCCCGCGGCCGGGGTGAGGACCCGCTTCGTCCTCCCGCAGCACGACCCGTTCATGGCCTGGGCCCAGCGCGCCGCCGTCTTCAGGCACGCCAGGCATCCCGCCGCCGCGAAGCTGTACCTGAACTGGTGGCTGTCGAAGAAGACGCAGTCCGACTTCTACATGTGGTCGGTGCGCACGGACGTCCAGCCCCACGAGGGCTACCGTCCCATCTGGGAGTACCGCAACGCCCACCTCGACGGCTTCGAGAACTTCATGGCGGACCGGGGCCTCGTCGAGCGCTTCAAGCAGCAGCTCACGCTCTACGTCGGTGAGGTGACGGGAGCTCCCTCCCCGGGGTGGCTCGGCCTGCACCCCGGTCGCTGACCGGAACGCCGAGCGCCGGCAGCGAAACGGGCCGGGAGGTCAGACGCGTTCGAACTTCCAGGTGACGCTGGTGGCGTCGGCCTTGACCACGGTGACCGGGATGGAGAGGTCCTTGCCGTCGTCGTCCTTCGCGGTGCAGGTCACCGTCGCGCCGGCCACGGCCTTGAGGTCCGGGCACTTCACGACGGACGTATCACTGCCGATCCACGGCAGGGGGCTGTACTTCGACGAGGTGCGGCCCGCGACGACGGATCCGCTGAGCGCCCTGTGGCCGTCCACGCTCACGGTGGTGGACGCGTCGAGCCCCGTGGTCGATTCCGTACCGCTCATCGCCCAGGTGAGGGCTCCACCGCCCACGACCAGTGCTGCCGCCAGGCCACCGGTGACGATGAATGACTTGCGTTCCATGGAGTGCTCCTTGCTGGGAGAGACGGGGTTGCGGCACCCAATCTCTCCCGGCGGGAGGGGTCTCGGCCTCGGCCGAACGGCCAGGTGTGAGGGCTCGGAGCACTCCTGGCTCGGCCGGATGGCCGAGCCCCGCGACCGGGACACCGGGCGGCCTCGCGAAGCCCCGGCCGGCGGTCACTTCCTCACGCCGCGCCTGCCTGGTCCCGTCGACAGCGCCTCTCCTTCACCGTCCGTCCGCGGTCACGGCCGGCCGCCCCCGGTCCCCTGTGCCGCGGCCAAGGCCGCCTCGGCCTTCTTGCGGTAGACGGCGAGCTTCTCGGCAGGAGCGACGATCTGGTGGCTGAGGGGCTTGACGGACACGTCGTGGCCCCCTGCCGCCTCGCGCAGGGCGCCCACGGTGGCCTGCTCCCGCGGGACGTGGGCGAACGGGTCGAAGGAGTACCAGCGCATCGCGTTCTCGTGCGTCATCTTGTTGATGTCGTCGTCCGGCACGGCGTTCGCGGTCAGCACCTCGTGCAGTTCCTCGGGCGCGTTGGGCCACATCGAGTCGCTGTGCGGATAGTCGGCCTCCCAGCAGATGTTGTCGATGCCGATGTCGTGACGGAGCTTGATCCCGATCGGGTCGCTGATGAAGCAGGTCAGGAAGTGCTCGCGGAAGATCTCCGAGGGCCGCTTCCCGCCGAAGTCCTGGAGCGTCCAGGTGGCGTGCATCTCGTAGGTGCGGTCCAGGCGGTCCAGGAAGTAGGGGATCCAGCCGGTGCCGCCCTCCGACAGTCCGATCCTGATGGCCGGGTACTCCTTGAGGACGCGTGACCACATCAGGTCGGCGGCCGCTTGGACGAGGTTGATGGGCTGGAGGGTGATCATCACGTCCGGCGGGGCGTCGGGCGCGGTGATGGCGAGGCGGCCGGAGGAGCCGATGTGCAGGTTCATCACCGTGCCGCAGTCGGTCAGCGCCCGCCATACCGGGTCCCAGTACTCGGAGTGGAAGCTGGGGTAGCCGAGCGGGACGGGGTTCTCCGGGAAGGTGAGGGCGTGACAGCCCTTCTCGGCGACGCGCCGGATCTCCTGGGCACACAGCTCGGCGTCCCAGATGGCCGGGAGGGCCATGGGGATGAAGCGGCCGGGGTGGGCGGCGCACCACTCGTCGATGTGCCAGTCGTTGTAGGCGCGCACCAGGGCCATCGAGAAGTCGGAGTCCTCGGTGGCGAACAGCCGGGCGGAGAAGCCGGGGAAGGAGGGGAAGTTCAGCTGGGCGAGGACACCGCCGGCGCTCATGTCGGCGACGCGTTCGTCGACGTCGTAGCAGCCGGGCCTGATCTCGTCGAGGCCCTGCGGCTCCATGCCGTACTCCTCCTTGGGACGGCCGGCGACCGCGTTGAGCGCGGCGTTGCCGATCCTGGCGTCCCGGAACTGCCAGACGTCGCTGCCGTCCTCGCGGTGCACCAGCCGCGGCGCGTCCTTCTTGTAGCGGTCCGGCAGGTGGTTGGCGAACAGGTCGGGCGGTTCGATGATGTGGTCGTCGACGCTGATGAGGATCATGTCGTCGCGGTCCATGGAACTCCTTGTGGCTGTGGGCGGATCAGTCCGAGGCGGGCAGGGCCTTGGGCGGTTTGACCGCCAGGGGCTTTCCTCGGTAGGTGAGGCGGCCGGTGCCGGAGGCGGTGCAGAGGAGTTCCAGCGTGTCGGCGGGGTCCACGTAGCGCTTGCCGATGAGGGTGTCCGGTGCCTGCCCGTCCGGTTGTGCGGCAGGGGCTTCCTGGGCCGGGACCATCGGGCTGCCGCCGCATTCGACCGGGTCCGTGACCTCCTGAGGGGCCCGGATCACGATGAAGCGGGGGGTGCCGGTGGCCGAGGCCAGTTGGTCACCGGGGCGCAGGGCCGGTGTGCGGGGCGACGGCATGGCGCGGTTCTCCTTGGATTGCGGGTGCCGGTGGAGTGAGCCTCTCCCCCAGCCGGTCCAGGTCGTAGGACTGGCGGGCGAGCCAGAAGCGCAGGAATCCGGTGAGCGAGTAGCGCAGGAACAGGGCACCGCCCACCACGGCGGCGGCGATGCCGCCGAGACCGATGGCGAGGGCGTCGCCCTGGGCGAGAGAGTTGTCGGTCGCGTGGGCGAGGGGGAAGGCGAGCGCGCCGAGGACGAGTCCCGCGGCCATGAGCAGTCCGCCGAGGCGCAGCCAGAGCGCGGCGCGGGCGGCGGCGGGGTCGGGGATCTTCAGCTCGGCGAGTTCGCGGATGAACCGTTCTGCACGCGCTTCGGGAGGTGCGGTCATGTCGGGCTCCCCAGGTAGTAGGAGGAGAGTTCGGCGTGCAGGGAGCTGTCGGGGCGTCCCTGCCACTGGACGCGGCCGCGGGCGAGGACGGCGGCGTGGTCGGCGATCTTCAGTACGGCGGCGGCGAACTGCTCGACGACGAGCACGGCGACACCCTGCCGGGCGATGCCGGCGACGAGTTCGTAGAGCTCGGCGACGACGCGGGGGGCGAGCCCCATGGAGAGTTCGTCGAGGAGCAGGACGGCGGGGTCGGTGGCGAGGCCGCGGGCGAGGGCGAGCATCTGCTGCTCGCCGCCGGAGAGGGTGCCCGCGGGCTGGGCGCGCCGGGCGCCGAGGACGGGGAAACGGGCGTAGGCGATCTCCTCGATCTCCTCGTGGGTGCGGCCCGTGAAGGTCATCATCCGGAGGTTGTCGCGCACGGACAGGTTGGGGAAGACGCCACGGCCCTGGGGCACCAGGCACACGCCGGCACGGGCGAGGTCGCGGGGGTGGATGCCGGTGACGTCCCGGCCGCCGAGCACGAGCCGGCCGGCGCTGGGCGGGTGCACACCGGCGGCGACCGACAGCAGGGTGGTCTTGCCGGCGCCGTTGGGACCGAGGAGGGCGGCCACCCGGCCCTCCTCGACGGCCAGGTCCACGCCGTGCAGCACGGTGATGCCGCCGTGCGCGGCGCGGATGCCGTCCAGCTCCAGCAGCGGTCCGGTCATGGCCGTGCCTCCCCCAGGTAGGCGGCGAGGACCGTCTCGTCGGTCTGCACCCGGGCGGGCGGGCCGCTGGCGACGACGGAGCCGAGGTCGAGGACGTGCACCTCGTCGCAGACGCTCATCACCAGGCTCATGTCGTGCTCGACGAGCAGCACGGCCGTACCCTCGTCGGCGAGGGAGCGCAGCAGCGCGGCGAACCGCTGTGTCTCCTCCGCGTCCTGACCGGCGGCGGGCTCGTCGAGGAGCAGGACACGCGGGCCGAGGACGAGGGCGCGGCCGACCTCGACCAGGCGGGCCAGGCCCGTGGGCAGCGCGTCGGCGGGGTCGTCGACCACGCCGGTGAGGCCGAGCCGCGCCAGTACGGCGTCGGCGGTACGGGCGGCGTGGCGGCGCCCGGGACCCAGTTCGGCGGCGACGAGGAGGTTGTCGCGGACGGAGAGGCGGCCGAAGAGTTCCAGGTGCTGGAAGGTGCGGGACATCCCGCGGCGGGCGCGACGGGCGGGGCCTTCCCGGGTGATGTCGCGGCCGTCGAGGCGGATACGGCCGGTGCGGGGCCTGCGCAGTCCGCAGATCACGTCGAACAGCGTGGACTTCCCCGCGCCGTTGGGGCCGATGAGGCCGGTGACCCGGCCCGCCTCGGCCGTCAGCGACACCCCGTCGAGGGCGCGGTGCCCGCCGAAGGAGACGGTGATCTCCTCAGCTCGCAGCAGTGGTGGCACGGCTCAGCACCTCCCCGTCCTCGGACCGCCAGGGGCGGCGCACTCCCCACCACTCGGGCGGGACGTCGGTGGGCGGCTGCTGTGCGGCGGCGGCGCGGACGCGCAGCAGCAGGGCCGTGACGACGGCGATCGTGAGGAGCAGCCATCCGTCGGCCATGTCGAGCGCCGCGAGCGGCCAGCAGACGGCGAGGACGCCGAACAGGGCGGCGAGCAGGGACCGGTTGCGGCCCAGCGGCGCCCATTCGGCGCGCATGCGGGCCAGCAGGCCGCTGGGGCTCCGGGCGAGGCCCATGCCGGCGAGCGCGACGAGAAGTGCGGTGGCGTCCTGGACCCACGGGCCGGCGTCGTGCAGCAGCTGTCCCGGGACGACGAAGGCGAGGCCGGTGAACAGGCCCGTGCCGACGGCGCCGAGTCCGCCGATGACCGCGATCAGGAAGATCGGCAGTCCGGCGACGAGATTGAACTGCTCGGCGGTGACGGTCTGCAGCTGCATGCCGTACAGGGCACCGCCCAGTCCCGCGATCCCGGCGGAGAGGGCGAAGACGGCTGTCTTGGCGAGGAGGAGCCGTCCCCCGAGGGTGGCATAGGCGGCCTCGCTGTCGCGCAGCGCGATCAGCCGGCGGCCGAACCGGCCCCGGCGCAGCGCGGCGACGCCGAGCGAGGCGAGCGCGAGACAGACGGCGGAGAGCACCAGCAGCCGGGCCGGGGAGGTGAGGTGCAGGCCGAACAGGTCGGGGCCGGTCACCGCCACCGATCCCTGGTCGAAGAGGGCGATGCGCACGCCCAGCACCTCGAAGGCAGGCAAAGTGAAGATCCAGCGGTCGAGGACGACGGCGAAGGCTGCGGTGCCGAGGGCCAGGTAGATGCCCGACAGGCGGAGCGCGGGCAGCGCGATCAGCGCGCCGACGGCCGCGGCGACGAGCATGGCGACGGGCAGCGCCCACAGCTCACCGTGCGCGCCGAGGTGTCCCCACACCACGGCGCCGATGCCGGCGATGGACAGCTGGCACAGGGAGATCTGCCCGGTGTATCCCGCCAGGGGCACGTAGGACAGGGCGATGACGCCGAGCGGGAAGAGCGTGCCGTAGGAGAGGACGGCGTCCTCCGCCAGGACCGTCACCAGGACGAGCGCGAACAGCACGATCGCGCCCGCGAGGAGGAGGCTGCCGCGTGCCGTCGGCAGCGGCACCCGTACCGGGGTGCGGTCGCGGCCGCGCAGCCTGCGGTGCGGGAAGGCGAGCAGGGCCAGGAAGAGCAGCAGAGCGGGGGCGGCCAGGCGCAGGCCCGGAAGGTAGTCGTTCTGCGGCAGGTAGCCGGCGAGGTAGGCCTCCAGCAGGCCCACGACGAGGGCTCCGAGGAAGGTGAGCGGCAGGCTGCGCAGCCTGCCGAAGACGGCGGCGGTGTAGGCGCTGACGATGAGCAGCGACAACTGCTGGGCGTCGAGCGCGACGGCGGGCGCGATGAGGACGCCCCCGACGGCGGCGAGCTGGATGCCGAGCACCCAGGCGAGCCGGGTGGCGCGCAGCGGGTCGGCGCCGGTGAGACCGGCGAGCGCACGGTCGTCGACGGAGGCGCGCATCTCCGTGCCGGCGCGGGTGCGGTGCAGCAGGACCCACAGGGCCGCGGCGATCGCCAGGGCGACGGCCATGGTGATCGCCTGATGCCAGGTGACGGAGGCCGGGCCGAGGCGCAGTGCGGGCCGGTCGGCGAGGAACGGCGTGAGCGTGCGCGGGGAGTTGGGGTCCCACACCCAGCGGGCGAGTGCGATGGACCCGGTGAGCAGCGCGACCGTCATCACGAGGCGTTCGGCCTCGCCGAGCGCCTGCACCGGCCGCATGAGCACGCGTTCCACGAACAGGCCGAAGGCGGGGGCCAGGACGAGAAGGACGAAGGCGAGGGCGAGCGGGACCGGCCAGCCCCAGCCGACGGACAGCTGCCAGTAAGCGAAGGCGGAGAGCATTCCGGCCGCGCCGTGGGCGAAGTTGAACACACCGGTGGTGGCGTGAGTGACCACCAGACCGGTGCCGATCACGGCGTAGACGGCGGCGGTGCTCAGGCCGACCACCGTGAAGGCCAGGAATTGATCCATGACTGGAAATTAGCTTCTCCCTATTGGAGAAGCAACCATCCGGAGCAATACTCCTTGGGTGAGAATGGCATTCTCCAACGAGAGGACGAGGCCTTGAGCGACACCGACGACCTGGTGGAGATCGAACAGCTCCTCGCCCGTTACGCGGTCGCCATGACCCGCGGTGACGTGGACCGGGTGCTCGCCGTGTTCGCCCGGGACGGGAGCTACAGCGCCTTCGGCGACACCTACCCGCTCGACGAGTTCCCCGCGCTCGTCGCCGCCGCCCCGAAGGGGCTATTCCTCGTGGGGACACCCGTGATCGAGCTGGCCGGCGACACGGCCACCGGCACCCAGCCCCTGTGCTTCGTCGAGCACTCCGAGCACGCCATGCGCATCGGCTACTACGACGACGCCTACGTCCGCACGCCCGAGGGCTGGCGGCTGCTGACCCGCGCCATGACCTTCATCCGCCGCAGCGGCGCCCATGACTCGGGTCGCCCGCACGCCTTCGAACGCACCCGCTCGTGAGGGTCGAGGAGTTCCGCCGGGCGCTGGGCGCCTGGCTGGACCGTCACGACCTGTCCCCCGGCACGGACCACTGCCTGGACGCCCAGGTCGCTCAGCTGGCCCGCGTCCGGCGGGAGCTGTGGGCGGCCGGCTGGATGCGGCACGGGTGGCCGGACGCGGTCGGCGGGCTCGGCGGCCCGAGCGTGCTGCGGGCGGTGCTCGGCGAGCAGATCGCCTCGCGGGACCTGGCCGAGCCCGGCCTGTGGTCGATGGTCGAGGTGCTGGTCCCCACGCTGATCGACTACGCGCCGCCCGCGCTGGCCGCCGAGATGGTGCCCCGGCTGCTCGGCGGCGAGGAGCAGTGGTGCCAGGGCTTCTCCGAGCCCGGTTCGGGCAGCGACCTGGCGTCCCTGTCCACCCGTGCGGTCCAGCAGGGGGGCGACTGGGTGGTGACGGGTCAGAAGGTGTGGACGAGCCTGGCCCAGTACGCGGCCCGGTGCGTTCTGCTCGCCCGGACGGGCGGGCCGGGGCACGGCGGCATCAGCGCCTTCTTCGTCGACATGGACTCCCCCGGCGTCACCGTACGGCCACTGCGCACGATGCACGGCGTCGACGAGTTCGCCGAGGTGTTCCTCGACGACGTGCGGGTCCCCGCCGGGCGGCTGCTGGGCTCCCCCGGCGACGGCTGGCGACTGGCGATGGACCTGCTCCCGCACGAACGGTCCACCTGCTTCTGGCACCGCGTGGCCCATCTCTACAGCCGCCTCGACCGGCTCCTGGCCGACGGCTGTGAGCCGGACGAGGACGCGCTGGGCGCCGTCTGGCTGGACCTGCACAGCGTGCGCTGCCGCTCGGCGGCGACCCAGCGGACCCTGGCGGACGGCGGGCGGCTGGGCCCGGAGACCTCCGTGGACAAGATTCTGCTGGCCGGCGCCGAGCAGCGGCTCTTCGACACGGCGCGGGACCTGCTGCCCGGATCGGTGGAGCTGGCGGAGGACGCAGGGTGGCGCACGGAGTACCTCTACTCACGGGCCGCGACCATCTACGGCGGCACCGCCGAGATCCAGCGCAACATCGTCGCCCGCCGTCTGCTGGACCTCGGGAAGGAGTGAGACGCGGTGGACGCCGCCGAACACGCACTGCTGGAAGAAGCCCTGCGCAAGACCCTGACGACGACCGGGCCGGGAGCCGAACCGGACACCGCCCTGGCCGAGTTGGGCTGGGCGGAGATGCTCGCCGAGGAACCGGGTACCGCGATCCCGCTGGTGTTCCGGCTGCTCGGGGAGACCGGCGCCCAGGCCCCGGTCCTCAACGACGTCGTCCTGCTGGCGGCGGGCCGCCCGCTCGGGGGCACACCGTCTCTGCCGTACGCGGGCGGGACCTGGGTGCGGTGGGCCAGGGGCCAGGGCGCCCCGGCCGGCCCGCTGGATCCCGGGATCCCGCTGCGCCGCGCCGAACCCGATCACCTTGCCGCGCCGGCCGTGGCGGCGGGCCGCCGGGCGCTGGGCTGGTGGCTGCTGGGCACCGGACGGGCCATGCTGACGCTCGCCCGCGAACACGTCCTGGACCGCGAGCAGTTCGGCCGACCCCTCGCCTCGTTCCAGGCGCTGCGGCACCGGCTCGCCGAGACGTACGTGGCCCTGGAGGCGGCGGAGTCGGTGCTGGTCGCCGCCGGCTCCGCGGAGTCGGTCGGCGCGGGCCGGAAGGACAGCGGCACACTGCAGGACGCATACGGCGCGCCGGACTGCGGTGCCCCGGATGACACCGGCGCGCTGCTCGCCAAGGCGGCGGCCGGCCGGGCCGCGCTCACCGCCGCCCGCCACTGCCAGCAGGCGCTCGGCGGCATCGGATTCACCGCCGAGCACGCCCTGCACCGGCACGTCAAACGTGCCCTGGTACTCGACGGGCTGCTCGGCTCCACCCGTGAACTGACCCGCGAGGCCGGGCGGCTCCTGCTGCGCGGGACGCGCGCACCCCGCCTCGTCGACCTGTGAGGGACGCCCCGTGACCGACCTGTGGAACGACCTGCTCGGCTGTCTCGACCTCGTGCCCCTGGACGAGGGCACTTATGAGGGCCGTTCTCAACGGCTGGAATACCGGCGGCTGTTCGGCGGGCAGCTGCTCGCCCAGTTCGCGGGCGCGGCGCAGCTCGCCGCGCCGGGCAAGGGCCTGAAGTCGCTGCACACGCAGTTCCTGCGAGAGGGACGCACCGGTGAACCGGTGCGCTACGAGACCGAGGTGGCGCAGCAGGGGCGCACCTTCGCGACCGTACGGCTCGTCGCGCGCCAGGAGCACGGCGTCGTCGCGGCGGCCAACGCGAGCCTGCACACGTGGGAGGAGGGACCCGACCGGCAGACGACCGACCCGGTGCCGGCGCTGCCCGGGCCCGAACTCACCGTCGAACTCGACCTGCTGCCCTGGGAGTCGAGGGCGGCGACCGATCTCGACACCGCGAAGACCGAGCCGCCCGAGTACGAACTGTGGACCCGGATCCCCGAGGCGCCTGCGGCTCTCGCCCCCGCCCTCCTCGCCTACGCCACCGACCTCACGCCGATCGGCACCGCTCTGCGGCCCTTCGAGGGTGTGACCCAGGCAGACGCGGGCCGGGCGTTCGCCTCGGCCGTCACCTCGCACACCGTCTGGTTCCACCGGCCGTTCGTGACCGGGGGCTGGCTGCTGCTCCGCCAGCACAGCCCGCTCGCCGCGCGCGGGCGGTGCTTCGGACGCGGCGACGCCCTCACGCCCGACGGCACACTTCTCGCGTCGTACGCGCAGGAGGCGCTGCTGCGGTTCGCGGGGTGAGCGGCGCACCGCCGGGCGAGCGCGCGGCTCGACCGTGCGCCGGTGCGGCCCGGTGAGCGGCGCCCGCCCAGGCGGTGCGGCCGCACCCCGGCCACCACGGCCCGCGAGCAGCGGCCGCCCCGTGCGAGGTCCCGAGTCCGGGTGCGGACACCGGCCTTGGGGGGGGCCGTCAGGGCGCCGGTACCTCCAGGACCAGCGCCGAGCCCATTCCCCCGCCCGCGCACATCGAGGCGACTCCCACTCCCCCGCCCCTGCGGCGCAGTTCGTGGAGGAGGGTCACGACCATGCGGGCGCCGGTCGCGGCCACCGGATGGCCGAGTGAGCAGCCGCTGCCGTTGACGTTCACCGCGTCCGGGTCGAGCCCGAGACGGCGGATCGCGGCGAGCGGTACGGACGCGAACGCCTCGTTGATCTCGAACAGGTCCACGTCGGACACCGCCATGCCCGCCCGCGCCAGAGCCTTGGGGATGGCCTGCACGGGAGTCAGCCCGGTCTCCGCCGGGTCGCGGGCCACCGACGCCCAGGAGCGCACCGTGGCCAGTACGGGCAGGCCCAGTCCCTCCCGCGCGAGGCGCTCGTCGGCCACCGCCACGATCGCCGCCGCGTCGTTGGCGCCGCTGGCGTTGCCCGCCGTGATCGAGAAGCCCTCGATCTCGGGGTGGAGCGGCTTGAGCGCGGCGAGCTTCTCGGCGCTGGTGTCACGCCGCGGGTGCTCGTCGGCCTCGAAGGGGCCCTGCGGGGTGTCGACCGGCACGGTCTCGTCCTTGAAGCGGCCTTCGTCCAGGGCCCGGACGGCGTTGCGGTGCGAGCGCAGCGCCCACGCGTCCATCTCCTCGCGGGTGAGCCCCTCGCGTACGGCGGTGTTCCAGCCGACCGTGATCGACATGTCGAGGTTGGGGGCGTCCGGGCGGTCGGGGTGGGAGGGCGGCACCCAGCGTTCGCCGCCCAGGAAGGACAGCTTGGGCGCGGTGGAGGCCGAGTTGACGCCACCGGCGAGCACCAGCCGGTCCATGCCGGCCCGGACCGATGCCGCCGCGGTGGAGACCGCGGCGAGTCCGGCCGCGCAGTGCCTGTTCAGGGCGAGCCCCGGCACCTGCGGCAGGCCCGCCGTCACGGCCGCGTGGCGTGCGACGACTCCGCCGCCGTAGTGCGACTCGGCGAGGATCAGGTCGTCCACGAGGTCCGGGTCCAGGCCTTCGGCGACGGCCGTGACGACACGGTCCGCGAGGTCGTAGGCGGACGTGGCGCGCAGGCTCCCCTTGAAGGCGGTGCCGATCGGGGTGCGCAGGGCGGTGACGAGCACGGCTTCAGGCATCAGCGGCCTCTTCCAGTTCGGCGACGAGGGTGCGGCGCAGCAGCTTCCCGGTGGGCGTGCGGGGCAGGTCGGGGCGGAAGACGACCGTGTCCGGCGTCTTGGAGGAACGCAGTCGCTGTCTGGCGAAGGCGCGGATCTCGTCCGGGTCGCCGGCGCCGACCAGCACCGCGACCAGGCGCTGGCCCCACTCCGGGTCGGGCAGCCCCAGCACGGCGGCCTCGCACACGCCCGGGTACTGGAGCAGCACGTCCTCGATCTCGGCGGGGGCGATGTTCTCCCCGCCGCGGATGATGGTGTCGTCGGCACGGCCCTCGATGAAGAGGTAGCCGTCCTCGTCGAGCCGGCCCCGGTCGCGGGTGGCGAACCAGCCGTCCGGGTCGCCGCCGCTCCCTCCCGCGTACTCGCCGGAGATCTGCTCTCCGCGCACGAAGACGAGTCCCGTCCCGCCCGGTTCGAGGGGTGTTCCGTCCTCGTCCCGGATCTCGGTCTCGACGCCCGGGAGGGGACGGCCCACGGAGCCGAGGCGGGCCCGTACAGCCGGGTCGTCCGAGGTGATCGCCCGCCAGTGGTCGTCGGGCCCCAGCACGCAGACGGACGAGGCGGTCTCCGTCAGCCCGTACGCGTTGACGAAACCGGTCTGCGGGAACTGTCGCAGCGCCCGCTCCACCACCGGGCGCGGGCAGCGCGCTCCGCCGTAGGCGAGGCTGCGCAGGGTCGGCGCACCGGCCTGCGCCTCCCCCAGTTCCGCGGTGATCCGGGCGAGCATGGTGGGGACGACCATGGCGTGGGTGACGCCTTCGCGGCGCACGGTGGCCAGCCAGTCGGCCGGGCCGAAAGCGGGCAGGTAGACGACGCGCCGGCCGGCGTACAGGTTCGTCAGCAGGTTCATCAGGCCGGCCACGTGGTAGGGCGGGAGGGCCACCAGGCTCGCGTCGGACACCTCCGCCGAGCCGAAGTCCTGGGTGTTGAAGACGTAGGCGAGCAGGTGGCGGTGGCGCAGCAGGGCCGCCTTGGGGGCCGCGGTGGTGCCGCTTGTGTAGAGGACGACGGCGGTGGCGTCGCGGTCCTCGGGGACGGGCCGCCGCTCCGCCTCGTCCCGCGTCGGGTCCAGCAGTGCGTCGAGGTCGGCCGGGCGCAGCACCTCGGCTCCGGGGTGCCGCAGGAGCAGGGACTCCAGCTGCTCCTCGCCGAGGCGGTAGTTGAGGGGGACGAACGGGACACCGGCCAGCGCCGCCCCGAACAGGGCGACAGGGTAGGCGAGGTGGTTCGGCCCCAGGTACAGGACCGCGGTGCGGTCACGGAAGCGGTCGGCCGCGTGCTGTGCGAGGCGATGGAGCTCGGCCGCGGAGAGCGAGCGGCCGCCCTCCGTGACGGCCGGCCGGTCCCCCGCGGAGGCGGCCATTTCCAGGATCACGGCTATATTCATGAGAATGTCATTCTCGTACACTCAGAGCGCGACTCGCAAGAGAGGGGAATGATGTGCGCATCGAGAATGCGGCCGCCCTGGTGGTCGGAGGCGCCGGCGGCCTGGGGGAGGCCACGGTACGGCGACTGCACGCGGCGGGCGCCCGGGTGGTGATCGCCGACCTCGCCGACGACAAGGGCGAGGCGCTGGCGGCGGAGCTCGGCGTGCGGTACGTCCGCACCGACGCCACGGACGAGGACTCGGTGGCGAACGCGGTGACGGCGGCCCAGCAGGCCGGCGAGTTCAGGATCGCCGTCGACTGTCACGGCGGTCCGGCGAGCGGCGGCCGGCTCGTCGGCAAGGACGGCTCACCCCTGGATCTCACCGGTTTCCGCGCCACCGTCGACGTCTACCTGACGGGGGTCTTCAACGTCATGCGCATGACGGCCGCCGCCATCGCGGGCACCGCGCCCGACGGCGAGGACGGCGGGCGCGGCGTGATCGTCACGACCTCTTCCATCGCCGCGTACGAGGGTCAGATCGGTCAACTGCCGTACGCCGCCGCCAAAGGCGGGGTGAGCGCCATGACGCTGGTCGCCGCCCGGGACCTGTCGCCCCTCGGCATCCGCGTGGTCTCCGTCGCCCCCGGCACCGTGCTCACGCCCGCGTACGGGAAGGCGGCCGACCGCCTGGAGGCGTACTGGGGCCCCCAGGTGCCGCATCCGCGGCGCATGGGACGGCCGCAGGAGTACGCCGCTCTGGTCCAGCACCTGTGCGAGAACGACTACCTCAACGGTGAAGTGGTGCGACTGGACGGTGCGTTGAGGTTCCCACCGAAGTAGGACGACCCCTATCCGAGGAGCGTCATGCGAACGAGAACCCGGGGCCTCGCCGCCCTGGTGGCACTAGTGGGTGTCACCGCCTTCCTGTCCCCCGCGGAGGCCGCCTCGTCGTCCCCGCCCCCGCCCTCTCCCGAGCGGATCAAGGTGAAGAGGCTGCCATTGCCGCCCACCGCCCCCTCGGACGAGGCCGGGTCCTGCACGCGCTCCCTGAACCCGCGCGGTACGGGCTGCGTTTCGGCCGGATGGGGAGGCGGCAGCGCCGGCGGCTTCCTCCCGGACGGCCGGGTCGTCACCGCGAACGTGACCTTCGCCGGCGCCCCGGCCGCCCCCGACCCGGCGAGCGTCTACAGCGGGAGCCAGCTGATCGCCGTGCGAACGGACGGGAAGACCTTTCCGTCCGGTGACGCGTGGAAGTGCCTGACGTGCGGCGTACCGCCGGAGAACAGGCAGGGCATGAACCCGGACACCAGCTACCCCCAGCCGTTCGCCGACGGCAGGCGGGTCCTGTGGGGGACGAACGTCATCGACTGCGGCCCCTACCGGCTCGCCTCGCCGGCCTGCACCCCGGCCCGCCTCCACGTGTACCCCATCCGCTGGAACACCAGGGCGGACGGTTCAGGTCCGGGAAGCCCGATCCGTGAGCTGCGCCTGCACCCCGACCAGGTGCACCTCGGATTCAACTCCACCTCGGTCACGGCCGGGCGGTTCGACCAGTACGGCTACTTCGCCCGGCTGAGGTTCGACCCGTCGCCCACGACGGGCACACCGCGGGCCCCCCGCTACGACCTGGAGAGGGTCAGCCGCATGTTCGACGCGGCCCCCGCCGGGCAACCGGTGCACGTCGACCCCGAGAAGCCCTCGACGCTCGTGTCCGACGCCTCGCCGCCCTCCGTCGGCGAGCTGCGTGGCTTCTCGAAGGACGGCAGGGAGGTCTTCTACGTCGGCTTCCCGGCCGAGTCGTCCAACATGGACCTGATGGCCGCCGACCTGCGCACCGGCAAGGTCCGCCGGGTGACGGCCGACCCCGGGTACACCGACCCGTTGGACTCGTCCCCGGACGACCGCTGGATCGTCGCGCTGGACACCCGCGGCAGCGACCGCATGACCTTCATGTCCGGCATGACCGGCATCCCGCCGATCACCGACCTGCTGACCACCTCGGCGGTCTCCTCGGTGCGCAACAACGGCGATCGGCGCTTCTTCCAGCCCTATCTGATCGACCGCCACGGTGACCGCGGATCCTACCGGGGCCAGCGACTCAACTACGCGAACACCTCTCCGAACTGGAACGCCGGCGCCGACCCGCGCTGGTCCCCGGACGGGACGGCGGTCGCCTACCACGAGCGCCTGGTGTCGGCGCCGTCCTGCGGTGGGGCGAACCCACTGCCGTGTCCGGTGTCCGGGGAGCCGGGCGGTCGCCGCACGCGGCTGATGCTCGCGGAGCTGGTGGACCGTGAGCCGGTGCGCCGACGGCCGGTGAAACCGGTCTCCGACGAGGTGCCGTGGGGCACCCCCTACGTTCCGGGCAGCTCGCTTCCGGAGCGGCCCTATCCGCCGCAGGGCACGTACACCCTGAGCGGGAAGTCGTCCGGCAGCGCGAAGGTCGACATCGTGTGGGACGAGACCAAGACCGCCGTGAAGACGGTGTCCCTGCGCTACAAGCGCTATTCGGACGACGGCAGAAGCTTCCTCGACGGCACCGAGCGAGTGACGCGCGTCGGCCACAGCCCCACCCTGGCCACCCTCGACTGGTACTCGGACCTGGTGAAGACCGCGCGGGGCGGGAAGGTTCTGGCCACCAAGAAGACCGGCGCCGACGGGTTCCATCTGACGATCGACCTCTGGACGACGGTCTTCCAGGCGACCGGCACGCTCACGACGACGGTCGGCGGACGCACGTACACCCAGCCCGCGAACGGCACCTGAGACCGTCCAGGACTCAGCCGCGCTCCGTCCCCCGGCGGGCCGCGGCACACAGCCACTCCGCGCAGGCGTGCAGCCCGTCGCCCGGCTCGCGGTTCGTTCCCGGCGAGCGCGCGGGTGCAGCTGCCCTCCAGGAGGGCGCGACGAGGCGGAAGCAGGCCAGGACCTGGTACCAGCGGAAGGCGGAGACGTCCCGGCCGGTCGACTCGGCGCAGTGCGCGACGAGTTCGGCACGGCCGGGCATTCCATGAAGCCGCCGACCTCGTCCAGGACGGAGAACAGGGCGCCCAGCACCGCGTCGTCCTGCCCGCTCGCGTACAGGCGCGGCCGGGGTACGCCGGTGCGGCGGCAGTGAACGCCACGTCATCGACCGCTCACGCATCCGGACCGACCTGCGGCACCATCCGCTGCGCGATCCGCCGCCGCACCGGTACCGGATCCCACGTCGACTGGTTCACGAACTGCTGCAGGTTCTGCTCGCTGCCGTCCGCCGGCCGCTCCGCCATCGGCTGGCTCGACTTGCGCCGCCCGTCCAGCATCAGCCCCCGCCGACACCTTCGCCCGAGCCCGGTTCACTTCATGTGGGTACGCACCTTCAGCGTTGCCCCGAACAGGACCGGCAGGCAGACGTGACGGAGTCCTGTCAGTACGGGAAGACCACTTCCGGATTGTTCGGCGAGGGGCCGTCCAGCAGCGGACTGTGGATCCCCTTCAGCGTCCGGTCGAAGAACGCTGTCACGTACTCGCGGGTGATGGTCACCCCGCGTTCCGGGGAGAGGGGCGGCGTCGGGAACCCGGCCTCCTCCAGAAGCAGGTCCAGGTCGGTGAAGCTGGTGTGGTCGGCGCCGGCGACCGTCAGCCACTTCTTGTAGCCGCCGAGGGCGGCCCAGGTCTGCTCCCACGCGGTGTCGGGGCCGCCGGGCGAATGGTTGGCGGCCGCACCCAGCATGAGGAACGGCCGGTTGATCTGGCCGGGCCTCGGGGCCGGGTGGAAGGTGCCGTCCATGTCCACTCCGGCCCGTACTCGCGGGTCGGCGATCATCGTGGCGGCGGCCGCCGCTCCGCCGATGGAGTGTCCGGCCATGCCGATCCTGTGCTTGTCGATGAGGTGTGCCAGGGGCCACGCGGTATGGCCATGCGTCAACTGGTCGATCACGAAGGACACGTCCAGCGCGCGGCCGGCGGTCACGGAGTCGAAGTCGAGGGCTTCCGGGTCGTCGCAGATCGCGCACGGCGGCGTCTGGCCGTTCGCCAGCGTCTCACCGCTGTCCTCGTAGGTGTGGCCGACGAGCGCGACGACGTAGCCGTGACTGGCCAGGTCTGTCGCGAGCGAGGTGAGCACCATGCGCGGGTCCTCGAACCCGGGTGAGAGGACCACCAGCGGATACTTGCCGCTCTGCGGCCACGCGCCGTCGAATGCGTGAGTGGTGACGTGGGAAAGGTTCTGTGCGGTGACGCCGGAGCTCGCCGGCAACTTCCGGTGCTGGATGGCTCCGGCTGCCTCGGCGAGGGTCATATAAGGGGCCGGAGTCCCGGTCCCGGGGACGGCCGGGTAGACCATCGTGACGGTCAGTCGGCGGGGGCCGGACGACGGCACCCACGGGTCGAGGCGGCTCGCGTCGGTGAGGTGGACGACTTTCTCGCCGGCGGCGTAGGGGCCGGTCGGCGCGGGGAGCCTGCCTTGGAAGGATGGCGTGGGCGCGGTGGCAGTGGCCGGTGCGGTGTCGAACGCGTGCGTGGCCACCGGTGCGGTCGTGGCGGCGAACCCGGCTCCGGTTCCGGTGACAAGGGCGGCGAGCGCGAGCACCGCGACAGCGCTGATACGGCGATTGCGTTTCCTGACATCGACGGAGCCGCTGCTGTGGGCGTCGGTCCGGCAGCCGGCGGTCGAGGGCGCCGCGAGGCCGACCGCGCCGTCACCGGTCGTCATGGTGCGCCGTCGGGCGGTGCGGCTTGAGGTATTGATCGTTCCACTCCTCGTTCTCGGGACGGCCGGGGGCCCTCACCGATGGTTCGCGGGTGGCGCTGCGGAGCGGCGCACCTGCACCGTCCCTCACCGGCCATCTGCTCTCCAGCCAACAGCAGTCGGGCCGGCCCGGACACCTGGCCGGCCCCCCGAACCGTGGTAGGGACAACCCCCTGTCAGTCCCTGCTTCCCAGGGCCTCGGTCGGCGGCCAAGGCTCCAACGGCGTTGCCCAAGCCGTACCGTCGTGCTCCCCGAGGCGTGGCGGCGTGCCGTACGACGGCCTGTGTCCGGGGATCTGGAACGGGCTGCCGACGAGACGGTGTTCACCGGCCCGCACCACCGCGTCGGGAAACTCGACGAGCGCCTGGGGAAGCGTGCGCACGGCCGCCGCGGGTACGCCCAGCGGGCGCAGGCGGCGCTCCCAGCTCACCGCCGCGTCGGCGGCGAGCGCCTTCGTCACCGCTGCCACCACCTCCTCGCGGCGGGCCGCGCGCTCGGCCATCGTCGGGTAGCCCTCGATGCCGGCCTCGGCGGCGAACGAGCGCCAGAAGCCGTCGTGCGTGATGAAGAGGGCCAAGTGCCCCTCGGCCGTGGGGAAGAGCTGGGCGGGGACGTAGTAGGCGTGGGCGCCGCCGAGGCGGAGCGGGGCCCGGCCCTCGTTGAGCCAGGCCGCGGCGTGGTAGTTGAGCTGGGAGAGCATCACGTCACGCAGCGACACCTCGATCTGGCCGCCGCGTCCGGAGACGACCTGGGCCAGCAGTCCCAGTGCGGCGGCCATTCCGGCCGAGTTGTCGACCGAGGAGTAGCCGGGCAGCGAGGGCGGTCCGTCCGGGGCGCCCGTCATGGCCGCGACGCCGGTGGCGGCCTGGACGACGTAGTCGAAGGCGGGCATGTCGCCGGCGTCCATGCCCCAGCCGGTGAGGACCACGCACACCAAACGCTCGTTGTAGGGCTTCAGGGCCTCGTAGGTCAGGCCGAAGCGCTCGACGGCGGACGGTTTGAGATTGACCAGCAGGGCGTCGGCCTCTCGGACGAGTTCGTGCAGCCGGTCCTGGCCGGCCGGGCCGGACAGGTCCACGCGGACCGAGCGCTTGCCCCGGTTGAGGCTGGCGAAGTAGGCGTCGGAGACCTGCCGGGAGAGGTCGCCGCCGGGCGGTTCGACCTTGGTGACCCGGGCGCCGAGGTCGGCGAGCAGCATGGTGGCGTAGGGGCCGGCCAGGATGTGACCGACCTCCAGGACACGCAGCCCGGCGAGCGGGCCGTTCACCGCAGGTCCGCCGCTATCGCGGCCACCGCGTCACGGGTACGGAGCTTGGAGGCGACGAGTTCGTCCCGCCCGTCGCCGATGGGCAGCAGCCGGACGGACAGGTCGGTCACGCCCGCGTCGGCGAACCTCCGGAAACGGGCCGCGATCGCCGCCTCGTCGCCCGCGGCGCACAGGTCACCGACGTCGCGGGCGTCGCCGTGCGCCAGCAGGCGCTGGTAGTTGGGCGACACCTCGGCCTCGCCGAGGATGCGGTTGGCGCGCTCGCGCGCGGCGTCGACCTCGTGCGGTGCGCACAGGCACACCGGGATGCCGGCGACGATGCGGGGGGCCGGGCGGCCCGCCGACTCGGCCGCCTTGGTGATCGTCGGGGCGACGTGCTCGCCGACGGACCTCTCGTCCGCCATCCACAGCACCGTTCCGTCCGCGTACTCCCCCGCGATGCGCAGCATCACCGGGCCGAGTGCGGCCAGCAGGACCGGCAGTGGGGCGAGGGGGGCGAGGGTGAGCGGGTTGTGGACCCGGAAGACGTCGTTCTCCACGTCCACCGAACGGCCCCCGGACAGCGCCGCGCCCAGCACCTGAAGGTACGCGCGGGTGTACGCGGCGGGCTTCTCGTACGGCAGGCCGAGCATGTCGCGGACGATCCAGTGGTGGGAGGCGCCGACGCCGAGCGTGAGCCGTCCGCCCGCCGCCGCCTGCGCGGACACCGCCTGCCGGGCCAGGGCGATCGGGTGCTGGGCGTGGACGGGCACCACCGCGGTGCCCAGTTCGACGCGCTCGGTGGCCTGGCCCATGAGGGCGACGGCGGTCAGGGCGTCGAAGTCGGTGGGCACCTGCGGCACCCACACGGTGTCGAACCCCGCCTCCTCGGCCCACCGGGCGTCGTCGACCATGCGGGCCGCCTTGTGCGCTGCATCGCCCCGTTCGGGGCCGCTCATCACTCCGACTCGCATCAGGCATCCTCCGAGGCTGTCAGGGCGCGGATGTCCGCGACGATCGCGTCGAGCGGGGTGCCCGTGGGGTACACCCCGGCGGCCCCGGCCTCCCGCAGCCGCGCCACGTCGGAGGCGGGGATGGTGCCGCCGACCACGACGGGGATGTCGTCGCCGCCCGCCGCGCGCAGCGCCTGGACGGTGCGGCGGGTGAGGGTGAGGTGGGCGCCGGACAGGATGGACAGGCCGACCAGGGCGACGTCCTCCTGGACGGCGGTGGCGGCGATGTCGTCCACGCGGTGCCGGATGCCGGTGAAGACCACCTCGAACCCGGCGTCCCGCAGTCCGCGGGCGACCAGCTTCGCGCCCCGGTCGTGGCCGTCGAGGCCGGGTTTGGCGACGAGGACGCGCACCGGTGCCGTCATCAGAACACCACCGGCTGCCGGAACTCGCCCCACACCCCGCGCAGGGCGCCGGACATCTCACCGACCGTGCAGTAGGCGCGCGCGCAGGCGACGAGAGGATCCATCAGGTTGGTGTCTCCTTCGGCGGCGCGCCGCAGGTCGTCGAGGCGGGCGCGCACCTCGGCGGCGCTGCGCTCGGACTTGACCCGTGCGAGCCGCTTGAGCTGACGTTCGCGGCCCTCGGCGTCGAGTTCGTACGTGGCGAGGTCGGGCGCCGGCTCGTCCACCTTGAAGAGGTTGACGCCGACGACCGGCCGCTCGCCGGAAGCGGTCTCCTGGTGCAGCCGCCATGCCTCGTCGGCGATGAGGCCCTGGAGGTAGCCGTCCTCGATGCAGCGCACCATGCCGCCGTGCGCCTCCAGGTCGGCCATGATCTCGACGATCCGCTCCTCGGTGGCGTCGGTGAGGGCCTCCACGAAGTACGAGCCGCCCAGCGGATCGGCGACCCTGGTCACGCCCGTCTCGTGCGCGAGGATCTGCTGGGTGCGCAGGGCCAGCGTGGCGGACTCCTCGCTCGGCAGGGCGAACGGCTCGTCCCAGGCGGCGGTGAACATCGACTGCACGCCGCCGAGCACGGAGGCGAGGGCCTCGTAGGCGACGCGCACGGTGTTGTTGCGGGCCTGCGGGGCGTGCAGGGAGGCTCCGCCGGCCACGCAGCCGAAGCGGAACATGGCCGCCTTGTCGGTGGTCGCCCCGAACCGCTCGCGCACCAGGGTCGCCCAGCGTCTGCGCCCCGCCCGGTACTTGGCGACCTCCTCGAAGAAATCGCCGTGCGTGTAGAAGAAGAAGGAGATCTGCGGGGCGAACTGGTCGATGGTCATCCGGCCGCGTTCGAGGACCGTCTCGCAGTAGGTGACGCCGTCGGCGAGGGTGAACGCCATCTCCTGTACGGCGTTGGCGCCCGCGTCGCGGAAGTGCGCGCCGGCGACGGAGATCGCGTTGAAGCGGGGAACCTGCGCGGCACAGAACTCGATGGTGTCCGCGATGAGCCTCAGCGAGGGTTCGGGGGGCCAGATCCAGGTGCCGCGGGAGGCGTACTCCTTGAGGATGTCGTTCTGGATGGTGCCGGTGAGCTTCGCCCGGGGGATGCCCCGTTTCTCGGCGGCGGCGACGTAGAAGGCGAGCAGGATCGCCGCCGTGCCGTTCACGGTGAAGCTGGTGCTGATCCGGTCCAGGGGAAGTTCGTCGAAGAGGATCTCGGCGTCGGCGAGGGTGTCGAGGGCGACCCCGACCCGGCCGACCTCGTCGGCGTACTCGGGGTCGTCGGAGTCGTAGCCGCACTGGGTGGGCAGGTCGAGCGCCACCGACAGACCGGTGCCTCCCTGGTCGAGGAGGTAGCGGTAGCGGCGGTTGGACTCCTCGGCGGTGCCGAAGCCGGAGTACTGGCGCAGGGTCCAGGTGCGGCCCCGGTATCCGGTGGGGTAGTTGCCGCGGGTGAAGGGGAACGCGCCCGGGGCGGGAGGTTCCGTGGGGTGGTCGGCTGGGCCGTACACCGGCTTCAAGGGGATGCCGGAGGCGGTGCGGATGTCCTGGGTCATGACAGTCGGTCCTTCATCACCTTTCCGGTGGCGTTCAGCGGCAGCTCGGTGCGGAACTCGATGTGCCGGGGCGCCTTGAATCCGGCCATCCGCTCGCGCGCCCAGGCGAGCAGCTCCGCCTCGGTCACCTCCGAGCGCCGGACCACGAAGGCCTTCCCGACCTGCCCCATCCGCTCGTCGGGCACCCCTATGACGGCGGCCTGGGCGACGGCCGGGTGCCTCAGCAGGAAGCCCTCGATCTCGGCGGGGTAGGCGTTGAAGCCGCCGACGGTGAACATGTCCTTCTTGCGGCCGACGATCCGCAGCCGGCCCTCGGCGTCCAGTTCGCCGAGGTCGCCGGTGTGCAGCCAGCCGTCGGGGTCGACGGCCTCGGCGGTGGCCTCGGGGTCGTCGAGGTAGCCGCGCATGACGGAGTAGCCGCGCACGAGGACCTCCCGGTCCTCGGCGATCCGCACCTCGAAGCCCTCGCACGGCCGTCCCACGGTCGTGGCGACGGCCTCGTCGGGGTCGCCGGGCCGGGACGCGGTGACGGTGCCGGCCTCGGTGAGGCCGTAGCCGGTCATCAGGTGCGTGAAAGGCAGTTCGGCGGTGATGCGCCGGACCAGCTCGACCGGGATGTCCGCGGCCCCGGTCACCGCGACCCGCAGGGAGGACAGGTCGCGTCCCGCGCCCGCCTCCAGCAGGGAGTGGTACAGGGTCGGCGGTCCCGGCAGGACGGTCACCCGTTCCTCCTCCACGAGGTCCAGCACCCGGTCCACGTCGAAGACGGCGACGGGGAGGACGGTCGCTCCCCGGATCATCGACGCGACGAGGCCCGCCTTGTAGCCGAAGATGTGGAAGAACGGGTTGACGATCAGATACCGGTCGCCCTGCCGGAGTTGCGCGAGGTCGCACCACTCGGCGTACAGCCGCAGGGTCTGGCCGTGCGTGGTCATCACCCCCTTGGGGCGGCCCGTGGTGCCCGAGGTGAAGACGATGTCCGCCAGGTCGTCCGGGTCGGCCTCGGGGTCCAGCGGTTCGCCGGAGTCGAGGAAGCCGGAGGTCTTCAGGTCGATGACGGGCACGCCGGGCGGGCCGGTGAACTCCCGGTCCAGGAAGCCGTTCTGGACGAGCAGCGCCTTGGCGCCGCTGCGTACGACGATGTCGTGGGCCTCCTCGTCGAGGAAGCGGGTGTTCACCGGCACCAGCGTCCCGCCGGCCGTGAGCAGTCCGAACGCGGCCACGATCCACTCGGCGGAGTTGGGCGCCCACAGCGCCACCCGGTCCCCCCGCCCCACGCCCGCCGAGGCGAACGCCCCCGCGGTGCGCCGCACCCGCTCGGCCAGGTCGGCGAAGGTCAGGCGCAGTTCGCCGTCGACCACGGCTTCGGCGTCGCCGAACCGCTCGGCCGCGTTCAGCACCAGCTCGGGGATGGTGCGTGCGGTGGCGGTGGTCATGCGTCGATCAGCCGGGCCAGGTTGCCGCCCATGACCTTGGCCTTGTCCTCCTCGGACAGCTTCGCGAGGTGGTCGACGTAGGTGACGGGGTCGGCGAGGCCTTCGGGGTGCGGGTAGTCGGAGCCGAACAGGACGCGCTCGATGCCGACGAGGTCGCCGAGTTCGGCCATGTCCTCCTCCCAGAACGGGCTGATGTGGATGTGCCGCTTGAAGACCTCGACCGGGTTCTCCTGGAACTCGTGCGGCATCTTCTTGTGGACGTCGGCGAGCCGGCCGAGCAGCGGCTGCACCCAGGAGGCGCCGTTCTCGATGACGGCGACCTTCAGCTCGGGGAAACGGGACAGCGCGCCGTGGCAGATCAGCGAGGAGACGGCGTCCTCGATCGGCCGCCATTCGTTGACCTGCCGGAAGGCGTTGGGCTTGAAGGGCAGGAACTCGCGCCGCTGCCCTTCCCAGTCGTTGGCGTAGTCGGAGTAGCCGCTGTCGGAGGAGTGCAGGGCGACCAGGACGCCGGTCTCGACCACGCGCTTCCAGAAGGGGTCGAACTCGGGCAGGGCGAAGGAGCGGGTGCCGCCGAAGCCGGGGACCGGCGCGGGCCGGATGAGGATGGCGCGGGCGCCGCGCTCCACGACCCAGTTCAGCTCCTCGATCGCCTTCTCGACGATCGGCAGGGTGATGACCGGGACGGTGAAGATGCGGTCCTTGTAGGTGAAGCCCCAGGTCTCGTGGAGCCACTGGTTGAGGGAGTGGATGACGATGTGGATCAGCTCCGGATCGTCCTTCATCCGTTCCTCGATGAGGCTCGCCAGCGTGGGGAACATCAGGCTGCGCTGGATGCCGAGCTCGTCCATGAGCTGGAGCCGTGGGGCCGGTTCGCGGAAGGCCGGGACGGAGCGCATGGGCTCGCCGAAGATCTCCCGGCGGGTCTTGCCGTCGGGGTTGCCGACCTTGAAGTACTCCTCCATCGCGCCGGGGCGGGCGACGACCTCGAACGTGGGGTTCGGGATGTACTCGCTGATCTGCCCGCGTATCGCGATCTTGGTGCGGTCGCCGACCTTCACGTACTGGATGGCCCCTTGGTACTCCTTCGGAAGGTACTTGGTGAGCGCCTCCTGGGTCTCGTAGAGGTGGTTGTCGGCGTCGAACAGGGGATACGCGAGTTCACGAGAGGGCATGAGATCCTCCTTCACTGATTGCGAGAATCGTATTCTCGCATTGAGGGAGTGGCAATGTGCTTGCGGAGGACGAACTTCCTGACCTTGCCGCTCGGGGTGCGCGGGAAGTCCTCGACCTCGTGCACCGCCTCCGGCCACTTCTGCCGGGCCAGTCCCGCCCGGTCGAAGTGCAGGCGCACGTCGGCGAGGCTCGGCGCCGACCGGCCGGGCAGCATGCGCAGGACGGCGGCGGCCCGCTCCCCCAGGCGCGGGTCGGGCACACCCACCACGGCCGCCTCGGCCACCCCGTCCAGGCCCAGCAGGACCTCCTCGACCTCCAGGGCACTGATGTTCTCCCCGCCCCGGATGATGACGTCGGCCTTGCGGCCGGTGACGGTCAGCCAGCCTTCCCCGCCGTCGACCGTGCCGATGTCGCCGGTTCGGTACCAGCCGTCCGCGTCGAAGGCGGCGGCGGTCAGCTCCGGGTCGGTGTAGCCGAGGCAGAGGTCGGGACCGCGGGTGAGGATCTCGCCGTCCTCGGCGAGCCGCACCTCCACGCCGGGCAGCGGGAGTCCGTCGGTGTGCAGGCGCCGCGCGGCGGGCCCGTCGTAGGGGGTGCAGGTCACCGAAGGGTGTTCGGTGGAGCCGTAGGCGCGGAAGACGGTGATGCCGAGGGACTCCAGCCGGGTCGTCACGGCCGAGGCGATGGAGGCGCCCCCGAGGCCGGCGTACTTCAGCCGTGCGATGTGCTCCGCGGTGCAGTCGGGGTGGTCCAGCAGGCTGGTCATGTAATAGGTCGCCCCGCCGCCGACGGTGAGCCCCTCGGCCCGCATGAGCGCGAGCGCCCGGGCCGGGTCCCAGGCGTCGCCGAGGTTGACCGGGGTTCCGTCGAGGACCGGGATGAGGAACGCGTTGATCATGCCGATGAAGTGGCCGACCGGAGCGACCGTGAACTGCCGTCCCCGGTCCGGGGGATAGCTCGCCGCCAGCTGGCGGGTCTCGTAGCCGAGGGTGCGGTGGCTGTGGACGACGCCCTTGGGGTCGCGGGTGGTGCCGGAGGTGAAGGCGATGAGGGCGGGGGCGTCCGGCTCCACCGGCAGCACGCCGGCCAGCGGCTCGTCGGCGAGCAACGCGCCGAAGTCCCGGCCGACCACACCTACGACGGGCACCTCGGCGCACAGCTCCGGACGGAACCGGGTGCGGCCGAAACCTTCGGCGGCGATGAAGACCTTCGGGCGGACGGCCTCGACGATGTAGCGGACCTCCTTGGGTCCGTAGAAGTGGACCACCGGGACGACGACGGCGCCGAGGAAGGCCGAGGCCCAGAACACGGCCGCCGCCTCCATCCAGTTGGGCAGCTGCATGACCACCACGTCGCCCGGGCCCACGCCGCGCGTGCGCAGACCCGCGGCCAGCCGTCGGGCCGTGCGCTCCACGTCGGCGAACCTGCCTCTCCAGGGCCGCACTTCGGAGTGCACGCGGAACTCCACGTCCCCGGACCTGCCCAGCCCGGCAGCCAGCAGCTCGCCCAGGGTCTCCCGGGTCCACCACCCCTCGGCCTCGTAGCGTGCCACGAGGCCGGGCGGGATCGACCGCAGGGCGCCGGGGGGAATCGTCGTCATGACAGATACTCCTCCCTCGTTCGGAGAATTGCACTCTCCCATAGCGAGAAGGTAACTTCCATACATGGCACGGGACCATGGCTTCCATCCGGTGCGGATCACCCGGGTCGTCGACGAGACGCCGGACACCCGCACCTTCGCCCTCGACGCGCACTTCCCCTACCTGGCCGGGCAGTTCCTCACCTTCAAGGTGTGCGGGACGCTGCGGAGCTACTCGATGTCGTCCTCGCCCGACACGGACGAGGAGGTGTGCGTCACGGTCAAGCGCGTGCCGGGCGGGATCGTGTCCGGCTGGATGCACGAGCGGCTGAGGCCCGGCGACACGCTGGAGGCCGCCCTGCCCGGCGGTTCGTTCTGCCTGCGCGAGGACGCCGCCGACCGGCCCCTCGTCGCGTACGCCGGGGGCAGCGGCATCACCCCGGTGTACTCACTGGTCAAGAGCGCGCTGGCGACGACACGACGTGACGTACGGCTGTTGACCGCGCATCAGAACGCCGGGGCGGCGATCTTCCGCCCTGCGCTGGACGCCCTCGCGGCGCGCCATCCCGGCCGACTGGGCCTGCGGCATCATTTCGACGACCGGGACGGGCTGGTCACCGAAGAGGAGATACGGGCCCTGGCCGACGAGGGAGCGGACTTCTACGTCTGCGGGCCGGAGCCGTTCATGGCCCTGGTCGAGAGGACCCTTGCCGCCCACCGTGTCCCTCCCGAGCGGATCCTGATCGAGCGCTTCACCCCTGCGGCACCCGAAGCGACGCCCCAGGAGACGCCCCCCGCACCACAGGGCCCTCTCGCGGGCACCGTCACCGTCGGGCTGCGGGGTCAGCGCCGTACGGTGCCGCAGCGACCGGGCGAGACCCTGCTGCAGAGCGCCCGGCGGGCCGGTTTCACGCCTCCGTTCTCCTGCGAGTCCGGGGACTGCGCCACGTGCATGGCCCGGCTGACGGGCGGCGAGGCCAAGATGCGGGCGAACAACGCCCTGGACGCCGACGAGGTCGCCGAGGGCTATGTGCTCACCTGCCAGGCCGAGCCGACGACCCCGGACGTGACCGTGCTGTACGAGGACTGACAGGGCAGCAATCGCACCCGCCCGACGACCGGAAGGCCACACATGGTTGAGCTGGAGCTCGTGGACGGCCTGGCCGTCGTCACCATCGACCGTCCGCACGCGCGCAACGCCATCGACCTGACCACCATGAGCGAGCTGGAGAAGGCGCTGGACGCCGCCGAGGGCGCGACGGCGCTGGCGGTGACCGGGGCGGGCGACAAGGCGTTCGTCTCCGGCGGGGACCTCAAGGAGCTGGCCCGGCTGCGCACGGAGGCCGAGGCCTCCGACATGGCGCTGCGCATGCGCGCCCTGTGCGACCGGATCGCCGGCTTCCCCGGACCGGTGGTGGCCGCACTCGGCGGGCACGCGCTGGGCGGTGGCGCCGAGATGGCGGTGGCGGCCGACATCCGTATCGCCGCCGACGACGTCCGGATCGGCTTCAACCAGACGAAGCTGGCCATCGTGCCTGCCTGGGGCGGCGCCGAGCGGCTGGCGCGGCTGGTGGGGCCGGGGCAGGCCATGCTGCTGGCGGGCACGGGACGGGTGCTGGAGGTGGCCGAGGCCGAGCGGCTGGGGCTGGTGGATCTGATCCTGCCCCGCGCCGAGTTCGCCGACGGCTGGCGGCAGGCGGCCCGCTCCCTCGCCACCCCGCAGGCCCGCGAGATCAAGAACCTCACCACCCGGGCCCGGCCGGCGCGCGAGGCCGCCGCGGCCTTCGCCCGGCTGTGGGTGTCCGAGGAGCACTGGGAAGCGGCGGAAAGGGTGATGTCCCATGGCAAGTGACGTACGCGTCGAGGAGGGGCCGTTCGGTCCGGAGGTCCGCCCCGACGACGGGGCCGTGGCGCAGACGGTGCTGTATCTCCACGGTGATCCGCGGCTCGCGGGCACTCCGCAGGACGCGCTGCCCACCGCGCGGGAACTGGCCCGGCTCACCGGGTACGCCGTCGTCTGCGCCCGTTACCGGCCCCGCTTCCCGCAGGCTCTGGAGGACGTCCGGGCCGCCTGGGAGCACTGCCACGCCCACGGCCCCGCGGCAGTGGCGGGCAAGCGGCTCGGCGGCGCACTCGCCGGCGGCCTGCTGCTGCAACTGCGTGACACGGGCGCGACGCTGCCGACCTGCGCGGTGCTCTCCTCACCGGTGCTGGACTTCACGCTGGACTCGCCCAGTCTGCTGCTCAACGCCGCCGCCGACCGCACCGTGGACCCGGAAGCGCTGCCGCTCCGGGCGGCGACGTACGCGGGGACGACGCCGCGCGACCATCCGCTGCTCAGCCCGTTGCACGGCAACCTGCACGGCCTGCCGCCGGTGCAGTTGCACGCGGCCGGCACAGAGGTGCTGCTCGACGACACGCTGTCCTTCGCGACCCGGGCGGCGCACTCCGGCGTCGCGGTGGACATGCGGATCCACGAGGACTCCGCCGCGCAGGGCATGCGGCAGCTGGAGGCGACGGCTCGGTTCCTGCGGACCTGGTGCCCGAACGGGGCGGTCACGCCTCGTCACGGATGAGACCGTCGGCCCTCTGGAGGCCGGCGCCGTCGCCGGTGTCCGGAGGGCCGACGGTCTCCGGCCGCCCACGCCGACGCGGAAGAGCCGGGCCGCGGTGAGCGGCCCGGCCACGACCACCCCTACCGGGCGGCGGCGACCCCCGACCCCCACCAGGGGACCTTGTCGCCGACGTCGTTCACGGCGAAGAAGTCGCGGACGGCGGCCTTCTCGACGGCGTCCGGCTGGTCGTTGGGGCAGTCCCATCCTCCCCAGGCGCCCGACATCACCTTGGAGCAGGGGCTGCCCGGGCCCAGGTCGGGAAGCGACAGGATGTGACCCAGCTCGTGGACGACGATGCGGGACGGCTTGTACAACTGGGCGTCCCCGACCTCCAGATACACCCAGCCCCGTCCCGCGCCCTTGATGTTGACGTGGGACTGGACCCCCTTGGCCGTCTTGTACTCCTGGACCCGCAGCGCGGCCGGAGTGTCCTGCTCGACGAACTTGATCGTCGGAACGGCCGTGTTCCAGATGGCGATCGCCTCGCGGGCGGCGTCGGTGTAGGAGCCGGCCAGCAGCAGGTCGATCGGGATGACCTCCGGTGCGGGCTCGGCGGCGCCTGCCGGTGTGCCGGCACCCACCAGGGCGCCGCACGTGAGGACCGCTGTCGCTAACAGTTTCAGTCTTCGGGACACAGGATTCCCCTCGGTCGCGTTTCAGTCGCGTCCATGCACACGGGCGGTGACGCACATGTGCATGGACGGAGGCGTGCGTTGATCACCTCGGTACAGGTTGACGGCGTCGCGCGGTGTTCTCAACACCACCTCAGGCACTTGTGCCGTCAGCCGTGTCGTCGCGGTACACGCGACCGCCCTTCATCACGAAGCACACCCGTCCGGTGACGGCCAGGTCGGTGAGCGGGTCGCCGGGCACCGCGACGAGGTCGGCGAGCAGTCCGGGGGCGATCCGGCCCCGGTCGTCGGCGTCGATCAGTTCCGCTGCCACGGTCGTCGCCGCGCGCAGGGCGTCGATCGGCCGCATGCCCCGGTCGGCGAGGGCGAGGAGTTCCATGACGCCCCTGCCGTGCGGGACGGCGGGCGCGTCGGTGCCGAGGGCGACCTTCACCCCGCGCCGGATCGCGCGGGCGGTGGACTCGCGGGCGCGTGGGAAGACGTCGGCGGCCTTCGCCCGCAGCGCCGGATCCGCGTGCGCGATGTCCATGCCCTCGGTGAGCGAGGTGGTGGCCACCAGGAAGGTGCCTCGCTCCACCATCAGGTCGAGGGTGGCGTCGCTCGCCAGGAAGCCGTGCTCGATGCAGTCGATGCCGGCGTCCAGGGCGGCCCGGATCGCGGAGTCGCCCATGCAGTGCGCGGCGACCTTCAGCCCCGCGCGGTGCGCCTCGTCCACGACGGCGCGCAGTTCGTCGTCGGAGTACTGCTGTGCTCCGGCGGGGCCGGTGTGCGACATGACCCCGTTGGAGGCGCACACCTTGATGACCCGTGCCCCGTACTTGATCTGGTGGCGGACCGCCTTGCGCACCTCCGCCACCCCGTTGGCGATGCCCTCCTCGACGGTAAGGGGCAGCACGCCCGGCGCGAACGCCTGGAACATGGTCGGGTCGAGGTGCCCGCCGGTCGGGGCGATCGCGTGCCCGGCCGGCACCACCCTCGGGCCCTCGACCCAGCCCAGGTCGATCGCCTTCTTCAGCGCCACGTCCAGCAGCACTCCCCCGGTCTGCACGAACAGACCGAGGTTGCGCACGGTGGTGTAGCCGCGGCTCAGGGTGCGGCGGGCGTTGGCCGCGGCCCGCAGGGTCCGTACGGCCGGGTCCTCCTGGACCGGGATCAGCGGACTGCGGTGATCCGGGCCGCCGAGGAAGAGGTTGACCTCCATGTCCATCAGGCCGGGCAGCAGGGTGACGTCCCCGAGGTCGCGGACGACCGTGCCCTCGGGCAGCCGGGTGGGCTGAACCTCGGCGATGCGCTCACCCACCACGAGCACCTGGCCGGGCTCGACGATCTCGCCCTTGTCGACGTCCAGCAGGCGTGCGGCCCGCAGCAGCACGGGCGGCTGCGGCGCCTTTTCCCCGGTGGCCGTCGTGCGTTCCCGGGCGGCCATCACACGGCGGGTTCGACGACGGCGTCGATGCTGGACGGGCCGCTGTCCGGGACCCTCGGCTGGCCCCACGCCTCCACCGGGAAGGCGACGGTCACCAAGGCGCAGAACGCCCACAGCAGTCGTTTGTCCTCGTCGCTGATCCCGTCGAGGCTCAGGTTCTCCAAGTACTCGGTGTTCTGCTGGAGCAGCGGATACGCCACGTCGTAGAAGGCCTGAAGCTCCTCCATGGTGCTGCTGACGCGTTTGGCGTAGCGGGCCCGCTCGCCGTGGACCGCCCAGTCCGCGAACGGTTCCAGCGCGGCGAAGTCGGGGGGAAAGACGTTGCCCATGTCAAAGGTCTCCGTGTCTGTTCGGCGGGCGGCGGCCGGCGGCGGGCGTCTCAGGAAGAGGGAGCGGCGTTGCGCGGCTGGTGCTCGCGCACGTAGCCCTGTGTGGTGGTGTGCAGATGGCGGAGCAGGACCTCCTGGTCGCAGAGGGGGAACTGGTCCACCGTCCGCGACTCCAGCATCGTCTGGGTCGCCTCCAGGGTGTTGCCGTCCTGGAGGCCGTACTCCTTGAACGTCACGGCGGCGAGTTCCTGCTGGAGCCGCTGGAAGCCGTTCTCCGGAGGGACGAAGTAGCAGGTCCCCTCGAAGATGTGGGTGTTGTACGAGGTGGGCCAGTAGTGGTAGGTCAGCACCCAGTTGGGCCGCCAGATCAGCAGCATGAAGTTGGGGAAGAACACGAACGAATCCATGCCCCAGACCTCGCTGCGGGTCGGGTTGACCGCCGGCGGCAGCTGCTCGGTCGTCATCCCGATGTCGGGCGCGTTCCACGGACCGAACAGGCCGCTGCGCAGCACCCTTTCGATGGGCTTGACCATCGCCTTCTCCTTGGGGGGCGCGATGCCGCCCCAGGAGGAGACCATGCTGTGCGGGCCGTCGATGTCGTAGGCCAGCGCCTCGTAGCCGTACTTCTTGATCTTGGCGGCCTCGCCGGACTCGTACTGGCCGGCGTGCAGGATCGGCGCGTGGTAGAACTCGGCGAACGCGTCGATGAACAGCTTCCAGTTGCTGCCGATCTCGGCGCGGTACTTGTGCACCTGGGTCAGCTTGTGGAACGGGTAGCCCTCGATGCCCTGCGCGAACTTGCCGAGGTAGGCCTTGAGGGGCGTGGTGTTGTCCGGATCGAGGTTGACGAAGACGAACCCCTCCCACACCTCGGTCTGCACCTGCATGAGCCCGTACTTCGACTTGTCGATGCCGAAGAACTCCGACTCCTGCTGGACGAAGGTGAGCTTGCCCTCCAGGTCGTAGCGCCAGGCGTGGTACTTGCAGGTGAAGGCCCGGCAGGTGCCCTTGGTCTCCTCGCGCGGGTAGTCGTCCCACACGAGCTTGTTGCCGCGGTGGCGGCAGACGTTGTGGAAGGCACGCACCTCGCCGTCCGTGCCGCGCACCACGACGACGGAGGCCCGCGCCGCGTCCAGCTCCTTGGTGAAGTAGCTGCCCTTGCGCGGCAGTTGCTCGACGCGTCCGACGTTCAGCCAGGTCCGGCGGAAGACGGCGTCCCGCTCCAGCTCGTAGAACTCCGGCGAGATCGAGTCGGCGTAGGAGACGGGTCCGGTGTCGATCTTGAAGTGCTCGGTCCAACTGCCCTCGGAGGGCTTGGGGAAGTGCGCCATGGGTCGGAACCTCCGCTCGGGGTGACGCGGCCCACGATAACAACAGTCTCGATTTTGAGAATAGCGTTTCCACAAAATGCTGTACGAGCATGAGTCATAAGTGTTGAGACGGTTTCCGCTCACCGGTAGGTTCGTACACCGCGTCACAGCCGACCGAACCCGGCAACCGAGACACCGAGGAACCAGGAGGCTTGATGGCAACTCGCCGCACGCGCACGCCCGGACCGGGCCGCGGGAGAGGACTTCGACTCGCCGGCGTGCTGATCGCCGTGTCGGGTGTCGCCGTACTGGGGGTCGCTCCCGCGGGCTCCTCCGGACAGCCCACGGCACACGCCCCCGTCAGGCCCTCCCGACTGGTCGCGGGGATGACCCTGGAGGAGAGGCTGTCGTTCGTCCAGGGCCGGTGGGACGACCCCCGGCAACAAGTGATCGGCGAGTCGGGATACATCCCCGGCGTCGCCCGGCTCGGGATCCCGCCGCTGCGGATGAGCGACGGCCCCGCCGGTACGCGCGCCGCCCCCGACTCGACGGCGATGCCCGTGCCGGTCGCCCTCGCCTCCTCCTTCGACGACGACCTGGCGCGTCAGTACGGAAGGGTCCTCGGCCGCGACGGTCGCGCCCGCGGCTTGGACGTGGTGCTCGCTCCGATGGTCAACACCATCCGCGTGCCCTACGCGGGCCGCGACTTCGAGTCCTACAGCGAGGACCCCCTCGTCAACTCCCGGATGGTGGGCCAGGAGGTCCGGGGCATCCAGGACGAGGGCCTGATCGCCACGACCAAGCATTTCGCGGCCAACAACCAGGAGACCGACCGCCAGACCATCAACGCGAACGTCGGGGAGCAGGCGCTCCACGAGGTCGAACTCTCCGGTTTCGAAGCCGCCGTGCAGGCCGGCACCGGATCGGTCATGTGCTCCTACAACAAGGTCAACGGCACGCACTCCTGCGGCAACGACACCCTGCTGACCTCCGTCCTGCGGGAGCAGTGGGGGTTCCGCGGATGGGTGATGTCGGACTGGTCCGCGACCCACGCCCCCACCGACATCCTCCGCGGACTCGACCAGGACATGCCCGGTCCGCCCCTCGGTCCCGACTACTTCGGCGCCCCGCTCAAGGCCGCGATCCAGAACGGCTCGATACCGGTCACGGCTCTGGACCGGTCCGTCACACGCATCCTCGGGGTCATGGAGCGGTTCGGCCTGCTGCGCTGCGCGTCTGCCGAAGGACCTGTGCCGGGCTGCTCGTTGCCGGCGCGCCCCCGGTTCGACGCCGCGGCGAGCAACGCCGTCGCCCAGCGGGTGGCCGAGGACGGCGCCGTCCTCCTGCGCAACAAGGGCGACGCCCTTCCGCTCACCGGTGACGCGGCCCGCGACATCGCGCTCGTCGGAACCCCGGCCGTCGTTCCCGTGATCGGGGGCAGAGGCAGCTCCTCGGTGAACCCCACGAGCGTGGCCGTGCCTCGCGACGAGATCGTCGAGCGCGCTGGACGCGGCGCGCAGGTCTCCTACCATCCGGGGGTCGACACCGTCGGCACGGTGATCCCCGGCTCGGCGCTGTCGGGCGGAGCGGTCGACCACACCGGCGACGGCGCGCTCCCGACCAGGAGCTACGACCAGACGCGCACGCTCACGGCACCTGAGGACGGCGACTACCTGCTCAGCATCCGCTCGACGGTGAGCAACCGGACGCTGACCGTCGACGGCCGGCAGGTCGCGAGCGGGAACAGCTACCGCAACGACACGCTCACCGGCACCTCCGCACGTGTGCACCTCACGGCGGGGACGCACGAGATCGGTGTGAAGGTGCAGGGTTATCAGGAGGGCTCCAAGCTGTCGGTGCAACTGACCTGGACCCCGCCGCAGGCCGCACGGGCCGATCTGGCGAGCGCCGTCTCCGCCGCCAAGAAGGCCAGGACCGCCGTGGTGTTCGTCTACGACGAGCAGACCGAGGGCGCGGACCGCACGACGCTGGCGCTGCCGCACGGCCAGGACGCGCTCGTTTCGGCGGTCGCCAAGGCCAACCGCAACACGATCGTCGTCCTGAACACCGGCGGCGCCGTGACGATGCCGTGGCTGAGCTCGGTGAAGAGCGTGCTGGACATGCACTACCCCGGTCAGCGGGGCGGGGCCGCCACCGCGCGGTTGCTCTTCGGTGACGCGACGCCAGGGGGCAGGCTCACCCAGACGTTCCCGCTGGACGACGCGCACACGATCGTCAGCGGTCTGCCCCGGCGCTACCCGGGCGTCGACGGGCAGGAGGAGTACTCCGAGGGCGTCCTCGTGGGTCACCGCTGGTACGACCGGCAGAAGGTGAAGACCCTGTTCCCCTTCGGCTACGGCCTGTCCTACACGACGTTCGCCTACAGCGACCTGAAGGTCGTACCGCGGCCCGGAGGACTGGAGGTCGGCTTCCGGGTCAGGAACACCGGTGACCGCGCCGGCCAGGAGGTTCCGCAGGTCTACCTCGGCCCCAGCCCCGGGGTGCGGAACGCCGAGCAGCCCGTGCGGAAGCTGGCGGGCTACCAGAAGGTCCGCCTGCGCCCCGGCGAGTCACGTCGCGTCACGATCACCGTGTCGGAGCGGCAACTCCAGTACTGGGACAGCTCCGTGCACCGCTGGGTCACGGGCGCCGGGGTCCGCGACGTCCGGGTCGGATCGTCCTCGCAGGACCTGCCGCTGCACCGGAAGGTCGACCTGAGCCGCTGACCATGACGCATGCCGGGGCCCGCTCGACGCACCGCCGACCGTGGGCCCGGCCGCGTGTCGAGCCCGAGAAGGAGAGCGCGGATGTACGACGGCGAATGGCGGCGGGCCGCGGGCGCGGCCCGTGCGGAGGTCCTCGGCGACGACGGCACGCGGCTGCCGCCGGGCGATCCCGTCCCGGCCGAGTTCCAGGACTACCTGGTCTCGGTGGCGTGGGGGGCGTGGGCGCGCGGCGGGCCGCTCGGCCGTCGCGACCGCAGCCTGCTGGTACTGGCCATGACAGCGGCCCTCGGGCGGATGGACGAGTTCCGTCTCCATCTGCGTGCCGCGCCGCGCGCCGGTGTCACCGACGCCGAGGTCGACGAGCTGCTGTTCCAGATCGCCGCCTACTGCGGTGCCCCGGCCGGGAACTCCGCCCGCTCCGCCGTCCGCGAGGTTCGCGGCGACCGGGAGGGGAAGTGAAGGGCCTGCCCCCCGGGGCCGGTTGCGGCCCGGGAGGCGAAGTGGAGGGCCGGCGGCCCGTGGTCGGTTGGGTCGGGCTGGGCGCCATGGGCGGCGTGCTGGCGTCGAGCCTGGTGCGGTCCGGGTTCGAGGTGGTGGCGTACGACGCCGCCGGGCCCGCGCGGACCCCCGTCGGGGCCCGGTGGGCGCCGGGCCCGGCGGACGTGGCGCGGGCGGCGGCGACCGTGGTGCTCAGCCTGCCGGACGGAGAGGTCTGCCAGGAGGTGGTGCGGGATCTCGCGGCCGCTCGGGACCGGCGGGTCACCCACGTCGTGGACACGTCCACGGTGGGGGTGGCCGCCGCCCGCGTGCTGTCCGCGACGGGTCTGGCGTACGTGGACGCGCCCGTGTCGGGCGGGGTGACCGGGGCGCGGCAGCGCACCCTGATGGTCATGTACGCCGGGACGGACGAGGACTGTGCGCAGGTGGAGCCGGTGCTGGCCGGGTTGAGCGACCGGCGGCGCAGGGTCGGCGACCGGGCCGGGCAGGCACAGGCGCTGAAGCTCGCCAACAACTTCCTGTCCGCGACCGCGCTCGCGGCGACCAGCGAGGCGGTCGCCTTCGGGCGGGCCGCCGGGCTGGACCCGGCCGTGATGCTGGACGTGCTCAACGCCTCCAGCGGACGCAGCGGGGCCACCGCGGACAAGTTCCCCAGCGAGGTGCTCACCGGTCGCTACGCCGCCGGGTTCAGCAACACGCTGATGGCCAAGGATGTGCGGCTCTACCTGGACGAGGTGCGGCGACTCGGCGGCGCCCGGACCGTGGGGGAGGTCACGGGCACCGTGTGGGACGCGTTCAGCGCCGAGGAGCCCGGCGCCGACTTCACCCGCGTCTACCCGTTCGTCGCCGGGGACTGAGCCGGGGCCCCGGCCGGGGACCGACCGTCCGTGGTGTCGGAGGCGGTGCCGAGCAGGACCGCCACCGCCTCCCGCACGATCCGCGGATAGCGGTCCGTCTCCACCAGCGCTTCGGGGTCCACCATCCACTGCTGGTGGACCCCCTCGATCAGTGCCAGGACGGCGACGGCCGCGGTGGGCGCGCTCAGTCCGCTGGGCAGCCGCTCTCCGAAACGCTCGGTCAGGCTCAGGGCCAGGTGGTCCTGGAGGGAGCGGCACCGCCGCTCGACGTAGCCGGCGGCCGGTTCCTGGCCCGTGACCGCCTCGGCCAGCATCACGCTGTGCACGGTGGCGAGCGAGGGATGACTCTGCTCGAAGGCGACGGCCTCGGCGAAGTCACCGGCCCAGTCCTCTCCCACCCGGCGGCCCGACAGGTTCTCGCGGTGGAGCGCTTCACGGAAGTCGAGGACTTCCAGCAGCAGGCGCTTCTTGCTGGGGAAGTAGTGCAGGACGCCCTGCCGGGTCAGACCGGCCCGCTCCGCCACCGCGTCGATCGAGGTGCCTTTGAACCCGCGTGCGGCCAGCACCTCCAGCGCCGCCTCCAGGATCCGCTCACGCTGCTCCGACACCATGGCTCTGCCCCTTCCGCCGGTGGAGAGGTGCCCGCACACAGTACGCAGAGGCAGCTCCCCGGGGCGAGTTCGCGTACCGGTCCGGTCCTACGGTCTGCGTCCCATGGCGGCGAGAGCGGCCACGGCTGCCTCCCGGAGCGTCGCCCCGTCGCGTACGCCGGACCGGTCCGCGATCTCGGCGAAGAGACGGACGTCCTTGGCGAGCAGGCTCCCCGCATGGGCGGCGATGCGGTCCAGGCCGCCGCCGGCGTCGGCGACCCGGTCCAGCGCGAAGCTGGCCGCGCTGCCGCGTGGCAGTACCCGGCTCAGCGCGGCACGGTCGAGACCGAGGGCGGCCCCGAGCCCGAGCACGTCCGCGGCGAGCCCCAAGTGGGCGGTGAACAGGAGGTTGTTGAGGATCTTGGCGAGCTGACCGGAGCCGGTCGGGCCGACGTGGACGACGGGGTCGCCGTAGGTGGCGAACACCGGGCGGCAGCGGGCGAAGACCTCGGGGTCCCCGCCCGCCATGACGACCAGGGCGCCCTGGTCGGCCGCCCGGCCGCCCCCGCTGACCGGCGCGTCCATGAGGGAGACGCCGCGCGTGCGGGCCGACGCCTCCAGGCGACGGCAGGTGTCGGGGTGCACCGTCGAGTGGACGACGATCACCCCGCCCCGGCGCAGTCCGGCGAGCACCCCGTCCGGGTCCGCGACGACGTGTTCGACGTCGGCGTCGTCGACGACGCAGAGGCACACCACGTCGCTCGCGGTGGCCAGTTCGGCGGGTGAGGAAGCCGTCCTCGCGCCGGTGCCCTCGAACGGCGCCAGGGTGGCGGGCCTGCGGGCCCACAGGGTCGTCTCGTGGCCCGCTCGGATGACGCGGCGGGCCATGGGTGCGCCCTGGCTGCCCAGCCCGATGAATCCCACGCGCAGCGCAGGTGTGCTCATGACGTCCTCCGGGGGCGCCAGAACACGGCGAGCAGCGCGGCGGTCGACGCCGCGCCCGCTCCCAGCACCGCTGCGGCGCCCGCCCACCCGGTCACCGCGATGCCTGCCGTCGTGTCCACCGCGTACTCCCCCGGCCCCCAGGCGCCGAGCGCGAGGGAGAGCACGGCCAGGACGAGGACGTACTCCCAGCCTTCCTTGAAGACGAAGAACCCGTGCGGCCGGTGGGCGAGCAGCCCGGCGACCAGCATCACCGACAGCACCGCGGCGCAGGCCAGCGGTGTGAGCAGGCCGAGCACCAGGAGCGCGCCCGCGCCGATCTCGGTGAGCACGCTGAGCCAGGCCTGGAGGCGCGGCCGGGTCAGGCCCAGGCCGGCGAACCAGCGCGCGGTGCCGGTGATGCCGCCCCCTCCTCGCCAGTGGTTCCAGCCGTGCGCCGCCATGACCGCGCCCAGCACGAGCCGGACCATGAGAAGCGCGGCGTCGGAGGCCTCACCCATCGCGGCGCCCCCCTTCCACGGGCAGCGCGGGCACGCCGAGCGCGCACTCCTCGACGAAGGCCAGGACGCGCAGATGGTAGGCGAGGGCCGTCCGCCCGACGCTGGTGTTGTGGCCCGCCCCCGCCTGCTCGTGGAGCACCACGCGGGGCGAGCCGGTGAACAGCGAGGCGAGGTCCGACAGGCCCTCCGGCCCGTTGATCCACACCTGTTCGTACTCGGCGAGGGTGATGTGGACCGGCACGGTGACGCGCGCCGCCAGCCGGACCAGGTCCTCCTGCCAGCCCTCCCGGTGGCCCTCGTAGGCGGGCGAGGCCGCGCGGATGCGCTGTCCGCCGTGCACATCGGGCGGATAGGCCCGCGGCGGATACCACAGCGCGTGGCGGAGACTGGGCCGGGTGCGGGTCGGGTCGCTCCGCCACTGCTCCATCGCCCGCACGGCCAGGGGGTGGTGCACCCGGCCCATGCCGGCCAGCTCCACGCCCAGCAGGTCCCCGGCCCGCGGGTCGTCCGCCATGCGCAGGGCGAGTTCGGAGCCCGCCGAGTGCGCCCACAGGAACACGCCGAGGCCGCGCTCACGGTCCTTCAGCAGTGCCTCGACGGCCTCGTGGGCGAAGTCGTCGCGCTGTTCGGGCGTGCGCATGCGGTCCTCGTGCCCGGCCGAACCGCCGTAGCCGGGGCGGTCCAGGGCGAGGACGGTGAAGCCGGCCGCGGCGGCGGTGCGCAGCAGGGAGAGCCTCGGGTGCCCGGGATGGTGGAAGTAGGCGGAGGTGGTGGCGCCGCCGTGCAGGGCCACGATCACGGCCTGCGGTCGCGGTACCTCGGCCACCAGTGCGGAGGCGGGGACGCCGTGCACGTCGACGACCTGCCGGCGTACGGCGGAGGTGGTGCGTCCGGGTTCGAGTGCGGTCATGCGTCCGTCCTGAGCAGGAGTACGCCGCTGGGGGTGAGGCCGCCGCCGGAGACCACCGCGGTGCGCGCGCCCGCGATCTGCCGCCGGCCCGCCTGGCCGCGCAGCTGGAGCACGGCCTCGTGGAGCAGGCCCATGCCGTGGGTCCGGCCGTGGGAGAGCTGACCGCCGTGCGGGTTCAGCGGCAGCGGCCCGTCGGGGGCGATGTTCTTGCCGCCGTCCAGGAAGTCGCGGGCCTCGCCGATGCCGCAGAAGCCGAGCGCCTCGATCCAGGACAGGCAGTTGAAGGTGAAGCCGTCGTAGAGCAGCGCCAGGTCCACGTCGGCGGGCCGCAGGTCGGTGCGGGTCCACAGGTGGGCGGACTGGCCGAGCACCTGGGGTTCGTGGGTGAGGGTGGACTGGTCCCATTCGGGGCGTTCGACGATCTGCGTGCCGACGGCCTCGACGCGGACCGGTGGCCCGGGGAGGTCGGGGGCGGTCTCGGCGGCGGAGACGACGACGGCGACGGAGGCGTCGCAGGGGACGTCGCAGTCGTAGAGGCCGAAGGGGGTGGCGACCGTGCGCGCGGAGAGGTAGTCGTCCATGGTGAGCGGGTCGCGGTAGATCGCGTCCGGGTGCCGGGCCGCCCCCGCCCGCTGGTTGAGGGCGATCCAGCCCAGCGTCTCCCGGGTTGTTCCGTAACGGTGCATGTGCCGCTGGGCGTTCATCGCGAGCACCACCGCGGGCGAGACGGCGCCGAAGGGCTTGAACCAGCCTTCCGCGTCCGCCCGTTGCGGCACGGAGACCCTGCCCTGGCGGACGAGCTCGCCGTACGTCGCCTCCCACACCGTGCGGAAGCACAGCACGTGCCGGGCCAGGCCGCCCGCGACCGCGAGCATCGCGGCGATCACCGAACCGCCCGGGCCGAAGGTCTCCCCCGCCCCGTTGTGCCACACCGGGCGGATGCCGAGCGCGGACTCCAGCGCGGTCACGCCCCCCTCGGCGAAGCCGCCGTAGGCGCCGCCGCCGGGGTAGGTGGACAGGCCGTCGATGTCGTCGAGGGTGAGGCCCGCGTCGGCGACGGCCTTCTCGCAGGCCTCGACGGTGAGGTCGAGGGGCGGGACCATCAGGCGGCGGCCGATGCGGGAGGCGCCGGCGCCGCTGATGACCGCGCGGTCCTCGAACCGGGGCCCTGGGCGCGCGGGGCGCAGATGCCCGGTGACCGGGGGGTCCTCGGGCAGGGGTGCGGGCGGGGGCTGGTCGGCGCACGGCCGGAACAGGGGCAGCCAGGCGTCGCCGGTCCGTTCGAAGACCACCTCCATGCGCATGCCGATCCGCAGGTCCTGCGGCGCGCAGCCGACGACGTTGGTGGTCAGCCTGACGCGCGGGTCCTCCTCGATCGCCACCTGGGCGACGACGAACGGGGAGGGCAGACCCGGGAACGGGAAGCGGTGGTTGACGGTGAACCCGATCAGGGTGGCGAAGCCGGAGACCTCCCCGACCTCCGTCTCGCGCCCCCGGCAGTGGCGGCAGACCGGCTGCGGCGGGTGGATCAGCGCCCGGCATGCGGTGCAGGCCTGGAAGCGGAGCCGTCCGTCGCGGCCGGAGGTCCAGAAGAACTCGGTCTCCTGGCGGATCTCCGGCTGCGGACGGACGGCGCCTCCGGGCCCGCTCACCGGATCTTCGCCTCCGCCTTGCGGACGGTGACCGGCTCGGCCAGTCCCTGTTCGTCGCAGGCCTGCTGGAGGCTCTCCAGGGTCTCCGCCAGACCGGGTCCGAGGCGGGGGCCGGGGGTGAAGGCCGCCGGGAGGTGGCGCATGCCCTGGATGACGCCGATGGTCTCGTAGTGGACCGTGCCCTCGGGGTCGCACACGAAGTCGGGCATCCGGTCGAGGACCTGGAGCAGCATGCGCTTGAAGACCGTGCGGGCGACGTTGGAGCCGATGCAGCGGTGGATGCCCAGGCCGAAGGCGGTGTGCCGGTTGCCGCCGCGGGCGAGGTCGACCCGGTCGGGGTCGGAGAAGACCTTCGGGTCGCGGTTGGCCATCGCCCAGGACAGCCACAGCCGGTCGCCTTCCCTGAACTCGGCGCCCGCGATCTCGCAGTCCTCGGCGACGGTGCGTCCGTCGCCGGGCGCCGGGGTGAAGTAGCGCAGGAACTCCTCCGTGGCGGTGTCCAGCAGGGTGTCGCGCTCGCCGCTCAGCCGCGCCCGCTCGCCGGGGTGCTGGGACAGCCACTCCAGGGAGTGCGCGGTGAGCGCGGTGGTGGTGTCGAAGCCTCCGCCGATGAGCAGGGCGAGGGCGCCGATCAGGTCCTCCTCGCGCGGGGCCGCGCCGTCGACCTCCAGTCGGACGAGGGCGTCGACGAGGCCCGGGCGCGGGTGAGCGCGGACCTCCTGGAGCGTCGCCGCGATGTCCCGGATCATCGCCATGTGCCCCTCCACCACCCGGGCCATCTCCGGTGAGTTCGGCGGGGTGTAGACGCCGGCGTGGGCGGGTTCGTTGTACAGCTCCCACTTCTTCAGCGGGATGCCCATCATGGCGAGGGTGAACACGGCCGGGACGATGTTGGCGAGGTCGTCGACGAAGTCGATCCGGCCCGTCTCGATGCGTTCGTCGATGCAGGCGCGGGCCACGTCGTCGATGAGCGGGATCCATCGGTTGACGGCCGCCGGGGAGAGGTAGGGGTTGAGGGCGGTGCGGTAGGCGCGCTGTTCGGGCGGGTCCATCTCCAGGAAGCCGCCGCGCAGGCCCCTGCCGCGGGGCGGGGCCGGGATGCTGATGCCCCGGTAGCCACGGCGCTCGCCGTGCAGGTCGTGGTCGTTGGACAGCTTCTCACCGGCCCGGGCGAAGGCGAGCAGCTCACGGTTGCCGGCGGCCACCCAGTGGCCGTCGTAGGTGTCGGTCCAGGCGAGCGGGCAGCCGGAGTGGAACGCCCGGGTCTGCTCCTCGAACTGGTCGCGGTACTCCGGGGCGTGCCGGTCGAAGTGGACGCGGGGCTGCTTGCGGGCCTCGTCGCCGGTCGGGTCCGGTGCGGTCATGGGCTGTGCTTCCTCTCGGTCCGCCGGGTACGGCTCAGAACACGCCGATGGCGCGTTCGGGGCAGGAGCGGACAGCCTCGACGACCGCGTCCTCCTGGTCGGTGGGGACGTCCTCGGCGACCGGCGAGGAGTGTCCGTCGATCTCGCTGAGCTCGAAGACCTTGGGCGCGCGCATGGCGCACAGGGTGTGCCCCTGGCAGCGCTCGGGGTCGACGCGTACCTTCACGTCGCTCACCTCCGGTTCGTTTCAGGTCAGGTCAGGTCGGACAGGGACTTGCCGACGTCGGCGAGGGTGGCCGGCTTGCCGTAGTCCGTCTTGTACTTGTAGGTGGGGGCGTCACAGCGGTAGGCGCCCTGGTCCGGCTCGAAGTCGGCCGCCTGCCAGCCCTTGGCCGTCGCCTCGACGACGGAGTAACACTTGGGCGGCTCCTTCGAGGTGAGGTCGAAGGGGGCCTGCAGGCCGCCGGCGGTGAAGGCGGTGTTCTTCATGGCGTTCTCGTACACGCAGGCGCGGGTGAGTGCGGCGCAGTCGCGGGCGGCGGTGGCGAACAGCAGCCAGGCGGAGAAGGCGCGCAGGGCCGGGTAGGTGACCTGCTTGCCGGGGGCGTACTTCGCGAACAGGTCGATCAGCTGCTGGACGGCCGGGTTGTCCGCGGCGCTCTCCAGCGGGGCGGTGGCGAACAGTTCGGCGTAGTTGTGCTGCTTGCCCAGGGCCGCGCCGGCCAGTTGCGGAAAGGCGGGGCCGTAGGCGTTGCTGTTGGCGTCGATCCAGTCGGGGGCGTAGCCGATGCCGGTGAGGGCCTGCTCCAGTTTGGCGAGGCTCGGGAAGTCGCCCAGGAAGACCAGGCCCTTGACGCCGTTCTTCTTGATCGACTGGGCGTAGGGCGTCCAGTCGGAGACGCCGGCCGCCGGGTAGAGGTCGTTGTAGGAGACCTTGCCGCCGAGGCCGGTGACGGCTTCCCCGTACTGGGCGGCCAGGACCTTGGTGACGGGTGAGTCGCCCGCGATGATGCCGGTCTTCGCCGCCGAGTCGGGGTACTTCTTCTTGAGCAGCCAGGTGTAGGAGCCGGCGTACTGGAAGTATCCGGCGGTCGGACCGGAGGCGAGGGCCTGGAGGTCGGAGCCGATGGCGCCGATCTGGCTGGACTGGGCGGGGAAGTTGGGCAAGAGGCACTTGAGCCGGTCCTGGACGCCGAGACTGTCCAGCGCCGAGCCGCCGCCCACGAGCGCGAAGTCCGCCTTGCACGCCTCCAGCACCCGCTGGCGGACCTCCATCAGCTTGGCGTCACGGGTGACGGGGGCGAGGTCGCGGCCGTTGATGCCGCCCGCGTCGTTGCACCAGGACGTGAACACCTCGGCCGCGTCCACGAATTCGGACCGTTTGGTGAAACCGATGTCGGACATGACCCCGACCTGGATCTTGTCCTCGGTGACGCCCTGGACGGACGAGGGCTTGGCGGCGCCGGGACCGCACACGTCCTTCAGGGTGCCGAAGTCGGAGCTCTGCCGGGCGGCCGGGCTCGTCCTCCCTGCCGGCCCGGGGGCGGGATCGTCGCCCGATCTGGTGGAGCAGCCGGTCAGCAGCACCGCGACCACGGTGGCCGCGCCGATCAGCGTCCTGCGCATGGTGCCTCCTCGGGGAACTCGGACGCCGTCGTCCGAGGGAGGTGAGGGAATGCGGGAGGGCCGGGGCCCCGCCCGGACACTCAGGTGATCGCGCCGCTCGCCTTGAGGGCGAGGATGCGGTCCCAGTCGTAGCCGAGCTCGGTGAGGATCTCCTCGGTCTGGGCGGCGAACTCCGGGGCCGGCCCGAGGCGGGTGTCCTCGACGTCGAACTGGACGGGGCTGGCGACCAGTTCGAGCTCGCCGGCCCGTGCGATGTAGCCGTTGGCGCGGACCTGCTGGTCGGCGGCGGCCTGGAGGGTGTCCTGGACGGGCGCCCAGGGCCCGTCGAGTGCGGCGAGGTCCTTGGACCACTCGGTCAGGGTGCGGCTCGCGATGACCTCGCGGAGGATCTTCACCGCGTCCGGGGCGTGCTCCGCGATGGCTTCGGCCGTGGTGAACCGCGGGTCGTCGGCGAGTCCCGGCCGGCCGATGCAGCGGCACACGTTCGGCCAGAACCTGGCCGGCTGGAGCATGACGAAGGCGAGGAACCTGCCGTCGGCCGTGCGGTAGAGCCCTGAGAGCGGGTTGGTCGGCGAGCCGTGGGCGCTGGGCGTCACGCCTTCCCAGGCACGGTCGAGGTGGACGGAGACGGCGATGGAGTGGCCGAGGGCCCACAGGCCGCTGCCGAGCAGGGAGACGTCCACGACGGGGGCCTCGCCGGTGCGTTCGCGGCGCAGCAGGGCGGCCGCGATGCCGCCGGCGAGGTTGGTGCCGGAGACGGTGTCGCCGTAGGCGGGTCCGGGCGGGCTGATCATGCCGTCGCTGCCGGGCGGGGTGACGGTGGCGGCGGTGCCCGCGCGCGCCCAGAAGGCGGTCATGTCGTAGCCGCCCTTGTCCGCCTCGGGGCCGCGCGGGCCGAGTGCGCTGCCGCGGGCGTAGACGATGCGCGGGTTGACGGCGCGGATGTCGTCGACGTCGATGCGGAGGCGGGCGCGGGAGGCGGGCATGAAGCTGGTGAGGAACACGTCGGAGTCCTTCACCAGTTCGTGGAGCAGCTCCAGGCCCTCGGGGCGGGACATGTCCAGGCCCAGGGAGCGCTTGCCGCGGTTGGCGTGGGCGACGTTGGGGTTGGGGTCGCCGTCCACCCGGAACGAGCCGGTCTGGCGCAGTCCGCGCTGCGGGTCGCCGTTGACGGCGTGCTCGATCTTGACGACGTCGGCGCCCCAGTCGGCGAGCACGGCTCCGGCCGACGGCACGAAGCCGTACATGGCGACTTCGAGGACGCGGATGCCCTCCAGCGGCTTCACGCGCCCTCCTCGGACGGTACGACCCTGCCGAACGCCTTCTCCTCCAGGAACTCCTCGAACCCGGCGCGTCCGCTCTCCCGGCCGATACCGGACTGCTTGTAGCCGCCGAAGGGCACGTCGGCGGAGAAGTAGTTGCCGCCGTTGACCGAGAAGGTCCCGGTGCGGACACGGCGGGCGACGCGGAGGGCACGCTCCTCGTCGGCGCTGTGCACCGCGCCGGACAGGCCGTACCTGGAGTGGTTGGCGATGCGGACGGCGTCGTCCTCGTCGTCGTACGGGATGACCGCGAGGACAGGTCCGAAGACCTCCTCCTGGGCGATCTCGCTGTCGGGGTCGACACCGGCGAGGAGGGTCGGTTCGTAGAACCAGCCGGGGTCGACGCGTTTGCCGCCGCGGACCAGTGTCGCGCCGGCCTCGACCGCCCGCCGCACCATGGCGTCGACCTTGTCGCGCTGCTGCTCGCTGATGAGCGGGCCCATGGCGGTCCTGGGGTCGGCCGGGTCGCCGACCCGGACGCGTTCCATGCCCGCGGCGACCAGCTGCACGATCCGGTCGTGGTCGGCGCGCGGCACGAGGAGGCGGGAGGTGAGGGCGCAGCCCTGGCCGGAGTGGGAGCAGATGGTGAAGGCGGCGAACATGGCGGCCCGGGTGAAGTCCGCGTCGTCCAGGACGATCATGGCGGACTTGCCGCCGAGTTCGAGGAAGACCCGCTTCACGGTGTCCGCCGCGGCGGCCATGATGGCCCGCCCGGTGGTGGTGGCGCCGGTGAAGGTGACCAGGTCCACGTCGGGATGGGTGGTGAGCACCTCGCCGGTCTCGGCGCGCGAGGAGCTGAGGACGTTGACGACGCCGGGCGGGATGTCGGTGTGCTCGGCGATGAGTTCGCCGAGCGCGAGGGTGGTCAGAGGGGTCTGCGGGGCGCCCTTGAGGACGACCGTGCAGCCGGCGGCGAGCGCGGGGGCGAGCTTGGCGAGGGCGAGCTGGTTGGGGAAGTTGTACGGCAGGATCGCCGCGACGACTCCGGCCGCCTCCTTCTCCACCCAGCGGTGGTGGCGTTGGCCGCGGCTCTCCTTCTCCCCGAGGTCCTCGGTGAACTCGTAGGTCTCCAACAGGTCCGCGTAGTACGTGACGAGGCCGATGGGATCGTCGAGCTGGGGGCCGTGGGTGAGCTGGCGGGGCGCGCCCACCTCGGCGATGGTCAGCTCGCGCAGTTCCTCGCGGTGGTCGTCGAGTGCCTGGTGCAGCCGGCGCAGGCAGCGCAGCCGCAGGTCCGTGTTCGTGGCCCAGTCGGTGGTGTCGAAGGCGCGGCGGGCGGCGGCTATGGCGGTCTCCGCGTCGGCCTTCGTGGCGTCGGGGGCGTGGCCGAGCAGCTCGCCGGTGGCCGGGTTGTGGGACGCGAAGGTGCTGTCGGCGGTGACCAGCTTGCCGTCGATCAGCTGGGACTTGACGACGGGAGCGCTCACAGCCGCACCACCGATCCGCCGTCGACGGCGATGACCTGTCCGGTGACCCAGGCGGCCTCGTCGGAGAGCAGGAACTTCAGGGCGCCCGCCTGGTCGGCGGCCGTGCCCATGCGTTTGAGGGCGAAGGACTGCACCATGGCCGCGCGGTACTCCTCCGGGATGATGCTGCGGGCAGCCTCGGTGTCCGTCGGGCCGGGCGCGATCGCGTTGACGCGGATGCCGCGCGGGCCGAGTTCGGCGGCGAGGGAGACGGTGAGGTGGTTGATGCCGGCTTTGGCGAGCCCGTAGAAGCCGGTGGCCTGCCAGGCGGCGGTCGACGACTGGTTGACGACGGCGGCGCCCTTCTGGAGGTAGGGCAGGGTGGCACGGGTGACGTGCAGGGCGCCGAGCAGGTTCACCTTCAGGAATCGGTCGAGGTACTCGTAGTCGACGGTGACGATGCCCTCGCGGCGCATGCCGTGGAAGATCGCCGCGTTGTTGACGAGGTGGTCGATCCGCCCGAACTCGCGCATCACGGTGTCGGTGAGCGCGTCGGCGGAGGCGGGGTCGGCCACGTCGGTCCGCACGAACAGGGCGCCGCCGATCTCCTTGGCGACCCGCTGCCCCTGCTCCTCGTTCAGCTCCGCGACCACCACGCGCGCGCCCTCGGCGGCCAGTGCCCGGGCGTATCCCTCGCCGATGCCCTGGCCGGCCCCGGTGACGATGATCACCTTGTCCTTGAACCGCATCCCAGCCTCCTCGCTCGGTTGCTCGGAAACTACATTCTCTGTTTGAGCGAAGCAAGGATTCGGACACGAGAATCAGATACTCGCTCCGTGGTCGCCCCCCCCTGCCCAACACCCCCTGCACGCACGGGGGTTTCCGTCCCCACTCTCTGGAGAATAGGATTCTCACATTCGGAAGGGGTGTTTCCATGATCGAATCAAAAGCCTTGAGCCCGGCGCTCGGCGTCGAGTTCACCGGGGTCACGGACCCGCTCGACGACTCCTTCGTCCAACGCTGCGCGGAGGCCCTCAAGTGGCGGGGCGTCCTGCTGGTGCGCGGACTGCACCTCGACGACGAGCGTCAGCTGGCGTTCAGCCGGCGGCTGGGCGAGGTGGTGGCGCTGAACGGGGCGGAGATCTTCCCGATCTCCATCAACCCCGAGAAGAGCAGCACCGCCAAGTACCTCAAGGGCGCGTTCTTCTGGCATCTCGACGGCACCACCGACGACGTGCCGGTCAAGGCCACCACACTGACCGCCCGCCAGGTCGCCATGACCGGCGGCGGCACCGACTTCGCCGGCACCTACGCGGCGTACGAGAGCCTGCCGGAGAAGGACCGGGAGCGTTACGAGTCACTGCGGGTCGTGCACAGCTTCGAGGCCGCCCAGCGGCTGGTGGACCCCGACCCGGACGAGCGGGAACTCGCCGTCCGGCGCAGCCGGCCCACGCACGAGGTGTCCCTGGTGTGGCGGCGCCGCGACGGCCGCCGCTCCCTGGTCATCGGCGCCACCGCCGACCACGTGGTCGGCATGGATCCCGACGACAGCCGCGCCCTGCTGGACGAACTGCTCGACTGGACCACCCAGGAGCGCTTCCGCCACACCCACGACTGGCAGGTCGGCGACCTGGTGGTCTGGGACAACACCGGCATCCTGCACCGGGCCCTGCCCTACGACGAGAACTCCGAGCGGCTGCTGCACCGCACGACCGTCGTCGGCGACGAGGCGTTCGCGTGAGCGCCGCGGCGGCGCCGACCGCCGTCGTGACCGGCGGCGCGTCCGGCATCGGCCGGGCGATCGCACACCGGCTCGCCGCGGACGGCCTGAACGTGGCCGTGCTTGACCTCTCCCCCGCCGAGGACGGCTTCGGACTGACCGTGGACGTCACGGACCGCGCCCAGGTCGACAAGGCGATGGACGCGGTGCGCGAGCGCTTCGGCCCGGTGGGCGTCCTGGTCAACGCAGCCGGCAAGGACGGCTTCACGCGCTTCGCGGACCTGTCCTTCGCCGACTGGCAGCGCGTGGTCGACGTCAATCTCAACGGCGTCTTCCACTGCGTGCAGTCGGCCCTGCCGGACATGGTCCGGGCCCGCTGGGGCCGGATCGTGAACATCTCCTCCTCCAGCACGCACTCCGGCCAGCCGTTCATGGCGCACTACGTGGCGGCCAAGTCCGCCGTGAACGGACTCACCAAGTCCCTGGCCCTCGAACTCGGGCCGAAGGGGATCACGGTGAACGCGATCCCGCCCGGCTTCATCGACACCCCCATGCTGCGTACCGCCGAGCGGGAGCAGCGGCTCGGCGGCACCATCGAGGAGCACATCGCGCGCACACCGGTACGCCGGGTCGGCCGCCCCGAGGACATCGCCGCGACCTGCTCCTTCCTGGTCAGCGAGGAGGCCGGCTACCTCACCGGTCAGATCGTCGGCGTGAACGGGGGCCGCAACACATGACGAGACTGCGCCCCGTCCCGTACGAGGAGTGGGACGGCGAGGTGCTGCGCCCGCTGACCGGCGGGCGCACCGTCCCGCCGTCCAACGCCCTCGGCCTGCTGCTGAACCACCCGCGCCTGGCCAAGGCGTTCCTGCCCCTCGGCGCCCACCTGCTCTACCGCAGCACGCTGCCCGCCAGGACGCGCGAGCTGACGATCCTCAGGGTCGCCTGGCGCCACCGGTGCCGCTACGAATGGGCCCACCACGTGCTGATCGCACGCGAGGCCGGTGTCACCGAGGAGGAAATGGAGGAGGTCCGCCAGGGCGCGGGCACACTGCTGAACCGGGCGGTGGACGAACTGGAGACCGCCTCCCGCCTCTCCGACGAGGTCTACGAGGAGCTGGCGAAGGACATGGACGAACGGCAGCTGATGGACCTCGTGTTCACGGTCGGCGCGTACCGGATGCAGGCCATGGCCTACAACACCTTCGCGGTGGAGCTCGACCCGGGGATGGACGACGGGGGCATGAGCGATCGCGGACCGGCCGCGTAGACAGGGGGACGGACATGCCGCGCTCCGCACACCGCGACCGGCCGCTTCGCGTCGTCCAGTGGGCCACGGGGAACATCGGCGCGCGCTCGCTGCGCGCCGTCCTCGACCATTCGCGCATGGTGCTGGCGGGAGTCCGCGTCCACTCCCCGGACAAGGCGGGCCGTGACGCCGGCGAGCTGTGCGGGAGCGCGCCGACGGGCGTCACGACGACCCACCGCCTCGACGACGTCCTCGCCCTGGGGGCCGACTGCGTGCTGTACATGCCCCGCGCCGCCGACCTGGACGAGCTGTGCGCCCTGCTCGCGTCCGGCGCCAACGTCGTGGCCACGACCGGCGGGTTCCACCACCCGGCCGGTCTGGACCCCGCCGTCCGGAGCAGGGTCGAGGCGGCCTGCGAGCAGGGCGGGACCTCGCTCCACGACACCGGCAGCAGCCCCGGTTTCATCACCGAGGCCGTACCGCTGGTGCTGGCCTCGGTGCAACGACGGCTGGAGCACCTGAGCATCCACGAGTACGCCGATCTGTCCCAGCGGAGCTCGCCGGAGCTGCTGTTCGACGTCATGGGCTTCGGCCGGGCTCCGGCGGCAGCGTTCGACGAAGGCCGCCTCGCGCACGTGCAGGGCAGTTTCGGCCCGTCGTTGCGTCTGGTGGCCGACGCCCTCGGGCTGCCGCTGGACTCGGTGCGGGCGCGTGGGCGGTTCGCCACGGCGGCTCGCACGACCGAGATCGCCGCCGGGGTCCTGCGCGCCGGGACCGTGGCGGCGCAGCGGACGACCCTGACCGGGCTGCGGGGCGGCCGTGCGCTGCTGGAGTTCCAGGCGACCTGGTACTGCGCCAGGGACCTCGTCCCCGCGTGGGACCTGCGGCCCACCGGGTGGCATCTCACCGTCGACGGCGACGCGCCTCTCGACGTCGACATGCGATTCCCGGTGCCGCTGGAGCGGTTGGCCGCCGTCTCCCCCGGTTACACCGCCCACCGGGCCGTCAACGCCGTCCACGCCGTCTGCGCGGCGGCCCCGGGCATCCGGACCACGGTGGACCTTCCCCCGTTCACCGCAGTGTTCGGCTGAGCCGAGGCCGCCCCCCGGTTCAGCCCTGCTTCAGACGCTGCTTCATGTCGTCTAGGCGGGTCAGGATCGGGTGACCGTCCACGCTGAGCGCGTTGCCGTGGCCGGTCTGGTGGATGTCGAAGACGGACTGGAGGGCGGCGTAGAAGCCCTGGACGTCGAGGGTCTGGTTGACGGCGCGCTTGGCCTGGCGCAGCCCGAACGGCGGCATGCCCGCGATCCGGTGCGCCAACTCGTAGGCCTGGGCGTCCAGTTGATCAGCGGGCACCACCTTGTTCACCATGCCGGCCTGCTGGGCCTCCTGGGCGGTCAGCGGGCGCCCGGTGAACAGGATCTCCTTGGCCTTGCGCGGCCCCAGCTCCCAGGTGTGGCCGTGGTACTCGACGCCCCCGATGCCCATGTGCACGACCGGGTCGGAGAACTCGGCGTTGTCCGCGGCGACGATCAGGTCGCACGGCCAGCACAGCATCAGGCCGGCGGCGATGCACTTGCCCTGCACGGCCGCGATGGTCGGCTTGGGGATGTTGCGCCACTTCAGCGTGTACTCCAGATAGCGGCGGGTCTCCGCGTCGTAGATCCACTCCAGGGTGATCTCGCCGGGGCCTGGCCAGCGGTCCTTCAGGTCGTGCCCGGCGGAGAAGTGCCGGCCGTTCGCCTTGAGGACGACGACCCGCACCTCCTCGTCGCGTGCGGCGCGGGTGAAGGCGGCGTCGAGGTCGTCCAGGAGCGCCATGGTCTGGGCGTTGGCCGCCTCGGGGCGGTTGAGGGTGATCGTGGCGATGCCGTCCTCGGCGTCGTACAGGATCTGGTCCATGACCGGCGTCCTATCGGGGTAGGCCGAGAATGCGCTCGGCGATGATGTTGCGCTGGATCTCGCTGGTGCCGCCGGCGATGGTGCCGGCGAAGCTGCGCGCGTACCGCTCGAACCAACTGGAGATGAAGTGCTCGTGGTGCATGTGGTGGTACGGGCCGGTGCGCGCCGGATGCTCCAGCCCTTCGGCGCCGTGGGCCTCCAGCGCGTGCAGCGAGGCGGACTGGACGGCCTCGGAGCCGAGCAGCTTGAGCACCGAGATCTCCGCCGGGTCGCGGTCCGGGCCGAGCTGGCGGTAGCCGAGCAGCCGTAGCGCCGTCAGGTCCATGCGGAGGGTGGCGTACCACTCCTGGCCCGCGCCGGCGTCGGCCGCGTCGCGCAGGAGGTCCTCCAGGCGTTCGGCGTACGACAGCCACAGCAGCGTGCGCTCGTGGCCGAGGGAGCCGTTCGCCACCCGCCAGCCCTCGTCGAGCGGACCGACGAGGTTCTCGCGCGGCACCCGGACGCCGGTGAGGAACACCTCGTTGAAGTCGAGGTCGTCCTCGGCGGCGATCGACCCGAACGGCCGGCGCACCACCCCTTCCGTCTCCGTCGGGATCAGCAGGGCGCTGATGCCCTTGTGCTTCGGCGCGTCCGGGTCGGTGCGGACGAAGGTCAGCAGGACGTCGGCGTCATGGGCGCCGGAGGTCCAGATCTTCTGGCCGTCGACCACGAACCCGTCCCGGTCCGCGACGGCACGGGTGCGCAGGGAGGCGAGGTCGGATCCGGCCTCGGGTTCGCTCATGCCGAGCGCGGCGGTGATCTCGGCGCGCAGGATCGGCACGGCCCAGCGGCGCTTCTGCTCCTCGGTGCCGAAGGTGAGCAGGGAGGCGGCGATGATGCCGAGGCCCTGGGGGTTGAAGCTGTGGTAGACCCGGCGGCGGGCCAGCTCCTCCAGGTGGGCGAGCTGCTGGGGCAGTCCGGCGTTCCGGCCGCCGTATTCGGGTGGCTGGCCCGGCAGCAGCCAGCCCGCGTCGAACAGGGTGCGCTGCCAGCGGCGGGCCCAGTCGGGGACGTGGGCGCTGGAGCCGGCGCGTTCGCGGGCCTCGGCCGCCGCGGGCAGGTGGGCGTCGAGGAAGGCGGAGAACTCCGCGCGGAACTCCTCCACCTCGGGGTCGTCGGCCAGCTTCATCACGGGAGCAGCGCCTTCCTGTGGACGGCCGCGGTGCCGAGGAGCAGGTCGCAGGCCTGGGCCCGCTTGAGGTGGTACTGGAGGTCGTTCTCCCAGGTGAAGCCCATGGCGCCGGACAGCTGCAACCCGTGCCGGAAGACCAGGCGTTGGCACTCCCCGGCCGCGGCCTTGGCCATGTGCGCGGCGTCGGCACGGCGAGGGTCGTCCTCGGCGATGGTCAGGGCGCTGAAGTGGGTGAGGGCGCGCGCACGTTCGACGGCCACGTGCATGTCGGCCGCCTTGTGCTTGACGGCCTGGAAGGAGCCGAGCGGCCGGCCGAACTGCACACGCCGCTTCACGTGGTCAAGGACGAGGTCGAGGATGCGGCGGCAGGCTCCGACGCACGTCGCCGCGAGACCCATCAGGGCGAGGTCCGGCACACCGGGGGTGAGATCGCGCGCGTCGAGGTGGCCGACGTGCAGGTGCGGATCGAGGACGGCGACCCGCTGCGCCGCCAGCTCCGCTCCCGGCACCACGGTGACGCCCGCAGCGGTGAGCAGCGCGACCTCGTCGGCACGGTCGGCGTCCAGGACGTAGCGCCCGGCGCCGTCGAAGACGCCGGTGCCGCTGCCCTTCGGGAGGCGGCCGGCCAGCGGCGCGAACCAGGTGGCGGTGGCCAGGAACGGCGTCGGGTCGGCCGCGTATCCCAACTCCTCCAGGATCAGGGCGAGCTCCAGCGGGGGCGCCTCCAGCCAGCCGAGCCGCACATACGTGTCCCACTGCTGTCCCTCGGGACGGCCGCGCACCTTGGCGACCGTCTCGCGCACCGAGCGCCGCAGCAGCCGCTGGTCTTCGTCCGGTTCGAACTCCACGCCCGGCCCCCTCCGCCGTTCCGGTGGCTGTGCGCCGGGACGAGACCCGGACCGCAGGGCGAGAATAGCATTCTCACCAGCGGCGAGTAAGACTCTTGGTTCTGATAGAGCGCTATTCGGTAGGGCATAGGTCCCCCCTTTCCGCCTGCGTGGAGTACCGTTCTTCCATGAGTGTCGTCCCCGCCGAATCCGTCGAGCCCCCCGAGCCCGCCTGGCGGCAGCGCGCCGTCGAGCGTTCCACCCGGGCGGCGAAGCTGCGCGCCGAGCAGCGCGTGCAGCGCTTCCTGGACGCGGCCCAGGAGCTCATCGCCGACAAGGGCACCACCGACTTCACCGTGCAGGAGATCGTGGAGCGCTCCCGGCAGTCGCTGCGCAGCTTCTACCAGCACTTCGACGGCAAGCACGAGCTGCTGCTCGCGCTGTTCGAGGACGCGCTGTCGAAGTCCGCCACGGAGATCCGCGAGAAGGCCTCCGCCGGGCCCGACCCGCTGGAGCGGCTGAAGATCGCGGTGGAGCTGCTCTACGACTCCTCCAGGCCCCGCCCGGGCCGGCAGTCTCCGCTGTTCACCGACTTCGCCATCCAGCTGCTGGTCAGCCACCCGGACCAGGTGGCCACGGCGCATCTGCCGCTGCTCGCCCTGTTCACCGAGCTGGTGGAGGAGGCGGTCGAGGCGGGTGTGGCCACCTCCCCCAAGGCGCGGCGCACCGCCTCCCTGCTGATGCAGACGGCCATGTTCACCGCCCAGGCGCCCGCGGCCCCGGTCGGGGCCCATCCGTCTCCGATCACCGTCGAGGAGGTCTGGGCGTTCTGTCTGGGCGGCATCACGGGTGGCGCGGCGGCCGGCGCCTCGGCTCCGACGGCGGCTCCGGCCGCGGCCGCGCCCGCCGAACGGACCGGCGCGGCGAAGAAGTCGGCCCCCGCGAAGAGGGCCTCCCCGGCCAAGAAGGCCACCTCGGCCACCAAGCCCCTTGCCCGCAAGGCGACTTCGCGGCGCCAGGCGTGATCTGACCGGCGACCCGCATCAGGGCCCTCGCGGCGCACCCGCGAGGGCCCTTCTCTTCGGATCTCTCCAGGACTCTTCCCGTCAGAGGCTCTTGACCGGCGCTTTGGTCTGACCTTTGATATGTTTCGCAATCTCTCACCAGCCTCCCGACCGAGGGGCCCCGCTGTGGACTTCGAGCTGACCGAGGACCAGGAGACGATCCGCAAGGCCGTGGCCGGTCTCCTGCGTGACTTCGACGACCGGTACTGGATGGAGAAGGACCGGGACCACGCGTTCCCCGAGGAGTTCTACGCCGCCGTCGCAGGCGGCGGCTGGCTCGGCATCACGATCCCGGAGGAGCACGGCGGCCATGGCCTCGGCATCACCGAGGCGACGCTGCTGCTGGAGGAGGTCGCGCGCTCCGGCGGGGGCATGAACGCCGCCAGCGCGATCCACATGTCGATCTTCGGCATGCATCCGGTGGTCGTGCACGGCTCCGACGAACTGAAGCGCCGCACCCTGCCCCGTATCGCACGCGGCGATCTGCACGTGTGCTTCGGGGTGACGGAGCCCGGCGCCGGGCTCGACACGACGAGCATCACGACGTACGCCCGCCGGGACGGTGACCACTACGTCGTCAGCGGGCGCAAGGTCTGGATCTCCAAGGCCCTGGAGTCGGAGAAGATCCTGCTGCTGACCCGCACGGCGCGGCGGGACGAGGTCGAGAAGCCGACGGACGGCATGACGCTGTTCCTGACCGACCTGGACCGCGACCGGGTGGACATCCGTCCGATCCCGAAGATGGGCCGCAACGCCGTCTCCTCGAACGAGGTGTTCATCGACGACCTGCGGGTGCCGGTCGCGGACCGGGTCGGCGAGGAGGGCCAGGGGTTCCGCTACCTCCTCGACGGCCTCAACCCGGAGCGGATGCTGATCGCCGCCGAGGCGCTCGGCATCGGCCGGGTGGCCCTGGACCGGGCCGTGCGCTACGGCTGCGAGCGGGAGGTGTTCGGCCGGCCCATCGGCATGAACCAGGGCATCCAGTTCCCGCTGGCCGATGCGCTCGCCCGCCTCGACGCGGCGGAACTCGTGCTGCGCAAGGCGACCTGGCTGTACGACCGGGGCCGGCCGTGCGGGCGGGAGGCGAACACCGCCAAGTACCTGTGCGCGGACGCCGGATTCACGGCCGCCGACCGGGCGCTTCAGACACACGGCGGCATGGGCTACTCCGAGGAGTACCCCGTGGCCCGCTTCTTCCGTGAGGCACGGCTGATGCGGATCGCGCCGGTCAGCCAGGAGATGGTCCTGAACTACCTGGGGTCCCACACGCTGGGCCTGCCGAGAAGCTACTGAGGAGCTGGTCATGACCGAGGGAACGGGACTGTTCGATCTCACCGGGCGTTCGGCGCTGGTGACCGGGGCGGCCGGAGGCATCGGCGCGGCGGTGGCCGGGGCGCTCGCCCGGGCCGGGGCCGCGGTGCTCGTCACCGACGTCGACGAGGCGGCGGCCACGGCCGTGGCCCGGAAACTGACCGCCGAGGGGCTGCGCGCCGAGGGCGCCGCCCTGGACGTCGGGGACCGGGCGGCGGCCGACGCCGCGGCGTCCCGGGCCGCCTCGCTCACCGGCGGGACACTGCACGTCCTCGTCAACAACGCGGGCGTCACCGCGCCCGCGATGTTCGAGAAACTGGAGGAGGAATCGTTCCGGCGGCTCCTCGACGTCCATGTGCTGGGAGCGTTCCACTGCGCCCGGGCCGCGCTGCAGTTCCTGCCGACGGACGGGACCGGCCGGATCATCAACGTCACGTCGTCGGCCGGTCTGACCGGCACCCTGGGACAGGTGAACTACTCGGCGGCCAAGGCGGGCGTCATCGGGTTGACGAAGTCCCTGGCCCGTGAGCTGGCCCGGAAGAACATCCTGGTCAACGCGCTCGCACCGCTGGCGGCGACACCGATGACCGAGACCATCCGCACCGACCCGAAGTTCGCGGAGCGGATGCTCGCCCGGATTCCGCTGGGCCGCTGGGCGGAGCCGGAGGAGGTCGCGGGCGCGTTCGTCTTCCTCGCCTCCGACGCGGCGTCCTTCGTCACCGGACAGGTGCTGCCGGTGGACGGCGGGCTGGTCATCTGACGGGCGGCGGGGCGGGGCGTGGGAACGGC
>NZ_JAHHIU010000083.1 GCF_024539815.1 Streptomyces hayashii
CAAGCCCCAAGACCCCAGCCCCCAAGAACAAGCGAAAGACAGGCAACGACATGTCCAGCAACACCAAGGTCGCACTCGTCACCGGCGCCTCCTCCGGCATCGGCGCCGACACCGCGCTCCGCCTGCGGGAAGCGGGTTACACCGTGTACGGCGCCGCTCGGCGTATCGAGCGGATGACCGCACTGCGCGACGCGGGCGTGCGCATCCTCAGCCTCGACGTCACCGACGAGGACTCCATCCGCAAGGCGATCGACAGCATCATCTACGAGTCGGGCCGCATCGACGTCCTGGTCAACAACGCCGGGTACGGCTCCTACGGGTCCCTCGAAGACGTCCCCCTGGCCGAAGCCCGCGCCCAGATCGAGGTCAACGTCTTCGGCCTGGCCCACCTGACCCAGCTCGTGCTGCCCCACATGCGGGCCCAGCGCAGCGGCACGATCATCAACATCAGCTCCATGGGCGGCAAGCTGGTCACGCCGCTGGGCGGCTGGTACCACGCCAGCAAGTACGTCGTCGAGGCGCTCAGCGACGCCCTGCGCATGGAGACCAAGCAGTTCGGGATCAACGTCGTGGTCGTCGAGCCCGGCTCGATCCGCACCGAATGGGGCGCCATCGCCGCCGAGACGCTCAAGGAGACCTCCAGCAAGGGCGCGTACTCCGACCTGGCCGAAGGCGTCGCCACGACCCTCGCCGCCAGCTCGCAGCCCGACGCGAAGATGACCTCCGCTCCGTCGGTCATCGGCAAGACCATCGTCAAGGCCGCAGGCGCCCGCCGCCCGCGCACCCGTTACCGGGTCGGCTTCGGCGCCGCCCCCACGATGTTCCTGCGCTGGCTGCTCCCGGACCGCGCCTTCGACTTCGTCATCCGCCGCGCCTTCGGCATCTGACCGCCATCCGAACCCCTGGGTGTACCGCCCCATGCGGCGCCCCTCAGCGCCTGTACGGTCAGCAAGCAAGCCACTCTCGCCTTCACCGACACCGCCCGACGAGACTTCGCCGGCACCGGTGTCACCGTCTCGCTGCTCGCCCGGGTTGGGTCCTGACGGAGCGCGTCGCCGAACTCAGGGACGCATCGCCTCAAGCCGCCGGCGCGATCCTGTCGTACGCACAGGACTCGGCCGAGGTCGCGGCACAGGGCGTCGACGGCCTCCTGCGCGGCGAGTACATCACCGCGACCAACCCGGCCTCGCGGCTCTTCGCCATCGAGCACGCCCAAGCGATCGTCGGCCGACTCGAACGCCCGCCGGTCCGCTCGCGCAGTTGAAAGGCACCTTGCGGTTGCCACGCGAGTTGTTCACGCACCTCCGTTGACTAGGTAAGTCTTGTTACGCGACTCTGTCCGTAGAGGCCGTGGACGAGGAGGCTGGACATCGTGGAGTGGACAGGCGCACGGTACGCCGACATGCCGACAGCCGAGGTGCGGACCTGGATCGACGCTCCGGTGGAGCGGGTCTGGGAGCTGGCCTCGGATGTGACCCTGATGCCGGCCATGAGCGAGGAGCTCCAGTCGGTCGAGTGGCTGGACGGGGCCACCGGTCCCGCCCTCGGGGCCAGCTTCGTCGGCCGTAACAAGCACGATGCGTTCGGGGAGTGGGCGACCACGTCACACGTGATCGAGTACGAACAGGGGTGCGTCTTCGCGTGGGCGGTGGGGGACCGGGACCGTCCCAGCGCGGTGTGGCGCTTCGGGCTCGAAGCGAAGGACGGCGGGACCGAGTTGGCGCAGTGGATGCGGATGGGTCCCGGTCGTTCCGGGCTGTCCTTCGCCATCGATGCGATGCCGGAGAAGGAGCAGAAGATCGTCTTCGTACGGATGCGGGAGTTCGAGCGCAACATGGCCGCCACCCTTGGGCACATCAAGATGCTGGCGGAGGCGTGATGCGCACCGCGACCACCATCGAGGCAGCAGGCGGCGGGGCCTGGTCGGACCAGACCGATTTCGTGGTCGAGGCCGAGAAGCTGGGCCTCGACATCTGCTGGGTGGCCGAGGCCTGGGGCTCCGACGCCCCCTCCGCGCTGGGTTACTACGCGGCCCGCACCGAGCGGATGCTGCTCGGCTCCGCGGTCATGCAGGTCGGCACCCGCACCCCGGTCGCCCTCGCACAGACGGCGATCACCCTGTCCAACCTGTCCGGTGGGCGATTCCTGCTGGGCCTCGGCCCCTCGGGGCCCCAGGTGATGGAGGGGCTTCACGGGGTGCCGTTCGCCCGTCCCCTGGCGCGTGTCCGCGAGACGGTGGAGATCGTGCGGCAGGTGATGGACGGCGGCAAGATCTCGTACTCGGGCGCCGAGTTCCAGATCCCGCTGCCCGGCGGAGAGGCCGTCCCCATGCGTCTGTCCATGCATGCCGAGCACCGGATTCCGATCTACCTGGCCGCGCTGTCACCGGCGATGCTCAGGCTGACCGGGCGGATCGCGGACGGCTGGCTCGGCACGAGCTTCGTTCCTGAAGGCGCGGGCGATGCCTACTTCGCTCCGCTGGACGAAGGGCTGGCCCGCAGCGGGCGCGGTCGCGGGGAGTTCGACGTCTGCCAGGGCGCGGAGGTGGCGTTCGCGCGCGACGAGGAGGAGCTCGGCGTGATGGTCGCCGGCCGTCGGAAGGAGCTGGCTTTCAGTCTAGGCGGGATGGGCTCGGCGTCGACCAACTTCTACAACCACGCTTACAGCCGCCAGGGCTGGGCGGAGATGGCCGCTCAGGTGCGAGAGCGCTGGCAGGCGGGCGACCGCGATGGCGCGGCCGGCCTGGTGACCGAGGAGATGGTGCTGGCGACGACGTTGATCGGCACGGAGGACATGGTGCGACGACGCTTGCGGGTGTGGCGCGACGCGGGGGTGGACACCGTCCGTCTCTACCCGGCCGGTGAGAGTCTGGATGCCCGGCTGGCCACCCTGGGAAGGGCGATCGAGCTGGTGCGCGAAACCGGTGGCGCGTCGTGAGTGCGCGTAAGTCGTTCGCGAACTGGCCCTGCTCGATCGCACGCACAGTGGATCTGCTCGGTGACGCCTGGACGCCCCTGGTGCTGCGGGAGGCGTTCTACGGAAGCCGTCGCTTCGAGGAGTTCCAGCAGGGACTGGGCATCGCTCGCAGTACCCTGGCCGACCGTCTGCGGCGGCTGGTGGACGAGGGGCTGATGGAGAAGCGGCTGTACGAGAGCGAGCCGCCTCGCCATGAGTACCTGCTGACGGACAAGGGGCAGGACTTCTTTCCGGTCCTCGCCGCGATCACGACGTGGGGCGACCGTTGGCTGGCGGGCGACGACGGGCCTCCCATCGCCCTGCACCACGAGGTGTGCGGCCACGACGCCCGCCCCGAGGTGGTGTGCTCCGCGTGCGGCGAGCCCGTGCGGTCCGAGAACACGTCCGCACGGATCGGCCCCGGATACCCGGAGAAGCTCAGGCGACGGCCCGACGTCCAGCGCCGCTTCGCGCCCTCGTAGCCCTCCGGGCTCAGCAACAGAAGAGCGAGAGGACCTTCTAGAGGAATTCAAGCGCGGTCGTCACGAATTCCTCGTGGTACTGGAAGATGCCGCCGTGTCCGGCGTCCGGGTAGAGCGGGACGAGCCGGCTCCGGGGCAGCCGCGCGGCGAGATCGAGGGTGTTCTGACTGGGCACCATCCGGTCGTTCTCGCCGTTGGCCACCAGGACCGGACGGCGGATGACCGACAGGTCCGACGGTGTCTGGCGGCCCCAGCGTTTGACGGCCTTGAGCTGGGCGCGGAACGACGGCAGGGAGACGTCCTTGTCGCGGTCGTCGGTGCGCTCCTTCAGCCGTTCCAGGAAGGCGTGTCCGGCTCGCTGTCCGTTCGCGCTGTGCGTGAAGAAGAGGGACAGTTTTGGGTCCTGGCGGGTCAGGGCGCCCTTCAGCGTGGCCTGGATGGTGAGTGCCGGTACCCGGTCGATGCCGGGGCCTCCGGCGGGGCCCGTGCCCGCGAGGATGACCTTGCGTACGAGGTCTGGTTCCTCGGCCGCGACGACCTGCGCGACGAAGCCGCCCATCGACAGGCCCAGCAGATCCACCTGCTCGAATCCGAGGGCTCGGACGAACAGCGCCGCGTCGCGGGCCATCGCCTCGATGGTGTCCGGTGTGGAGCCGCCCGAGGCGCCCACTCCGCGGTTGTCGAAGGCGATCACCCGGCGCTCTGCGGCGAGTCCGTCGACGACACGGGGGTCCCAGTTGTCCAGGACCCCGGCCAGATGGATCAGGAGAACCAATGGCACGCCTTCCGCGCGGCCGAGTTCCCGATAGGCGAAGTCCACACCCTGTACGGACACGAAGCGGGTCGCAGCGTTCCTGTACGACGCCGGCGAGTGGGAGGGGAAGTGGTGCGGTGCGTTCATGGCCGGGTCCTTGTGCAGGGGGCTTCGGGGCGATGCCGGCGACCGGCGGCGGTCACGAAGGCCGCTCGGGGACGGACCGTGAGAGCCCGGCGGGACTGCTCGCTCATGTCATCCTCACGACGACCTTGCCTGCCTTGGCCCGTCCTGCCTCGACGTACTCCAGTGCCTCCCGGGTCGAAGCGAAGGGGAAGACGGTGTCGACGACGGGACGGATCCTGCCGGCGTCGACGAGACGGGTGAGCTCGCGCAGCTGGTCGCCGCCGGCCCTCATGAACAGGAAGGAGTACGTGACGTGATGGCGCCGGGCACGTCGGCGGGTCCGGAGACTCAGCGCGGACATCACCAGCCGGATGACCGGATTCGCTCCGAGCTCCCTGCCGAAGGCGGCGTCGGGCGGGCCCACGACACTGATGACCTTGCCGCCGGGTTTGAGGACCCGCATGGAGTTCGCCAGCGTCTCGCCGCCGAGTGAGTCCAGGACGACGTCGTAGTCGTGCAGGACCGTCTCGAACGCCTGCTTCTTGTAGTCGACGACGACATCCGCGCCCAGACGCTTCATCAGGTCGACGTTCGCCGTGCTGGTGGTCGTGGCCACGTGCGCACCCAGGTGCTTCGCCAGCTGGACGGCGATGGTGCCCAGGCCGCCGGAGCCGGCGTGGATGAGCACCTTCTGGCCCGGCTGGACACCGGCCCGTTCGACCAGCGCCTGCCAGGAGGTCAGGGCGACCAGGGGAAGGGACGCGGCCTCCTCCATGGTCAGTGTCTCCGGTTTGATCGCCACGTCGTCCTGATGGACCGCGATGCGTTCGGAGAACGTGCCGATGCGGTCCTTGTCGGGCCGCGCGTAGACCGCGTCGCCCACCGAGAACCGGGTGACGGCCGCGCCCACCTCGACCACGACCCCGGCAAGGTCGTTGCCCAGGATGAACGGGGTCCGGTACGGCAGGATCGTCTTCATCTCGCCGTCGCGGATCATGCGGTCCAGCGGGTTGATGCTCGCTGCCCGGATCTGGATCAGTACGTCGTCCCTGCCCGTCTTCGGCTCCGGCACTTCAGCGGCTCGCAGAGCGTCCTTGTCTCCGTAGCGCTCTACCAGGAAGGCCTTCATCGTCGTCTCCGTATCTCGTCCGCCACCGGACGGGCTCTTGTTCATCCCGGCCTCCGCGCGATGCTCCCGCCTTGAGCGGTTTTACTCGCATCTGCACGGAATGAGGGGTCCTCGTCGTAGGGTCGGGGTGGCGATGGCCCGAGCGCCGGCGGAGGGCTCCGCCGGTGGCAGAGTCGTCCGCCGATGCCGTCCGGCGGCGCCGTCGGGCTTTCATCGATGTCTGCCGAGTGGGGGTGTGAAGCCCGACCGCGTTTAAATTACGCTCATAATATTAAGCTGTCGGCCGACGGACCGCAAGCGGGGCTCATCCTGAGGTCGGGACGCGTCCGGCGCCGTACCGCTCGGCGAGGCCGACCGTCTACGCCTGGGTGTGGCGAGGCGGTGCCGGGGGCAGTGGCGGTGCGCCGCCGGAGAACGGACCGGGCGCACCGCCCGGATCGTCGCGGCCGGCGTCGCGGAGACCTGTGGGCGCCGCGGCGACCGGAGGTGCGGGAGTGCGCTGTGCCGGGGTCTCAGCTCGCGGTCCCGGCGCGCTCATGGTCGATGTCCAGCAGTGCGAGGGCGTTGCGGATGCCCTGCTCTAGGACTTCGTCGGCGAGCTGCCGGTCGGCGAGGGCCCGGGAGAGCTGAAGTGTCCCGGCCATCATGGCGTAGGCGCTGAGCGTGATGGTGCGGACCGAGGGCGGATCGTCCGGTGCCAGGCGGGCGGCGATGCCGTCGGCGATGACCAGTACGCCGTCGGTGTAGGCCTGTTTGGTCGGGTGCGCGCAGCGGCCGATCTCGTCGAGCAGGGCGGCCGAGGGGCAGCCGTCGCCGGGGCTGTCGCGGTGCCAAGGGGACAGGTACCACCGGACGATCTGTTCGAGCCCGGCGTAGCCGGGCGCCGCGTGCGCGACGATGTTCGCGTTCTGGGCGTGCAGTTGGTCGGCGACCGTCGTCGCCACGAGGTCGTCCTTGGATGTGAAGTGGGTGTAGAAGGCGCCGTTGGTCAGGCCTGCGTCCTTCATCAGTGCGGTGATGCCCGAGCCGTCTATCCCGTCCCTCTTGAACCGGCGGCCGGCTGTCTCGATGATCCGCTGCCTGGTCGCCTGTTTGTGCTCTTTCCCGTATCGCACCGCACACTCCTTAGGTCGCGGGAAGGGTCGGCTCGCCCTCCGCAGGCTCCTCCACTGTATTGTATTGTGAACGTAATTCAATGATTCCGTGTGGTGATCGCACGTAGTGGTGGCGATGCGGCCGCCCGAGGCCCTGCCTCCAGGTGTGCGGCGCCGACCCTTTGGCCGCCGGCCCGCGCTCCGCCTTGCGGCTCGACACTGGCCCGCGCTCGCCGCGCCGCCCGCTTTCGGCGTGTGGTGGTGGCGGAGTCGGGGGCCGCTAGGCAGTGTCTGGCAAATGATCACCCTGCCTGGTTGCGTGGGCTCAAATCGCCTTGCTCCGCTCGCTTTGACCAGGGATTCTGAGCTGGTGCCAGGACGTGGGAAGAGAAAGCGGCGGCAGGAGGCCGAGCGGGAACGGGTTGCTGCTCGTACGGCGCCGGGCGTGGGGCGTTGGGAAGTGGTCTTCGAGACTGAGGACGATGCGGAAATGCGCCTCCGTGTGCGCCGGCTACAGGAAGCAGGAACCCACGCGTCGATGATCCGGATCGACACGCTGTGCGGCCGCTTGACGTACCCGTCGGGGTATCGCCTGAGCCGGTTCGTGACGGACCCCGAGTCCGGGTCCGGCCGCGGGAGTGCGGATAATTGATTGTGGCAGGTCGAGGTGAGCCGACGGACACGGCGTGGGAGCGGATAGCACCCCTGCTGCCGCAGGTGGACGGGCGTGGCCGTCCGTGACGTGACCACCGGCTGGTGGTCAACAGCGTGCTGTGGCGGCTACGGACCGGCGCACCCTGGGGCGGGGCTGCCGGATCGGTACGGGCCCTGGCAGGCGGTGTACGAGCGTTTCTCGCGCTTGAAATCGACGGGGCCTGGACGAAGCTGCTGAAGCATGTGCAGATCCGCGACAACGCGGTGGGCCGGGTCGAGTGGACGGTCTCGATCGACTCCACCGTCAACAGGGCCCACCAGCATGCCGTTGGCGCCCGTAAAGGAGGGAAACCGACGGGGACATTGGGGAAGACCCGGAATGCTGGGCGGCATGCCAGGCCCCGGGCCGGTCCAGTGGAGGGCTGACCACCAAGGTCCACCTCGCCGTCGATGGACGGGGCTTGTCTTTGTCGCTGCCTCTGACTCCCGGAAACGTCAACGACTCGACCGTGTTCGAGGCGGGCCTGAGGGTCATCTGGATACCCAGGGAGGGGCTTGGTCGCGTCAGGAACCGCCCCGACCGGGTCCTGGCTGACAAGGCGTACTCCTCAAAGGCGATCCGCGCCTGGCTGCGGCACCGTGGCATTGCGGCCACCATCCCCGAACGCTCCGACCAGGTCGCCAACCGCCGGCGACGCGGGTCCCAGGGCGGACGGCCTCCTGCTTTCGACAAGCAGGAGTACCGAAACCGAAACGCGGTCGAGCGCTGCTTCAGTCGGCTCAAGCAGTTCCGCGCGATAGCGACCCGCTTCGGCAAACTTGCGACCCGCTACAGCGCCGGAGCCGGCCTCGCCTCACTCATCCTCTGGCTTCGCGCACCAAGCGCATGATCATTTCTCAGACACGCCGTAGGCGTCCCGTTCCGCACGCCGACGGCCCGGTCCGTGTGGTGAATCCCCGTAGGGGCTCCCGTTTCCGGCTCTGTCGCGGGGCCTGGTGTCGACGCCGTCCCGTTCGATGCGCCGCTTGCGCCCAAAAGGAATTACGGTCATACTTCAATAGCTGGCGGGAGGCCGAGGGGCCCGGCCGGACACGGTTCGCCCTCCTCGGTCTGGATCCGGCCCCGGCCTGCAGTCGCAGCCGGGAGATGTGTGTAGCTGCCCTGTGTCCCGCCTTCCAGCAAGGTGGAGGGGTGCAGCCCCACAGAAACCTCTCAGAAGGGCACGACCATGAATGACGCGCAAGCGGCCCGGGGCGATGTCGTGACGTCGTACAAGGACGCGCCGACCCGCACTGTCACCGGCGGGGGAGTGACCTTCGCCTACCGCGACCTCGGTCCGCGCACTGGTGTCCCGGTGGTGTTCATCACCCACCTCGCCGCCGTGCTCGACAACTGGGACCCTCGGGTCGTCGACGGTTTCGCCGCCGAGCACCGGGTCATCACGTTCGACAACCGGGGCGTCGGCGCGTCCAGCGGTTCGACGCCGGACACCATCCAGGCGATGGCCAAGGACGCGGTCACCTTCATCCGGGCGCTCGGGCTGGAGCAGGTCGACATCCACGGCTTCTCGCTGGGCGGCATGATCGCCCAGGTGATCGTGCAGGAGGAGCCGCAGCTCGTCCGCAAGTTGATCCTCACGGGTACCGGCCCGGCCGGCGGCGAGGGCATCAAGAACGTGACCCGGCTGTCCCATCTCGACACCGTGCGGGCGCTGTTCACCCTGCAGGATCCCAAGCAGTTCCTCTTCTTCACCCGCACGGCCAACGGTCGCCGGGCCGGCAAGGAGTTCCTGGCCCGGCTGAAGGAACGCACCAAGGACCGGGACAAGGCGATCTCCCCGACCGCGTACCTCACCCAGCTGAAGGCCATTCACCGCTGGGGGCTGGAGCGGCCGCACGATCTCTCCGTCATTCATCAGCCCGTGCTCGTCGCCAACGGCGACCACGACCGGATGGTGCCGACGCCGAACTCGACCGACATGGCCCGGCGGCTGCCGAACGCCGAGCTGGTGATCTACCCCGACGCGGGTCACGGCGGCATCTTCCAGTTCCACCGGGAGTTCGTGCCGACGGCTCTGGAGTTCCTCGCACGGCCGTAGGCGCCGGATGAGCTCCTCGCATGGCCGGTCGGCGCCGGACGCGGGCGTCACTCAATCCGCAGAGGTCGCCTCGGAGCCGCGATGCCCGAAGGGGCGAGCGGCTCGGGGACCGGTTCGTCGGGGCCGGCGTGTCTGCTTCTTGGGGCGCCCCGCGACGGCCAGTGTGCCGTTCGCGGCCGGTACCGAGCGGCGTCGCGCGGTGTCGCGCGGCGGAGGCGGACGGCCGTCCGGTGGGCGCGCCTCAGGGTGTCGGGGCCGGCCGTCCCTCCCGCCCTGCGCTAGAAGGCTCAGTGCGGGAAGGCCCGGTGTCTGAAAGCCCAGTGCCGGAAAGCTCAGCGCATGAAGGCGAGGCCGTTCTCGATTCCCTGCTTGAGGACCTCGTCCGCGAACGACCGGTCGGAGAGCGCGCGGGACAACTGAAGCGTTCCGACCATCATGGTGTACAGCCCGACGGCCTTGCCGCGGGCGGACTGCGGGTCCTCCGGTGCCAGCCGGGCGGCGATCTCCTCGACGATGGCCTTCGCGCCGTCGGTGTAGGCCTGCTTGGTCGCGTCCCCACAGCGGCCGATCTCGTCGAGCAGGGCGGCAGAGGGGCATCCGGCCCCGGGGTGGTCCCGGTGCTCGGGCGAGAGGTACTGGCGAATGAGGTCTTCGAGCCCCTGCCGTCCTGGTCGCAGGGTGTCGTACGCCTGCATCTGTGCGTGCAGTTCCGCCGCGACGACGTTGGCCACGAGGTCGTCCTTGGACGCGAAATGAGCGTAGAAGGCTCCGTTGGTGAGACCGGCGTCCGACATCAGGGTGGAGACGCCGGAACCGTCTATGCCGTCCTGCTTGAACCGCTGGCCGGCCTTCTCGATGATCCGCTGCCGCGTGACCTGTTTGTGTTCCTTGGCGTAGCGCACCACACGCGTTCTCCACTCATTCGTAAAACACTGCGTCGTGCTCCAGCCTAATCCATGGCCTGTCGTACGTAATATCACGCTCGGCAGACCCGTCAGCCGGTTGAGACGGGCTCGTGGTTACGGGGGCGTGCCGCGAGCCGGGTTCGTTCTCGATGCCGTCGGCGCCGGGTGAAGCCGTGCGATCACCGGGCTCCACCGCGCAGCGGCGGCCGCCGTCTCCGCCGGCGCCGGACCGGGCGTGGGCCGACCGCTCACGAGGGGGGAGCGGCGCGGCTCACGAGGGAGGAGCGGCGCGGCGGAGCACGGGGCGTAGTGCTTCGATGACGTTCGGGTCGTCGACCGTGGACGGGATGGGTTCGTCGTGGCCGTCGGCGATGCCGCGCATCGTCTTGCGCAGGATCTTTCCCGAGCGGGTCTTGGGCAGGGCGGCCACGACCGTGACGTCCTTGAGGGAGGCGACGGCGCCGATGCGGTCGCGCACGAGCCGGACGAGTTCGGCCTCGACCTCGCCCGGTTCGCGGGCGGTTCCGGATTTCAGGACGACCAGACCGCGCGGCACCTGCCCCTTCAGGTCGTCTGCGACGCCGATGACGGCGCATTCGGCGACGTCGGGATGGGCGGCCAGGGCCTCTTCCATGCTGCCGGTGGACAGCCGGTGTCCGGCCACGTTGATGACGTCGTCGGTACGGCCCATGACGAAGACGTAGCCGTCGTCGTCGAGGTGTCCGCTGTCGCCGGTGAGGTAGTAGCCGTCGTAGGCGGAGAGGTAGGAGGCGATGTAGCGCTCGTCGTCGTTCCAGAGCGTGGGGAGCGCGCCGGGCGGCAGAGGAAGCTTCACGACGATCGCACCGTCGACGCCCGCGGGCACCGGCTCACCGGAGGCGTCGAGGACGCGGACGTCCCAGCCGGGCAGTGGTCTGCTGGGGGAGCCGGGCTTGAGGGGGGCGGCCTCGATTCCGACCGGGTTGGCGACGATGGGCCAGCCGGTCTCGGTCTGCCACCAGTGGTCGATCACCGGGATGCCGAGGAGACCGCCGGCCCAATGGTAGGTCTCGGGGTCGAGGCGCTCCCCGGCGAGGAAGAGGTAGCGCAGGTGGGAGAGGTCGTACCGCGCGGTGAGCGCTCCCTGGGGGTCCTCCTTGCGGATGGCCCGGAAGGCGGTGGGAGCGGTGAACATGGTTTTGGCCCGGTACTCGGCGGCGACGCGCCAGAACTGGCCCGCGTCCGGCGTGCCGACCGGTTTGCCCTCGTACAGCACGGTGGTGGCGCCGGCCAGGAGGGGCCCGTAGACGATGTACGAGTGCCCGACGACCCAGCCGACGTCGGAGCCGGTGAACATCGTCTCGCCCGGGCCCACGTCGTACACCGCGCCCATCGACCAGTGCAGGGCGACCGCGTAGCCGCCGCAGTCGCGGACGACCCCCTTGGGTTTTCCCGTCGTTCCGGACGTGTAGAGGATGTAGAGGGGGTCGGTGGAGAGGACGGGAACGCAGTCGGCCGGTGCGGCCGCGGCGACCAGGCCGGCCCAGTCCAGGTCATCGGGTCCCAGCTCGGCCCGTTGCTGCGACCGTTGCAGGATCACGCGGTTCTGTGGCTTGTGAGCGGCGAGTTCGATGGCCCGGTCGAGCAGTGGCTTGTACGGTACGACCCGTTTCCCTTCGATGCCGCACGAGGCGGATACGACCACTTTGGGGGCCGCGTCATCGATACGGAGGGCCAGCTCGCGGGGCGCGAACCCACCGAAGACGACCGAGTGCACCGCGCCGATCCGCGCGCAGGCCAGCATGGCCACGGCGGCCTCGGGGACCATCGGCATGTAGATGACCACACGGTCGCCGCGCCCCACGCCGAGTTGCGCGAGGACACCTGCGAAGACCGCGACCTGGTCTCGCAACTGCGCATAGGTGTAGGTGTGTTGGGCGCCGGTGACGGGGGAGTCGTAGACGAGCGCGGGCTGTCCGCCGCGGCCGGCGTCGATGTGGCGGTCGAGAGCGTTGTAGCAGACGTTGAGCTGTCCGTCGGGAAACCAGCGGTAAAAGGGGGCGCCCGAAGCGTCCAGGGCGCGGAGCGGAGCGACATCCCAGTCGATGCCCTCCGCCGCCTTCAGCCAGAAGTGCTCCGGGTCCTCGGTGCTGGCGCGGAAGGCATCCTCGTACATTCCCATCGCGGACTCCTTTGTCGCGTCGGGGCGGTGTCGCTTCGGGTCGGACTGCTGCGGCATACGGCGTGGTACGGAGCGGTGAGCCACACGAATACCGTACGGCGGCCGCCAGGGTCGAGCGGGCGGGGCGCGGGGTGCGGTCGGCCAGGCCGGTGCACCCGCCGTCATGTTCCGATCGTGCGCCGCGGCATGTTCCGATCATGCACCGAGGTGGCGACGCAGCCATGCACCCATCTGCTGGATCGCCTGGTCGACCTCGGGAACGCGTCCCGCGCCCAGGACGAACGAGTGCTGTCCCTCGGGCATCGGGTGGACCTCGGATGTGACCTTGAAGTCCGCGAGCCGGCGGCCGAGCCGGGCGCCGTCGTCGGCCAGGGTTTCGAACTCGCCGTAATGGACCTGGGTGGGGGGCAGGCCGGTCAGGTCGGCGTTCACGAGGCTGATCGCCGGGTCGGCGAAGTCCAGGCCGGGTTCCTGCAGCCAGGCTCCCCGGAAGAGTTCGAGGGTGGCGCGGCTGAGCATCTTGTCGTTCTGTTCGTTCGCGTCCACCGACGGGTTCTGGATCGTGAGGTCCGTCCACGGGGAGACGCTGACGATCGCGCCCGGGGTCGCCTCGCCCTTCGCCAGCAGGCGCAGCGGCAGCATCACGGCGAGGGTGCCGCCGATGGAGTGGCCGGTGCTGCCGATGTTCCGCGGTTCGTAGCCCTGCGCGAGCAGCCAGCGATACGCCGTCTCGACGTCGTCGAGCTGCGCCGGGTGGGGGTGCTCGGGTGCGAGGCGGAAGTCCACGACCAGCGAGCGGATGCCGGCCGCCTTGGCGATGTGGCCGGCGGCCTTGCGGTCCGAGTGCATCGAGGCGGTGACCGATCCGCCGAAGTGGAAGTGGAGCAGCGCCTTGTCGGGGTCGGCGCCCTCGGGGATGGCCCACAGGGCGGGGACGCCGCCCGCGTCCACCTCGGCGTAGGTGACGCCTTCCGGCTCGGTCGACGCCTTGTGGTTGGAGTCGACGATGTCGCGGACGACGGCCAGGTCGAGCCCGGGTGTCGACGACTTCGCGCTGACGCTCTCCAGGAACTGCGCGAACTGGTGGGCCTCGGGGCTTACTCCCATGGTGGTGCTCCCTTCGGGTCGCTGCCACGCCAGCGTTCGGCATGCAGTCGGGCTGCGGTGGGGGATCGTGACGCTACTAGCTGGGTATGTAAAAGTAAACTCAGAGGCGTTTAGAATCACTTCATGACTGCGAGGACCGAATCCCCTGAAGCCGCCGGCATGGATCCCCGTCTCGATCGGGACATGTCGAACTGCTCGATCGCCCGGACCCTTGAGGTGGTGGGTGAGAAGTGGACGATCCTGATCCTGCGCGAGGTCTGGTACGGCTCCTCGCGCTTCAGCGACTTCGAACGGGTCCTCGGGTGTCCGCGCAACCTGCTCGCCGCGCGGCTGCGGATGCTGGTGGAGGAGGGGATCCTGGCCACCGAGACGTACAAGGAGCCCGGCTCGCGAGCCCGGCCCAAGTACGTGATCACGCCCAAGGGCGTGGATCTGGTCCCGGCCGTGATGGGACTCCTGCAGTGGGGCGACCGCTACCGTGCGGACCCGGAAGGGCCGGCCGTGCTGGCGCGACACCGCGAATGCGGCGCGCCCGTCGGCGTCGAGATCCGCTGCGGAGAAGGCCACCCTGTGCGGGCGGAGGACATAGAGAGCGTTCCCGGCCCCGGCTTCCGTCTGAAGCCCGCCGAATGACGTGAACTCCGCCGCCCAGGCGGCCTGCGCGAACTCCCGCGTCAGCTGTCCGCGGTGCGCCCGATCCGCCGGGTTCGCGTCTGGTGGAGGCGGACCTTGGTGCGGTTGCCACAGCGCGACATCGAGCACCAGCGCCGGTTGTGCGCGGGGGAGCGGTCCAGGAAGCGCAGGGCGCACTGGTCCGCGCCGCAGACGCGGACCCGTCGGGTCTCGGCGAACAGGAGCAGATCGACGGCGTCCTGGGCGATGAGCGCCAGCGCGGCCGCCGGGCCGGCCGCGAGGCCCGTGGTCTCCGCGGCAACCAGGTGCCCGTCGATGACGGCGAGTTGCGCGGCGGGCCTGGGGACTGCCGCCGCCGATCGGTTGAGCAGGGTGACGTCCGCGGGTGTGGGCAACCGGCCGTCGGCGACCGTCAGCACGGCCCGGTCGACCGTCTCGCGCAGGAGTCGGCCGGACGCCAGGACGGCCGCGGCGGGACGGCCGACCGCGGTGTCCGGTGCGAGCAGGCCCGCCTCCAGAAGCCACATCCCGGAGGAGCAGCCGCAGGCGCTGCTGGCCCACCTGCGCCCTTTCCTGGCCGACGGACCGAAGGGGTGATCCGTCGCGTGGGCGCAGGCGGAATCAGCTGAACCAGCAAGGGTCGAGCGAGTTGTCCCGCAGCCCGAGCCGAAGGGTGTCGCCACGAGGGCGGTGGAGTGCGGAGCAGAGCCCTGAGGCACGTCGCGTGGTGGGGCGGCCCGGCCGAGACCGGCCGGACCGCCCCACCGGGCGAGGCTCAGATCGCGACCGCGGTGCCGACCTGAGCGTCCCCTGCGGCGGGACCGGCATCCGGACCATCGGCCCGGCGCCGACGAGGGATCAGGAACGCCAGAGCCGCTGCCGACGCGACCGCACCCGCCCCGGTCCAGAGCGCCGGGACCAGCCCGTCCACGAACAGCGAGGCGGAACCGTAGCCGCCCTGGGCGGCGAAGACCGCTCCCAGCGACGCGACGCCCATGGCGCCGCCGACCTCGCGGATCGCGTTGTTGGCACCGGAGGCGATTCCCTGCTCCTGCGGACGCACCGAACTCATGACGAGGTTCGCGCTGGGGGCGAAGAACATGCCCATGCCGATACCGCAGACGATCAGCGCGGGGAGCAGGTGGGTGTACGACACGTGCGGCTCGACGGCCAGCGCCCACAGCCCGAGCCCCACCGCGTTCAGGGCCATGCCCGTCGCGACGACGGGCGCCCCGCCGACACGGTCGGACAGCGCTCCGGCGAGCGGCCCGGCGATCATGGGCATGGCCGTCCACGGCAGCATCCGCACACCCGCCTGCATCGGAGAGTAGCCGCCCACGGTCTGCAGATACTGGCTGAGCAGGAAGATCGCTCCGAACATGCCCAGGAACATCATCAGACTGGCCACGTTGATGATGCTGAAGGAGCGGTGGCGGAAGAGGCGCATCGGCAGCATCGGGTGCACGGCGCGCAGTTTGTACAGAACGAAGCCGATCAGCAGGGCCGTACCCGCGACGAAGCCGCCCAGGATCGACGTGCTCGTCCAGCCGTCCGTGCCGCCGCGTATCAGGGCGTAGACGATGCCGAAGAGGCCGCCGCTGACCAGGAGCGTGCCGGGAACGTCGAGACTCGCGTCCGAGTTGTGGCTCTCGCCCAGGCGCAGCCGCGCCAGCGGGATCAGCGCCAGGCCCAGCGGGACGTTCACCCAGAAGATCCACTGCCAGGACAGGTGCTCCGTGAGCGTGCCGCCGATGAGTGGCCCGGTGGCCACGGCTATGCCGCTGACCGCGCCCCAGATGCCGAAGGCCGCACCGCGCCGCTCGGCCGGGACGGCCGCCGACAGCAGGGTCAGCGTCACCGGCGTGACGATCGCGGCTCCCAGGCCCTGCACCGCACGGGCGGCGATCAGTTCGTTCATCCCCGGGGCGAGGGCGGCCGCGGCGGAGGCGGCGGTGAAGATCGTGAGCCCGATCACGAACAGCCGTCTGCGGCCGAAGCGGTCGCCGAGGGAGGCGCCGAACATCACCAGCACGGCGAAGGTGAGGGTGTAGGCGCTCACCGTCCATTCGAGGTCCGCGAGGCCGCCGCCGAGGTCTCCGCGGATGGAGGGCAGGGCGGTGGTGACGATCAGGTTGTCGAGCGCGGTGATGAACCCGGCCGCGCTGGTGAGGAGGACGGCCCAGACGACGCCGGCGCGACCGGCGGGTGACCTGTGGTGCTGTTGCATGACGTTCCCTCGGCAGACGTGCGGGGCTATGGGGCGATGGGTGCGGGAGTGGAGTCGCGGGGCGATGGATGAGGGGGTGGAGTCGCGGGGCGATGGAGGCGGGTGGGGTACGACGGTGCGCCGTGCGCTCTCAGGCGCCGGCTTCCGCGGCCCGGGGCGGATTTGCGAGCGGCTCGTACTCAGGGGAGCTGGGGGTAGAGCGCGGAGACGCCTCCGGCCAGCGCGGCCTGTGCCTGGCGGGCGGCGTCGTCGGCGAGGATCTCGTAGGCGCCGGCGGCGATGCCGTCGACGGCGATCCGGGCGATGTCGGCGGGGTCGGACTTCTCAGCGTCGACCGCCCGGACCATGTCGGTGTCCATGTAGCCGACGTGCAGTCCGGACACGCGGATGCCCTGGTCGGCGAGCTGCACGCGCAGGGCGTTGGTGAGCGACCACTCCGCCGACTTGGCGGCGCAATAGGCGCCCGACTCGGGGAAGCTGACCCAGGACAGGCCGGACAGGATGTTCAGGATCGCCCCTCCGCCACGGGCCGCGATCCGGGGAGCGAAGGCGCGGACGACGGAGAGGGTGCCGAAGAAGTGGGTGTCCATCTCCAGGCGGATGTCGTCCGGTCCGCGGTGAGCAGGTCGGCACCGGTGTTCGATCCCGCGTTGTTGATCAGGAGGTTCACGTCGCGGGCGGCCTGGGCGGCGGCGGCCACCGAGGCGGGATCGGTGATGTCGAGCGCGATCGGCTTGGCGCCGGGCAGGTCGACGTGGTCGGGATTGCGGGCACTGGCGTAGACGGTCGCGCCGCGGCTGAGCAGTTCGGCGGCGAGCGCCCGGCCGAAGCCGCGGTTGGCTCCGGTGACCAGGGCGGTGCTGGTGGAGAGGTCCATGGAGGCTCCTGAGGGAGAGAGGAGTGCTTGTGCGTGTGCGTGTGCGTGAGGGCCAGGGGCCGATCGCGCCGCCGGGCACGGAGGCGCCGAAGGCCGCCGAGGCTCAGGCCGAGGCCGTCGGCCGGCGTGGTGATGACCGGTGGCGTGCGGAGGGGAGCGCACCCGGCGCTCGGTGGTGAAGTGGCGGGGCCGCAGCCGGCCGTCGCGTGCTCCCGGTGGCGCGGATGGTGGCGGAATCGGCGGGGTGGAAGGCGCGCCGATCGGCGGTGCGTTGTCGAGGCAGGGCCCACCGTGTGCACGGTGGGCCCCTTGGCCGTCTTCCCGAGCCGGGCTCAGAGCTTGACGATCATCTTTCCGGTGTTCTCGCCCCGCATCATCGAAAGGAAGGCCTCCAGGGTGTTGTCCAGGCCCTCCCGCACGGTCTCGCGATAGGTCAGCTTGCCCTCGGCGAGCCAGCCGCCGACCTCGCGGACGAAGTCGGGCTGGAGGTCCAGCTCCTCGCTGACCATGAAGGACAGGATGTCCGATCGCGTCACGGACAGGTTCCACAGGTTGCGCGGTCCGACGACCTTCTCGCCGTTGTACTGGGAGACCATCCCGCACAGGACGATGCGTGCGTGCAGCCTGAGCGCGCCGATGGCCGCCTCCAGGTGCTCGCCGCCGACGTTGTCGAAGAAGACGTCGATGCCGTCCGGCGCGGCCTGGGCCAGCTGCTCGGCGACCGGACCCTTCTTGTAGTTGAACGCCGCGTCGAAGCCGTACTCCTCGATCAGCGACTTGACCTTGTCGTCCGATCCCGCGCTGCCGATGACCCGGCCCGCGCCCTTGAGCTTGGCGATCTGGCCGGCCACACTGCCGACCGCGCCCGCCGCGCCGGACACGAAGACCGTGTCGCCCTCCTGTATCTTCGCGAACCGCTCCAGCCCGATGTAGGCGGTGAGGCCGGTGACGCCGAGCACGCCCAGGTACGCGCTCAGCGGCGCCAGGTCCGGGTCCACCTTCTGGGCGCCCGCGGCGTCGATGACGGCGTGGTCGCGCCAGCCGAGGAAGTGGACCACATGGTCGCCGGGTGCGAAGCCCTCGGCGTTGGAGGCCAGGACGCGGCCGACCGCCGGGCCGTCCAGCGGTGCGTTCACGTCGTACGGCTCGATGTAGGACTTCTTGTCGCTCATACGGCCGCGCATGTACGGGTCGACCGAGAGGTACTCGTTGGCGACCAGGAGCTGCCCCGGGCCGGGAGCGGGGAGCTCCACCTCGCGCAGCGAGAGGTCCGACGGGGTGGGCCGCCCCTCCGGGCGGGAGTCCAGGTACCAGGCGCGGGCGGTGGTGGGGAGGGTCTGCTCGGACATGTGGATCAAGTCCCTTCGATGGTGAGGCAGATGCAGTGAACGGAAAGGTCTGTCTATGAAGCGGACAAGGGCGGCCCGTCGCGTCGGAAGAACGCGCAACCGAGTCGGTCCTCGCGTGCCGTGCGTTCAACGTGGTGAAGACGCACCGGAGTCGGTCCCGCGGATCCTCGCCGTCCCCGCGCGCAGCCGCGCGCAGATGGCCTCGCCTGGTTCTCGGGACGTTCGGGGTCTGCACGTTCGACTTCGAGTCACGTCGCGCGTCGAACGCCCCGGCGGGGACGAGAGGGTGCGCGGCGGTGATCGCGTGGGCAGGTGGGCAGGTGGGCAGGTGGGCAGGCGGGCCGGCGGCGCAGCGCTGTGGGTGTTATTTGGGCATCCGGTTGAATCTGCGGACGACGCGGTCGAAGATCCGGGCCGGAAGGACGCGGCGGAGCATGCCGATGCTTGCGGCCGTCGAGCCGGCGGTGCGCCGCAGTTTCGGGTTCCGGTCGGTGGCTGCAGCGACGATCACTTTGGCCACGAGGGCGGGATCGTCGCCGCCGCTGGTGTTCTTCGCCAGCACTTCGTCGAAGGTGCGCCGTCCCGCCGCGTAGAGCGGCATCGGGGTGTCGGACTGCACGCTGTGGTCCCCGAACGGGGTGTTGATCGGGCCGGGCTCGACCAGCAGGATCCGGACGCCGTGCTCGCGGACCTCGTGGTCCAGTGACTCGGAGTAGCCCTCGACCGCGTACTTGGTCGAGGTGTAGATCGCCATGAACGGGCTGGCGACGAACCCGCTGAGGGAGGAGACGTTGATGACGCGTCCGCTCCGCTGACCGCGCATGTGCGGCAGAACCGCCTTGGTCATCCGCATGATGCCGTAGACGTTGACGTCGAAGACGTCCTGCGTCAGAGCGACGGAGAACTCCTCGGCGGCGCCGTTGGCGCCGACGCCGGCATTGTTGACCAGGACGTCGATGCGCCCGAACCGGTCGATGACCTGCTTGACCACGGAGGCGACCGACTCGTCGCTGGTCACGTCGAGGTCGAGACAGGTCACCCCGTCGGGCGCGGTGACTCGCGCGGTGTTGCGAGCGGTCCCGATCACCTCGAAGCCCGCCGCGGCGAAGGCGCGGGCCGTCTCCTTGCCGATCCCTGATGAGGCTCCCGTCACGAGCGCCACCGGTCTGGTTGTCGACATCACGGACTCCTCAGATTTTGTATTATGACTGTATGCCTTATGTTCGTAAGACCATATGGCCGTTGTCGATCGTTGGCAAGAGGTCGCAGGGGTCACGTCGTTGGCGAGGGGTCGCCTCGGTGAGTCGAGAAGCGTCCGGGAGGCCGGGGACGTCGTACGGTCAAGGCCCCGGGCGGACGGCGAGCGGGGGAGCGGGAGGGCCCGGTCTTCGCGACACCCCGCACTGTCGACGGCGGCCCTGGTGCGGCGGTGTGCGGGTGCCCAGGGCGGCCGGAGCGCGGAAAAGTGCGAGCCGCGCCGGTGATTCAGCTGTGCTTACACGGTGGCGTGTGCGGTGGTGGCCGGCGGATTTGGCGACAGGGCGCCGCGGAAGGTGCGCCGGTAGGCGATCGGGGAGACGCCGATGGCGGCGTGCAGGTGTTCGCGCAGCGAGGTGCCGCCGGCGAAGCCGACCCGGCCGGCGATCTCGTCCACCGGGAGGTCGGTGGTCTCCAGGAGGTGCCGGGCCCGCTCGACGCGCTGCTGGATCAGCCAGCGTCCCGGGCTCATGCCTACTTCCTCGGTGAAGCGGCGGGCGAACGTGCGCAGGCTCATGTGGGAGTGCTCGGCGAGGTCCGCCAGGGTCATGGGCTCGTGCAGGTTCTCCAGCGCCCACTGCCGGGTCGTGGCTGTTCCGCTGGTCGTGGTCCCGGGAACCGGGTGCCGGATGTACTGCGCCTGTCCGCCGTCGCGCCATGGGGGCGTGACGCACATGCGGGCGACCTGGTTGGCGACCTCGCTGCCGTGATCCCTGCGGACGAGGTGCAGGCAGACGTCGAGTCCTGAGGCGGCGCCGGCCGAGGTCAGCACGTCCCCGTCGTCGATGAACAGGACGTTCGGGTCCAGCATGACCTGAGGGAACCAGGAGCGGAAAAGGTCCGCGACCACCCAGTGCGTGGTGGCGGGCCGGCCGTCGAGGAGCCCGGCTGCGGCGAGGACGAAGGCGCCAGTGCAGATCGACACCAGGCGGGTGCCGGGCGCCACGGACGTGAGTGCCTCCACCACGGCCCTGGGTACTTCCGGGGTGACCGCGGTGGTGACGAAGGGTGGGACGACGACGGTGTCGGCGGTGCCCAGCGCCTCCGGACCGTGCTCGACGGTGATCGAGAAGTCGGAGTTGGTGCGGACCGGGCGGCCGTCGACGCTGCAGGTCAGGACCTCGTAGCGGCCGTCCGCTGCCTCGAAGACCCGGCTGGGAATGCCGAGTTCGAAGGGGTAGACCCCGTCGACGGCCAGAACGACGACTCGGTGAACCTGTGTCATGGCGTGATCCCGTCGGGAGTTGGAATTCATGCCAGAGTAGCGAACGGTGGCGGCGGCCACGCCGAACGGATGACGACCCGTCTGCCATGCCGACGGCTCGTCAACACCCCCGCCGTTCCCCTCGTTTCGGCGACGAACATGCCCGAGCAGTGAAGGGCCCTGCCGGGCAGGACCGGGAGCGGCGCCCAGGCCGCCGGAGGCTGTCGCGCCCCGGTCGAGCTGCCTGCCATGGCGTGATCCCGTTGAAAGTTGGCATTCATGCCATGGTGGCGAGGAGTGGCAGGCGACGACGCTGGACGCATGACGAACGCCGCCACCCCCACCCCCACCATGCGTGCCATCCGCCAGGAGACCCATGGTTCCCCCGAGGTTCTCCAGGAGACCGAACTCCCGCGTCCCGAGCCGGGCCCGAGCGAGATCCTGGTCGCCGTCCGCGCCGCCGGTGTCAACCCGACCGACTGGTACAACCGCGCTCGTCCCCTGACCGTCGACCGACTGCCGCTGGTCCTGGGCTGGGACGTCTCCGGAGTCGTCGAGGCCGTCGGTGTCGGCGTCACCCTGTTCAAGCCGGGCGACGAGGTCTTCGGCATGCTGCCCTACCCCCACGGCGTCGGCTCCCACGCCGAGTACGTGACCGCCCCGGCCCGGTCCTTCGTCCCCAAGCCCGAGCGTATCGACCACGTCCAGGCCGGCGCCCTCCCGCTCGCCGCCCTCACCGCCTACCAGGCCCTCGTCGACACCGCGGACGTCCAGCCGGGACAGCGCGTCCTCATCCATGCGGCGGCCGGCGGCGTCGGACACCTCGCCGTCCAGATCGCCAAGTCCCGCGGCGCGTACGTCATCGGCACCGCCAGCGCCGCCAAGCACGATTTCCTGCGCTCCCTCGGCGCCGACGAGCTCATCGACTACCACACGGTCGACTTCGCCGACGCCCTCACCGGCATCGACGTGGTCCTCGACCCGATCTCCCTGGACTCCGCGGCTCGCGCCCGCTCGCTGGCCGTCCTTCGTCCGGGCGGCACTCTCGTCTCGATCCTGCCTGTCCCCGTCGAGGCCGACGAACTGGCGAAGATCGCCGAGCTGGGCATCCGCTTCGAGCCTCTCCTCGTCGAGGCCGACCAGGCGGGCATGCGGGCCGTCGCCGCCCTCGTCGAGACGGGCGCCCTGCGCGCGCACATCGAGGCCGTCTTCCCGCTCGCGGAGGCCGCGAAGGCGCACGCTCTGGGCGAGACCGGCCGTACCACCGGCAAGATCGGGCTGACGGTGGAGGGCACCCGACCGGCGGACATCGTCGCCAGGGTGCTCCGGGCCGCCTTCGACGCGGGCGACACCACCGTGATCGACCGGCACATCCGGCCCGACTACATCCAGCACAACCCGCTCGCCCCTGACGGCCCCGACGCCATGAAGGCCTTCGGCGCCGCCTGGAAGCAGCAGTACCCGGACGCCACGTACGAGGAGAAGCGGGCCATCACCGACGGCGACCTGGTGCTCCTGCACTCCCATGGCGTCCTGGTCCCGGGCAACCCCGAAGTCCCCGAGCTCGCGATCTTCGACCTCTTCCGTTTCCAGGACGGGAAGATCGCCGAGCACTGGGACATCCTCCAGCAGGTGCCCGCCACCACGGCCGCCGGCCACGACCTGTTCTCCACCCTCAGCGAGCCGCGCACCCGCAAGCCCCGACAGCCGTGGCTCACCGCGTACAACAAGAAGATCGTCACCGACTACGTGGAACGGCTCCTGGTGAACCAGGACCTGAGCGCCATCGACGCGTACATGAGCCCGGAGCACCATGAGCACAACCCCGGCGTCCCGGCCGGCGCGGCGGAGCTGAAGGCCGGGCTGCGGGCGTACACCGAGGAGTACCCGGAGCTGAAGATCAGCCTGAAGCGGGTCATCGGCGAGGGCGACCTGGTGGCCGCCCACCTCCACGTCGTCAACACGCCCGGCGAGCGCGGCAAATCGGTCATCGACCTCTTCCGGGTACGGGACGGAAAGATCGTCGAGCACTGGGACGCCTCGCAGGACGTGCCGGAGACGGCCGCCAACGACAACACGATGTTCTGACGGCCGCCGGTTCGCAGTGATCCCGGAGGGAACGGGCCCATGACCGGACTGCGCTACGACGTTTTCGTGACCCCGGCGATCCCGTAGAGCAGCGGCACCCTGAACCTGCCCGACGGGGAGCCGACGGCGTGGTCGCCCGATCCTGTGGTTCGGCGCCCTCGGTCTCCTGGCCGGGACGGGTATTTGACCTACAGGTCAAGAAAGGCCTATGGTCGGTGTCATGGGAAGGCCCAAGGAGTTCGATCCGGACGTGGCGGTCGAACAGGCGATGCAGGTGTTCTGGCGTCATGGTTACGGCGCCACCACACCTCAGTGCCTGGTCGACGCCCTGGGGATCGGAAAGGGCAGTCTCTACAACGCCTTCGGCGGCAAGCGTCAGCTGTTCGACCTGGCGCTGCGCCGCTACCTGGACCTGCAGAACGCGGCCGTCGCGGAGTTGCTCGACGGCTCCGGGCCGGTGAAGGAGCGGCTGCGCACCGCACTGCACTTCATCGCTCAGTCGGACCTCGCCGACCCCGACCGCCGGGGCTGTCTGGCGCTGAACGCCGCGATGGAGTTCGGGCGCACCGACGAAGCGGTGACGTCGCAGGTGCGAGGCATGTTCGACCGCTTCGAGGGCGCCTTCCGCGCCCTGGTCGAGGAGGGACAGCGTGCCGGGGAGATCGACCCCGGGCGTGACGCCGTGGCCCTGGCCGACCTGCTGCTGAACACCGTCAACAGCGTGAAGCTCATGGCTCGTGTCGAGTCGGGGCCCGAGCGCCTCCTTCGGATGATCGACGTCACCGTCGACCTTCTCTGACCTGCCCGCCCGTCGTCGGTGCCGGGCGGCCGCATCGTACTCACATTTTGTACCTACAGTTCAAGAAACGGATGAGTCATGAATCTCGGCCTTGCAGGCAAGACCGCTGTCGTCACCGGTGCCAGCCGCGGCATCGGACTGGCCACCGTCCGGGCGCTGACCGCCGAGGGCGTCCGCGTCCTGGGCGCCGCCCGCACGATCACCAGCGAGCTGAAGGAGACCGGCGCCCTCGCCGTGAGCGCCGACCTGAGCACCGCCGAGGGCGCACGCCTCCTGATCGACACGGCCCTCGCGGAGCTGGGCGGGATCGACCTGCTGGTCAACAACGTCGGCGGCGGTGACGCCCTCGACGTCAAGGGCTTCCTCGACACCGACGACGAGCAGTGGACGTCGATCTTCGACATCAACCTGCTCAGCACCGTCCGGGTCACCCGCGCCGCCCTGCCGGGCCTCGTCGAGCGCAAGGGCGCGATCGTGAACGTGTCGTCGGTCGTCGCCCACCTGCCGGGTCTCGGCCCCGTCGCCTACGCCTCCTCCAAGGCCGCCCTCACGGCACTCGGCAAGACCCTGGCCGAGGAGTTCGGCCCTCAGGGTGTGCGCGTCAACACCGTCTCCCCGGGCTTCGTGCGCAGCTCCATCTACGACAGCCCGGAGAACTTCGGCGGGAAGGTCGCGGCCGTCTTCGGCATGGACATCCCCACCTTCATCGAGCAGGCGCCCGGGGCCCTCGGCATCACCTCCGGCCGCTTCGTCGAGCCGAAGGAAGTCGCGAACCTCATCACCCTCCTCCTGTCGGACGTCACCGCCAGCGTCACGGGCGCGGACTACCTGATCGACGGCGGGCAGCTCAAGGCCGTCTGAGACCGGCCGCCGTGTCTGTCCGCCGCTCCGGTGCCGGCGGCACGCGGAACGAGTCGCTGGTCGTTCCGCGCGCCGCCGTTGAGGCCATTGCCGCGCGGCGAGCTCGCGCGCGCCGCATGCGGCAGTGGCCGTTCCGGCGCCATGCCCCCGCTGTGGCACCGGTGTCATGCCTCCTTGGGGCAGATGTTCTCGCCACCCCGGATGATCATGTCCGCCGACCGTCCGACCGTCCGACCGTCCGCCCAACGGCTCGACCGTCCGACCAGGGTCAGGTACCCGTGCGCGACGAGATGGCCGACGTCGCCGGTGTGCAGCCAGCCGTCGACGACGACCCGAGCCCGTCTCAGTACCAGGGCGGCCCGAGCGCAGGAGACCGCAGGCCGACCTCATCCTCGTGACGCTGATTCGGGCGTTGCTTCGCGCACCACGATCGGTTCAGCGGTGCGCGACGACTTCCAAAGCGATCTTGAGATACCTCCCCGTCATGCCCTTGGCCTTGGTGATGCCGAAGGCGTACCTGTCGATCGAGGTGGTGCCGCTCGCTGTCATCCGGTTGCCCTCGTGGGCAACCGTGCCGAGGGTGATGGCGATCGGTTGAGTCACCCCGCAGACAGTCAACTCACCGTACAAAGTGGCATCAGCGCCGGATCGTTCCAGCCGCTGGCTCCGGAAACCTATCTCGGGATGCCGAGCCACATCCAGGAAGTCAGCGGACCTGACGTGGTCGTCACGCTTCTGATTGCCCGACTCGAAGCTTCCCGCCTCCACTACGACGTGCACCAACGATTCTTCAGCAGGCTCCGCCACAGTGATCCGGCCATGACCGATGGCGAAGGTACCTCGGACTGGGAGCAACCCGAACATGGCCCGCGTGTCGAAGCGGACCGTTGATGCCGTCTGATCGATCTCGTACGCGCCTGCTGCTGGTAAGAGCTGGTTCTCTGATGCTGCCATGAGCTCGTAGCCTCCATGTGCTGAAGATCAACCCGTGATGGGTCAGCCTCTCGCAGCTGCAGCGGGTATGTCAGCCCCACGGGGAAAGGTGGCCGGCGAAGGGGTCCTGGCAGGCGGCCAAGGCGTTGTCGGTTCTCGTCGACATTTCCGCGTTGATCCCCCAAGTGCTGTCCGAAACCGTCGACAAACAGGGCGCGTTGCCTGCTCCCGCATGCGAAAACCATCTGGCGGCGGCGCCGCTGATCACCCCCCACACCCTGCGCACCTTGCCGCGGCAGGTGCGGGCCAGGGGGTGCGCGTAGCCACCTTCGGTCTCGGACAGAACCGTTCATTCGTCCGTTCTCCTGAGTGCCTGGGGCGAGGTGGTGAACCTCCGCCAGACCGGGGCATCGAGGTCGACGCCGAGGAAGTACTGGAAGTCCCAGTAGATCCCTCCCTCAAGGCGGCCGTACCCATCGTTCGGACGGACCGGGCTGTTGAGAGGGTCGTTCTCGTTCTCCCAGTCGATGTCCTCGTACCCGGGGTCGTCGATGCTGTAGTGGGTCAAATAGCCCCGGGCATGCTCGATGTTCAGGTCCAGAGCAGGGAACTGGCCCAGCAGGAGGTCGGGGCGCCCCTGGCAAGGAAGATCGCCGAAGAACGAGCCGATGTTCCCGGTCTCCTGCTGGAACTGGTCGATCGCCGTGCCGTGATGGAACAGCTCGTAGCCCCAGAAGTCGTCGTCGTAGATGAAGACCAGCAACCCCGGGCAGTCGTAGGCGCGTGAAACGTGAAGCTGGGCGCGTCGGCGCAGGACCCACTCCCAACCCCGCGTCCATTGCAGCACGGTCCAGTCGCCGCGCCGCTCGTGCAGAGCGTAGGAATCGAGGTTGACGTCGCGGACGTCCTCCCGATTGAGCGTGTGCTCTTCCTGGTGCCAGAACTCCTCCAACGCGGCGTACACCTCCTCGTGGCCGACGCCGTAGAACAGGTTGACGCGCTTGAATGTCCCCATGCAGGCCCCCGAGGCAAGTGGTGGGCGCCGACGGCCGGCGCTCTCGCCTGGCAGTGTCGCAGCCGCCCCGCTGGAGCTGGTGACCGGTCCGCCGGCGACCTCGGCCGATGCTGCGGATGCCGAGACCCGCTACGCACCCATGAACGGCACGAACACGCCTGCGGAGAACGCCCAGATAATCAGCGCAGCTGCGCAGCTAATCCCCCCCCCGGGGCGGCGAAACGGACATCACTTCGCATCCCGTACTCGAAGAGCTCGCAACACGATCACGCGGTCCAGCACCAGTAGCTCTGGTGTGGTGCAGTCCTGGTCGTCTCGTCCAGCCGATCGGAAGCCGAGCTGGCGGCGGCTCGGAGGGATGGCCGCGCAGGCCGCAGCCACTGCTCCCAGTGGCCGGCAAGCGGTTGGAATTACTGCCGACGCTGTCGTTCCAGCTGCTGGTCACGCTGGCTGGCGAGGTCGTTCGCGTCGCGCTGCGGTCAGTAGTCAGGGCCGTCGGGACTGGTCAAGATTGCGGTGGGGGTCTGCCGCTGACTGTGACCAGTGCACCGGACAGTCTCCAGCGGCGCTGCCTCCTTCGGGCGGCAGGGTGGCGAGCCGGATCGGGCCGGCGTCCATGTACCTCTGGCAACCCTCCTGTAGCGGCTCCTCAGACGAGCCGCCTACGACCCCAGAAGAAGAGGAAGGCCACGACGCCGGCGGTCAGGGCGAACAGAATCGACGACCCGAACCACTGCATAGCGCTCATCTGCGATATCGGGACGTAATCTATCGACGCGCCGACGATGTCCGCTTTCTTCATGCACAGCTCGGTCGCCCGCTCGTCCAGCGTTTGCGTGCACGTATTCAAGTCGAGCAGCTTTCCACTGCCGGTGACATACGAGACGTCGAGCCCGGCAGCGGTGCGGGGCACGTCCGGGAATGTGATCGGGGTGCCGGCGCTCACATGCTTGCTGGTGGCCGTGACGACGTTGCCCAGCGACAGCGTGAAGTGGCCCCAGACGGCCTGGAGGGCGACGGTGAAGCCGAGGGTCACCACCATGGCCACCAGCGTTCGGCGCAGCACCACGCCGATCAACACCCCGCCGAACACCGAGAGGAGACTGAGGACGACGGGCACCGGGCCCGTGGTGTTGAAGAAGTCACTGCTGGTCCAGTCGATGTCCGTGTTATGGGACTTGATCGGGTTCCACCACCAGGCGAACACAGCCGACAGCGTGACCGTGGTGACCACTGCCAACAGCCCGGCCAGACCCAGCTTCGTGGCAAGCCAGCGGTTGCGGCTCACGGACTGGGCGGCGATCAGCTTGGACGTTCCGCTCTCCAGGTCGCCGGCGAGCAGCGGGGCGCCGAGGAGGACACCGAGCATGATCGGTATCGCCGTGAGACCGGTGGTGACGGAAGTGAACGCGTTGATGTACGGCTCGAATTGTGACGCCGCCTCGGAGAGGTCCTTGGCGGGGAAACCGTAGGCAGCGAGGAAGTCCATCATCCGGCCGCGCTGGTAGGCGATCCAGGCTGCGCAGAGCACGGTGGCGACGATGATGGTCCAGAACGCGGCCCGGTGCTGGCGCCAGACCAGCCAGGTCATGCCGCTGAGGCGGGGGCGCCAGGCGCTCTCGGCGGTGGTCGTGTTAGCGGCCCCGTGCCTGGGTCCGCTCTTGGTTCCGTTCATCGTCCGGTTCGTCGTCCCGTTCTTTCCGTCGGTCGAGGAGCCTGTGAAGATGCTCATGCCGCCACCGTCCCGGTGCCGAACGCCTGGCCCTGGACCTGGGCGCTGGGGGTGATCAGCGGTGGCGCGTCGGGTGAGCGGAGATAGGCGAGCAGGAGTTCCTCCATGTTCGGGGCGGCCACCTCCCAGGGGCCGGTGACCGGGCCCTCCGGGCGGATGAGCGCGGTGAACTGCCGTCCGCTGGTCCGGGCCTCGACGAGGGTGTGATACCCGAGGAAGGCGGGCAGACCATCGCCCTCCTTGGCCCCGGTGACCATGGCGTGCACGGTCATCAGGTCGTCCACGTCGCCGGCGAGGCGCACGCCGCCGCCGGAGACGACGATGAGGAAGTCGCACACGCTCTCCAGTTCGGCGAGGACGTGGGTGGACATCACCACTGTCGTGCCGCGCTCGCCGGCCTCGGCCAGGAGGGTGCCCATGAGTTCGTGGCGTACGACCGGGTCGAGGTCCGCCATCGGCTCGTCGAGCAGCAGCAGGTCGGGGCGCTTGCCGAAGGCGAGGGCGATGGCGACGCGGGTGCGCTGGCCGCCGGAGAGGGTACCGATCTTCGCGTCGACGGGCACGTTGCCCGCGCGGACGATGTCTTCGGCGGCGCGCTGGTCCCATCCGGGGTTCAGCTCCCGTCCCAGCCGCAGGGTCTCCGCCACGGTGAAACGGCGGAACAGCGGTTTGTCCTGCGCGAGGAAGGCCGTACGCCGGCCGGACTCCACCGAGCCCGGTGCCTCGCCGAACAGACTGAGCGAGCCATGCGTCGGCTCCAGTACATGGGCCGCGACGCTCAACAGTGTGGTCTTGCCCGCCCCGTTGGGGCCGACCAGGCCACAGATCCTGCCCGCCGGAATCCGGAAGTGCAGTCCTGCAGTGCCCACCCCCGCCGGTAGCGCATCCCCAGCCCGCGCGCCTCAAGCGCCGGCTCGCCCGCATACATGGCGTCACTCACCTGTGCTCCTCGTCGTCCTGGCCCCCGCGACCGCCCTGGTCCCGGGGGCGTACTGCTTCTCCAGCGCCGACGTGACCAGCGCGGCCACGTCCTCCTGCTCCAGACCAGCCCCGGCCGCCTTCGCCATCCACGCCACCAACTCCTCGTACAGCGGCGAGTCGGTGCCCGTCTCGGGGCGACCCAGCGTGCGGCGTACGAAGGTGCCCTGGCCCGGTCGCGGTTCGACCAGGCCCTCGCGCTCCAGTTCCCGGTACGCCTTGAGGGTGGTGTTCGGATTGACCGCGCTCACCTCGGCGACCTCCTTGGCGGTAGGCAACCGGTCGCCCGGTACCAGTGCGCCCAGCCGCAGGGCCTGCTTGGTCTGCTGCACGATCTGCTGGAAGGCGGGGACCCCGCTCCGCCTGTCGATGCGGTACTCCACGGCCACCACCCCGTCCATCATCATTCCACTAAGTGATTAGTGGAATGATGATGGAAGGGAGTGGCCGCAGTTGTCAACATGGTCCGGGAACGGTCCTGAAACAGGCGACGGCAGGAGGAGGCAGGGACGTTGCCCGGAAGAGGCGAGAGGCAGGAGCCTGGGTCGCATAGGCCAGCGCGAGGAAGAGCAGGCCACGGGCCCTGTGTTTCCCGCTGTAGTTCTTGCGGTTGTCCGCTCCGGTGCGGCGGCGGGTGCGCACGAGGGCGCCGTCCAGCTGGACCACTGCACCGCTCCGACGGGCGATCTTCTTCAGTGCGCGGTCCAGACGCGGATTCCTAACAGGGGCAGCTCCCACCACTGGACCAGCTCCTGCTCCACTTCGCCGAAGAGGGCGACGGCGCCCTCGCACTCGGCGCCGGAGCACTGACCACTCCTGGCTTCTGCCCGGCACCCACCCAGGCCGCCGCCCCCACAGCCACAGGCAACTGCGCACGCGCCTCGCGTCCTACGGCCTGGCCTCCCGGCCCGGACGCAACAGCGCACTGACCGACCTCGCAGCGCAGATCCCCGCCGTCCTCAGCGAGGTCCTCGGCGTCTCCATCGGAGCGGCCAATGGGCGGGCCGCCGCCGCAGCCGGCCCCGCGCGCAGTGCGCCGCCGAACTCAGCCGCCGCACGAAGAGCGGAGACCAGGGTCGGATGCGTGCAGTTGCACTCTCGGAGAACGGAGGCCACAACCGTGAGTGAATAGGGGACATGCTCTTCGACTTCACCCACGACCACGACGGTGAACGACTCGGCGGTGTGTACGGCGGTGATCCGTCCGGTGCCTCCGTTGTGGTGCTCCATGGCGCGGGCACCAGCAGCATGGAGCGACTGCTGCCTCTGGTGCGGGAGTTCGTAGCCCATGGCTGCCGAGGGATCGCCTTCGACTTCTCCGGGCACGGCGAAAGCACCGGCAAACTGAGCGAGTTGAGCCTGCGGCGACGGTTCGAGCAGGCCGTCGCGGTGATCGACGCATACGCGGGGGCGGACGGGCCGCTGGTCCTGGTGGGGTTCAGCATGAGTGGGCAGACGGTGGCCGACCTCGTCCGGCATTACGGGGATCGGGTGGCGGCGCTGGGGCTGTGCGCGCCCGCTGTGTACACCGCCGAGGCGTGGGACGTGCCCTTCGAGGACGGGAACGGCCGGTTCAGCGGGACCATCCGGCGGGCGGGCAGCTGGCGGCAGGCGCCCGCGCTTGAGGTGCTGCGGGCGTACGAGGGCCGGGCGGTGCTCGCGGTGCCGGGCACGGACGCGGTGATCCCGCCCGCGGTGACCGAAGCGGTACAGGATGCGCTGACCGCGCGTGCCCAGTACACGCGGTTCGATCTGCCGGACGCTCAGCACCAGCTGGGAATGTGGTTCCGCGATCACGGCGAGGACCGGCGGGAGTTCGTCGAGGCGGTGATGACCGGCCTCGATGACCGTGGCTGGACGGCCACGCGTGCGTGGGTGGCCAAGCAGCTCGGCCACGGCCGGTCAGTCGCCGACTCGCGCCTGCTGTCCGGGGGCTGGAGCTCCCAGATGCGCCGGCTCACGCTAGATGACGGCTCGGATCTCGTGCAACGAACCTTCGTGAAGCCGTTCTTCCGCCGTGCGGGACCCGGGCTGCTGGCCCGTGAGGCGGACGTCCTGGCGCTGCTTGCCGGGCAGGAAGGCATCCCGGCTCCCGGCTTCGTCGCCCTGGACGCCACGGCCGAACACTGCGACCACCCGACGCTGCTGATGTCCGCGCTGCCGGGCCACGTCCGCGTCGACGAGGACGACCTCGACCGGCGCCTGGATCTGCTCGCGGCCCAACTCGTCTGCGTCCACGGCGTCGTACCGGCCGAAAGACCGCGCACGTACCAGGCGTGGACTTCCCCGGAGCGCGTCCGCACCCCGGACGGCCCGCTGTGGGAGCGGGCCGTGGACGTGATCCGCCGCGACCCGCCGTCGTACGAAGGCTGCTTTCTGCACCGCGACTTCCACCCCGGGAACGTGCTCTTCACGGGAGCCGGGCAGGATCTGCGAATCACCGGCGTCGTCGACTGGGTCGAGACCTCTTGGGGACCTGCCGACCTGGACGTGGCGCACTGCTCGACCGCGCTCGCGCTGCTGCACGGGCCGGTGTACGGGCTGGGCTTCCGTGAGCGGTACGAGGCACACGGCGGCCGCGATCTCGCCGACGGCCCCGACCACCTGTACTGGCGGCTTCTCGACGCGCTGCACTACTGCCCCGACGCGGCGAAGCTGGCCGGACCGTGGCGTGAACTGGGGCGGGACGATCTGACGTCCGAGGTGCTGACAGAACGGCTGGAGGCATACGTGGACGGACTGCTGCAACGGTACGGCTGACCGGCCCAGGACCCACTCGTCCCACACCGCCCCGAGGAGGCGTACGCATTGGCCGCAGTGGTGCTCGTTCACGGCCTGTATCACCGTCCCGAACACTTCGCCCTGGTGGCAGAGCGCCTGGGGACCGCAGGAACCGAGGTCCTCGTTCCCGAGCTCCACCGGGGCTCCTTGCCTGCTGACGCTGCCGCGGTCCAGGCTGTGATCGATTCGCTGCCGGAGCCTCCGATCGTGCTCGGTCACTCCTACGGAGGGTCAGTGATCACTGGGGTGCGCGGGGCGCGACACCTGGTCTATCTGGCGGCGTTCGTGCCGGACGTCGGCGAGAGCGCGGCCGGGCTGGGCGGCGCGTCCCCGCAGCTCCAGGACGCGATCACCCCTGAGCCCGACGGCTCGACCAGCCTGCACCCCGACCGGGCTGCCGACGCCCTCTACGGCGACTGTCCCGAACCTCTCGCCACCTGGGCGGTTGGCCTCCTGCGTGCGCAAGCCCCGGGCTGCGGGCGAGGGATCCAAGAGAGCCACAGCTGGAAGCACGCCCCCTCCACCTACGTCGTCTGCGCGCAGGACCGGGCCATCGACCCGGCCCTGCAACGGAAGATGGCCTTGCGCTGCACGGACGTGCGCGAGTGGCAGACGGGCCACTCCCCGTTCGTAGGACAGCCCGATCTCATCGTTGAGCTCCTGCGGGAACTGCTGGCTGCCCACACTTCGCGTCACACCGCTGCGTACCGCCGACCGTCGTGACCTCGACCGACAGTTGCTCCCGTCCGCCTCAATCATCCTCTGGCCGATGGACCGACCGGCGTCCCGTTCCGCAGCCATGGCTAACCGGGATCGCCAGTACTGCGCCCGGCTTCGGAGCGGTCGTCGAAGGTCGCGGTCGCCACGTACGCGTGGTCGGGCCGTGAGTGCCTGGGTCTTCTGCGGGGGCGCGGGGACGCGATCGTGTTGCACGCGACGCGCCGGCAAAGGTCGTCTGGCGTAAGTCGGCCAAGCGGTGACACTTCCCCTCGGGGGCAAGGACTGGTGCGGATCAGGAGACGGCGGCCGCCGGTGCGGTCGAGAGCACGCCGGCCCCACTCGGGTTGGCGGTCGGGCACTCGCGCCGGTCGGGAACGACGGTCCTTGCGAGCAGCGCGCGCAGCGAGCGCCGTGGCATGAAACTGCCTGGTGACGCAGGCGCTGTCCGCAGCCTCACGCGTCGTGTGGCGCGCGGCGGTGTCCGGCGGACGTCCAACGTCCTGCGGCACCTGGCCCGGCTGCCCCGCACGGCAGGGGCAGCCGGTGGCCGACCAAGGCGGCGGCGAGCCCATGGGGCAGGCCCGTCTCACCCGCGGGGGGACCTCGCCGAGGTCAGGAGCTGCGTCTCCGCGATCAGCGCGTACAGCTCGTCCTTGGCCAGCAGCTCCTCATGGGTGCCGACCGCGCGGACCCTGCCCGCGTCCATGACGACGATGCGGTCGGCGTCGGTGACCGCCGACAGGCGGTGGGCCACCACCAGCACGGTGGTCTCGCGTGCCGTCTCGGCGATGACGTCCCGCAAGGCCAGCTCGTTGACGGCGTCGAGCTGCGAGGTCGCCTCGTCCAGGAGAAGCAGCCGGGGCTTGCGCAGCAGTGCGCGGGCGATCGCGACGCGCTGGCGCTCGCCGCCGGACAGTTTCGAGCCGCGGTGCCCGACCTGGGTGTCCAGGCCGTGCGGAAGACGCTCGACGAGGGCGTCGAGCCTGGCCCTGGCGAGGACATCGCGGATGTCGTCGTCGGTCGCGCCGGGCGCGGCGAAGACCAGGTTCTCCCGGAGCGTGCCGGCCAGCACCGGCGCGTCCTGCTCGACGTACCCGATGACGGACCGCAGCTCGGACAGCGGCCACTGCTTCACGTCCTCGCCGTCGACGAGGACGCGGCCGCCGGTCGCCTCGTAGAACCGCTCGACGAGCGCGAAGACCGTCGACTTGCCCGCGCCCGAGGGGCCGACGAAGGCCGTCGTCCCGCCGCCGGGCACCTCGAAGTCCACCCGCCGGTGGATGTCCGGCAACCCGTGCCCGTACCGGAAGGACACCTGCTCGAAGCGGACCGACGCCGGACGCGGCCGCACCGCTTCCCTCGCCGCCGACCGCACCGGCCCGTGCCGGTCCCGCGGCTCCGTCGCCAGGCCGTCCACCTGTGCGATCCGGGCGATCGCGGCCGCGCCCTCCTGGTAGTGGGACGCTGCGTCGACCAGCTTGTACACCGGCTCCATCAGGTAGAAGAGGTACAGCAGGAACGCGATGAGCGTGGAGACCGGGATGTCCCCGGACGCCACCCGCGCCCCGCCGACGGCGAGCACCGCGAGGAACGCCAGCTGGACGGCGAGGTTGTCCGCCGAACCCGCGACGGCCTCCCACTTCGCGCCGCGCACACCGTGGCGCCACGCCCTGCGCGCCGCCGCCTCGACCCGAGCGGTCTCCCGCTCCTCGGCGCCGGAAGCCTTCACCGTGCGGAACGCGCCGAAGGCCCGCTCCAGGCCGGTCGACATCTCCCCGACAGCCGCCTGCGAACGCTCGGAGGCCCGCCCGATCTTCGGCAGGACCAGTGCGACGCCGACACCGACGACCGCGACCACGCCGAGCGTGACGCCCAGCAGGACGGCGTCGAGGAACGCCATCACCACGACCGCCGCGACAAGCGTCACCGCCCCCGTCGCCGCGGAGACCACCGCCTGCGTGCTGACCGCCCGCAACAGCGTGGTGTCGGAGGTAACCCGGGACATCAGATCGCCCGGCTGCATCCGGTCCGCCTCCGCGAGGCGCAGCCGCAGCAACCGGCCCATGAGGGTGCGGCGGGCGGCGAGCACCACCGACTCCGCCGTCCGTTCCAGCACATAGGCACCGAAGGCGTCAGCCACCGTGCTCAGCAGCACCAGCGCGGTCAGCATCAGCAGGACGGTGCCGATCGTGCCGTCCGACGAGAGCCGGTCGACCAGCGTCTTCGTGGCCAGCGGCTGGAGCAGCCCGCCGGCGGCCCCGGCCAGCGCGCACAGCAGACCGAGCGCGACGGCCCACCGGTGCGGACGGACGTATCCGTACAGCGCCCTGAGCGTCTCGCGGGCGCGCAGGGACTGGGCACCCGTCGCCTTCGGGGCGGATGCGGTGTTCACAGAATTCCTTTCCTACGGCGTCGGCCGCGCATTGCGTCAGCGGCTGCGGACAACCGGCACGCACGGGCTCGGCTCGCTCGCCGGCTCAGTGGACCAGCGCGGCCGTCCGCGTGGCGAAGATGTGCACCACTGCTTCGTAGAACTCAGGACGGACGACGAACAGGACGCCGGCGCCCGCCACCAGCGTCAGGCCGAGAAGTTCCCGCACCCCGCCTGTGCCAGGAGTGACGTCACGGCCCGGCACGGCGCTGTCGGACGATGCCCCGAGGGCGGTCTCGGGCCCCTTGTTGCGAACATGCTGTGTCATGCCTCCAGCCTCGGCGCCCGTCCGCGCATCGCACATCCGGCGACTGTCGGGTCCGCCCCCGCCGAGTGGCTGGAGAAGACCACTCTGGGGTAGGAGCTGTCGGCGCCGCGAGACGGACACACCGCACGCAGGGCAGCGCCGCGCGTGACACGCAGCACCGCCAGGCACATCAACCGCGCAGGGCGACGACGACCGGTGAGTCCGGCTCGTCGGTCTCCGGGGAGCCGGGGCGGCCGGCGGCCGACGAGGGCGGGCCGGTCAGGGAACGGGCGATGAGCACCGAACCGCCGCCGTGGAGCAGCACGCTGCCGAGCACCGTCAGCGTCATGGCGTACAGGGCGGTGTCGGCGTACGGCCCGTCCGGCAGGGCGTTGAACGCGAGCAGGCCGAACACGATGGAGGTGGTGCCGCGTGGTCCGAGCGCGCCGACCATGAGCCTTTCTCGCCAGGTGAACGTCGAGCCGAGGAAGGCGAGCACGATCGGAAGGATGCGCACGACGGTGAGCGCGGCGACGCAGAGCACGACGGTGGGCCAGTGGATGCCCTCGCCCAGGGCGAGCACCACGGCGTTGCCGAAGAAGAACCACATGCACATCGTCATCATCGAGTTGGTGTCCTCGATGAGCTGGAAGTCCGAGGCGTGGGGAGCCGAAGCGCCCCGTCGGCGGACCGGTGCCTGCCTGACGTAGCGGAAGGCGATCCCGCACACGAACGAGGCCACGAAGCCGTTGCCGTCCATCGCCGTGGTCACGGTGTAGGCGAGCAGCGGTGTGACCAGCACGACGATCCGACGGGACTGCTCCGTCATCCACTCCGCGCGGTCGGCCAGGTTGATCAGCCACGCGATCAGCGCCCCCACCATGAAGCCGGCCACGAGGGCCTTCAACGCGAACGGCACGGCCGTGCCGAGGGCCTGCGCGGGGGTGCGGGTGACGGAGTCGGTGCCGACGAGGATCAGTGCGAACAGGAAGAGCGGCGAGACGATGCCGTCGTTGTAGCCGCTCTCCACGTTGAGCACGCTGCGCACCCTCGCCGGGATCCGCCGGTCGCGGACCAGCGTCTCGGCCGGGGCGAAGTCGGTCGGGACGACGATGCACGCGATGAGCAGCAGCAGCGCCACCGGCAGGCCGGGCAGCAGCAGCGTTCCCAGCAGCACCATCGTGATCAGGCTCAGCGGCAGGGCCACCAGCAGGGCCCGCGCTGCGGAGCCGGGGTCGTTGCCGAACAGTCGCCCGCCCGGCAGCTCGGTGGCGTCGACGAACAGTAGGACGGCCAGGATGACCTCGGCCACATGCTGTGCGACCTGGGAGTTCAGGGTGACGGCGATATGGCTGTGGGTGAACACCCCCGTGACCACGCCTGCCAGCACCAGCACCAGCGGAGCCCGCACATGCCGCTGTTCCAGCCGCCCGGCGACCAGCGACCAGCCGGCCACCAGTGTGGTGATCACAATCAGGACAGAGATCATTTGAATCCGCTTCAGAACTCGGAACAGACCGACGGCCCCCCACCGGGACCTCCACAAGGGCGTCGACCGGCGTCAGCACGGGGAGACGGACAACGGACGAGGCCGGGAGAAACAGCACTGGCCCCCGCTCCGACGACTCAGCAGCTCCTCGCCATCCCGTCGCCCTTCTCATCCCAGCGCATCGTTGACCGGACGTCACTCCGCCGATCGGCGGGATCCGCCCCGCCGACTGGCCGGCTCGCCCTGCGGGCCCGCTGGTGGAGTGATCGAGTCAGTGTTCGCGGTTGAGTTCGTGGTAGCCGCGAAAGTCGAAGAAGCGCAGGCCGTCGATCATCGCTCCCGACAGGATTTCCGGCAGGGTCCATGGGCGGGTGGTGTAGTCGTCCGTTGCCACGCCTCCCTGCCGAGGGGAAGCCGTACCCGGTGTCGACCGACGTCGAGGCCCCCTTTTGGTCGTACCGTGCACCGCCTGTGATCCTCCTCAGGAAGGATGTAAGGCTCATCCATGATCGATGACGATGACCGGGCGAAGTCCGCACACCAGGAAAGGGACACCCCTTTGCGCATCCTCCGCCTCATCGGAACCGTCGTGGGCACCACGCTTCTGCTGACCGCCGCGGCACCGGTCGCACAAGCGGACGCCAGACCGACCACGAAGGCGTCCGAATTCCCCTTAAGCACCGGCACGTTGGACCCCGTGGCGCTCGGCGCCGGCCTCCGCGCCGTCCACGACGCGGGCATGTACGGCGTCTACTCCTCCGTACGCGACGGCGCCCAGTCGTGGACCGGCGCGGCCGGTGTCGCAGACGTGGACACGCGGCGCCCGGTCCGGCCGGGCATGCTCCACCGGGTGGGCAGCGTCAGCAAGGCATTCACCTCCGTCGCCCTCCTCCAGCAAGTGGAGCGGGGCCGCGTCCGACTCGACGCTCCCATCGGCGACTACCTTCCCGACCTGGTGCCGGGCGAGCGCGGCCGCGAGATCACCGTTCGCATGCTTCTGAACCACACGAGCGGCATCGGCGACTACATCATCGGAGCCTTCCCTTCCCTCGCCCAAGGCTCGACGGCCAGCCTCGACGAGGAGCGCTTCCGCTCCATACGCCCCGAGGAACTGGTCCGCCTCGGGCTGGCGGCGCCGACCACCGGTGAGCCCGGCGAAAAGTGGTCGTATTCCAACACCAACTACGTCATCGCCGGGCTGCTCCTGGAGAAGGTCACCGGCCAGGACGCCGAGGCGTACATCACCCGCCACGTCATCGCCCGGGCCGGACTGCACCACACGTCGTTCCCGCGCTCCCCTTACATCCGCGGCCCGCACCCCCGTATGTACGAGTCGTTCTACGGCCTGATCAACCCGCCGCGCGACTACAGCGACTACGACATGTCCTGGGCGTACACCGCCGGCGCGATCGTCTCCACCACCGATGACCTCAACCGCTTCTACCGCGCCCTGCTCGGCGGCAAGCTGATCGGCCCGTCCGCGTTGAAGGAGATGCAGCGAACGGTCCCGGCCGGCGGCATTGACTACGGCCTGGGGGTCTACAGCATGGAAATCCCCGGCTGCGGCCGCTTTTGGGGCCACGACGGGGCTGTCTTCGGCGCCGGCACCATCGCCCTCTCCAGCCCCGACGGCAAGCGCCAGGTCGCCATGGGCTGGAACCTCATGAAGTACGAACGTCTCACCCCCGACGGCTCCGGCTTTGAACCGAGCCCGATCGACGACGCCCTCAACAACCAGGTCGTCCGCGCACTGTGCCCGGGGGGCACGTCGTCGCCCGAGCCCGGCTCCCACTCTCTGACCGGGCCGGCCCGGACGGTACTGCCCGGCGTGGACCTGGCGCCCCGCTGGGTCCACTCGGTCCGACCCGCGAAGGAATTCCCCTCCCTCGGGTGAGACGGCGTTCAGCGTGGCCGGGTCAGGCCTTTCACGCTCTCGGCGGGCGTGACCCGATCACTTCGCCGCGTGTTCCTTCGTCGGGGCCGTCCGCCGCGCCGTGGCGGCGGACGGCGCGGCAGGTGCCGGCGAGGACCGAGCAACCCACCGGTTCCACGTCAGTGGCGGACATCTGGTTGTCACAGGGGGACATCCGGTGGGGCGCCGCGATTGAGGGGCCCCACCGGACCCCTCATCACGGCCGGGAAGCGCTGAGCGCCCGTCCTGTCACACGTTGGGCTCGGCCGGAACCTATATGACGTGGTGCGACCAGGAGAAACAGGCCCGAGGCCCGAGGCGTCCTGCCTGGTCAGGTCGCGGGCGGCGAGGGACGGGACGCGGGCCTGTCACTGATGCCGTGCGGTGCGCAGCTCATCGGCGTACCGGGTGAGGGCGTCCTCGGCCATAGGAACCGGGCCGAACAGCTGCTCCTGGCGGCGGGGGTCGGCGACATAGCGTCCGGTCTCGAACCAGCGGAACATCGCAGCCAAGTCCTTGATCAGGGGCATGAAGCGGCCGGCGACGGCTCCTGCGGCGCGGGCGACGGCGGACGGGACGGCCACCACCTTGATCTTCCTTCCGGCCCGGCGGCCCATCACGTCGGCCACCTCCCGCATGCTGACCGGATGATCCCAGCCGATGTCGATCCGCTCACCGGCCTCGGCCTCGACGTCGACCGCGGCTGCCAGGTACGCCGCGAGGTCGGAGGTGTGGACGAAGGTCAGCGGGATGGTGGCCTTGCCGATCCACACCATGCGGCCCTTGTCGAGCGGGTCGCCCGCCATGCTCGCGACCTGGTCGAGGAACGCCCCCGGGCGCAGGGCGACGAACGGGACGCCGAGCTGTTCGAGCTTGTCCTCGGCGAGCTTCTTGTGTCAGAAGTGCGGGACACCGGGTGTCTGGTCGCTGGTGAGGATGCTGGTCAGGACGAACCGCCGGATGCCGGTGCGGTGGGCGGCCTCGGCGAGGTTGGCGTCGCCGACGGTGTCGATGTCGTGGGCGTTCTTGCCGCCGCGGGTGTAGCCGGCGGCGGTGGTGATGACGGCGTCGGCGCCGTTCATGGCGGCCACGAGCGAGTCGATGTCGAGCATGTCGCCGCGGGCGATCTGAACGCCCCGGCTTTCGAGTCGTCCGGCGTCGCTGGCCGGCCTCACCAGGGCGCGGACGTTCTTGCCGCGCGCCAGGAGTTCGTCGACGACCTTGCCCCCCAGGGAGCCGGTCGCCCCGACGACGAGGACCGGGAGAACGGTTGAGTCGGCGGCAGGCATGGGGTCTCACTTTCGGTCAGGCCGGTGGGCCGTGGCTGCAGGCATGGTCGCCTGCGCCTGCGTGCCGGACGGGGCTATGGGGAGGCGGGCCGTGGTGGCAGATCTGTCGTGCGCCTCGCCGCCATGTGCCGCGTCCGGAACAGCCGGTGCAGGGGAGGTGATACGGCCTGGCTGGAGGTGGTCGTGCCGCATGGGGGTCGGTGTGCACCCCGGTCCGCGTGTCCTTTTCTCATGTGCGGTGTGGCGTACGGGGGTCTGGGGTGCACACCGGGGGCGTCAGGTGGACTCTTCGTCGGGCAACGCGCGGCTGCTGATCGCCTCGGTGATGGCGTAGGCGGTGTCGACGAAGGACTCCGCCTGCTGCTTCGACAGATTCCGGGCGGTGGTCTCCTCCAGGGCCTGCCACAGGGCCGTGATGGGCTCGCGCATCGCCCGGCCCTTGTCGGTGAGATGGACCACCATGACGCGCCGGTCATGTGCGGCCGGCTCGCGGATGACCAGGCCGGCGTCCTGCATGCGGCGTAGCGCCTTGGAGATCGTGGAGTGGTCGACGCCGAGGCATTCGAGCAGCTCGGACTGGGTCTGGCCGTCCCGGTCGAAAAGGTGCATCAGCACCAGTTCCTGTCCGGGGTGCAGGTCCATCTCGCGCAGCAGAGCGGCGGCGAAGGCGCGGTGGGCGCGGGCGAGTTGGAAGATCGCGTAGCTCATCGGTCCTGCGTCAGCCGTTGCGGGGATGCGGGGTTCGGGGGTGGGCATGGTTCGGTTCCTCAGCCTGTGTGGGTGGGGTAGTCGGTGCATTCTGCCGCCCCGTCGCCTGGGGAGGCGGGGGAGCGGGCGTGCGCAGACGACGGTCAGGACGCGCTTGCCCCGCACGTGCCCGGCGTCGCTGGCCGACTCGTCGAGCGGGCAGGTGCTGACGGTGGTGACGAGCTGCCTGCTATGGGAGCTTGCGACACAAGCTGCCCACTGTGCGGCGAGTCGGACGATCGCCTGGCTGCACGGCTTGCGTCGGCTGCGGATCCGGATCCGCTGGGAACGACGCGACGACATCCACGGAGCCTTCCTCGGCTTCGGCGCCTGCCTCATCACTCCTCGCCGCGTCCAACGCCCAGCTCCGGAGGCGCCTTTGTCAGGACTTCTTGAGCCAGCGTTCCAGCGCCTCGGGCACGTTCGTCGGATGCGAGCTGAAGCTCAACCGGATGTCGGGCTGGAGGTCGATGAGCACGTTGACGATCCGTTCGAACAGGACGGTGTACTCCGGGACGTTCTTGATGCCGCCCCCGATGAGCACCACCCCGTATGAGTGCGCATCGAAAAGCCGACGCAGCTCGGCCTCCGCCTCGTCGGGGTCCAGGCTGACATAGCCCGCCTCGCCGTCGATGCCTGTCGCCTGGAGCGCAGCCCAGCTGCGCTCCCTCATGGCGACCAGGTCTTCGAGCGTCGCAACCCCCGGCGGGAAGTCGTCCGACGAAAGCGCATCGGCAGCGATGCCGAGGGTCAGCACGCGTTGATTGATCGGAGGCTTCACTTGAGAGTTCTTGTGGGACATGGGGTCGCTCCTCCAAGGCAATATGGCCCCCTCTGACGGCACACCCGTGGGGTCTCCTCAGTTCTGCGGGGGAGTCCAAGATAAAGCGTGGCTGGCCACATGATTACCGTAACACCAATCGTGTGGCCAGCCAAGTATTTGTGGATGCGGGGTGGAGCCGGCCATTTTGACTTGCTTCGGGATGCGTCGGGCGCTTTCATGGCCGAACGCGGCGAGTGTCAGGTTGTGCCCGTACCTCAGATCACCGAGAGACCCGTCGTCAACAGGCAAGAACAAGGACAGGACGACGCCCGCATGAGTGACGGCCGACTGCGCGGGACGGGCCGCCCCGGATCGAGGCCGCGCCGGGCCGTGCCGGGCCGGGCCGCCCTACAATCCCGGCCCTGATCCGGCTCCCCGGCGTTTCCCCTGAGCCTGAGCGCTCGACCTGAAGCAGCTGCCTGATGACACGGCGGATGCGGTGTTATCGTCCCTGGCATGGCTGAACTGATCGCCCCCACAGGACGGTTGCATGCCTCATGGCTCGCAGCGCGTGCCGAGTGGCAGCCCGGTGCTCACCAGGACGGGACAGGCCTGCGTCTGGCCGGTGACGAGGACCTCGACAGCCCCGAGGGGTTCGCCTCATGGGTCCAGCGCCTGCGACAGCAGGCTGACCGGTCGCTGCCCGTCGGCGAAGGTCGCGTGCACGCCACGCACTGGTGGATCGTCGACGGCGAGACCTACCTCGGAGCCATCGACCTTCGGCACTACCTGAACGCCCTCCTCTTGGAAGGCGGCGGGCACATCGGATACAGCGTCCGGCCCTCTGCCAGGCGACGCGGGCTGGCCTCGTGGGCGCTGGGGACCGTTCTGCTCAAGGCGCCCTCGCTCGGACTGGACCGGGTCCTCCTCACCTGTGAGGACGGCAACGTCGGCTCGGCGCGCACCATCGAACGCAACGGCGGCGTCCTTGAGGACGTGCGCAGCACCGCGACCGGTCTCAAGCGCCGCTACTGGGTCACTTTCTGAGGCCTCGTCACAGACCACGGGAAGTCCGACACGTCTCGCGGTCGCGGACGCGGTCGGTCTTGTTCGGGAGGCGTACGTCCGGCATCGCAGGCGCACCTGCGATCGCCGTCCGAAGCGGGCAGCGCGGCGGGCGCGTCTTGAGGAGCGTCTCAAGTGTGCTCATGGACATCGCACCTGCCTCCTTTCAGGGCCACCGGCCGGCACGGAAGGGCGACTCCCGTGTCGTCCGCTGTTCCACGGCGGCCCCGTGCGCGTGCGGCGACGGCGGTCGGACCCCGGGCACGACGACATCGTCGTCAGCCATTTCCGCACCGCCGCCGGGCGCGGGTCGCACGTCCGGCGTCCCGGTGTGTCGCTTTCACTGTCGTCCTGTTCCGCTCGCCGGTCTTGGGCCGAAGGGCCCGGACTCGTGAGGCTTTCGTCCCCGACCGGGGGACTCAGGGGGAGAGACCTACGCGCCGGCCCCGGTCGCCGGTCGAACCCGCCTGGAGTGCCATCGGGGCATCGGGCGCCCCGCGACGGCGACGCGGCGCAGCACGAGGCGGGCCCGTGGACCTGCTCACGCATCCGCCATCGAGGCCCCTGAGGGAGCGGCGAGGGGGACTGGCTGGAGTACGCGTGACCTGCCCCTGCGCTCGACCGGGCGGCCTGCCGGCTGCACGGTGATCCCCGCCTCTGGCGGCATGACCGCACGCCAGGTGCAGATCATCCAGGACTTCAAGCCCGAGATCATCATGGTCACCCCCTCCTACATGCTCACCCTCCTGGACGAGTTCGAGCGCCAGCGCGTCGACCCGCGCTCCACCTCCCTTCAGGTCGGCATCTTCGGCGCCGAGCCCTGGACCGAGGAGATGCGCCGCGAGATCGAGGAGCGCTTGGACATCCACGCCGTCGACATCTACGGCCTGTCCGAGGTGATCGGCCCCGGCGTCGCCCAGGAGTGTGTGGAGACCAAGGACGGCCTGCACGTGTGGGAGGACCACTTCTACCCCGAGATCGTCGACCCGGTCATGAACGACGTCATGCCCGACGGCGAGGGCGGCGAGCTGGCCTTCACCTCCCTCACCAAGGAGGCGCTGCCGATCGTCCGCTACCGTACGCGCGACCTCACCCGGCTGCTGCCGGGTACCGCCCGGCCCGCCTTCCGCCGCATCGAGAAGATCACAGGCCGCTGCGACGACGTGATCATCCTGCGTGGGGTGAACGTCTTCCCCAGCCAGATCGAGGAGATCGTGCTGCGCGCCCCCGGCATGGCCCCTCACTTCCAGGTCCAGCTGAGCCGGCGCGGGCGCATGGACCACATGACCATCCTCGTCGAGGCCCGGCCCGGCACTGGGCCGGAACAGCGCGAGACCGCCGCGAAGGCCATCGGCCAAGGCGTCAAGGACGGCGTCGGCGTGACCGTCGAGGTCACCGTCGCCGAACCGGAGACTCTGGAGCGCTCGCTGGGCAAGCTCCGCCGGGTCAAGGACCTGCGCCAGGCGTGAACTCCCCATTTCCCACGATGAGTTGGTGAACAGAACGCCCGGACGCCCGACCGAACCGGGCGCCACGGCCCGTACGCGCTGCACCTGCACCTGCACCTGCGGCTGCGCCAGTCTGGGAGGGGGAATCGGCCGCCCGGCAGGCACGGAATGCGGTCGTACGGATGGGCGTCTGCGGTTCGATCAGTGCCCGGCATGCACGTCAGGCGCAGACGGCTCTCCCGCCGACCGGGCCCGGGTACCGGGACCATTGGTCCCTGTCGTGACCGGCCGGATGGGGCCGAAAGGCCGTCCGGCAGGGACCGCCGGCCCCAGGTGCAGTACGGCCGGTGGCCTCTAGCGTTCCCGGCCATGGAGAACGATCGGAACGCACGGCGCCAGGCGTCGCCCGCCGGTGAGGGCTGGCCGCTGGCCGCCCGCAGACTGTTGACCCGCCGCGAGGTGTCGGCCGACGGTCGCGCCGTGTTCGGTGAGAACGACGGCAAGTGGGAGGGCTTCTACCGGGACCGGTGGGCGCACGACAAGGTGGTGCGTTCCACGCACGGGGTCAACTGCACGGGCTCGTGTTCGTGGATGGTGTACGTCAAGGACGGGATCATCACCTGGGAGCACCAGGCCACCGACTACCCCTCGATCGGGGCGGACTGCCCCGAGTACGAGCCGCGCGGCTGTCCGCGCGGGGCGTCGTTCTCCTGGTACACGTACTCGCCGAGCCGGGTCCGCTACCCGTACGTGCGCGGTACGTTGCTCAAGCTGTGGCGTGAGGCACGCAAGCGGCTCGGCGACCCGGTGGCGGCCTGGGCCGAGATCACCGGCGATCCGGCGAAGGCACGCGCCTACAAGCGGGCCCGCGGCAAGGGCGGCCTGGTGCGCGCCGACTGGGACGAGGTGTCCGAGCTGGTCGCCGCCGCCCAGGTCCACACGATCAAGCGGTACGGCCCCGACCGCGTCGCCGGCTTCTCCCCGATCCCGGCGATGTCGATGGCGTCCTTCGCGGCCGGCGCCCGCTACACGTCGCTGATCGGCGGGACCCTGCTGTCGTTCTACGACTGGTACGCGGACCTGCCGATCGCCTCGCCGCAGGTCTTCGGTGACCAGACGGACGTGCCCGAGGCGGCGGACTGGTGGAACGCCGGCTATCTGATCATGTGGGGCTCGAACATTCCCGTGACCCGCACGCCGGACGCGCACTTCCTGACCGAGACCCGCTACAACGGCACCAAGGTCGTCGCGGTCAGCCCCGACTACGCCGACAACGTCAAGCACGCCGACGAGTGGCTGTCCCCGCACCCCGGCACGGACGGGGCGCTGGCGATGGCCATGGGGCACGTGATTCTGCGGGAGTTCCTGGTCGACCGCGAAGTGCCGTACTTTCAGGACTACCTGCGCAGGTTCACTGACGCGCCCTTCCTGGTGACCTTGCGCGAGCACGACCACGGTCTCGTCCCGGACGGGTTCCTCACGGCGGCCGACCTCGGCCGTGACGAGGAGAACGCCGAGTTCAAGACCGTCCTCATGGACCGGGCCACCGGCGAACCGGTGGTCCCCGGCGGCTCGCTCGGCTTCCGGTGGGGGGAAGCCGGGCGAGGCCGCTGGAACCTCGACCTGGGCGATGTCGTCCCCGAGCTGAGCCTGCTGGACCAGGCCGAGGAGAGCGTCGAGATCGCGCTGCCCCGGTTCGACGAGGGCGCCACCGAGGGCGGTTCGGTCATGGTCCGGGGCGTTCCGGTCCGCCGGATCGGCGGACGGCTCGTCACCACCGTCTTCGACCTGATGCTCGCCCAGTACGGAGTGAAGCGCCCCGGGCTGCCCGGCAAATGGCCGACGTCGTACGAGGACGCGAGCGCGTGTCACACCCCTGCCTGGCAGGAGACGATCACCTCCGTGCCGGCCGAACAGGCTGCCCGGATCGCCCGGGAGTTCGCCCGCAACGCCGAGCGCACGAACGGCCGGTCCATGATCGCGCTGGGCGCAGGCACCAACCACTGGTTCCACTCCGACACCATCTACCGGGCGTTCCTGGCGCTGACCACGATGACCGGCTGCCAGGGTGTCAACGGCGGCGGCTGGGCGCACTACGTCGGTCAGGAGAAGGTCCGCCCGGTCACCGGCCAGCAGCACCTGTCGTTCGCCTTCGACTGGCAGCGGCCGACGCGTCACATGGCGGGCACGTCGTACTGGTACCTGAACTCCGACCAGTGGCGCTACGAGGCGTTCGGACCCGACGAACTGGCATCCCCGCTCGGTGAGGGGCGCTTCAAGGGCAAGGCGTTCGCGGACACGCTCGCGCAGGCCGTGCGGCTGGGCTGGACGCCCGGCCATCCCGGCTTCGACCGCAACCCGCTCGATCTGACGGACGAGGCGGCCGCCCGGGGCCGTCCGGTCGCCGAGCACATCGTCGACGAGCTGAAGTCGGGGCGGCTGCGGTTCGCCGTCGAGGATCCCGACGCCCCGGCCAACTTCCCGCGGGTGCTGACCGTGTGGCGGGCGAACCTGCTGGGCTCCTCCGGCAAGGGCAACGAGTACTTCCTGCGCCACCTGCTGGGCACGGACGCGGCGGTCCGCTCCGAACAGACGCCGCCCGAGGGGCGCCCGAAGGAGGTGGTGTGGCGGGACGAGGCGCCCGAGGGCAAGCTCGACCTGCTGGTCACCATGGACTTCCGGATGACCTCCACCGGTCTGCTCTCCGACGTGGTCCTGCCGGCGGCGACCTGGTACGAGAAGGACGACCTCTCCAGCACGGACATGCACCCCTTCGTGCACGCCTTCACCCCGGCCATCGCCCCGCCCTGGCAGGCCCGCACCGACTACGACACCTTCCTCACCATCGCCGACAAGTTCAGTGAACTGGCCGCCGAGCACCTGGGCACCCGCACCGACGTCCTCGCGGTGCCGCTGCTGCACGACACCCCGGACGAACTCGCCCAGCCCGGCGGCGTCGTGCGGGACTGGAAGAACGGGGAGTGCGAGCCGGTTCCCGGCCGGACCATGCCAAAGCTGGTCGTCATCGAGCGGGACTACGCCGCGATCGCGCAGAAGATGCGCGCCGTCGGCCCGCTGCTGGACACCCTGGGCACCACCACCAAGGGCGTCACCGTCCACCCGGACAAGGAGATCGACGAACTCCGGCACCGCAACGGCACCGTCAGGGACGGCATCGCCGCCGGGCGCCCCTCGCTGGCCACCGCCTCCGACATGTGCGAGGCGATCCTGGCCCTGTCCGGCACGACCAACGGGCGGCTGGCCACCGAGGGTTTCCGCGAACTGGAACGGCAGACCGGCAGCGAGGGCCTGGTGGAGCTGGCCTCCGAGCGCGAGGCGGAGCGGATCACCTTCGCCGACACCCGCACCCAGCCGCGCGCGGTGATGACCTCCTACGAGTGGTCCGGCTCGGAGACCGGCGGGCGCCGCTACTCGCCGTTCGTGATCAACACCGAGCACAAGAAGCCCTGGCACACCCTCACCGGCCGGCAGCACTTCTTCGTCCAGCACGACTGGATCGCCGAGCTCGGTGAACAGCTTCCCGTCTACCGGCCCCCACTGAACACGCCCCGCCACTTCGGCGACGAGCACCTGCACGAGAAGGGCCGGGCGGAGGTGACGGTCCGCTATCTGACCCCGCACTCGAAGTGGTCCATCCACTCGAACTACCAGGACAACAAGCACATGCTCGACCTGTCCCGCGGCGGTCCCACGATCTGGATGTCGGTGCAGGACGCCGAGAAGATCGGCGTCAAGGACAACGAGTGGATCGAGGCGTACAACCGCAACGGCGTCGTCGCCGCCCGCGCCGTCGTCACCCACCGCATGCCCGAGGGCACCGTGTACATGTACCACGCCCAGGACCGCAACGTGAACGTGCCCAGGACCGAGGTCAGCGGCAAGCGCGGCGGCATTCACAACTCCCTGACCCGGCTGCTGCTCAAGCCCACCCATCTCGCGGGCGGCTACGCCCAGTTCACCTACGCCTTCAACTACTACGGCCCGACCGGAAACCAGCGCGACGAAGTCACCGTGATCCGCCGCCGCAGCCAGCGAGTGGAGTACTGACATGCGCGTGATGGCCCAGATCGCGATGGTGATGAACCTCGACAAGTGCATCGGCTGCCACACCTGCTCGGTCACCTGCAAGCAGACGTGGACCAACCGCACCGGCGTCGAGTACGCCTGGTTCAACAACGTCGAGACCAAGCCCGGCGTCGGCTACCCCCGCCGCTACGAGGACCAGGAGCAGTGGAAGGGCGGCTGGATGCTCGACAGGCGCGGACGGCTCGTCCTGCGCTCCGGCGGCCGGATCAAACGGCTGCTGTCGATCTTCTCCAACCCCGACCTGCCCTCCATCGAGGACTATTACGAGCCGGTCACCTACGACTACGACAATCTGGTCAGCGCCCCCGCCCAGAAGGACATCCCCGTCGCCCGCCCGCGATCGGTGCTCACCGGCAGGCCCACCGCGATCACCTGGGGCGCCAACTGGGAGGACGGCCTCGGCGGCGCCCCCGAGAACGCCGGCGGCGACCCCAACCTGAGCGGTGAGTGGGCGCAGAGGGTCAAGTTCGAGTTCGAGCAGACGTTCCTGTTCCACCTGCCGCGGCTGTGCGAGCACTGCCTCAACCCGGCCTGCGTGTCGGCCTGTCCGTCGGGCGCGATGTACAAGCGGGTCGAGGACGGCATCGTCCTCGTCGACCAGGACCGCTGCCGCGGCTGGCGGATGTGCGTGACCGCGTGCCCGTACAAGAAGGTGTACGTCAACCACGCCACCGGCAAGGCCGAGAAGTGCACCTTCTGCTTCCCCCGCGTCGAGGCCGGCCAGCCCACCGTCTGCTCCGAGACCTGCGTCGGCCGCCTGCGCTACCTCGGACTGCTCCTCTACGATGCCGACCGCGTCGGCGAGGCCGCCGCCACCCCCGACGAGAAGGACCTCCTCGACGCCCAGCGCGGAGTGTTCCTCGACCCGCACGATCCCGAAGTCCGCGCGGCCGCAAGGGAATCCGGTATCCCCGAGGACTGGCTGGACGCCGCCCGCCGCTCCCCGGTGTACGACCTGGTCATACGCTACAAGGTGGCCCTGCCGCTGCACCCGGAGTACCGGACGATGCCGATGGTCTGGTACGTGCCCCCGCTCTCGCCCGTCCTCGACGCCGTCGACGCGGCGGGCGGCAACCAGGACGACCCCGACCACGTCTTCGCCGCCGTCACCCGGCTGCGCATCCCGCTGGAATACCTGGCCGAGCTGTTCACCGCCGGCGACACCGACGTCGTCGCCGGCGTGCTGATGAAGCTCACCGCATTGCGCTCGTACATGCGCGAGCGCACCCTCGGCGAGGACGGCGACGAGACCGTGCTCAAGGCCGTCGGTCTGACCGCACGCGAGGCGCGGGACCTGCACCGCCTCCTCGCCGTCGCCAAGTACGCCGACCGGTACGTCGTCCCCGCGGCCCACAAGGAGGACGCCGCCGCGCTCACCGCGACGGAGGACCGCTGCCCGGTCGAGACGTCCGGCGCCGCCGAACCGCGCAAGGTCATGCTCGGCATCCCCACCCTGCGCCGTCGTACGTCCGAAACGCCCACCGGAGGCCAGCTGTGAGCCCACTGCCCGCGACCGTTCCCGCCGCGATCCGCTCGCACGTCCGGGCCGCTGTGCGCCGCCCGGGCCGCACGGCCCGGACGCGACGCCCGGCCCTGCTCACGCCGGAGGAGACCCAGGACCGGGCCCTGCTGCTGCGGCTGTGCTCGCTGCTGCTTCAGTATCCGGACACCGAACTCACTGCCGCCCGACCGGTGCTGAGCGCCGCGGTCCGGGCGTTGGCGCCCTCGCCCGCCGCCGAGCACCTGGCCGACTGCACCGACTGGCTCACGGGCCGGGAAACGGAGGCGCTGGAGCGGCACTACGTCGAGATGTTCGACCTGCGCCGCAAGAGCAGCCTCTACCTCACCTACTACCTGCACGGCGACACCCGTCGGCGCGGCATGGCCCTGCTCACCCTCAACCAGCGCTACAAGGCAGCGGGGTGGGACACCGACGGAGGTGAACTGCCCGACCACCTGCCGGTCGTCCTGGAGTTCGCCGCCCTCGTCGGCCCGGGTGGCGGCGAGGCGCCGCTGCGTCAGCACCGCCGCGGTCTCGAACTGATCCACCGGGCGCTGACGGACGCCGACTCCCCCTACCGGCACGTCCTGGCCGCGCTGCTCACCCTGCTGCCTCCCTCCACCAAGGCGGACCGCGCGGCGGTGGCGCTGCTCGTCGCCGAGGGCCCGCCGAACGAGGAGGTCGGCCTCGACCCGTACGGCACGTACGGAGAGGGGGAGTTCGCGCCTCCGGGCACGTTCGTGCCGCCGACGGCCGCTGCGCCGACGCGGGTACCGGCCGCCGGCCCGAGGACCACTCCCACGGAGGGCGCCCGATGAACGCCGCTTCGTTCTCACGGCCGGCCGCAGCGCCGTTGAGCGGAACCGACCTCCTGCTGTGGGTCGCGATCCCCTACATCTGCCTCGCGGTGTTCGCCGTCGGACACATCTGGCGCTACCGCAGGGATCAATTCGGCTGGACCACGCACACCAGCCAGCTGCTCGAACACCGCTGGCTGCGCTGGGGCAGCCCGTTGTTCCACCTCGGCGCTCTCATGGTCATCGCCGGCCATGTCGTGGGCCTCGCCGTTCCGGACTCGTGGACCGAGGCCGTCGGCATCACCGAGCACGCGTACCACACCACGGCCGTCTGGGCGGGTTCGGTGGCGGGCGTCGCCATGGTCGCAGGGCTGGGCATGCTGTGCGCCCGCCGGCTGCTGACCCGTTCCATCCGTCTGGGCACCGACCGCAGCGACAAGCTCCTCTTCCCGCTGCTGTCCGCCACCGTGCTGCTCGGCATCACCGCAACCGCCGCGCACAACGTCTTCGGCCCGGGCTACGACTACCGCTCCACCGTCTCGGTCTGGTTCCGCGGCCTGTTCGTCCTGCAGCCGAAGCCGGAGGCTATCGCCGGAGCCCCGCTGCTGTTCCAGCTGCACGCGCTGACCGCCTTCCTGCTCTTCGCCGCCTGGCCGTTCACCCGCCTCGTCCATGTGTGGAGCGCCCCGATCGGATACCTGGCCCGCCCGTACCTGCTCTACCGGCGACGGGCCGCACCGGCGTCGGCCCCGGCAGCGGGGGGCCGGCCCCGGTCGGTCTCCAGCTCCCGGTGAGCGGGACGACCTTCGTACCCGCGCTCGCTCCGGGCCCGGTTCTGCCGGTCGGGAGTGCGAATGGCGTCGTTCACGAGCATCAGGCCATCATCAGCCGGCCGCCCTGCGCCGGGCAGGGCGGCCGGCCCTGATTCCGTCTCTGCGCCCGGCAGCGGACGCCCGCAGCCACCGCTCCGACGGAGTCGCGCGAGCAATGCGGGACACGGATGTGCCGAAGAGGGGCGGCCGGCCCCGGCGTTGAGGACCGTCAGCCCCGCTCCAGGGACTCATGGCCCCATGCCGCTCGGATGCCCCCTGACGGACAGTGACTCACGGGCCGCCCGTCCGCGGGGCAAGAAGTCCCGCGGATTCCCCGCGGCCCCTGACGCAAGAACTGCCATGAGCAAGAGGGAAGGGACGGCCAGCATGGTCCAGTCTTCGATGACGGAGAACAAGAAGGCGGCCTCGGGCTCGCCGGCGCCCGGACGGGCCTGGCTGATGCTGACCCTGGCCACCCTGGGGTTCGCCGTCAACTTCTGGGCCTGGGCGCTGCTCAGCCCGCTCGGCCCCCGCTTCAAGGACACCCTGGGCCTGACCTCCTTCGAGCAGTCCCTGCTCGTGGCCGTGCCGGTCGTCGTCGGTTCCCTGGGCCGCATCCCGGTCGGAGCACTCACCGACCGGTTCGGCGGACGGGTCATGTTCCCGATCGTCTCGGCGGCCACCATCGTTCCGGTGCTCTATCTGGGCCTGGCCGGACACTCCTCGCTCGCCGCGCTGCTGGCCGGGGGGTTCTTCCTCGGCGTCGGCGGCACCGCCTTCGCCGTGGGCGTGCCCTTCGTCAACGCCTGGTTCCCGCCCGAGCGGCGAGGGCTTGCCATCGGCGTCTTCGGCATGGGCATGGGCGGCACCGCCGTCAGCGCCCTGACCACCGTGAAACTGGTCGACGCCCACAGCATGTCGACGCCCTTCCTGATCACCGCAGCCGTCCTCGCGGCCTACGCCCTGGTCGCCGCGTTGGTGCTGCGCGACGCCCCCGGACGCAGTGTGCCGACCGAGCCGCTGCGCCGACGTCTGGCCGCCACCCTGCGCCTGGGCATCACCTGGCAGGCGTCCGCCTTGTACGCCGTCGCCTTCGGCGGCTACGTCGCCTTCTCCGTCTACCTGCCCACCTACCTCAAGACCGGCTACGCACTGACCCAGGCGGACGCCGCGAACCGGATGGCCGGCTTCGTGCTGCTGGCCGTGGCGATGCGCCCCATCGGCGGCTGGCTCTCCGACCGCACAGGCCCGGTGCGAGTGCTGGCCGGCGCCCTGGGCGTGGTGCTGGCCGGGGCCCTCGCGCAGTCCTTCACCCCGGCCCTGGCCCCGGTAGGCACGATCGCCTTCCTGGCCATGGCCGCCGCGCTGGGCGCGGGCAGCGGCGCGGTGTTCGCACTCGTGGCCCTGACGGCCCCGGCGAACAAGGTCGGCACGGTCACCGGGATCGTCGGTGCCGCGGGCGGCCTGGGCGGCTTCGTCCCGCCGCTGCTGATGGGCTCGCTCTACGGGGCCTACGGCTCCTACGCGATCGGCCTCGTCCTGCTGGCCGCGGTCGCGGCGGCGGCGCTGGCCTTCACCCAGACCGGCGTGCGGCACGCACTCGCCCGCCGCACACCCGCCGTCCACTCCCACTGAACCGACGCAGAGCAGAACCGGAGCCCTTCGATGTGCGAATACTGCGGCTGCCAGTCCGTGAAGACGATCGACGAGCTGACCCGGGAACACGACCACGTCGTCACCCTCATCAGCCGCACACGCGAGGCCCGGCGCGACGGCGACACCGCCCGCATGGCCGAACTCGCCCGCCGCATCACCGCGGTCCTGGTCCCGCACACCCAGGTGGAGGAGCACGGACTGTTCCCCGCAATGGCCGTGGAGTTCCCCGAGCGGATCGCAGCCCTGGAGGCCGAGCACCGCCGCATCGAAGCGGTACTGGCCGAGGCCGCTCACGGGGTACCGGAGGATCCCACCTGGCCGAACCGGCTGCTGGAAGTGCTCGCCATGCTGCGCGATCACATCCTCAAGGAGCAGGACGGCGTCTTCCCCGCCTCGCTGGCGACCCTGTCGACCGAGCAGTGGGAAGCCGTCGAGGCGGTGCGCGCCACAGCGGGCAGTGCCCTGTCCCGGCCTGCCGCCTGACGGTTCACGGACCGGGTGGACGGGCGCGCTCCCACCCGCCCGTTCGCCGTTCCCGTGCCCGGCCGGGCCGTCCCGGCCGGGCCGGGCACTTCCGGCATGCTCCTGCGGAAGCGGCGGTCAATCTCACGTCATCCCTGCTCTGGGCAAGATCAGTTCGAACGTCATCCGCTCAAGGGGACAGGTCCCCTTGACGTACGGCAGCGAGAAGGTTCGGGCCCTGTCGTTGGTGTCGGACGGCGGTCAGGTCGCGGACGACAGAGGCGTGCCGCGCTCCGGTTGAGCGCTGGCGGTGGGAGTCGTGCGCGCAGTCAGGGTTGGGCACCATCCGCCAGGGGGAGCCTGTGTCCTGCGGACCGCTGACTGTCGCGGAACCCCTGTGGCGTAGCGGCCGTTGTTCGAGGGCCGGAGAAACTTCAGGGATGGAGTTGGTGCATCGTGGAACGACGCATGCCGGTGGCGACGCACTGGGGCAGTTTCCTGGCCGTGGTCGATGCGGGTCGGCTGGTGCGCATCGAGCCCCGGGGTGATGACCCCGCGCCCTCCCCGATCGGCCCAGGCATGGTGACGGCCGCTGAGGACAGTGCGCGTGTGTTACGTCCCGCGGTGCGCAAAGGGTGGGTCCGTGGCTTGCCGCGCGCCGGTGACACGGCCAGAGGTGCCGACGCCTTCGTAGAAGTCAGCTGGGACGAGGCGCTTGCGCTGGTGAGCGAGGAATTGCGCCGAGTGCGCGCACAGCACGGGAACAGCGCGGTGTTCGGCGGCTCGTACGGTTGGGCCAGTGCGGGCGGGTTCCACAATGCGCAGGGTCAGCTCCAGCGGTTCCTGGCGTTGGGCGGGGGCTACACCGACTCGCGCAACACGTACAGCACCGCTGCTCTTGAGGTCATCCTTCCGCATGTGATCGGTGGGGCTCCGTGGAGCTACCAGTCCCGGATGCCGATGTGGGACGAGATCGCCGAGAGCTGTGAACTCGTGGTGGCGTTCGGGGGGCTGGCTCTCAAGAACAGCCAGATCAACCCTGGCGGGTTGGCCCGGCACCAGACGCGGGACCTGCAGCGGAAGTGCCGTGAGGCCGGGGTGCGGTTCGTGAACGTCAGCCCGATCCGCAGCGACACCGCCGACTTCCTGGACGCCGAGTGGCTGCCGGTCATCCCCAACACCGACACCGCCTTGATGATCGGCATCGCACACACGATGCTGGTCAACGACTGGCACGACGAGGACTTCCTCACTCGCTGTTGCGAGGGGTTCGAGCGCTTCGCCTCCTACCTGACCGGCGACGTGGACGGCGTGGTCAAGGACGCCGACTGGGCCGCGAGGATCACGGGCATCAGCCGCGACACGATCATCGATCTCGCCCGCCGCCTGTCCGCACAGCGTTCTCTCATCATGGTCAACTACGCCATACAGCGCGCGGACCACGGTGAGCAGCCGATCTGGATGTCGGTCGTGCTGGCGGCGATGGCGGGTTCGCTGGGCCGGCCCGGCTGCGGCTGGGGTGCGGGCTACGCGACGATGGACGCGACCGGTGTGGCCCCGGGCCGTCCGCCCGTGGCGTCGATGCCGCGGGTGGCGAACCCTGTTGCGGACTTCATTCCGGTCGCCCGGATCGCCGACACCCTGCTGGAACCGGGCGCGACCATCGACTACGACGGTCAGCGACTGACCCTGCCGGACCTGCGCCTGATCTACTGGTGCGGAGGAAACCCCTTCCACCACCACCAGGACCTCCACCGCCTCACCCGAGCCTGGCAGCGCCCGGATACGGTGGTGGTCCATGAGGCCTGGTGGAACACCACCGCGAAGTTCGCCGACATCGTGCTTCCCGTCGCGACCAGCCTGGAGCGTGACGACCTCGCCGCGGGGTTCTCCGACCCCCACCTCGTCGCGATGCCGAAGGTCCGCGAGCCGGCCGGCGAGGCACGCACCGACCACCAGATCTTCGCCGCTCTGGCTGCCCGGCTCGGCTATGAGCGCGAGTTCACCCAAGCGCGTTCCGAGATCGAATGGGTCCGGCACCTCTACGTCAAGACACGGGAGGACCTCGGCGAGGACGCGGCCCTGCCAGACTTCGACGACTTCTGGCAACGCGCCTTGGGTGTCGAACTGCCGGCACTCCGCGGGCCGTTTCCTGGCAGCTTCGAAGCACTGCGCTCCGATCCGCACCGCTTCCCCCTGACGACGCCTTCGGGTCGGATCGAGATCTTCTCGGAGGAGATCGACTCGTTCGGCTACGACGACTGCCTCGGACATCCGACGTGGTTCGAACCCGTGGAATGGCTCCGCGCCGACCTGGCGGAACGCTTCCCGCTGCACCTGATCTCGAATCAGCCTGCCGCACGCCTGCACAGCCAGTACGACAACGGCGGCCACAGCCTCAAGTCAAAGATCCACGGCCGCGAGCCCGTGACGATCAACCCGCAGGACGCGGCATCACGCGATATCGAGGACGGCATGATCGTGCGCGTCTTCAACGACCGAGGCAGCTGCCTGGCGGGCGCGATCCTGTCGGACGCCGTCATGCCCGGCGTCATCCAGCTGTCCACCGGAGCGTGGTGGGACCCGGCCCAGCCGGGCCGGAGCGGAACCTTGGACCGCCACGGCAACCCGAACACCCTCACCGGGGACCGCGGGTGTTCGAGTCTGTCCCAGGGACCCAGCGCGCACAGTGCGCTCGTCGACGTCGAGGCCTACGACGGGCCGGTCGAGGAAGTACTCGCCTTCACACCGCCACACCTCGAACACTGAAACGAAGCCACCTCAACGACGGGCGCGTTCGCCGTGTTCACCCTCGTCGGGCCCCCGGTCGGCAGATCCGACCGGGGGCCCAGTCTCGACTCGGACGTTTGCGTCGCCGTAACCGCGCGAATACGGTGCGCAGTCATGACTGCACTTCAAGATCTCAAGTATGGGCAGTGGTTCAGGGGCGCCGATGTCGACGGCGACGGGTTCATCACCCAACACGACGTCCGCAGGATGAGCGAGCGCTACATCAGCGTCCGTGGGACCGCCCCTGATGCCGAGACCGTCCGCCGACTCACCGAGGGGATGGACCGGTTCTGGTCGAACGTCATCGCCCCGATGGACCAGGACGGTGACGGGAAGGTCGATGTGCGGGAGATGACCGAAGGCTTCAAGAGTGTCCTGACCGACCGCGCGCTCTACCCGCAGCAGATCGAGGCGGTCACCGACTGCTTCTTCGACCTCGTCGACCTCAACGGAGACGGCAAGATCGACCTGGCCGAGTTCCAGCAGATGTTCGACGCGGTCGCCGCCGTCCCCGACGAGGACTGCGCCGCCGTTTTCGCCGCTCTGGACGTCGATGGTTCCGGCGGACTGGACCGTGACGAGTTCCACCGGGCACTCGAAGAGTTCTTCTACGGCGACGACCCCGACGCTCCCGCCAACCATATCTTCGGCAAGGTCACCGCCTGACAGTCCGCTAACACGCCCCCGGTCCCGCGCTGAGAACTCCTGTCGGAACGCCCTGCGTGATCTTGAGGCGGTCGACGGACGTGCTCAGCCGGCAGGCCGGTAAGCCGAAGCCGGACGTGATCGAGGCGCTGATCAGCGCCGTCAGGTCGCCCCATGCCGAGATCGATGCCGGGATTGTCACCACCCAGCACGCCTTCCCGGTGATCCGAGATCGAGGTTTCAGGGCCGCCCAGGACAACGACGGTCAACCGCTCGCGGCGGGTTGAGGCGGGTTGAGGCGGGTTGAGGCGGGCTGACCGGGTGATCCCGGTCAGCCCGCCGTGGAGAGTGTCTCCCGTCCAAGGGGTCGGGTGTCGTCAGGACAGCTTGATCAGGGCGTAGTCGTCGCAGTAACCGGCCGAGGAACCGGCGTCCTTGTAGCAGTAGACCGCGGCCGAGGTGTTGCTGCTCCCGGTGGTGAAGAAGACGGCCTGCTGGGAGTAGGCGGTGGAAGAGGTGCGCAGATAGGTCTCGGGGCCGCCGAAGCCCTTCACACCGACGGCGACCTGCTCACCGCCGTTGGCGACCTTGGCCCAGCCGGTCAGCAGGTAGGTGCCCCCGGAGCCGAGGCCGCCTACGGACTGCTCGACACCGCTCACGGCCGCTCCGGTCTGGAGGGCGTACGTGCCGGTGCGGGCGTTGGACGCCGCCACGTTGGACTGGGCGCCGCTGCCGCTGCGCGTCCAGGGGCTCAGGGAGCCGGTCTCGAAGCCGGCGTTGGCCAGGGTGTTGGCCGGTGTGGAGATCTTCTCGACCGCGAGGTCGTCGCAGGTGCCGGAACCGGTGCCGCCGGTGTTCTTCCAGCAGTAGACCAGGGCCGAGGTGTTGGTGCTTCCGGTGGTGAAGAGCACGGCTGCCTGGGAGTACGAGGTCGTGGCCACGTTGGTGAACTTCTCGGTCCCACCGTAGTTCTTGACGCCGATGGCGAGGGTCTCCCCGGCGTTCGCCACCTTGGCCCAACCCGTCAGCAGGTAGGTGGTGTTCGGGCTCAGGCCGGTGATGTTCTGGTTGGCGCCGCTGCCGCTCGCCTGGGTGGTGAGCGCGGAACCGCCGGTGCGGGCGCCCGTGGAGGTGACGGACGGGGCGGCGCCGCTGTTGGTCCAGGGGCTCATCGCGCCGGTCTCGAAGCCGGCGTTGGAGACGAGGTTGCCGCCGGTGCCGTTGTCCGCGCCGATGTTGGGCGCGTTCGTGGCGGAGACGGGGTTGCCGAACGCGTCCTTGCCGCCGTTGTTGCTGATGACCATTCCGGCCCGGACGACGGGGGAGGAGGGGTGGACCTGGTAGGCGTCGGTGCCGGTGTACGAGGAAGAGGTGTCCGCGTTGCCGGGGTTGCGGAACTCGGGGTCGGTCACGACCTTCGTCGCGTCGGCCGGCTCGGACGACGGGTGATTGCCGTAGAAGAGATTGTTGTTGTAGGTGGAGTTGACGCTGGCGAAGTAGCCGCCGGTGCCGTAGTTGAACACCACGTTGTTACGGAAGGACAGGTTGCCCGAGATGCTGGTGCCCTTGCGTGAGTACAGGATCGGGGTGTTCAGGCCGCTCTGGTTGACGTAGATGCTGTTGTTGTAGATCTGCGGGACGGCGACCGGGCTTCCGCTCCTGTTGGGGACGTTGCCCACGAAGTGGAGGACTCCGGAGCCGTGGGACGGGGTGCCGGAGGCGGGGCATCCGGCATTGGTGCCGTCGTTCTCGCTGATGTTGTAGCGGATGACCGTGCCGTCGCTGGCGACAGTCGACGTCGGCTCGTTGGCGATCGTGAAGGGCGGCATGACCAGCATGAAGCCGCCCAGGTTCTGGTGGCTGTAGTTGTACTGGAACGTGGTGTTGTGGTTGCCCCAGTCGACGTCGTAGCCGGTGCCGTCGGCGCCGTTGACGTGGCAGTACACCTCGTTGTTCTGCACGACGGTGTTGTTGCTTCCGGACATCCAGATGCCGGCCGAGGCGCCGTTGCAGTACTGGCCGGAGGGCGGGCAGTTGGCCTTCGCACCGCCGTAGCCGGCCTTGTTGCCCTCGATGAGAGCGCCGTCGTTCTTGACGACGAGGACGTCGTCGGCGCCGTCGAAGGTCATGGTGTTGTTCCGGATGACCGTGCCCGTGGTCTGGCCCGTGCCCTGGCCGTCCCCGTCCGGGGTGACGGCGACGGCGATGCGGTCGACGTGGTCGAAGGTGTTGTTCTCGACCACGACGTCGTCCCAGGTCGAGACGGATGTGGTGTGGTCGGTCTGGACGCCGACGCCGGCGTTCTTGGAGTACCAGCCGCCCGACCAGCCGCTGATGTGGTGGATGTTCATGTCGTGCACGCGGATGTGGTGCAGGACGCCGCCGGAGCTGTTCTCGGCGAGGATACCGGAGCGGTAGGCGGGCGTGGGAGCCGCATTGGTGAGTTCCAGTCCGCCTATCTCCCAGTACTGCTGGTTGAGCAGGTGGATCACGGGGCCGGTGGCGCCCTGGGCGTCGATCACCGGCTTGGCGCCGGTGCCGTACGCGCCCAGGCTGATGGGGCTGCCGGAGGCGCCCGAGCCGCCGGGGGTGAGCTGGCCGGTGCAGGTGGTGCCGGCGGAGAAGAGGATGGCGTCGCCGGCGCCGAAGGTCGTGTTGTTGACGCCGGTGACGGAGTTCCAGGGGCTGGACTGAGTGCCGTTGCCGTTGGCCGCGGCCGAGCAGTCCACGTAGTACGTGGTCCCCGCCGCCATCGCGGAGGGAACCGGGAGAAGGAGGGCGCCCGCCAGCGCGGCGAGCAGGGTGAGGAGGCGGGACGCCCTGAGGCCCGGGCGGGCCGTTCTGCGACGCTTCATCGCGGCGCTCCTTGCTGGGTGGATGTGTCCTCCGCGCCGCGGGCTGCGACGTGAGTCTTCCTGCACCGGACGCATCCGCCTGTGCGGATACGCCCGGAGACTGTGGTGGGCACGCTTCAACGTGCCGGGTGTGATGCCAGGAGGGGCGTTTCGAGGACGGAGGCGTGGCGCATGCCCGGCGGCAGGACCAGGGAGGCGGGCTTCCAGCCCGTCCCGTCCTTGCTGCGGGCCGCTCCGTACTTCCCTTCGAGGAAGTGGTCGAAGATCATGATCCACTCGTCGCCGCGGCGGAAGAGCGACGGCCCTTCCACCACGGGGGGAGTGACCGGTCCGTGGGGGGAGGTGTAGGGACCGCCGGGGGTCTCGAAGGTCGTCAGATGGATGTTCTTGTGCGCGGTGCCCAGGTCGTTGGTGCCGCGCTCGTCCTTGAACGCCATGAGGAATCCGCCGCCGTCCAGATGCCGCACGGTGGCGTCGATGACCGAGTGACCGGGGTCGAAGAAGACCTGGGGGGCCGAGAACGTGTGGAAGTCCTCGGTGGTGCAGTGCCAGATGCGGTGGTCCTGGCCGACGTGTTCGAAGTCGCGGCCCTCGGCTGTGCTGCCGGACTCCACGACCGAGGACCAGATGAGGTGGTACAGCCCCGTGCCGCGGTCCAGGAAGAACTCCGGCGCCCAGGCGTTGTGCGCTCCGTCCACGCCGGCCATGACCGGGACGAGCTTCTGGTCCGACCAGGTGACCAGGTCCGCCGAGGTGGCGTGGACGACGCAGGGGCTCGTCCAGCCGTCGGTCGCCAGCAGATGGAACAAGCCGTCGGGGCCCGCCCCGATGAACGGATCCCGCAGTCTGCCGGTGCCGACCGTGCCCCGCAGGACGGGCCGCCCGCCGTTCACGGCCCGGAACTCCTCGCCGTCGTGGCTGTAGGCGAGATGGAGCGCCTCGTCGGTGTCGGTGAAATATGAGACCACGTACATCGTGGGAGGTCCTTCCGGACGTCGGGGCATGGAGACATGGGGGTGCCCTGGACGGTGGGGTGACGGTGTTCAGGCCGTGGTGGACGGCCCGGAGTTATGACTTGACCGCGCCGGCCGACATCCCGGCGACCACATGGCGCTGCAGGAAGACGAAGATCAGCAGCAGCGGGAGCACGCCGAGCAGGGCGGCAGGGAACAGGACGGTCGGCTGCACGCTGTGCGGGTCGATGAAGGAGTAGGCGTTCACCATGACGGTGCGCTTGTCCGGGTCCTGGAGGAACACCAGCGGTACCAGGAGGTCGTTCCAAACCTGGAGGGCGACGAATGTCAGGAGCGTGCTGGTGATCGGGCGCAGCAGCGGCAGGATGATGGTGAAGAAGGTGCGGAAGGCTCCGCAGCCGTCGAGGGCGGCGGCTTCCTCCAGGTCCACGGGTATCGAGCGGACGAAGCTGGTGTAGAAGAATACGGCGACCGGGAGGTTGACGGCCGTGTAGATGAGGACCACGCCCGCGTAGCTGTCGAGCAGGTTCAGGTCCCGCATGAGCAGGTACAGGGGCGCTACCACCACGAAGATCGGTACCGAGGTGCCCAGGATGAACAGCCGGTACACCCACGTCGACCAGTTCTGGGTGATGCGGGCCAGCGGGTAGCTGGCCAGGGAGCCGATGACGGTGATGCTGAGACAGGACAACCCCGTGATGAGCAGCGTGTTCAGCGCGCTGCGCCCGTAGTGGATCTGTCCGAATGCTTCGGTGAAGTTGTGCAGGGTCAGCGATTGCGGCATGCCCAGCGGGGCCCTGGCCACGTCCGCCGCGGTGCGCAGCGAGGTGACGATGGTGAAGAGGAACGGCAGGACGAATGTCAGCGTGCCGAGGCACAGGAGACCGGTGCCGAGGGTGCCGGTGGTCCGGCGCCAGAGGGTGGTGATCATGGTTGCCGCCCGTTCAGATGCGTCGCTCGCGAAGCCGGAGCAGGGAGGAGGTGGCGCTCGACAGGACGACCACGGTCACCAGGAGCAGTACGGAGACGGCGATGCCGAAGGCGAACTTCCCGCCGCCGAAGACGTTCCGGAAGACGAGCGTGGTCAGGGTCTCGGTGGCGCCGGCCGGACCGCCGTTGGTGAGCACCAGGGGGAACTCGAAGACCTTGAGCGAGCCGATGAGGCTGAGCGTCACGTTCACGGTCAGCGCGGGAGCGAGCATCGGCCACTCCACGCTGCGGAACCGCTGCCAGCCGCCCGCGCCGTCCACCGCGGCGGCGTCGAGGAGTTCGGTGGGCACACTCATGTAGCCGGCGAGGAAGATGGCGCAGGAGTATCCCGCGAACATCCAGATGTTGACGGCGGCGACCGCGTACAGGGCGGTGGAGGTGTCCCCGAGCCAGACGTGCCGCAGTGAGTCTAGGCCGAGCAGGCCCAGCAGCGCGTTGATGCCGCCTTCCGGGGCGAAGAGGTACGACCAGATGAAGGCCGCCATCACCGGGGAGACGAGCGTGGGGGTCAGCAGCACCACGCTGAGCCCCTTGCGTACCCTGGGCCGGCGGAAGAGCATGCTCGCGAAGAGCAGTCCGAGGGCGTTCTGCGCGACTACCACGACCGCCGCATACAGCACGGTGTGCCACAGAGCCGCGGCGACCTTCGGGTCGTCGGCCATGGCTCGGTACTGGTCCGTGCCGACGAAGTGGGCGATGGGGCCGCCGAGGCTGTCGGTCATGCTCAGGTAGACGCCTCGGGCCAGCGGATACAGCATGAACAGGCCGTACACCACGATCGCCGGAAGCAGGAAGGCGGCCATGGTGGCACGCCGTCGGTGGAACACAGGAATCCTCCTCTTGCCCGAGTGAGCCGCGGCGGGGGGCGGTCAGGAGCCGCCGACTGCGCCCCTCACCACGACTGACCGGGGTGGCCGGGTTACTTGGCGGACGCCGCGCTCTGAATGTCCTTCAGGGTCTGCGCGGTGGATGCCTTGCCCAGCAGGTACGCCTGGAGCTTGGAGCCGATCTCGGTCTCGGCGGCCGCGGCGTACCAGGAGTTGGACGGGAGGATCCGGTAACGGCCGTCCTTGAAGGCCGTGGTGAAGGCCGTCGTCTCGGTGCTCTCCGGCGTGGTGCCGCCGGTGAAGGGCGACTCCGCGTGCTCGGCCTCCAGGTACTTGGCGAGCTGCTCGCTCTGCGACCAGAACTTGACGTACTCGCGCGCGGCGTCACCCTGCTGCGACTGGGAGTTGACGCCCCACATCGTGCCGGAGAAAAGCATCCCGTTGGGCTTGGTGCCCTTGTCGCCGCCCGGCCAGGGCGCGAAGGAGACCGGGAATCCGGCCTTCTGGACGTTGGAGACCTGCCACGCGCCCTGGTACCAGAAGGCGCTCTTGCCGGCGCTGAAGTCCTGCGGTCCCTGCGCCCACTCGTCGACGCCGAGCTCGTTCTTCCAGTTGACGTAGCCCTTGTCCTCCAAGGTTTTCAACTGCGCGAGCGGCGTGTTCCAATCGGGGTCGAACGAGGCCTTGCCGGCCAGGAAGTCGGCGTCCCACTGCTTGTTCTTCTGGTAGACGGTGGTCGAGCCGCTCGCCTGGAACACGGAGCTGCCGGTCCAGCCGCTCTTGTCGGGCAGCGCGATGGGGTCGATGCCGGCGCTCTTCACCTTGGCGAGGTCCGCGAGGAACGTCGGCCAGTCGGCCGGGACTTCGGTGACGCCCGCCTTCTTCAGCAGGTCCATGTTGGCGTACATGCCGATGCCGATCAGCTCCATGGGCATCGCGAGGGTCTTGCCGTCGGCCTGCGCGAACGGCTTGGCGTCAGGGGCTATCTTGCTCGCCCATGACTCCTCGGACAGGTCGGCCAGGTAGCCGGAGGCGCCCCACTTCTTCATCTTGTCCGTATCGACCATGATCACGTCGCCGGCCTTGCCGCCGAGGAGCTCGGGCTGAAGCTTCTGGACGTAGGTGTCGTTCGCGGTGATGTACTCGAAGTCGACCTTGATGTCGGGGTGGGCCTTCTCGAACGCCTTGTTGATCTCCGCGACGTTCGCCGGCTCCGCGCCACCCCCCTTCCATGCCTGCACGTGCAGGGTCACCTTGCCGTCCGCGGAGGCGCCGGACGACCCGCCTCCACACGCGGCCAGCGACATCGCCATGGTGGCGACCGTGGTGGCGACCGCGAGCCGTCTCCCAGAACGCTTCATTGCACACCTCACCCATCGTCGGTTCGGACCGACTTGTCATCTCTGAAGGAATGTGAACGGGCCTGTCAGGAAAGTGACCGGTCGACCCGAGTTGCGGCGAACGTTACGTGCCGACGCCGGGGACTGTAACGCAAAACTTAATGGACAGCTATACGTAACTTTCCGTTGCGCCGCGGCCCAGCTTGCGTGGTGGTGATCTGCGGAGGCGGAGCCAGAATGTCCCGGTAAACATGCCTTTCAGTGCGGTAGGTAGACCTGAGCGGCAAGGGTTTCGTTGACGCGACGAGCGCCTTATCGTTACAGTTTCCTGAATGTTGCAGGTGGGCGAACCGAAGGAGCTCGGGTGGCAGGGCGGGTGACCATCGCGCAGGTGGCCGAGGCGGCCGGAGTCTCCGCGATGACCGTGTCCAACGTCGTGAACGGAAAACCCGGAGCCTCGGAGGAGACCCGGCGCCGTGTCCTGGAGGTGGCCGCGCGTCTGGGGTACCGGCCGAACGTCTCCGCCCGCAACCTCAAGGCCGGCCGCAGCGGGCTCATCGGCGTCATAGCGCTGGATCTGACCAGCCAGTACGGACTCGAAATCCTGCGCGGTGTCGCCGACGAACTGGCCGACGCCGAGCAGGAGATGCTCGTCAACGCGACGTACCAAGACGCGGTGCGGGAGAAGGACCGGGTCGAGTTCCTGGCCCGCGGCCTCGTCGACGGCGTGCTCATGATCGCGCCCGTTCTGGAGGACGAGACGGTCGAGCTGCTGCGCCGGCAGAAACTGCCCTGCGTCATCATCGATCCCCGGCGCCTGGACGTACCGCTGCCCCGGCTGAGCGTCGACAACTACCACGGGATGCGCCAGGGCACGCAGCACATCATCGACCTGGGGCACACCCGGATCGCCTATCTCCGCGGCGAGGAGGACCTGGAGAGCACGTCCATCCGCTTCCAGGGATTCCAGGACGCGATGCGGATCGCCGGACTCGACGTCGACGAGCGGCTGATCGCCTCCTGCGACTTCTCCTATGCCTGCGGCTTCCGCACCACCGCTCGTCTGATCGACGACCACAGTCCCACGGCGGTCGTCGCCGGCGCCGATCTGATGGCGCTCGGCGCCATCGACGCCGCCCGGGCACGCGGCCTCGACGTGCCGACCGATTTCTCCGTCATCGGCTTCGACGACCTTCCGCAGGCCGCGCAGAGCTTCCCAGGCCTGACCACCGTGCGTCAGCCGCTGCATGACATGGGCCAGAAGGCCGCCCGCGCGTTGCTGTCCGTCATCGAGGGACAGCGGTTGCTCATGGAGCACATGGAAGTGGGCACGGAACTCGTGGTGCGCAACTCGACCGCCCCGCCACCCGTCGACGGCGCGGCGTGACCACTGCGATGGGGCGCCGCCTCTTGCCGCATGCCACGGGTCGCAAGGTCTCCGCCGCCGCGGGGAACCGAGCCGCAAACGGTGGCGGGTTCAGGATGTGATCGTCTGCAAGCGCCGGACAGCCGCCGTACCGGAACCCGGAATCGAGACGATCGGCGTTCTGGCGCGAAGCGGCACACGGCGAGTCGTCACCCCGAACCGCGGGAAGGCCCGGGTATCCGGCCAGGGCCTTCCTCGGAGTGGGTGACGAGCAGGCGCTCAGGCACCTCAGGGCCCTCGGCCGGCCGCAGAGATGGTGCCTGCCGCAAGGCCCGGCCGCCGCGCTCGACGCGCAACGGCGGTCGCATCGGCCGGCTCGTCCAGGGACTACCGCCGTCGGCATCACGCTTCGTGAAGACCTCGGCTGCATGCCTCCACCGCACAGTGCCGGCCTGCGCCGACGTCCGGGCCTCGAACCTCGGCGACCCCCCGTACCGCTGACCGGGTCACACATGAGAGTAGCGGTGGAAAACCGCTCTGACCTCCGGGAACGGAACGTTTTCCGCGCACAAAGATGCGTCAGCTCGTCGTTGACCGCCGGTCCTCGGCGGGGTGAGGGTGATGGAGCCATATCGGATCCGGTCACCCGATCACGGTCACCGACTCCGGTCATCGAACTGCGTGCAGGAGGTCGCGATGCTCCAGACAGGCACCCGTGAACACACCGAGTGCGAAGAGCGCGCGGCGGCTGCCGCCACGACGACGGCCCCCGCCACCACGACCGCGCCCGCCGTGCCGGCCGCACCGGCGGTCTGCCACGAGCTGTTCTTCCAGCGGTGTCTCTGGTGCGCCACCCCCGCCTACCGCCGGTCGTTCTGCCGGGCCTGCGGATCCACGGCCTTCCGACGCGAGCGCAGCGCCGGCGCCGGAACCGTCGTCCGCCGGACCGGTCAGACTCCGCAGCACACGTGGTCCATCGCGATGGACGAGGGCTTCAACCTGCTCTGCCAGGTCACGGGGACGGCGCCGGTCGTGGTCGGGATCGGCGCCAGGGTGCGGGTCGTACGGACCGCCGCATCAGTCGGTCAGGGCCTGCCCGTCGTCGAGCTCACCCACCCGGCGACGACTTGGGAGCGCTGGTGGTGAGGGCCGACGGCTCGGACAGAACGGTGTTCGCGGACGGGGATCACGACGGAGGAGGGTGCGTGGACGCCCAGTACGACGCGCCGGACGAACGGGCCGGCGTCGGCCGCCAAGGTGCGGCGCGCGGTGCGCTGGAGGGACTGCGCATCGCCGACTTCTCCCGGGTTCTCGCGGGACCCTACGCCACGATGCTCCTCGCCGATCTGGGCGCCGAGGTGGTGAAGGTGGAGCGGCCGGGCGCGGGGGACGAGACCCGGGCCTGGCATCCCCCGGCGGACCACGAAGGAACGTCGACGTACTTCCTGAGCGTGAACCGGAACAAGAAGTCCGTCGTTCTGGACCTCACGAGCGAGGACGGTCTGGAACGAGCCCGTGCCCTGATCGCCGAGTCCGACGTACTGGTGGAGAACTTCCGCCCGGGCACGATGGAGCGGCTGGGGCTCGGCCCTCGCGAACTGCTCGCCCGGCACAAGGGGTTGGTCTACTGCTCGATCAGCGGTTTCGGCGTGGGTGGGGGCGCGGCGATCCCCGGATACGACCTGCTCGTGCAGGCCGTCGGGGGTCTGATGAGTGTGACCGGCGACACGGCCGGGGAACCCGTCAAAGCAGGCGTGGCACTCGTCGACGTGATCACCGGCCTGCACGCCTCGCTCGGCGTCCTGGCAGCCCTCCGGCATCGGGACGCCACCGGTGAGGGGCAGCTGGTCGAGGTGAACCTGCTCGGCTCCCTGCTGTCGGCCCTGGTCAACCAGGCGTCGGCGTTCGCCGTCGCCGGTGTGGTTCCCGGCCGGATGGGCAATGCCCATCCGAGCATCGCCCCGTACGAGACTCTCCCGACCGCCGATCGTCCGCTCGCGCTCGCGGTGGGCAACGACCGGCAGTTCGCCGCGCTCGCCGAGGCTCTCGGGGACCCCGGTCTCGCGCTCGACGACCGCTTCCGCTCCAACGCCGACCGTGTCGCCCACCGCGCCGAACTCAAGGGCCTGCTGACCGAACGGCTGAGCGTCGCCGGCGCCGACCACTGGTCGGCCGTCCTGCTGGCCGCGCGTGTGCCCGCCGGACCGGTCAACACCCTCGACGAGGCGTTCGCCTTCGCGACGAAGCTCGGCCTTCCCGGCATCGTCGACATACCCGCCACACCTGCCGGGGGAGCGGAGGCCAGGACCTCCCGTCAGGTCGCGAGTCCCATTGCGCTGAGCGGCACACCTGTGCAGTACCGCCTGCCGCCGCCACGCCTCGGTCAGCACACCGCGGAAGTCCTCGACCGTCTTACCGACCCCGACCCCGAAGCGGAAGGGTCGGGCACATGACCGGTCCCCGCCTCGACGCCGGCACCCCGACCACGCCCACCACCCTCACCCTCACTGCCAGGAGCCCACGATGAGCCGCAAGCCGATGAAGGACCCGCTCGACCTGCTCGACTTCTCCTCCACCCTCACCGACGAGGAACGGGAGATCCAGGCCACCGTCGCCAAGTTCCTCGCCGACCGCGTGCGACCGCACATCGGCGAGTGGTTCGAGAACGCGCACTTCGCCCGCGAACTGGCCCCCGAACTCGGGAAGCTGGGCGTGCTCGGCATGCATCTGGAGGGCTACGGCTGTGCCGGCACCAACGCCGTTTCCTACGGTCTGGCCTGTCTGGAGCTGGAGGCGGCGGACTCCGGTTTCCGCAGCTTCGTCTCCGTCCAGGGCTCGTTGTCGATGTTCTCCATCTGGAGGTGGGGCTCGGAGGAGCAGAAGCTGCAGTGGCTGCCCCGGCTCGCCGCCGGTGAGGCGATCGGCTGCTTCGGCCTCACCGAGCCCGACTTCGGCAGCAACCCCTCCGGCATGCGCACCCGGGCCGTCCGCGACGGTGCCGACTGGATCCTCAACGGCTCCAAGATGTGGATCACCAACGGCTCCATCGCCGACGTGGCCACCGTCTGGGCGCAGACCGAGGACGGCGTCCGCGGCTTCCTCGTGCCGCGCGGCACACCCGGCTTCACCACGCAGGACATCAAGCAGAAGATGTCGCTGCGCGCCTCCGTCACCTCCGAGCTGTACTTCGACAACGTACGGCTGCCGGAAGCGGCGCGGCTGCCGCTCGCGGAGGGCCTGCGCGGACCGCTGTCCTGCCTGAACGAGGCCCGCTTCGGCATCCTGTTCGGCGCGGTCGGCGCCGCCCGCGACTCGCTCCAGGCGGCCATCGAATACGCCGACTCCCGCGTGCAGTTCGACAAGCCGATCAGCGCCTTCCAGCTCACGCAGAAGAAGCTCGCCGACATGAGTGTGTCCGTGGGCAACGCAGCCCTGCTCGCCGTGCACCTGGGCCGGCTCAAGGACCAGCACCGCATCAGGCCCGAGCAGATCAGCGTCGGCAAGCTCAACAACGTGAAGGAAGCGATCGCCGTCGCGCGCGAGTGCCGCACCGTGCTCGGGGCCAACGGCATCTCCCTGGAGTACTCGCCGCTGCGCCACGCCAACAACCTGGAGTCGGTGATGACCTACGAAGGCACCAACGAGATGCACACGCTGGTCATCGGTCAGGCGATCACCGGCTACCCCGCGTTCCGCTGACCGCCCCGGCTCAGGGAAGACGACGGTGAACATCGTCGTACTCGTCAAACAGGTCCCGGACACCGGAGGCGAACGCACCCTGTCCACACGCTCAGGGGCCTTCGAACCACAGGAGCATCCAGGGCAGGCCGCGCGGCGGACGCTCGCCCCACCGCCGACCGACCCCGCCTCCTCCGCCCGTATCACCGCCAGGCGCGCCGCACCCGCGGACGACCGGCCGGGGCTCACCGAGGCGGGCGTCGCCGTCTCCGGAGGCCGCGGTGTCGGGGGAGCGGGCGGCTTCGAGGTGGTGGAGGCACTGGGCGGCGCGGTGGGCGCCTCGCGAGCCGCGGTCGACGCCGGGTACTACCCGCACCAGTTCCAGGTCGGGCAGTCCGGGAAGTCCGTCTCACCGCAGCTGTACATCGCCCTGGGCATCTCCGGGGCGATCCAGCACCTCGCCGGGATGCAGACCTCCAAGACCATCGTCGCGGTCGACAAAGACCCGGACGCCCCCATTTTCGACCTCGCCGACTACGGCGTGGTGGGTGACCTGTTCACGGTGGCGCCCCAGCTCACGCGGGAAGTGGAGGCCCGTCGCCCAGCCGGCTGACGTGGTGCGGCCGCCGACCGGGGGAGCAGCGGGTGTCCGGCTGGGCGGCGGCAGATCCCGCCGGCTCCCGCACACAGGGCCGACCGCCCGGCAACTGCCTGTGCGGCAAAGCCCGGCAACGCGACACCCGGACCGGCCGACGACATCGCGACGCAGCGGTGACGCACCCGTGCCCACTGACCACCTCTGCCGCAGTGCCGCTGAATCGGCCGCCCAGGCCCTCGAATCGTTCCGGCCCTTCCTCCAGCCCGGTTGTCCGTGCGGGGGAGGGGCCGGTGTGCTCGGCGGCTGGGGGACGGGTGCGGTCGCTCTGTCCGGACGGGAGGCACCCGAACGCCTGGCGCAGCGTGGCGGAATCGGTCGGTGTCGCGACGAGCGGGCTCGTCCGGTGACCCCCTGACCCGACAGGACCGCGCCCAGGCGACGCAGCGAACCGTTGTCGTCGGCCACGTGCTGGGAGACGCAGCGGACATCGCGCCGGCGACGCCGCAGGGGGCGGGAGCTGTAGAGCCCGGAGCTGCCCGACAGAGCCATGCCGCCTGCACGGTCCACCCGGTCGAGCCGTCGGCCCGCGAGACCTCCCGGACCACTCACGCGCTCTCCACCAGGTCGAGCTGCGCGCCGCCCCCCGCCGTGGGCAGGGTCGTCCGGAACACGCCGGCCTGACGCGGGGCCGTGAGGATTGCCGAGGGGACCGACCGGGCCGCCTCGGCCTCAGCCGAACACGCCGCGATCTCGGGCAGGTGCCCGCTGACACGGCCGAGCGGTGACGGCGACACCGGTGCCATGCCACGACGGGCTCGGCCGTGTCGTACGGCCCCTGTCGTACGGGCCGGCGCGGCAGATGGGACATTTCTGGAGTCCTGTGGCACGCCCCGGCTCGCCGAGCACGTGGTCGGCCTGATCGGCGTCCTGCTGCGCGGGCGGCTGAGCGATGGCGTCGTCGGCCGTGACGCCCGATCGCCCCCTTCCTGCGGAGTGGCCGCCGCCCTCAGGGGCCCGGCAGTCCCTCAAGCCGCCTGGTAGTCGAAGAAGCCCTGTCCCGACTTGCGGCCCAGCAGGCCGGACTCGACCATGCGGCGCAGCAGCGGGGGCGGTGCGTACAGCGGCTCGCGGTACTCCTCGTACAGCGCCTCCCCTATCGCCGCCACCGTGTCCAGGCCGATGAGATCGGCCAGGCGCAGCGGGCCCATGGGGTGGGCACAGCCGGCTGTCATGCCCGTGTCGATGTCCTCGGCCGTCGCGGTGCCGGAACTGACCATGCGCACCGCTGCCAACAGGTAAGGAATCAGCAGGGAGTTGACGACGAAGCCCGCGCGGTCCTGGGTGACGATCGTCTTCTTGCCCAGGGTCTCGGCGGCGAAGGAGCGCACGCGCTGCTCCGTGGCCGAGGACGTGTGTATCGAGGGGATCACCTCGACCAGCGGCATGACAGGCACCGGGTTGAAGAAGTGCAGGCCCACCACCGCCTGAGGGCGTCCGGTCACGGCCGCGAGCCGGGCGATGGGGATCGAGGAGGTGTTGCTGGCCAGTACGGCGGACGGGTTGGTGACCGCCTTGTCCAACTGCCGGAAGAGCTCGGCCTTGGCGTGCTCGTCCTCGACGGCGGCTTCGATCACCAGGTCGGCTTCGGCCAGCCGGGACAGGTCGGCGGTGACCGAGATCCCGGACAGGGCATGGGCACGGCGTTCCGGACCGATGACGCCGTGCCTCTCCGCCCTGAGTAGGGAGTCCGCGACACCCGTCAGTCCGGCGCGGGCCCGGTCCTCGCTCACGTCGCACAAGGTGACGCGCAGTCCGGCCCGGGCGCACACCTCGGTGATGCCCCGGCCCATCTGCCCGGCGCCGACGACGCCCACGTGCTTGATCGATGTCATGTGCTCCTCCGCCTGTTCCCGCGTCCGGCGGCGGTCGGCCGACGCCGTGACGGTCTGTGCTGCGGTGTCGAGACTAGGCCGACAATCACCCCTCTGACCTGCTCTGATGATGCGTTTTCCGCGCACAAACATGCGCCGGTACGGTGGCGGTCCGGCGCGTCGCGAGGGAGCGGCACGATCGCGACCGGGACGGGGAGTGACCGGGAGGGGAGTGACCGGGACCGGCACGGGGGTCGGGGCGCGGGCATGCGGAGGAGGGCGCGGACATCGAGGTCGGCGCCCTTCGGGACGAACGTGATGGAGCCGGTGAGGCCCCCGGACCGCTCACGGACCTGGGGACTACTCCCCGGTCGGCGAGGCGGCAGACGGCCGGAGGCGGGCCGGAGGCGCCCACGCGCAGGCCCCGTGTCGGCCGCGCGCCGGCCGGGTGTCGGCAGGTGGCGGGACGCCCGCCGGACAGCGGCGGTCTCAGCCGGCGGTGACAGTGGCGGCAGCCGCCTCCCGCAGACGGCGGATCACACCGCGCACCGCGGGCGAGGTCTCGCCCCTGCGGAAGGCGCCGACCAGACTGGTCGTCAGCGCCACGTCTGCCAGCGGACGGTAGGCCACCCCCGGGATGTGAACGCGGCGCAGCGAATCGGGGACCAGGGCCACCGCGAGACCTCCGCCGACCATGGTCAGAGCCGCGATGAAGTCCCGGACCGAGGGAGCGCAGCGCGGGCTGAAGCCCCCTCGCTCGGCCACTTCCAGAATCTGGTCGCGGCAGCCGTACTCCTCGTCGAAGTGCGGGGCGACGAAGCACTCGTCGCGCAACTGTGCCGCCGGTACCGCCTCGTAGGCCGCCAGCGGGGCGCCGGCCGGCAGGGCCAGGACGACGCCCTCGGTGAGCAGGCGGGTGGCCGTGACCTCGGGCGGGTACTCCGGCCGGAAGCGCAGGAAGCCGACGTCGATGTCTCCGCAGACCAGCGCCTCCAATTGAGCGGGGGTCTCCAACTCGCGTACCTGCACGGTCAGGTCGGTGCCGGCAGCGGCGCAGCGCGTGAGGATGTCGGTCAGCACCCCGGAGAACGCGGCCGAGGCGACGTAGGCGATCTGCGCGTGACCCAGTTCCCCGCGACCGGCGCGTCGGCCTACGGCCTCGGCCCGTGCGGCCTGGGCGAGGGTCAGCCGGGCCTCTTCGAGGAACAGCAGTCCGGCGCCGGTGAGCGCGGGGCGGGTGCGCCGTCCGCGGTCGACGAGCCGCACACCGAGGTGTGACTCCAAGGCCCTGACCTGGGCGCTGAGGGCCGAGGGGGCCAGGTGGAGGCGGTCGGCCGCCCGTGCGAAGTGCAGTTCCTCGGCCACGACGACGAATGATTCCAACCAGCGCAGTTCCATCGGCTCCTCCATTCCGCTGGGCCTGTTCCGAGGAGGGAAACCGGCGGTGCGTACAGCTTGTGGTGAGCACACCCCGCGGCGCTCGTCAGGGCAGGACAGGGTCGCCGCGGGGTGAGTACGGGGCAGGGACCGTCGGCAGCAAGGCCGGTGGCGGTTCAGGGAATGACGACGTAGTTGCTGAATCCGCCGTCGCGGTCCTCCAGTCCCGAGATCGCCTCGTTGACCCTGGCCAGCGGGAAGGGCTTGGTCTGCAGGTACGACAGGTCCAGGGCGCCGGTGGCCGCCATGTCGGCGAGTTCCTGTCCCTGCGCGGTGGAGAACCAGTTGGAGCCGATCAACTGCACCTGTTCGTCCATGAGCCACTTCACGTCCACGGGGAGCCGGTCGGCGACGCCGCCGACGTTGACGACCCTGCCGCCGCGGCGGACGCCCTGCATGGAGTCGAGCATCGTGGCCACCGGGGCCCTCGCGCCCAGCGCGCTGATCACGTAGTCCGCGCCTTCGCCACCGGTACGGGACCGGGCCCATTCGCCGGTGGAGCCGTCGCCGAGCCGCATGACCTCGATCCGCTCGGGGTCCAGTTCCCTGACGCGCTTGAGGAGCTCCTCGTTGCGGCCGGTCCCGAGGACCCGGGAGGCGCCGGAGGCGAGAGCGAGCAGGGCCGAGGCGACACCGAGGGTGCCGGTGACCCCGTCGATGAGGGCGACCTGGCCGGGGCCGGCGGCGGCGTTCTTCAGAGCGCCGTAGGACGTGCCGATGTAGCCGAGCTTGCCGGCCTGCTCGAACGTCATGTTGTCCGGGATGTTCACGATCGACGACTGCGGGGCGGTCATGTACTCCGCGAAGCCGCCGTACGGATACAGGTCGAAGATCCTCTGGCCGTCGCGGGAGGTGCTGAAGTAGCCGTTCAGGGTGAAGTAGCGGCAGCGGCTCAGTTCACCGCCCCGGCACACCTGGCAACTGCCGCACCCGCGGAGCGGGTTGACGTACACCCGGTCACCGGGCTTGGTGTGCAGTACCGCCTCTCCTACCGTCTCGACCACACCGGCGGTGTCCAGCCCGAAGATCGCGGGGAACCTGGGCAGCGGCTGGTGCGGGAACCAGGTGGGCCAGTTGTTGATCACGTTGGCCATGTTCGGCACGATCCCGCACGCCTTGACCCGCACGAGCACGTCGGTCGCCCGCGGCGTGGGCACGTCGATGCTGTCGATCGACATCGGCTCACCGAGCGCGTGCAGTCGTGCAGCGAGCATTTTCGCCATCGAAATACTCCTTGGGAATACTCCGTCCCGACGACAGGGGGCGGAGGAAAATTGTCGGCGACCGAGGCGGCGGACCGGAGGCTCGGCAGTCACTTCTCCCGTATTGAGGGACCTTTACGGTGCCGGGCGCTACGACTTCGGGAAAGGATTCGGGTAATCGGCCTCAAGGTCGATGCCCAGCAGCCCCATGATGCGGACGCCTGAGTTGTACCAGGCGATGGACAAGGACAGTTCGACCATCTGCCGGTCCGTCAGCAGGTCGGCGGCGGCACGCCAGGTCTGCTCGCAGACGTCGACCCGGAGTGTGGACTCCCTGGCCAGGCGCATCACCGCCTTCTCCGCCGCGTCGAACAGGTCGGACGACTCGAAGTCGGGCACCGCCGCGAGCTGTTCTTCGGTGAGACCGGCCTTGAGCCCGTGTGACTGGTGGTGCGCGACCTCGTACGCGGACCGGGTGGCGTGTCCGACGGTCAGGATCGCCAGCTCACGCAGACGGGGGCTGAGATCGGCGGCCCGCAGCGAGTTGGCGTAGGTCAGGAAGGCGTCCAGTTGGGCCGGCGCGCCCGCCAGGGCGAGGAAGATGTTCGCCGTCGGAACCTTGCGTTCGGCCTCCAGCCGGTCGTACAGGGGCTTCTGCTCGGGGTCCGCGTCCTCGCGGCTCAGATAGGGCACTCGTGCCATGGCGTCTCCTCGGTTGACGTAGGGGCGAAACGGTCGGGCAGGTCAGGGAGCGGACTGCTCAAGCAGGAAACGCTCAAGTGACATCGGCTTCGGCGGCTCGGCCGGCGGGATCTGTGGCACACCGACGAAGGGCGATGCCTCGAAGTACCACTTCTCCAGGGCCGGCAGACCCCAGCGGGCGTTGGTGCTCAGTGACGCCGCGTCCCAGCGGACGGGCTCGATCTCGGTGTCGATCGTCTGGTAATGGCTGTTGAAGACCTCCACCCGGTGCCCGTCGGGGTCGCGGAGGTAGGCGAAGAGCATGCCGCCCGGACCGTGCCGGCCGGGGCCGCGCTCCACCCCGTCGCCGTAGCCGAGGATGCCCGCCCAGTCGCAGGCCGTGAAAATGTTGTGGCTCTCGGAGACGGTGTAGGCGAAATGGTGCAGGGCGGGTCCGGTGTTCTCGACGATCGCCAGGTCCAGACACGTGCCCTTGCGGTACATGAACGCGCCCAGCAGTTTGTCGCCGTGCTCGATGTACTCCGAGTTGCGGAAGCCGAGCTCGCTGTAGAAGGCGCACAGCTCGTAGGTGTCGGGCGCGAAGATCTGGTAGTGATCCAGCCGCTGTGCGTGGGCGCCCTGGTAGGACGCGAAGTCGATGTGCAGCCGAGGCCGGGTCTCCATGTGCGCGCACAGTTCGAGCGGCGTGCCGATGGGGTCGCTGACGTGCAGCGTGCGGCCCTGATAGGGCGCGTCCACCCACTCGGCGGGCAGCCCCCGCTCACGGAACCAGGCGTACGCGAGGTCGAGGTCCTCGTCGAAGAAGACCCGGTAGCCGACCCGCCTGCACGATCCGGCCTCCTCGCTGTCCTCGACGGCCTGCTCCAGCACGAGGCTGTGGTGGCACGCCTCGGCCAGGCCGCGGAGGTAGCAGGTGTGTTCGTCCTCGTCGCTGACCACGAGGCCCAGGGCCTTCACGTAGAAGTTCCGGCTCTCGGCCAGATCGGCGACCGTGAGACGGACGTGACTGGAGCGGGTGATGTTGAAACTCGGGCGCAGATTGACGGGTGGCAGCATGCTGGTCTCCGTACTCGGATCGGCTGTGGAATTCGAATGACTTTAGACCGTGTCCATAAGTCCTGATGCTGTTCCGAAGCCGATTCAGGGCCTGGACGCAATGGAGGCGGGAGCGGCGAACGGGAAAGCGGACCAGCCGCTGAATACGGCGGAATCACCGAGGGACTCCTCGATGCGCAGAACCTCGTTCCACTTCGCCATGCGCTCGGAGCGGGTGAAGGATCCCACCTTCAGCTGGCCGGCGTCCCAGCCGACGCTCAGATGGGCGATGGTGATGTCCTCGGTTTCTCCGGAACGGGCCGAGACGATCGTGCCGAAGCCGGCCTCCTTTCCGGCCCGCAGGGCCTCGAACGCCTCCGTGACCGTGCCGGCCTGGTTCGGCTTGATGAGGACGGCGTTCACCGCTTCGCCGGAGGCCGCGGCCTTCACCCGGCCGGCGTTCGTGACGAGGTAGTCGTCGCCGATCACCTGGCAGTGGCGGCCGTGGCGCCGGGTGAATTCCAGCATTCCCTCGTGGTCGTCCTCGCCCACCGGGTCCTCGACGGAGAGGATCGGGTACTGCCTGATCCAGCTGCCCAGCATGTCCAGCAGCTCTTCGGTGTCCAGCGTGCTGTCGTCCAGGGCCAGGGTGTACTTGCCGGCGCTGCCGAACTGCGAGGCCGCGACGTCCAGAGAGATGCCGACCTGGGTGGCGGGGGAGAACCCCGCGCTTTCGATGGCGAGGCTCAGCGTCTCCAGCGCTTCCTCGTTGGAGTCGAAGGCGGGCCAGAAGCCGCCCTCGTCGGCGACGCCCTGGGCCTTGCCGGCGGCGCGCATCAGGCTCCCGGCCGCCCGGTAGATCTCCGCAGTCCAGTCCAGCGCCTCGGAGAAGCTCCGTGCCGCAGGGCAGACCACCATGAAGTCCTGGACGTCGACGCGGCGGTCCGCGTGGGCGCCGCCGCCGAAGATCTGGATCTCCGGCAGAGGGATGCGGACCGGCCGCCCGCCCGCCAGGTGCTGCCACAGTGGCACGTCCGCCGCGGCGGCGCCGGCGTGCAGGACTGCCATGGACGTGGCCACGAGCGCGTTGCCGCCGAGACGGCCGCGGTCGGGGGTTCCGTCCAGGTCCACCAGAAGGCGGTCGACGGCCTCCTGGTCCGCCGCGTCGAGGTGTGTCAGAGCGGGTGCGATCTCGCGGTTCACCGACGCCACCGCACGCCGGACGTCGAGTCCGCCGAAACGGTCGCCGCCGTCGCGCAGGTCGAGCGCCTCGCCCTGCCCCGTCGAGGCCCCCGCGGGTGCGATGGCCCGACCGATCGCGCCGTCCGCGAGATGGACCTCGACCTCGACGGTCGGCCGGCCGCGTGAGTCCCACACCCTGCGGCCGTGGAGCTTGGCGATCCGCGTGTCTGTCATGACAGTGCGACCTTTCGGAGTTCGGGGCGAAGAGAGGGGCCGGCGCCGGAGTCCGCGCCTGCCGTGGCGGGATGTGGCGGGAGGGACTTCCCGCAGCGGCAGGCGGGGGAAGGAATCCCTGCCGAGCGACGGCGGAAGCGGAAGTGGCGGGCCCACGGTGCGACACCCAGACAGGTACCGCGACGCCGGACGCGGACACGGACGAAGGACCGTACGACGCCCTTCGCGGTGCCGGCGCGGCCGGTGAGGGGAGCCGGGGCGGGGCGATGGCGGGGGTTACCCGATCATCGCGAACGGCGAATGCTAACGATAGCGCAATCTTGCGGAGAGCCGGCGCTGCTGTCAAGGGGCAGGCGGCGCCAGGTTCACCGTGCTCGTGGATCGATGCGGCGGCTTCAGTCGCTCACGCGTGAATGCTATCGTTCGCACGGATGCGCCGCACCCGGGCATCGGATGCTTCGGCGGACCCGCGTTCCTCCTGGACGGACGGACAGCACAGGCGGGCGCGGGTCCGCCGGACCGGATCGTTGCCGACGTCGAAAGTGAGCCTCCTATGGCATCCGAGCCCTTGGTGACGCCGATGACCCTCACCACGGTTGTCGCCAGCACACGTCCCGGACGCGTGGGCAGATCGGTCGCGGACTGGTTCGCCGCCAGGGCCGCGGAACACGACGGGTTCGAGTCCCACCTCGTCGATCTGCGCGAACTGGCTCTGCCCTTCTACGACGAGCCGCATCCGCCTGCCCTGCGGCAGTACACCAAGAGCCACACCGTGGAGTGGAGCCGGATCGTGGAGGCGTCGGACGCGTTCGTCTTCGTCACCCCGGAGTACAACGGCGGGTTTCCGGCCCCGCTGAAGAACGCCTGGGACTACCTCGTCGTGGAGTGGCAGGACAAGCCGGCCGCGTTCGTCAGTTATGGAGGGGTGTCGGCCGGTACCCGGGCGGTGCAGATGTCCAAGCAGGTGGTGGCGAACCTCAGGATGCTGCCGATCGGCCCGACCGTGTGCGTTCCGTACGTCAACGAGGTCGTCGCGGACGGCGTCTTCCGGCCCGGCAAGGTACACGAGACAGCCGCCGAGCGGGTCCTTGACGAACTCGCGCGTACGGCCGGCGTCATGCGCCGGTTGCGTGGCGGCACGCACGGATGATGTGCCGGCGGAACCGGCTCGGCTGTGCCGCCGATCCGGCCGTAGGCCTGTGCGACCGACATGTCCGACGGCGCGAACGGCGCCCGGAGCGATGCGCTCCGGGCGCCGTTCGCGCTGTGCGGGCGAGCTTGTCGGCGGGTGGGGAAGCCGGACCATGCATCGCGGAGCCGGCCGAGGCCGGGTCATGGGTTGGTGGACCGGGTCGGGCACGGTCGGCCGACCCGGGGCCGGGCAGTCCGGCCGCGCAGGAACAGCCGTGCAAGAACAGTGGTGGTACGGCGTGGGGATCCGAGACCCGGCAGTGCACGTCCGCACTGCCGGAACCCCGATCCACGCGATGTCCGTGTGAACCGTGGGGGGCCTGGCAGTGGCAGTGGCAGTGGCACGGCGTGGGTCCGGGGCCCGAGTCCGGCAGCGGTTCAGCCGCGGGCGGAGGTGGCCGTCACCGCGTCGCGGGCGCCGTGCTGCCGCGCAGGACCAGTGACCCGAGGGAGACCGACGTGTACGGCCCGTCGTTGTCCGGCTTGGTCTTGAGACGGCGCATCAGCCACAGCGCACAGCCGGTGGCCATCTCCTGGATCGGTAGACCGGTCGTGGTGAGTCCCGGTCCCCACCAGCTGAAACCGGGTTCGTCCCCGAATCCGACCACGGACAGCTCTCCGGGTACTTTCACGCCCTGTTCGGCCAGTTCCTCCAGTACACCCAGGGTGAGCTGGGTCGATCCCAGGACGAGTGCCGTGGGCGCGTCCGGGCTTTCCAGCAGCCGGCGCGTGGCCCGCCGGCCGTGGTCCACGGACGAGGGTGGCCACAGCTCCGTGCGTCCGGCGTCGTCCGGCAGGCCGCCTTCGCGCAAGGCGCTGCGGAATCCGCGCAGCCGTTCGGCGCCCGTCGGCAGCTCCTGGGGGCCGCCCATGTAGGCGATACGGGTGTGGCCCAATGCCACCAGGTGGGCGGTGGCCTGACGCAGGGCCTCGTGGTCGTCCACGCCGAACCACTGGGAGCCGAGGGAGGGGTGGCGGCGCAGCAGTTGCAGGTGCGGCAGGGTGCGCAGGAGCTTGACGGAGTCGCCGTGCGGGCGCGCGGTGGGCACGATGATGATGCCCGCGACGCGGTTGGCGGACAGTTCCCGCAGGTGGCGCAGCTCCACCATTCGGTCGTCGTCGGTCTCCGAGAGCATCAGCTGGAAGCCCTCGGCCTGCATGTTCTTCGACAACTGGTGTGCGATGGTCGAGTAGAAGCTGTTGCGGATGTCCGGGATCACCAGTGCCACCACGTTGCTGGACGCTCCCCGCATCATCCGCGCCGCGCGGTTTCCCACGTAACCCATCTCGGACGCGGCCTGGCGGACCCGGAACTTGGTCTCCTCGCTGATGCGGGGGTCGTCGGAGAGTGCCCGGCCGACCGTCGAGACGGAGACTCCGAGGCGTTCGGCGATGTCCCTGGTCGTGATCACGTGAGCGACTCCCTCGGGCGACGGGCCCGATGCCGTCGCTTCTCGTGTGCCAACGATAGCAATCACGGCGGGTGCCGGCGGCGGGGAGTGAAGACATCGGAGTTGATCACTGCCCTATGCTAACGTTAGCACTGCTGGAAGAACCTGCGGCCACCCGTGGCTGCCCAGTTGCGGAGGTGGGCGTGAGGATCGTCAGGTATGCCGTCGACGGTGTGCGTCACTACGGAGAATTCGAAGACGGTGACGCCAGGATCGTGAGATGCGAAGGCGACCCCTTTACCGGAATGTCCCTCACGGGGCGGGTCGACGAGGTCGGCGACGTGGTGCTTCTGCCGCCACTCGAAAGGCCGCGGATCTTCGGGTTCGCCTACAACTACGCCACGCACATCGACGAGACCGACCGGGACGTTCCGGAAGTTCCCGTGTGCTTCATGAAGCCTAGTACCGCTGCCATCGGGTCCGGCGATTCCATCGTCTATCCAGTGGACGGTGAACTCATCCATTTCGAAGGCGAGTTGGTCGTCGTCATCGGAAAGGAAGCCCGCCATGTGAAGGCTTCCGAGGCCCATGAGCACATCCTCGGCTACACCTGCGGCAATGACGTCAGCGACCGTATCGTCCAGCGCAGGGAAAGCGCCTTCGGAACGCTGTTGATCGGGAAGGGGCAGGACACGTTCGCTCCGCTCGGACCGGTCATCGCCACCGGACTCGACCCCTCGGACCTGTCGCTGACGACCCGCGTGAACGGCGTCGTGACCCAGTCGGCCAGCACGGCCGACCTGCTGCTCGCCGTGCCCGACCTCGTCGCCTACCTGAGCCGCTATCTGACCCTGCTGCCCGGAGACGCGATCATGACCGGAACACCGTCCGGCGTCGGGCCGATCCGCCCCGGGGACGAGGTCGAGGTGGAGATCGAGGGCATCGGCGTCCTGCGCAACCCGGTCGTGGCGGAGAGCCGCTGAATCGCGCGGACGCCCACCGGGTGACCGCACGTCACGCAGGGCCTGTCCCACCGCTCGGCGGTGGGACAGGCCCTGCGGCGTGTGGTGGACAGGCCCGGTGATGTACCGGGGGACAGGCTCCGTGAGGTGTCTCGGCGGTGTCCCCGCCGGGCCGGCCCGCTACCGGACCGTGTTGTTGAACAGCGAGGTGCGGACGCAGGTCAGGGCGGCGACGCCCACCAGAGGCAGGGCCGTGACCTGCAGCAATCCGGCTTGGCTCCAGCCGAGGGAGTCCACCAGAGCGGCGAAGAGCAGGCCCGAGAAAGCGGCCGTTCCGTAGTAGCTGGTGACGAAGAGGCCGGAGGCGCGTCCGATCTGCGCGGGACGGACGGCCCGCTGCATCGCGCTGTTGGTGTTCGGATAGATGAAGCCGAGGCCGAAGGCGCCCATGAGGAAGGCGAACACGCACTGCAGGCCGACTCCGGCTTGCGTGGTGTAGATGCACACGCTGATGGCGGAGACGGCAAGCAGGCTCACGATCAGCAGGGTGCGCTGGTCGACGCGGTCACCGAGCCAGCCGCCGAAGATCGCCGTCATGCCCCCGAAGCCGAGGAGGCTCATGGCCAGTGCGGCCTGCCCGGGGGTGTAGTGCAGCGAGGTGATGAGGTACGTCGGGTAGAGGCCGAGGAACCCGTAGATGGCGACGCCGCTGACGACTGAGTGGACGGCCAGCGCGATGGTGTTGCGGTTGTAGGGGGAGGCGGGCATGTACTCGTAGGTCCTGGTCGAGACGGCCTTCTCCGTGGAGTGCTCGGTCAGACCGGCTTTCACGAGGAACACGGAGGTGGCGGCGATCAGCAGGCCGGCCGCGCCGAAGAGGTAGAAGGGGGAGTGCCAGGTGCCGTGCGTGTTCATCAGGTCGACGCCGATGAGCGGGGCGACGAACACGCCGAGGGAGTAGCCGACACCGATGATGCCGAAGGCGAGGCCGCGGCGGTGGGCGAAGAAGGCGCCGATCGCCGCGAAGATGGCGGCGGACTGCATGCCCTCGCCGAAGCCGGAGACGACCCGGTACAGGGTCATGTCGGCGAACCCGGTCGCCAGCGGTGTGGCCATTGTGCCCAGGGAGTAGATCACGATGCTGGCCAGCAGCACGGTCTTGCGGCGGAAGCGGTCCAGCAGGTAGCCGGCGGGCAGACCGGCCAAGGCCATGCCGAGCGTGAAGTTTGTCGCCAGCAGTCCGCCCTGTTCCAGGGAGAACCCGTATTCCGCACGGATGGCGGGCAGCAGCGGGGGGAAGACCTGGCGGTCCATCGCGTTGACCATGTAGGAGAGGACCACCAGAAGGAAGCCCGCCCCGATCATGACGCGGGAAAGGGCGGGACGGCTGCTTTCCTGTGCGTCGCCGATGAGCGCGGCGGTGGTGTCGACTTGCGCAGCGTGAGTCATAGCGGCTCCTGAGGGGGAACGGGCCGCGGCGTGCCGCGGCGGATCCACCGCCGGTACGGGGCGCGTAAGGGCGGTGACGAGAAGCGGTGAGCTGAACACGGAGTCGTGTGGGTGAGGGCGAAATGCCGCCGGCCATCGACTGATCGGGGGGCGAAGGGCTGTCGCGCGGTCGGACACCGTCTGCGGAATTCAGCCCGTTATTCGCCCGTCGGGACGTCTGTGGCTATGGCGTCTTCGACGGCCGGACATCGTGCGGACACTTGGCGGTCACACGGTCGTGGCAGAAACCATGCGGGCAAGCACCCGGCGCGTCAAGACGTGGCGGAGGGATTTCTTCACCGGTATTCGCTTTCGGCACGGAAATCGGATTCCGGAGTTGCGGCAGAGGCCCGCCGGGGCAGGTCGTCCCCCGCGCGCACGCCGCAACCTTGACGTCCCGCCATGCTGTGGTGCTATCGTTAGCATCGCGTGGCTATGACAGAGTGATGCGACGCGCCCCGGCCTTCGTGACCCGTTCCAGGGACGTACCGCGGCACCCGGACCGACCACAAGTCGGCGAGCGCCGGCACCGAACCGAGCTCAGCGACTCGATCCCCTCTCCGCCGCCCGTGATGGCCGGTAGCCCCGTCGGACAGGCTGCCGGCCCTCGCGGGCGGCGCTCACCCAGCGCACGGGCACGACCGGGCCTGCCGCCCGCCGCCCACCGCGGCCGTACGATTTCTGCGAGGACGACCTGCCATGACTTCACCGAGCCGCCTGGGCACCGTGCTGCTCACCGACCATGCCTGGCCCGACGACGCCGTCGAGCGATCGGTCATCGAGAAGGCGGGCCATACCCTGGTGACCGGCCCCGCCGAACCCGCCTCCGCCGAGGCCATCGAGGAACTGGTCGCCGAGCACCGGCCCGCAGGAATCCTCACCTGCTGGGCCCCCGTCTCCGCCGCCGCGATCGGTGCCGCACCCGACCTGCGCATCGTGGCCCGACTCGGTGTCGGCCTGGACAACATCGCGGTGGAAGCCGCCACCGAGCGGGGCGCGTGGGTCACCAACGTTCCGGACTACTGCGTCGACGAGGTGTCCGACCACGCGGTCGGGATGGTGCTCGCCTGGACGCGGGGTCTGGCGGTGTTCGACCGCGAGGTCAGAGCCGGACGATGGGACCCCGCGAGCGCCCGGTTGCGCCGGTTGTCCACGCTGACCTGCGGCATCGTCGGCTACGGACGCATCGGACGGACCACCGCGGCCAAGCTCGGCGCGTTCGGCTGCCGGATCCTGGTCCACGATCCTTTCCCGCCCAAGGACGCCCCAGGGGTGGAGCCGGTGGGCCTGGAGGAACTGCTGCGCCGCAGCGACGTGGTGATCCTCCATGTGCCGCTCACCCCCGGCACGCACCACATCATCGGCGCCGAGGAGCTGGCGCTGATGAAACCGGGCGGCCTGCTGGTCAACGTCAGCAGGGGCCCTCTGGTGGACACCGACGCGGTCGTCAAGGCGCTCGACGGCGGCCACCTCGACGCGGCCGCGTTCGACGTGCTGGAGTCCGAACCGCACGTGCCCGCCGCGCTGCTGGACCAGCCCGGCGCGCTGATCACTCCTCACGTCGCGTTCTCCTCCGACGCCTCGGTGACGGAACTGCGCCGCCGTGCCGCCGAAGAAGTCGTGCGGATCCTGGCGGGCGAGCCGCCGGCCCACGCCTGCAACAGCCCCCGCGGCCTGACCACCGGGCCGGGTGAGCGGTGATGAGTCCCGCCTCCGTCCACACAGTTCCGGATCCCGCGCTGTCCGGCTTCCTGACCGCCCATGAACTCGCCCGCCCCGGTGAGAGCGCAAGCTGGACCCCGCTCGCCGGCGGTGTCTCCTCCGACCTGTGGCGGGTGGACCTGCCGGGACGGTCCCTGTGCGTCAAGCGCGCCCTGGCCCGGCTGAAGGTGGCCGCCGAGTGGCAGGCGCCGGTGTCGCGCAACGCCTACGAATGGGCGTGGATGCGGTTCGCCTCCCGGCACCGGCCGGAGGCCGTGCCGGAACTCCTGGCCCACGACCCCGGAGCCGGCCTCTTCGCCATGGGGTATCTGCCCCCCGAGCGATACCCCATGTGGAAGGCGCGACTGCTCGACGGAGAGGTGGACGTGGCGACCGCGGCGGCCGTCGGAGAGACGCTCGGCATGCTGCACGCGGCGAGCGCGGGCGACGCGTCCCTCGCCGCCGAGTTCGCCACCGACGACAACTTCCACGCACTGCGCATCGAGCCGTACCTGCTCGCCACGGCGGCGGCCCACCCGGCCCTGGGCGACATCCTGCGCCGCCTCGCCGAGCGCACGGCTGCCACCCACCTGGCCCTGGTCCACGGCGACATCAGCCCCAAGAACATCCTCGTCGGCCCTTCGACGCCCGTACTGCTGGACGCCGAGTGCGCCTGGTACGGAGACCCGGCCTTCGATCTCGCCTTCTGCGTCAACCACCTGCTCCTCAAGAGTCTGGTGCTGCCCGCCCACCGAGCCGAACTGCTGCGGTCCGCCCGCACGTTGGACGAGGCATACGCCCGGTGCGTCGACTGGGAGCCCCGGCCCGCCGTCGAGGCACGAGCCGCTTCCCTGCTGCCCGCGCTGCTGCTCGCGCGCGTGGACGGCAAGTCCCCGGTGGAGTACCTGACTGAGGACCGGCACCGGCAGTTCGTCCGCACGGTGGCATCCGCCCTGCTCCGGGTGCCGGCGCCGACGGTGGCGGACGTCCTGGACGCCTGGACCACCGCGCTGATGTCCCCGCCCCGGCCCGGCACCGACAGACCTGACCGACCCAACGGTCCGACTGATCGACACGCTTGACCGACCCAACGGTCCGACTGATCGACACGCTTGACCGATCCCCCCTTCGACGCGTCCGGCGGATCCGACCGAGGAGAGACACATGCGCAGAGTCGTCACCGGCCATGACGAGGACGGAAGGTCGGTCGTCGTCGACGACGGCCCCGTCCCGCGCAGCCGCGAGTTCACCAGCCTGCCGGGCTGGGTGTCCCGACTACCGTGGGCCACCGACCCCGGCGAGCCGGTCAGCAGGGCGGGGGAGGACCCCACACCGAAGGTCACCAGCCTGCTTCCGGCCCCGGGCGGCACCCGCTTCATCGTCCTGACCTTCCCGCCGGACACCGCGATGGCCGACCCGGCGTTCGACCCGGTCGCCTTCGACCTGGAGCAGCGTGCCGACTCGCCCGGCGTCGCGGAGCTCATCGAGCCCGACGGCATGCACGCCACACCGACCGTCGACTACGGCATCGTGCTGCAGGGCGACATGGTCCTCGAACTCGACGACGGCCACTGCACCCGGGTCTCGGCAGGGGACATCGTGATCCAGAACGGCACCCGCCACGCCTGGCGCAACCGTAGCGACCGCCTGGCCACGATGGCTTTCGTCCTCATCGGCGCCCCGCACGACAACGAGGGTGCCTGAGCGGGAGACGGGAGCTCGGCGAGGACGGGTGCCGGGGAAGCCGGTCGCGGCAACCTGTTTCCCCCGCCGGGAAGGGGAGGCATGGCTGTCCGCCACCCGCTCAGGACGACATCTTTACGATGACGCGCCACGTGGAGTGCGTGGCGATTCTGGAGCCTGCCGCAAAGGGGGGCCTGACCTGCGGGTTTGCGCGGGTGCATTATGTGCGGCGTGGGTGTTACGGGCGATATCTTGACGCTGAAATGACGCCCGTGACGCTTATTTGACGCTCGTTCTGATGGGATGCCAGCTGGCTGCGAGGCAGGCTGGGACCGGTGAAGGCGGCGGGTATCGATGGAGCACCGACGGTCGGTGACGCTGAGCGCAAAGCTGCTGGCGTTCGCGTGGTCCGGCGTGCAACGACGACACGACAGTGCCGCATCAGACAACGTTCGCCCCGTCGTGACTCGCCGTCCGGGTTCCGGCCTGGGCGGCGGCCACGCTGCCCGAGCGGCGCGAGATCAAGAAGATCGGCAAGTCCAAGCCAGCCGAGCACAGCCTGCCGTTTTCGACCTGGAGCCTGGCCAAGCTGGCCGACTTCCTGGTCGCCGAGGGGGTGATCGACGACATTGGCCACGAGGGCCTGCGGGTCCTGCTCCGCGAGGAGGGCGTCTCGTTTCAAGCGTGAAGACCTGGAAGACCTCGAAGGACCCCGATTACGAGGCGAAGAAGGCCCGCGTCGAGCACCTCTACGCCATCGCCGACGGCGAGGTGATACCCGAGAAGGGCGAGCCGGAAGTGGTGTTCTGCATGGACGAGTTCGGCCCGCTCAACCTGCAACCCCATCCCGGAAGTCAGTAGGCCGAGTGCGGCGGCAAGTAAAGGGACCCCGCCCGCGAGCCGCGGCCCAGATGCAACAGGCCCTGCGGAAGATCTACTTCACCCCCTCCGACACCCGGGACGCCGGCTACATCGAGACCGAGCACTTCGGCGTGCGCTTCCCCCACCGCTCCAGCTACGTCGACCTGACCTGCATCACCCAGCGGTGGCTGCGCGACCTCTTGTGGGACCACATCGCCGACGTGCTGCGCTCACCCACCTGCCCGCGCAGCGCCCAGCCGGTGGACTTCGTACGCCGCGCCGCCGCCGAACTGTGCGCGTCCTTGGAGGCCGAGGCGCCAGGCGGCGGCCACGACCCCACCGTGCTGCGCGGCGAGCACGTCCACCGCTTCGTCGCGGACCTGCGCAACCGCGAGCGCCTTGGCCTTACCTTCCACGGCCAGGCCCGCCTGGACGGCAGAAAGTCGAAGGTCACCGAAAACTCGCGCCGACTGGTGTTCAACTACGGCCGGTCCCTGCTGCGCGGCGCGCTGGACAGCGGCGCGCCGAGAGAATCGGTCTGGACCGCGCCTTCATCGCCGCCATGCCGGTCGGCGGCCCGGGCACGCCCCGCAGCCGCAACCCCTTCCCCGACCAGGTCGCCCGCGCCCTCGCGGACGAGGCCAACCTGCAGCAACTCGCCGACGGCTACGACCCGCGCGACCGGGGCCTGAGGGACATGTGGGAGACCATCATCGCGGGAAATCGGGCGGCGCTTGGCTGCTGCAGGCGCGTGGGGTGTCCAGGGAGCATGGCGAGGGCGAAAGCCTGGTGCGGGCGGTCGACGACGTCGACCTGGAGGTCCGCATGGGTCGGAGCGTGGCTGTGATGGGCCCGAGCGGGTGCGGTAGGTCCACGCTCATCGAAACGGCCCATACCGCATCAGCGAACCCGAGTCCCGGAAGCAACCCGTAAATTCGTGACGTCTCCCGGGCGGGGGCGGATCGCCCTTGATGTTCTGGCAGTCCCTCGCCGGGCCGGCGCCTGGCCGACGTCGTGTCCACGGCGGCGAACGGCTGACTCGCTTCATGTGCTGGTGCCGGTGGCCCCGGGCGAGATCAGTCCTGACTCGTACGCGACGACGACCGCCTGAGCTCGGGATCGCAGGTTCAACTTGGCCAGGATTCGGCGGACATGGGTCTTCACGGTCGTCTCGCTCAGTTGCATTCGTGCCGCGAGTTCCATGTTGCTCAGTCCCTTCGCGAGGAGTTGCAGCACATCGAGTTCGCGGGGGCTCAGTACGGCGAGATCGCGATGCAGGGCTGCGCTGGGCGTGTCGGCGGGGGCGAAGCGCTGGATCAGGCGGCGAGTGATGCTCGGCGCGAGCAGCGCGTCGCCTGTACGCACCAGGCGTACGGCAGTGACCAGTTGCTCGGGAGTGACGTCCTTGAGCAGGAAGCCGCTGGCGCCCGCGCTCAGCGCTGTGTACACGAAGCGGTCGCTGTCGAAGGTGGTCAGGATGATGATCCGGGGCGGCTCGGCGGCCTCGGTCAGGATCCTCCGCGTGGCCTCAAGCCCGTCGACCTTCGGCATCCGGATGTCCATCAGCACGACGTCAGGGCTGGTGGCACGGACCAACTCGATGGCTTCCGCGCCGTTCGCCGCCTCACCGACGACATCGATCCCGTCCGCGGTGAGGATCATCGTGAAGCCGGTCCTGAGCAGGTCCTGATCGTCGGCGACCACCAGGCGCAGGGGCTCGGTCACGGCTTCTCCCACGGGATGACGGCGTGCACCCGGTAGCCGCCGGAAGGGCTGGGCCCGGCCTCGAAGGTGCCGCCGTAGACGGCGATCCGCTCCTGCAGACCGATCAGACCGCGGCCGCTGCCCGTGTGGGACGAGGGCGCCGGAGAGCCGCCTGTGTCGTTCACCTCCACCTGCAGGACGGCGGGGCCGTAGTCGATGGTGATCTCCACGTGGGAGCCGGCTGCGTGCTTCATGGTGTTGGTCAACGCTTCCTGGACCAGGCGGTAGACCGCGAGATCCATGCCGGAGGAGAGGGGAACCGGCTTGCCGGTGATGTGCAGCCGGACCGGAATGCCGGCGTTCTGTACCCGGGAGACCAGCGGGTCCAGCTGGTCCATGCCTGGTGTCCGGGCGAGGTCGTCCTCGACCGAGAGGTCGGGGGAGTCGCTGTTCAGGGTGAGCAGGCCCATGGTGTGCCGCAGTTCGGTCATCGCGGCGCGCCCGCCGGACTCGACGGCCAGGAGCGCGTTGTGGGCCTTTTCAGGGGCGGCCTGCATCACCTTGCGTGCCGCGCCCGCCTGGACCACCATCACGCTGATGTTGTGTGAGACCACGTCGTGCAGTTCCCGCGCTATGCGGGAGCGTTCCTCGCTCACGGCCAGTCGTGCGGCGGACTCCTTCTCGGTCTCCGCGGTCCGCACCCGCAGCTTCCAGGTGTAGATCGTGTTGGCCACCAGGGCGAGCGGGATCAGGATCAGGAAGAGGAAGGTCTCCGGGCCCGAACCCATGGTCGGCACGTTCTGCTTGTGGGTCGCCGCCAACAGCAGGATGCCTGCCAGGGCGCTCGTGATCGCGGCCCTCTGGTACGTGCTGTACATCGTCACGCTGTAGGCCGCGATCAGACATGCGGCGAAGGTGAAGGTGGGGTTGAACCCCGGGCTGAGGTGGTACAGCTCGCTCGCGCCGATCAGGATCCAGAACACGGTCAGGGGAAATCTTCTGCGCGCGACGAGCGGGAGCGTGGCCAGCACGGCCAGGAGCACCTGCCAGGGATGCGCCGCCCCGTAGTAGTGGGTGATCTGCCCGACCGGGGGAGTGGGCGCGGACGGAACACCGGCAGGCGTGTGCGGCTGGCTCGGCGTGGTCAGCGAGTCGGTGACGCTGCCTTGCCGGTCCAGGGCGCCGCCGACGGCCCCGACGGTCAGAGCGAGGGCGAGGACCGCATCGGTTGTCCAGACCCAGCGGGACAGGATGGGCGGCGGGAGCGTCGGCTTCTTCAGCGCGATGACCCCGACACGCCAACCGGCCCTGATCACTGATGTGTTCACCGGGCCATTGTGGCAAGGGGTCTCCTGCTGCCGCATCGTTCCCGGCGGCTAGCGGCAGTCGTCATTTCGGCTCCTTCTCAAGGATGACCGGGGTGCTGATCGTCCATGCGGACGAACGGGTCTCGTAGCAGCAGGCGATGTTGCGGGCGGTGCGCCGTACCTAGCGTGAGGACACTGCCCAACCCCGTTCCCAGTGGAGGAATGCCGTGACGGTGCCGCTCATCCAGATCCGCGATGTGAGCAAGACGTACGAAGCTGAAAGACCAGCTCTCGCCGATCTGAACCTCGACGTGCAGGCCGGAGACGCGGTTGCGGTGCTCGGTAAGTCGGGCAGCGGCAAGTCCACTCTGCTCAACATGATCGCCGGCCTGGACAAGCCGACTCGGGGTTCGGTCTCCGTGGCCGGTCTCCGGGTGGACGAGATGACCGAGACCGCGTCGGCGAAGTACCGGCGGGAACGGATCGGCATGGTCTTCCAGTTCTTCAACCTCCTGGACGACCTGACCGCCGAGGACAACGTCCTGCTGCCGGCCCAACTGGCCGGAATGTCGCACGGCAAGGCCCGTAAGCGGGCGGCCGAACTGCTGGAGTCCCTCGGTGTCGCCCGGCATGCCCGCGCCTTCCCGGGCCGGCTGTCCGGTGGTGAGCGGCAGCGCGTCGCGGTCGCCCGGGCGCTGATGAACCGCCCCTCGCTGCTGCTGGCCGACGAGCCGACCGGCGCGCTCGACAGTGCCTCGGCCGACGATGTCAGGACCCTGCTGGCGGAACTCAACCGATCCGGCCAGACCATCCTGCTGGTGACCCACGACGTCGCGCTCGCCGAGGCGTGCGCGACCAGGACCATCGAACTGCTCGACGGCAGGGTCCTCCGTGACGAGCGGATGGCGGTCCGATGAGCGCGCTGAGCAAGGTCGTACGCGCCGGTGTGGGGCGGCGCCGCGTCCAGACCGTGGTGATGATCCTCACCACGATGATGGCGGTGACTGCCTCGGTGCTGGCGGCCGGACTCCTGGTGGCGACGCAGGCGTCCTTCGACCGGAGTTTCGACGGGCAGCGCGGCGCCCATCTGACGGTGCAGTACGACCGGAGCAAGGCCACCAAGGCACAGATCGCGGCCACCGCACATGTCTCCGGCGTCACGGCCAGCGCCGGCCCGTACCCGGTGCTGTCGCTGCAGCCGCATGTCGGCGCGAACAAGGACGGCATGCCGGTCGGTGACAAGCTGGCGCCGATGGTGATCGTCGCCCGTGCCGGCACCGGAGGGCCGGTCGACAGGCTCAAGATCACTGATGGCCGGTGGGCCTCCCGGCCCGGTGAGGTCGTACTGACCACAACCAACGCTCCCTTCAGCGTCGGTGGCCACATGACCTTCCCCGACCTTCCGGGCAAGCCCACCCTCACGGTCGTGGGCCTGGCCAGGTCTGCGGGCGGCAGCTCCGAGGCATGGGTCTCGCCTGTTCAGCTCGCGGCGCTGACCCCGGCCGGGAAGACGCCCGACGAGCAGATGCTCTACCGGTTCCGCAGCGCGGACACGGATGCCGAGATCACCGCGGACCGGGTCGCGCTCGCGGCTGCCGTGCCGACCGGATCGATGACCCAGGCCGCGTCCTATCTGAAGGTCAAGATGTCCGCGGACAAGACCTCGGCGACCTTCGTGCCGTTCGTCGTCTCCTTCGGCGTGCTCGGCCTGTGCATGTCGATCCTGATCATCGGCATCGTCGTCAGCGGCGCGGTGGCCGCCGCGACCCGGCGCATCGGCATCCTGAAGTCGTTGGGCTTCACCCCGGAGCAGGTGGTACGCGCCTACGTCGGGCAGGCACTGATCCCGGCCGCGATCGGCACGGGACTGGGCGTCGTGCTCGGGAACGTGCTGGCCATTCCGGTCCTCAACGATGCGGGTGGCGCGCTGGGCGTCGGAGCGGTGACGATCGCACCGTGGATCGACGTCGCGATTCCCGCGCTCGCCCTCGGCGCGGTGGTGGCCACGGCGCTGCCGCCGGCCCTGCGTGCCGGACGGCTGCGGACCATCGAGGCGATCGCGGTGGGACGCACCCCGCAGGCCGGGCGGGGGCGGATGATCCGCCGTCTGCTCGGGCGGCTGCCGCTGCCGCGCTCGCTGAGTCTTGGTCTCGCCAACCCGTTCAACCGGCCTTCGCGATCGATGACGATGGCGGCGGCCGTGGTGCTCGGGACCATCGGGGTCGCTTTCGGCGTCGGCCTTGCCATCTCGCTGAGCGCCATCCAGAGTGACCTGAACCGCAGGTCACCCGGTGCCGCTGTGATCCAGCTCTTCGGACCGCCGGCACCTCCCGCCCCCGCGGGGGAACCGACCAGCCGGTGAAGAAGGCCGATGCCACCTCGATCGCGTCGCTGATCCGGGCTCAGCCGGGCACCCGAAGGTACTTCAGCACGGGCCAGACCCGGGTCGGCGTGGCCGGGCTGGCCGGCACGACGAACGTGATCGCCTACGACGGAGAGTCGTCCTGGGGCGCGTACCGGATGCTCGCCGGAAGGTGGTTCCACGGTGCGGGCGAGGCGGTCGCCCCCTCCGGTTTCCTCACCGCCACCGGGAGGCACATCGGCGACACCATCCGCCTGACCGACAACGGCCGCAGTGCGCCTGTGCGCATCGTCGGCGAGGTCTTCGCCATGCAGCAGGTGCTGCTCACCGACAAGAGCTCGCTCGCGGGACTGAACGCGTACATCCTGCCGCAGTCGGTGCAGTTCAACATCGACCTCACCCGGGGAGCCTCGCAGCAGAGCTACCTCGACTCTCTCAACACCGCCCTGCAGCCCTACAACCTCACCGCACAGCCCAACAACGCACAGGTGAGCAGCATGCTCATCGCCATGGACTCACTGGCCGCGATGCTCACTCTGATGCTCGTCGCCGTGGCCGGCCTCGGCGTACTCAACACGGTCGTGCTCGACACCCGCGAACGCGTCCACGACTTCGGTGTGTTCAAGGCCCTGGGCATGACGCCGAAACAGACCATCGCCATGGTCATCACCTCGGTCGCCGGCATCGGTCTGCTCGCCGGCGTGATCGGAGTCCCCATCGGCATCGCCCTGCACGACTCCGTGGTGCCGGTGATGGGCCGTGCCGCCGGCACCAGCATTCCGGGCGACGACATCGCGATCTATCACCTGCCCGTGCTTGTTCCGCTGATCCTCGGTGGGCTGGTCATCGCCACCGTGGGGGCGCTGCTCCCGGCCGGATGGGCCGCCAGGACCGGCACCGCGACCGCGCTGCGTACGGAATAGCCGCCGTGAGGGCCAGACACGGGAGGAAGAGACGTGCCCGGGAGACGTCGCAGGCACGACCCTTGAATTCAAGGCGAAAGGCGTCCGGATGGTGCACGAGTCGCAGTTGCCGCTCGCCGAGGTGGCACGGGAGTTGGTTGTCAGCAAGGCAACTCTCGGCCGGTGGGTCGAGCGGGACCGGCAGCGGCACACAGCCAAGTGCGCGCCCCGACCCCGTCAGCGCGTGTGCGGGGACCACCGTCCTCGCCACGGCGTACGAGCAGGGGCCGGACGCCTACCTCGCCCGGCCGGTCTCCGGCATCGACGAGCCCGATCCCTTTCTCGCCGTCGTCCCGCTCCTGAAACAGGGCTGGGAGATCGACCGCCCGAGCTGGGGCGTCTTCGCGGTCCAGGCCTCGGACGCGCTCGCCGGCATGGAGTTCACCACCGGCGACCTCGATCCGGAAGCCGAGCCGACCACGCGGGACGCCCGCTGGCAGCTGCGGGCGGGCAAGTCCGTCGACCGGCCCGTCTGCTACGCCACGGCCAGCACCGACACCCCCGTCGTCCTGCTCACCGGCGTCACTCAGTGCGTCGCCGATCCAACTCCGCTGCCCCGCTGGCGTGAGGAGACCTTCAGCTACATCAAGGGGATGGCCCAGCTCACCCCGATCCTTCCGCCAGTACCGCCGGCCCCCACCCCGCTCGACGTGCAGCGGGCCGTCGCATCCCGCCGCCCGGCCGCGCTCCCCGCGGCCGGCGTCCCGCGCTGGAGCACCGCCAGCCGACCGCCCTGCCCGGCCCACGCCGGTAGGACCAGCCCGACCCCGACCGGAGACCTTCTTGTCCCTGCAAGCCCCCGAGTTCTTCGCCGAGCTGTGCCTCCCCTTCCACGACCACACCGTCGTGGGCAACACCTACTTCGCCGCGACCGTCCCCGACGTACCGCTGCGGCTACGGATCGATTTCACCGGCACCATCCACGCGGACACCTACGGCGGGCTGCGTGTGGCGGTCGTCCACCCGGATCGCGGCGAGACCGACGCGGTGGCGCTCAGATCCGAGGAACAGCACCTGAAACTGCTCGGAGCCACGACGAGCACTATCCCGCTCACGCCGACAACGCACCGCACAGCCGCCAGACCAGGTTCGCCCCGCCCACCTTGGCGGAGCTCGTTGCCTCGCCCGGGTGGGACATGCTGCCGCTGCTCGCCGCCGGTTGCCCGGGACCGCTGAACTTGGAGTACGGGCTGTCAGTCGGTGGTGAAGCCGGCCATTATCGAGGCCGGGTAGCGGCTGCCTGCGGAGCCCTGGGGGAGGACCTCCCGGATACGGGCCAGGTCGTCCTCGGTGAGTTCTACGTCGGTGGCGCCGACGTTCTCCCCCAGACGTGTGGCGCTGCGGGTGCCCGGGATCGGGACGACGTCCTCGCCCTGGGCGAGCAGCCATGCCAGGGCGAGCTGGGCGGGGGTGATGCCCTTGGTGGCGGCGAGCTTTCGGAGCTCCTCGGCGGCGTTCAGGTTGTAGGCGTAGTTCTCGCCCTGCCAGCGCTCGTCCCAGCGGCGCATGTCGCCCTCGGGATACTCGTCGGCGGGCTTGACCACACCGGAGAGGAAGCCGCGGCCGAGCGGCGAGTACGGCACCAGGCCGATCCCCAACTCCCGCAGGACCGGCAGGATCTCGTCCTCCACCTCGCGTTCGAAGATCGAGTACTCGTACTGAAGGGCTGTGACCGGGGTGACGGCGTGGGCGCGGCGGATGTACTGCGGGCCGACGTTGCTCAGGCCGAAGTACTGCACCTTGCCTTCGGTGATCAGGTCACCGACAGTGCCGGCGACCTCCTCGGCCGGTACGTCGGGGTCGGCGATGTGCTGGTAGAAGAGGTCGATGCGGTCGGTCCGGAGGTAGCGCAGGCTGTTCTCGGCGACCTCGCGGATGTTCTCCGGGCGGCTGTTGACGCCGCTCCCCAACGCCTTGCTGGTCATGTCGAAGCCGAACTTGGTGGCCAGGACGGCCTCGTCGCGGAAATCCTTGACTGCGTTGCCGAGCAGCGTCTCGTTGCCGCCCGTGCCTTGGCCGTACAGCTCGGCGGTGTCGAAGAAGTCGACTCCGAGTTCGTGGGCGCGGTGAATGGTGGAGATGGCGTCCTCGTCGTTCGAGGGGCCGTAGGCCATGGACATCCCCATGACGCCCAGTCCGAGCGCGGAGACGCGCAGTCCCTGTTGTCCCAGGGGGCGGTGCTGCATGAGATCGCTCCTTGTGTCACGGTCGGCAGCCTGTGGCTGACCAAACCAAACTGTTCGGTATGACCCTACGCCTGTCCGGAGTGCCCGCGCAAAACCGAACGGTTCGGTCGCCTATCCTGGGCTCATGCCTCGCTCCATCAACCCTGGCCAGACCCCGGACGCCGCCGCCTCGGGCGAGTCCACCGATTCCACGCGCCAGCGGATCGTCGCCGCAGCCAAGGAGGAGTTCGCCCGACACGGGATCGCCGGCGCCCGCGTGGACCGCATCGCCAAGCAGGCCAGGACGAGCAAGGAACGTGTCTACGCCTACTTCCGCAGCAAGGAAGCTCTATACGCGCACGTCGCCGAGCGCGAGACGACGGCGCTTGTCGAGGCGACTCAGTTGGATCCGGCCGACCTGCCTGGTTATGCGGGCATCCTCTTCGACCATTTCGCGGCCCGTCCGGACCACTACCGCCTGATCGCATGGGGCCGCCTGGAACTGGCCGAGTCCGCAGACGACACCACCAGCCCCCTCCAGGCCACGATCGCCGGCAAGCTCGACAAACTTCGAGACGCTCAGCGCACCGGGCTGCTCGACCCGGCCTGGGACCCGGTCGACGTCCTCGCCCTGATCAACCAGATCGCCATGACCTGGGCAGGTCAGCCCGAAATCGCCGCCGCGGCCGCAGACCAGGCCGTAGACCCTTCTATCACCGCCCGCCGCGCCGCACTGGTGACCGCCGTCGAGCGCATGTTCCCTCGCCCGGACTGAGGCCAACGCTTCAAGCCGTTCGGTTTGACGCACACCTTCGGGTGCGTCCGCTGAAGATGACCTGGTGGACGAGCGCCCGGTCCGCCGGCGCGGGAGTGATGACGTCGAGCCCGCGGCGGGCCAGGCGGTCGGTGATGGCGGTGGCCATCCGGATGGCGGTAGCAGCCCTCGTCAACGGCTGTGCCGGCCAGGAGTTCGGCGACAGTCGACAGACGCGCCGTCCGGGGTCGACCCCCCGAAGGGACTTCCGGAGCCGACCACTGAGCGGTCACAGTACGAGACGGTGCAGGCGGCGGGTCGTGACCGCCGGTCGGGGCCTGTGGCCGTCAAGCTGGTTGGGGGCTGCCGGTGAGCTGACGCCATGGGATACACACGCGCGCCTGCACGCCCAGGTGGGGCTGAAGGCCGCCTCCTACGATCCGGGGCGGCCGGAGGGGGAGGTCCGCCAGAGCAGCAGCGCCGGGATCATGTCCTGCGTGGTGTCCGGCTGGCTGAAGGCCGTCCGGGCAACGGTAGTTGGGCGAGGGCGGGGCCGCGCTGGTGGCGCGGGCCCTGGCGCTCAGGGCCGACGTGGGTTCGCGATGATCCGGTCGATGACGGCCGCGGCCTGATCGGGGTGTCGGTCCAGCCATGTGCCGAGGCGCGCCTGGACAGCGTCGCGGACACAGGCGTGTACCGCGCCGGTGTCTCGTACGTCGGGGTGTACGGCGTCGCCGTCGCCGCCCAGGCGAGTGCGCGTGGCTCCGTAGAACTCGGGGGCGTCCAGCTTGACGGACACGACGGCTGTCAGGCCCTCGCCGATGTCCTCGAAGCTCAGCCGGGGATCCGTGGCCGACAACAGCCGGCGCTTGCGGGCGTATGCGTCGACGGCGGCGGTCACCCCGTCACGCAGGCCCGTTTCGTGGGTGCCGCCCTCGTGCGTGCGGATGCTGTTGGCGAAACTCCGGACCGCTGCCCCGGGGGAGTCGCACCACCGCAGGGACACTTCGACTGTGCCCGCCATCCGGGTGTCCTCCTCCTCGAAGGCGATGACGTCCGGGTGCACGCGCGGCCCTGTCTCCATGCCGAGGGCGAAGACCAGGTCCCGCTCCTCGTCCGGGAACCGGAACAACGCGGACCGCGGCTCGTCCCGGTCGTACTCGTCGGTCAGCGAAAGACTCAAGCCCCGGTTCAGAGCCGCCACCTCACGGAAGCGGATCGCCAGGCCGTCGAACGAGGGCCGCGTGGTGTCGAAGATGTCGGCGTCGGGCCAGAAGGTGATGGTGGTCCCGCTTCCGGTCGTCACCCCCGTCGCGGCGGGCGGGGAGACCGCGACGCCGCGTGCGTAATGCTGGACCCAACGCCGGCCTTCACGGCGCACCTCGACCGTCAACCGGCTCGACAGGGCGTTGACCACGGACGGTTCGGTGCGCAACGGGCTCATGGACATGGTGTGACGGCCGCGAAGGCCGCGGGCGCGGGTGTGCAGGCGGGTCAGCATGTCTTCCAGGCCATGGCCGTCGGTGTGACCGGCCGCTTCCACGGCAATGCCCGGCCCGGAATCGGCCACCTGGACACCGCCGTCTTCGGTGAGGGTGACGGCGATGTGTTCGCCCTGACCGGCCAGAGCCTCGTTGACGGCGCGTTCCACGACGTCGAACAGCAGTTGATTCAGGCCGCGTTCACCGGTCGAGCCGACGTACATACCGGGCCGCTTGCGCACCGCGTCGAACCCTTCCCGGACCTGAACGCGAGCTGTGTCGGTTCCGGTGGTTTTCTGGCTCATGAAGACCCCCTGAGATGCTGTCCGGCAGAGCTCGTCACGCTACGCGAAATTCTCTAAAAGGCCAGGTCAGCAACGCTTTCGAGAGGTCTCGTATCTGTCGGTGCGCTCCTGCGGGGCGACGGTGGGCCCCGGGCCGGCGCAGGGCCGTCGCGCCGCGTCGGCGGCCCCGTCGAGGCCGTGGACGGCACCGTTCGAGGCAGCGCCGAGGTCCCTTTTTGCAGAACTTCTCGGACGGCGCGCGCTGTTCGGCCCATCCTGCGCACGCAGTCGTCTCACTGGGTCCAGCACTGGGTCGGAGTTCCCTCTTTGAACGGAGCTGGGGCCGTGTTGAGTTCGCCTGCGGCCTCCTCTTGGGGGTGTATCGCTGCGTCGAGTCGAGCACGGACCGGTGCCGGGCACGCGGCGGCGTCCCGGGTGATGAGCGCCGCGGCGGCGGCCTCGGAGGCGACGATGGCCTGGGTCTCCTCCATTTGGGCCCAGAGAGTGACGATGACGAAGGCGAGGACGATCCCGTAGATCGCGCCGAACATGCCGAGCGTCACTCCGACCATCTCGCTGTGTTCGCCGCGGGCCACCGAGGGGTATCTGCGGCGCAACAGCACACTGCCGCCGACAGCGAGGAGGACGGTTCCCTCGACGATGACGACGGTCAGCGTGAAGGTGCTGTAGTGGTTGAGCAGCCAGAGCGAGACGTCGGCTTCTGATGCTACGCGGAGGGCAGTTGGTCGTACATCCGGTACGTGTAGGTGGCGTCGTACGTCATCAGGTTGCCGGTCGGCGCCGGCAGGCCCAGTCGGTGGTTGAGCGGCCCTGTCAGGGGCCCGCAGTGTTCGGCGGCGGGGGCGGTGAAGGTGTCGTCGTAGGCCGAGAACTCGATGATCGGCGGATCCTGTGAGACCCACTTGGAGGGGCCCGACCGCTTGAGCTGGAAGTCGACCGGCGTGCTCGCCCCTATGGTGCAGCCGTGTGGCAGCAGTGGGCTCGAAAGCCGCATGCGCAGGCTGAACTGCCCGGTGTAGAAGTCGGATCGGCCCCCGTACTGCGGCTCGATCGACAGGCGGAGCTGTCGTGGGTGCTTACCCGCGGCGGTGCCGGTGAGCCCGCCCGGGACGGGGGTGGGCACGCTGTGCATCGCGCCCCAGACCTGTGCCTTGGAGCCGTCGGGCATCGGCCCCTCGGCGTGCGTCATGGTGATCGGGGCGAGCGCCACCTCGACCTTCCCCAACGTCAACCGGGGTGCGGCGGTGTGGACTTCGCACCGCCACTGAGCCGGATCGGCGCCGGCCGGAAGGGCGGGGCAGTCGCTGAAGTCGGTGGCGGGCGTCGGGGTGGCGGAAGCCGGTTCTGTGGCGGCGAAGCTCGGGGTGTACGCCCCCACCAGCCCTGTCAGGGCAGCGGCCCCGGCGAGGGCGAGCGCGGCGCGGCGGGGGAGTGACAGACGGCGGCCAACGGGCGGCGTGTTCAACATGAGTACAGCCTGCTGGCCACGACCGGCGATCGCCATCGGTGAGTCCCCCGCCTCGACCCTGAGCGGACCCTGACGCTGTATCAGGGGTGGTGGGCGATCCTTTTGCGGGTTCACGGGATGCTCCGCACGACGCGTCAGCGGCGCTTGCCAGGGCGCGCCACGCTTCACCACCGGGGTGCGAGACAAACGCGGGGTCCTGGCGTGTGGCCGTCATGACGACGTAGATCATGGGGCGGCGGAGGCCACGCACATGACAGCGGTGGCGATCGCGGCCATGCCCAGCAGTCCTGACACGCCCAGGATCGCCGTCCATCCGGCCTGTGTCACCCGCCATGGAATGCCTGACCGCGTCCTCGTACGCGGTGTCGTCGCGCGAGTCCTGATCGTTCATGGCACCCCCTCCGGCAAGAATGAGCGGGGTCGCCGATGCCGACGGGGCGGGATAATCCGGGCGTGACCCTCACCGCGCGGCAGCTCACCCTGGCGACCCTGGACCGGCAGCTTCTCCTGGAGCGCAGGCGCCTCGACGTGGCGGAGGCGGTCCGCCGGGTCTGCGCCCTTCAGGCCCAGGCGCCCGCTTCGCCCTACCTGGCTCTGTGGAGCCGCGTGGAGGGCTTCGTGCCCGAGGATCTCGACGCGGCCTTCACGGACCGCCGGATCGTGAAGGCGACCCTCATGCGGATCACCCTGCATGCCGTCCACGCCGACGACTACGCGCCCTACCACGCCGCCATGGTCCGGAGCCTGCGGGCGTCACGGCTGTACGACCGCCGCTACACCTCGACCGAGCTGAGCGAGGAGGACGCCGACTCGCTGCTTCCGCGGCTCGCCGGGTTCCTGGCCCGCCCCCGCACCGGAGCCGACGTGGAGGCCGAGTTCAAAACGAGCCTCGGCGACCACGCGCACCGCCTGTGGTGGGCCCTGAGGACGTACGCGCCGATCCAGCACACCCCGACCGGCGCTTCGTGGTCCTTCAAGCTGCCGAACACCTATCTCGCCTCGGGCGTCGACCCGGCAGACGAGGCGAAGGACGCCACGGCCGGCGTACAGCGGCTCCTGCTCTCCTACCTGCGGGCCTTCGGACCGGCGTCGGCACCGGACTTCGCACGCTTCACCCTGCTGGGACGGTCCGTGATCAGCCAGGCGCTGAGTGATCTCCGCGACCAGGTGGTGCGCGTTCCCGGGCCGGCCCGCGCCGCACTCTTCGACCTGGCGGGCGCCACCGTGCCCGCCGAGGACACCCCCGCGCCGCCCAGACTGCTGCCGATGTGGGACAGCACGCTGCTGGCCCACGCCCTCCCGGGGCGCCTGATGCCGCAGGAATACCGACCGCTCGTCGTACGGCGCAACGGCGACGTGCTGCCCACCCTGCTCGTCGACGGTCAGGTCGCCGGGGTGTGGCGCGCGGCGGACAAAGGCCTGGAACTGACCGCGTTCCGCAAACTCGACAAGGCGGCCTGGCGCGGCCTGACCGAAGAGGCGCGGAAGCTGTCGGCCCTGATCGCGGACCGGGACCCGGCCCCGTACAGCCGCTACCACCATTGGTGGGACAAGGGGATCCCGGGCGTCGAGACCAGGACGGTCACGGTGGAGTGAACCAGGCCCGCATCAGGGCCTCCCAGGATCTGTCGCATGGCGAAGCGCAAGGTTCGGCGGCGGGTGTGGGCGAGATGGGGGGAGGATCCCACGGCCGTGGTCCGGTGCGAGATCCACAAGGGGATCCCGAAGCCGCACGCGCACGTCCACCGCGCCGCGGGAAAGGGCCGGCTCACGCCGGGGCACCACTGGCTGCTGGAAGCCGTCTGCGCACGCGACGCCGACAAGTCGGAGTGCGCGATCCAGGGCATCGAATGCCGCGAACAGGGCTACGCCCACGCCCAGCGATGGGTCGACAACAGCCGCGCTCGGATCGTCACGGAGTCGGGTCAGGCACTTGCCGGCCGCCCTGCAGCCCGCATCGCTGGACCGGCTGCGCGAGACGTCCGGTGAGCAGAGGAGCTGACGAGTGCTGGGCCTGTCCCCAGGCTCATGGCGTCGGGGTCGTAAGTGCCGGTGAGGGTTCGAGCTGGCCCCTGGGGCCGGGCGCGGGTTGGGCAGGGGCATCAGTTGGGCGGCATCTTCGGTGAGTCGCTTGAGCTGACGATCGGCAAGCGTGCCGGGAGCCCCATTCACTCGCTGGGGTCGGTGGGCTGGCAGATAAGACGTTCCAAGACCTCGGCCCGGGCCGCTGATCTGCGCGCGTGTGGCGGGTTCTGCCGCGGTTTCGTAGGCGTGGGGGCGCTGTCGTGCCTGTGATTTGCAGGTGAAGGCGTGATCGGGCGTGGCTGGCGGTACGGGCCGAGCGGGTGGTGCTGCGGAGGAGCCGGATGGAGCGTTCGGGCAGCCGCGTGGCCTCCCGTGGGGAGCCGGGAGGCGCGGCGGGTCCTGTCGTACACGGGACGACAGGACCGGCCAGGGGCCCTCCGCCTGGAATGGCGGGGGATGTTCCTGTGGGCACACCATGCATCAGATACCAGCCACGGCGATAGATACCGGCCACGACTGATTCGTGCAATCGACGCGGTGGCCGGCCGTCGGCCGCCGAGCCGACGGAGCCGCTTGCGGTTGGCGGCCTGGTCGGCGGGCTGCGGGTTCACCGCACGGATCCCGCGCCGTCGTAGATGACGGCGGATCGCCCGGGACGAATACGCCTTGTCGGCCAGGACCGTCTCCGGCGTGACCCGGGGACGACCGACCCGCCGAGGCACTCGTGACCAGGCCATGACCCGCGTGAACGCCGGCGCGTCACCCGCCCGGCCTGGCGTGATGACGAAGGCGAGCGGGCGGCATTGGCCGTCCGCGGCAAGGTGGATCTTGGTGGTCAGTCCGCCGCGGACCGTCCAAGGGCATGGTCGTTCGCCTCGCCGACCGGGGCGCCTTTTGACGGCCCCCGGCAGCGTGCCGGTGAGCGCGGACGATGGTGGAGTCGACCGCGACGACCCAGTCCAGGTCCCCCTCGGCATCCGCATGAGCGAGCAGGGCGGTGAAGACCTTCTCCCAAGTGCCGTCGGCCGCCCACATCCGAAGCCTGTTGTGGGCAACCCTTCCACGAGCCGAAATGCTCGGGCAGGTCCATCCACGGCGTCCCGGTGCGGTACTTGAACGCGATCGCGTCGATCACCTGCCGGTGATCCCGCCAACGGCCGCCCCGCTTCGGCGTCCGGCCCGGGCACCCTCATCGGCGTGCCCGGGCCGGTGTGACCTCAGCAGATGGACATGTTGGTGAAGTCGTACGTCGCCGCGTTCGGGAACACGGTGATCACGTTGGGGTTGGCAGGGGCGGAGTACGTGCCCACCCTGGGCCCCCAGAAACGGACTTGGGCTCCGCCCGTCTGGTTGTTGAGCACGGAGAGGGCGTCGATGAAGTTCGAGAGCGACCGCGTACCGCACTTGTACAGGTGGAAGATGCTCTGCTTGCCGTCGCCCTGACCGACCGATACGCAGGCGATCCCTGACGCCCAGGCGCAAATCTTGAGCGCCTGGTCAGCCTGGTCACCACCCTGTATATCCCGCTGCACCCACTCGCCGGAGTACAGGGGGGAGATCCCCGGTGTCCACGCGGTCGCGGCTGCCTGTGCCGGCGCCTGCGCAGCCAGCGGAAGAAGGAACGCGGCGATCAGTGTCACGACCGTCGCAGCCGCTCGTTTTCTCAGTCCCATGTGATCTCCTCTGCAGTCGTACCGACGACCGAACCGTAGATCGCACCAGGGACGTCGTGACCCTGACAACTATCAGGGTGGGGGCGGTCGGGGTACGTTCCGCCAGGCCGTGCCCGTTCGCAACGTCCGCGGCCGCCTCGTCGGCGAGAAGTCCTGGGGCTACCGCCGCCACCACGGCCGCTCTGCCGACGAGGAGTCCTGGGCCACCACCGCCACGGCTACTTCCGTCGCTGACCCACCTGCCCTCTCACAGGGCACAGCCACGGGCGGGCACGCCGTGGCGAGACAGCCCCTTGAATATGAAGCGGGCCGCCAACAAAAATCACCTGGAGCGTGACTCAACTATTCCGCCACTCAAACCGAGAACGTCTCGTTCCTCAGGTGGAACGGCGGTCTCATGTCGGACCTGTGGCTGCTCCGGACCTGAGGCGGCCGAGAATCTGCACCGGAAGGCCGTCCGGCATCAGGTACCCACAGGCGAGCGGTCGACCACGGTTCGGGTACTCGCGGGGACCGAGCGCCAGGTGCGGGCGCCTTGGTCACGGGGACCGTCCCCGCGGGGCGAGGAGCAGGCCGACGTCGTTCCCGCATCTTCTTGTCGCGCAGGAGTCGCTCAGAAATCCGGTTCCCTTACAGGGTCGGGCAGGTGCCGTCGGTCACAGAAAAGAGCGCCGGAAAACCCCTTCTCGAAGCCGCCAGATTGAGAAGGCCGACGAGTTGGTCGGCGGTGGTGGCCGCCTCGGCCGTTCCTGGTGCCAGGAGGGTCATCGATTGCCAGGGTCGGCCGTTGTATCGGAAACAGAACGGGAACGAAAACAGTTGAATCCCGGAATCAACCGAGACGGCGTTCGGCATCGAGAGCGTGGCGATGGCGGTGTGGCCTGTGGCCTGGTTGTGCTCCTCCGCGGCCGTGGCCCCATCCGCTTCGGCCGCCAAGTCCTGGGCCACCTGGGCTTGTTCCTCCGGGCACCAGGCACCCCAGACCGGTGACAAATCAAGGGAGTCCGTGACGAGCTCGTCGAGCGTGGGCGTCAGATCCGTTTCTTCTCCCATGACGGTTCAACTTTCGTGCGAGGGGACACAAAGCAGTCACTCACACTTCACTATGGGTCCGAATATGGCGTGTTGCGACTCCGGACAGGTTGCCGGACTCTGGAGTTGAGGCTAGGAGGCATAACCATGGCGACAGTCTCAGGCAGCTCTCAGACGTTCAATGTGACGGTCCTTGAGGTCTCCGATACCAATTCCACGGGACTGGGAAGCTCCTTCAACGTCGGGAGCCTCGCGCCCGTAACGGACACGGCACTCGCCACTCCCGGGGTGAAGCTCACCGTGGACGTTCAGGCCGAGAACACCAAGGGCGTGGCCAACTCGCTCACCGTTGCCGTGACCGACCCGTCGGGAAGCAATGGCTTCTTCGGCGAGGGCACGATCACCTGGGAGGACGGAGACTCCGGCGTCGCCTGGATCGAGTTCACAGAGTTTCCGCTCCAGGCCGACCAGGTGACCGAGACGGGAGAGTGCGGACTCTCACTGCAGACCTCGACCGAGGACGTGGGCGTGAGGGTGTTCACCCTGTGAGCGCCTCAGGCGCGCCGAGCGGCGCTGATTACTGAGTAGCTCAGCCACCATCTGGGGGACGCCCGGCGGCTCACCGGGGGATGGGGAAGACCACGCCGCGGCGACGCTCCGCGAGCTGCGCGAAGAACTCGGTATCGACGAGTAGAAGGTCGAGTCGGCGGCGCAGCTCGCCGAACTGCGCGCCACGGCCGAGACCGTCTACCCGCTCGGGCCCACCGACCTGCGCACCGGCGTACTTGCGCACGGTGCACCCACGCACCCGTCGTCCTGGCCGGCTGAACCTGCCCCGCGCTGCGCGGGACGGCAGGCCGCGGGGCAGCCGGACCCTGCCCGATGTCGCCCAGGAGAAGGGCATGAGCACCGCGAACAGGGCGAGATGGGCCCACACCCACACGGATCAACAAGGATCCCCCGACACCGCGGCGGAGCCTCCCACGACGCCGCCCTGCGGGCGGCGGACCGGGCCGACTGATCGGCGCCCCCGATTGCTTTCCTAGGATCCCTAGGTTAAAACTAGAGCCTCTAGGATCTTAGGAGGGTGCATGGTGCGGGCCGGGCTGACGGCGGAGCGGGTGACCATCGCGGGTGCAGAGCTGGCGGACGACGTTGGGCTCGACCAGGTGACCATGTCGCAGGTGGCGCGGCGGCTGGGCGTGAAGGACGCGAGCCTCTACACGCACGTCCGCAGCCTGGAGGATCTGCGCGGGCGGATCGCGCTGCTGGCGGCGGACGAGAAGACCATCCGCATCGCGGAGGCGACTGTCGGGCGAGCAGGCAAGGACGCGCTCACCGCGTTTGCGAATGCCTGGCGGGAGTACGCCCACAAGCATCCGGGCCGCTACATGGCAACGCAGACCCCGATCCAGATCGATCCCGAGCTGGCCGCAAAAGCGCCCGGACCACGTCGCGCAGTCGAGCTGACCTACGGCATGCTGCGCGGCTACGGGCTGGCCGAGCCGGACCTGACCGACGCGGTCCGGTTGCTGCGCAGCACGTTCCACGGGTTCGTCGCCCTGGAAGCGGCCGGCGGCTTCGCGCACAAGCGTTCGCCGCAGCAGTCCTGGATGCGCGCGCTCGACGCCCTGCACACCCTCCTGGAGCACTGGCCCCCGTCCCGAGAAGGAGACCCCGCATGACCGACCCGAGCATCGGCAGCCTGCGTGTGAACGGCGCGACCTTGCACTACGAAGTGCGAGGCCAGGGCCCGTTGCTGCTGTTGATCCCCGGAGGGACGGGTGGCGCGGCATCCTTCGACGGCATCGCCGACGACCTGGCCGCCGAATACACAGTCGCGACCTACGACCCGCGTGGCATGTCCCGCAGCACGCTGGACGACCCCGACGCCGAGCAGCAAGTGGCCGAGCACGCCGATGACGCGTTCCGGATGCTGGAACTGCTGTCGCCTGGCGAGGCAGCCCGGGTATTCGGCGCCAGTTCGGGCGCGATCGCCGCCCTGCACCTGCTCACCGCCCACCCCGAACGCGTCGCACGCGTTGTGGCGCACGAGCCGCCAGCAGTGGAGGTGCTTCCAGACGCGGCTGCACACCGCGCACTCATCGCACGCGTGCAGGCCACGTTCCGCACCCAAGGGCTCGTGCCGGCCATGGCCGTGCTCGCGGCGGGCCTCAAGAAGGACGGCGGCACCACTGAGCCGGAGGCCGAGCTCAAGCTTCCGCCCCAAGCAGCGGCCCGGGCCGAGCAGACGATGGCCAACCTGCCGTACTTCGTCGGGCGGATCGTGCCCAGCTTCATGTCCTACGCGCCGGACATCCGTCGGTTGGAGGGGCTGTCGGAGCAGCTCGTGATCGCCGGCGGCCAGGACTCACGTGGTGAGCTGCCCTACCGCTCGGCAGCTTTCCTGGCCGAGCGTCTCGGCGCGGAGCTCCAGCGCTTCCCCGGCGGGCACATCGGACTGACCACGCACCCCGCAGAGTTCGGCGAGCTCCTGCGGAAGATCTTCGGAGTCTCGATCTGTGAGTGACGCCCAGGGTGCCGGGCAGCGTGTCGTTGGCGAAGTCCACGGCCTCGTCAGGAACGCCTCCGCGTCGGATCCCGGAAGCCGGACGATGCCGAGCGCGCTGCCGAGGACCTTGTCGGAGAGCAGTGCGTCGTCCTCGACGGTGATCTCGGGGGCGATCACCCGGCACGTCCCGTCGCCGAGCACCTCGGCCCCCGGATAGGCGGCCAGGACCGCGTCCAGCCTGTCCGCCACGACCGGGCAGTAGTGGGCGCGCGGCGGACGTTCGCGCGTGACCCGGCGGATCTCGCCGAGCAGGCGGTCGCTGCCGTCCCAGTCGGGGGCAGGATCAGGATCTGGCTCGCGACGCGATTGTGCCCGGAGTTGTTCATCGTGCTGGTGACGATGTGCTCGGCCCGGTACTGGAAGTCGGCGGCGCTCCAGTCGCCCGGCGCCACAATGCACGGGGTGACCCCGCCCAGTTCGCTGCTGCAGGGCTCGTCGCTTTGGGATGTGTCGGTACGGTGGCGCTCGGCGGCCCCGCCCGTCCGTACCCCGCACGATCGCGTCGTGCGTCCGCTCGCTGCCGGTGACTTTGATGGCGTCCACATGGTCGTGCGTGCCCGGCGAGAGGGCCGCCCACGTCGGCGCCGTCGGCGAAGCGCACCCAATCCCGGTCGACGAACTCGCTGATCACCTGCTCGGAGCGCGGCCAGAGGCAGTCGTTGACCGGGTTCACCTCGGCGATGACTGTCCGTCCCTCGGCGTAGAGCTTGTACAGGATGTCGAGCGAAGTGATGGCTGCGGCGTCCCGACGCCAAGGAACAGCGCGACGGCGGGGCGGCCGCCGCGTCCCCGGTACTCCCCGGCAGCCCGGTCGAGGACCTGCCGCGCGGTGGTGCCGGGCGTCGTCCACACCTGTGCCGTGGTCCCACGCCCGGCAGCCTCATTCAGCGCGCAGGCTTTGATTGGCCATCATCGCCACGGCGCCGCACGTGCGTTCCGGATTCGTCACTTCGACGGGGATATCTTCCTCCTCCACGACCGGTACGCGCGGCACGCCAGCCAGCATGCATAACCGATCGCCGCTCCTAAGACCGTGTCCTACGTGGTGAGGCGGATGAGTCGTTTGTAGCAGCACAGGGCAGCGGCGAGCCCGAGTAAGGCCAGG
>NZ_JAHHIU010000084.1 GCF_024539815.1 Streptomyces hayashii
GTGCGAGCGTGCCTGCGGGTGCGGGTGCGGGTGCGGGTGCGGGTGCTCGGCGCGGGCTTCGGGGTGGGCCGGGGCGCGGCCGTGGCCATGGGGCTCGGCGTGGGTATGGGTGTGGGTGTGACCGTGAGGGTGTCCGTGGTCGCGCGCGTGGTCGTGTTCGTGTTCGTGGTCGTGCCGGTCGCTCACGTCGATCCCCTTCCGGTGCGCCCAGGTGGACGCGACTGCGCCCACTCCGCCATTATGTGCGTATGAGCGCACGCATGCACCTGTCATCTGCGCACCATGCGCACCCGCGCACCCCCGGCGAGGAGCAGTTCGCCCTCGCCGCCGAGCTGCTCGCCCTGCTCGGGGACCGCACCCGGCTCACCCTGCTGCACGCTCTCGCCTCCGGCGAGGCCGATGTGACGACCCTGACGGAACGCTGCGGTGCGGCCCGGCCGGCGGTCAGCCAGCATCTGGCGCGGTTGCGGCTGGCCGGGCTCGTGAACACCCGCAAGGAGGGCCGCCGGGTGATCTACTCCCTCTCCGACGGCCATCTGCGCCGCCTGGTCGACGAGGCGCTGAACGTGGCCGACCACCGGCTCGGGGACCAGCCGGTGCACGACTGAGCCGGTCGCGTCGGCGTCGCAGCGCCGGCGTCGGAGCGCCGGCCGTCGGACCGCGTCAGTAGCGTTCCGCGGTGCCGAGGTACTGCTCCGCGAAGGCCGCCGCGGCGGCGGGGGACGTGAACAGACGGCGCAGCCGGGCGAACGTCGTGCCCGCGCGGAACGGGTCGCCGGACGCGGTCCCGTGGTAGACCTCGGACAGCCACTGCGAGAACTCCTGGTAGTCCCACACCCGGCGCAGACAGGCCTCCGAGTAGCCGTCCAGACCGGCCCCGTCGCCGCCGTCCAGGTAGGCGACCAGGGCGTCCCCCAGCAGGAAGGCGTCGTGCAGGGCGAGGTTCATGCCCTTCGCCGCGATGGGCGCCACGAGGTGGGCCGAGTCGCCGGCCAGGAAGAGCCGCCCGTACGTCATCGGCTCGACCACGTAGTCGTGCATGTCGAGCACGTGCTTCTCGATCAGCCGGCCCTCGGTGAGCGGCGGCGCGCCCGCACCCTCCAGGCGCTGGTGCAGTTCGGACCAGACGCGGTCGTGGGACCAGTTCTCCGGGTCGTCGCCGGACGGGCACTGGAGGTAGTAGCGGGTCACCCCGGGGCTGCGGGCCATGTGCCCGGCGAAGCCGTTCGGATGGACGCCGAACAGCACGCAGTCGGAGGACGGCGGGGCCTCGGCGAGCAGCGCCAGCCAGCCTATTCCGTAGTCGTGCCGGGCGATCCGTGCGTGCCCGGTCGGCAGCGCGGCCCGGCCCGCCCCGCGCGGGCCGTCCGCGCCGACGACGAAGTCGCAGGTCAGCGACCGGTGTTCGCCGGTGTCGGGGCACGTGTACGTCACGGAGGGGCGAGCGGTGTCGAGGTCGTGCAGTTCGACGTCGCGCACCGAGAAGCGGGCGTCGCCGCCGCGCACGTCGACGTACTCGTGGGCGAGGTCCGCCACCAGCAACGGCTGCGGATACACCCAGTGGTGACAGTTCGTCAGATCGGTGTAGGGGAAGCGGTACCGTTCGCCGCCGAAGCGGAACTCGCACGACGAGTGCCGCTGGGCGTGCTCCGACAGGTTGTCCGCCAGCCCGCGACGCTGCAGTGAGCGCACGGCCCACTCCTCGATGACGCCGGCCCGCGGCCGCCGCTCGATGAACTCACGGCTCTCCGCCTCCAGTACGACACAGTCGACGGACGCGGCCCGCAGGATGTTGCCGACGGTGAGACCCGCCGGGCCGGCGCCCACGACGACGACCGGAACATGGCGGGGGGAAGGGGAGTCGGTGGTCACCCGCACATTATGGGCGGCCCGTTCGGAGCGGTCGGCGGGCCGGTCTCGCACACTCCAGGAGCCCGGCGCAGGCCCGGCCCCGGCGCCGGGTCGCCGGGCCCGGGCGGGGGAACCGGTCGTCAGGTCAGGCGGGGGATCTCGATCGCCGGGCAGCGGTCCATGACCATCTCCAGGCCCGCGGCCCTGGTGCGGTCGTAGGCCGCCTCGTCGACGACCCCGAGCTGGAACCACACCGCCCGCGCGCCCTTGGCCACCGCCTCGTCGGCGACGGCGCCCGCGAGTTCGCTGTTGACGAAGACGTCGACGACGTCCACCTCGAAGGGGATGTCCGCGAGGGAGGCGTACCCCTGCTCGCCGTGCACGGTCTCCGCCTTCGGGTGGACGGGAACGACCCGCTTGCCGAAGCGTCGGAGCACCTCGGCCACGCCGTAGGCCGCACGTCCGCGGTTCGTCGACAGGCCCACCACGGCCCAGGTGTCACCCGAGCCGGTGAGGATCTTCCGGATCGTCGCCTCGTCGCCGTACACCGGCGGCCTCCTTAACTGTCGGAAACAATCAGAAACGGTCGGATACGGTTTTCGCATCGAACAGGATCCGACGCGGGTGTCAACAGTGTGCGACGGATCCTGATTCCGGGCCCGCCTTTCCGGTCCCTGCCTGCGAACCCGCCTCCGTCCGCCTAGGCTCGGCACGTGCTGCGCATCATGGACGCCCGAACCGGCGAACCCGCCCTCGCCGCCCCCGTCCGGCGGGGGCTCACCCGTGTCGAGGCGCACGCCTCGGGGTACGGGGCCGCGTCGCTCAGGGTGCTGCTCGTCGCCGATCTGCTCGTGCGCGCGCTGGAACTGGGCGGCACGCCCGCCTGGCTCCTGCTCACCGGCGACCGCGACCAGGCGGAGTTGCGGGCAGCCGCCACCGCCCTCGGCACGCATCCCTTCGAGGACGGCCGGGACCTCGGCGCCGGCGTCGGCGAGGCACAGGTCCTGCACGTGGTGGGCGAGGACGGACCGAGCCCCGACGACGGCGTGCTGATCGCCGTCGCGCCCGCCGAGGGCGATCTGCCCGGGACGCCGACGCGCGGAACCGCGCCGGACGCCGACCCGGCCGTCCTGCGTCTGGCCCTTCTCGCCGCGCGCCGGACGGCGCCCGTCCAACTCGGCGCGACGGCAATCGCCGAGGCCGACGACACCCTTGCGCGCTGGCGGCGGGCCGTCGCCGACTGGGCGCGGCAGCCTTCGCGACCGGTCCCCGAAGAGCTGCGCGGGCGGCTGCGCACCGCCTGGGAGGACGACCTCGACGTGCCCGAGGTGCTGCGCGTGCTGCGACGGGTGCGTGAGGCCGGCCCCGAACTCCCGGCGGGCGCCCGCTTCGAGACGTACGCCTACGCCGACCGTCTGCTCGGCCTGGAACTCACCCGCGACCTCGGAGCCCCGGCGTGACCGCGCCCCACGCCGGAGCGGCGGAGGCCGGTGCGCCGCGTCGGCTGGTCGTGCTGCGGCACGCCAAGTCGGCCTGGCCCGACGGCGTCCCCGACCACGAGCGGCCGCTCGCCCCGCGCGGACTCCGGGACGCGCCGGCGGCGGGCCGCGCGCTCGCCGAGGCCGGCTGCCGTCCGGATCTCGCCCTGTGCTCCACCGCCGTCCGCGCCCGCCGGACCTGGGAGCTGGCCCGCGCCCGGTGGGACGCGCCGCCCCCGACGCGCTTCGACCCGCGGCTCTACGGGGCCGACGTGCCCGAGCTTGTGGACATCGTCCGCGAGACGCCCGACGAGGTCGGCACCCTGCTGCTCGTCGGACACAACCCCGGTCTGGAGGAACTCGTCCTCGATCTGGCCGGGGAGGGCCTCGGCGACGCCCTCGACCAGGTGCGGCTGAAGTTCCCGACATCGGCGATCGCCGTCCTGACCTGGCACGGGCCCGACTGGCGGGCCCTGGCGCCCGGTGCGGCCCTGCTCACCTCGACGACGGTGCCGAGGGGCGGCTAGCCGACGTGCACGCGCGGCCGCCGCTCGGGGTCCGGCTCCGCGCGGCGCAGCACCTCGCGGGTGACGGGGGCGACCTCGCCGTCGCCGAAGACGAGGAAGCGGATCAGATGGCTCACCGGGTTGCCCTCGGTCCAGCTGAAGTACGCGTGCGGGACCTGGCCCGTGCGGTCGCGCAGCGCCAGCAGCACCGCGGCGATGCTGTTGGGGACCGTGGGACCGGACACCCGCAGCCGGCGCACCCCGTGCTTCTCGTCGCCGTGCACGTCGATGTCCGCGGTGAAGTCGGAGGAGTCCCGTACGAACACCTCCAGGAACAGCGGCCGGCCCGCACCGGGGATCGGCGTGTGCGCGCGCTGCTCCCCCTCCTTGGCGCGGTACGCGCGCGTGCTGTGTTCCTGCGGTTCGTTCGCGATGAGCTGCACGGGCCCGTGCCGTGCGGCCTCGTCCGCGAACCGGGCCGCGGTCTCGTCCAGCGTCACCTCCGCCGCGCGCAGTTCGAAGGCCCGGCCCACCCGCGACCCGAACGACGTGACCAGGATGGCGAAGATGAAGATCGCGGCGATCCGGATGCCGTCGGGACGTTCGATGACGTTCGTGACGAGCGTGTAGGCGAAGACCGCCGTGATCGCGCCGAAGCCGACCGCGGCCCGGACCCGGCCGTGCCGGTGCACCGCGACGGTGGACGCGAACGCCGCCGACAGCATCAGCACCAGCACGCCCGTCGCGTAGGCGCCGCTCTGGTCGTCGACGTTCGCGTTGAACCACAAGGTGATGAAGACGGCGGCCGCCATGAACACCAGCACCAGCGGCCGCACCGCGCGCGTCCATTCGGGGGCCATGCCGTACCGGGGGAGGTAGCGCGGGACGAGGTTCAGCAGCCCGGCGAGGGCCGAGGCGCCCGCGAACCACAGGATGGCGATCGTGGAGACGTCGTAGACGGTGCCGAAGGCCTCGCCGAGGTGCTCGTGCGCGAGGTAGGCCAGCGCCCGCCCGTTCGCGGGCCCACCGCTCTTGAACTCGTCCTGGGGGATGAGGATCGTCGTCGCGAGACTGGACAGCAGCAGGAAGCAGCTCATGATCACCGCGGCCGTGGTGAGCAGCTTGCGGGTGTCCCGCACCCGACCCGCGGGCTCCTCGTAGGTGTCCGTCGGGTCGCCCTCGACCTGGGGCATCACCGCCACCCCGGTCTCGAAGCCGGACATTCCGAGCGCCAGCTTCGGGAAGACCAGCAGGGCCACGCCGATCATGATCCAGGGGGAGGAGTGCTCGGCGCTCACGGCGTCGGTCCAGTCCCCGATCCGCACCGGGTGCGTGAGGATCTCCCGGGCCGAGACGGCCAGCACCACCACGTTGAGCGCGAGGTAGCCCGCCACCAGCGGCACCGCGATGCCGATGGCCTCCCTGAAGCCCTTGAGGAACACCGCGCCCAGCGCGCCGACCAGCACCAGCGTGATCCACTCGTTGCCGTCGGACATCCAGTGCGGCGCGAACGGGTTCTCCACGACGTGCGCGGCGGCGTCCGCGGAGGACAGGGTGATCGTGATCATGAAGTCGGTGGCCGCGAAGCCCAGCAGCACCAGCACCAGGATCTTCCCCGACCACCACGGGAGCAGCCGCTCCAGCATGGCGATGGAGCCCTCGCCGTGCGGGCTCTCGTGCGCCACCCGGCGGTACACCGGCAGCGCGCCGAGCAGCGTCAGCGCGATCAGCACCAGCGTCGCGAGCGGGGACAGCAGTCCGGCGGCGAGGGCGGCGATGCCGGGCTGGTAGCCGAGCGTGGAGAAGTAGTCGACGCCGGTGAGGCACATCACCCGCCACCAGCGGTGACCCTCCTGCTCCGCGCGCGGGGTGGCGTGCGGGCCCGGATGGCGTGCGGTCTGCTCGCTCAGTCCCTCCAGGAGCCAGGCGCGCCAGCGGGGGGACGTCGAACCCCCGCCGGTCTCCTTCACCCGCGTGCCGGTCATGCTGAGTGCTCCCTGCGGTCGGTCGGGGCCATGGCCATGGTCACCACCGTTGGATACCCCGCACATCGTGGCCCGCACCTGCCCCGCGGGCGAGTCGGCGATCCGGTCACCGCATAGGCTGACCGGATGCAGGACGAGTACCGCACCGTCGCCCGCGCCGGCGTGCACGAGACCGAGGTCAACCGGTCCCGCTTCCTGTGCGCCCTCGCCCCGGCGGCCACCGAACGCGAGGCGCAGGAGTTCCTCGCGTCCGTCCGCAGGGAGCACGCCGACGCCACCCACAACTGCTGGGCGTACGTCATCGGCGCCGACGCCGCCGTGCAGAAGGCGAGCGACGACGGCGAGCCCGGCGGCACCGCGGGCGTCCCGATGCTCCAGATGCTGCTGCGCCGCGACATGCGGTACGTCGTCGCCGTCGTCACCCGTTACTACGGCGGCGTCAAGCTGGGCGCGGGGGGCCTGATCCGGGCGTACGGCGGCGCGGTCGGCGAGGCGATCGACTCCCTCGGCGTCCTCACCCGCCGCCGCTTCCGGCTGGCCACGGTGACCGTCGACCACCAGCGGGCCGGCAAGGTGCACAACGACCTGCTCGCGACCGGACGCCAGGTGCGCGACGTCCGTTACGGCGAGGCGGTCGCCATCGAGATCGGCCTGCCGGACGCCGAGGTGGACGCCTTCCGCGGCTGGCTGGCGGACGCGACCGCGGGGACGGCAGGCTTCGCACTGGGCGAAGAGGCGTACGGGGACGTCTGAGCGGGGCGGGCGACGCCGTACCCGGCGTGACGCGCGGGCGTGACGTGTGAGGTGCGACGCGTTGAGTGCACCCCTGGATGAACGCTTGGGTGAAATGTCCGTAACGCCCTTTTGGGGTGGCCGTCATGACGGTGCGATACGGGAGTAACCGCCCGGGCTGTCGGACCCGGCCGTTAGTCTCGGGGATCATGAGGCTCCTGCACACTTCCGACTGGCATCTCGGCCGGGCGTTCCACCGGGTGAACATGCTCGGCGCCCAGGCCGAGTTCATCGGTCACCTCGTCGCCACCGTGCGTGAGCGCGAGGTCGACGCGGTGGTCGTGTCGGGGGACGTGTACGACCGCGCGGTGCCCCCGCTCGCCGCGGTCGAGCTCTTCGACGACGCCCTGCACCGGCTGGCCGACCTCGGCGTGCCCACGGTGATGATCTCCGGCAACCACGACTCGGCCCGCCGGCTCGGCGTGGGCGCCGGCCTCATCGGCCGCGCGGGCATCCACCTGCGGACGGATCCGGCGGCGGCCGGCACTCCCGTGATCCTGCGGGACGCCTTCGGCGAGGTCGCCTTCTACGGCCTGCCCTATCTCGAACCCGCCCTGGTGAAGGACGAGTTCGGCGTGGAGAAGGCCGCCCACGAGGCCGTGCTCGCCGCCGCGATGGACCGGGTCCGCGCCGACCTCGCCGCACGCGCGCGGGGAACGCGCTCCGTCGTCCTCGCCCATGCCTTCGTCACCGGCGGCGAGCCCAGCGACAGCGAACGCGACATCACCGTCGGCGGGGTCGCCTCCGTGCCGGCCGGAGTCTTCGCCGGCGTCGACTACACGGCCCTCGGCCATCTCCACGGCTGCCAGACCATCACCGGGCGGGTGCGCTACTCGGGCTCCCCGCTGCCCTACTCGTTCTCCGAGAGCGAGCACCGCAAGACCATGTGGCTCGTCGACCTCGCCGCCGACGGGGAGATCGCCGCCGAGCGCGTCGACTGCCCGGTGCCCCGCGCACTGGCCCGTATCCGGGGGACGCTGGAGGATCTGCTCGCCGACCCCGCGCTCGCGCGCCATGAGCAGGCATGGGTGGAGGCCACCCTCACCGACGCCGTCCGCCCCGCCGATCCCATGGCCCGCCTCGCCGAGCGCTTCCCGCACACCCTCAGCCTCGTCTTCGCCCCCGAACGCGCGCCCGACGATCCCGACGTCTCCTACGCCCGCCGCCTCGCCGACCGCAGCGACCAGGAGATCGCCGAGGACTTCGTCGCCCATGTGCGCGGAGCAGCTCCCGACGCCCGCGAGCAGGGCGTGCTGCGGGACGCCTTCGACGCGGTCCGCGCGGACGACATGCTGGGGGAGACGGCGCGATGAGACTGCACCGGCTCGACCTGACCGCCTTCGGCCCCTTCGGCGGCTCCCAGAGCGTCGACTTCGACGAGCTCTCCGCCGCCGGCCTCTTCCTGCTGCACGGGCCGACGGGCGCGGGCAAGACCTCGGTCCTGGACGCCGTGTGCTACGCCCTGTACGGCTCCGTGCCGGGCGCCCGGCAGAGCGGCCAGGGCGCGACCCTGCGCAGCGACCACGCGGCTCCCGGCACGCGCACCGAGGTCACCCTCGAACTCACCGTCGCAGGACGCCGGTTGGAGGTCGCCCGGCAGCCGCCCTGGGAGCGGCCCAAGAAGCGGGGCGCCGGCACCACGGTCGAGAAGGCCCAGAGTCTGCTGCGCGAGTACGACACGACCGCGGGCGCATGGAAGGACCTCAGCCGCTCCCACCAGGAGATCGGCGAGGAGATCACCCAGCTCCTCGGGATGAGCCGCGAGCAGTTCTGCCAGGTCGTGCTGTTGCCCCAGGGCGACTTCGCCCGCTTCCTGCGCGCCGACGCCGAGGCGCGGGGCCGGTTGCTGGGCCGGCTCTTCGACACCCGGCGGTTCGCCGAGGTCGAGAAGCGCCTCGCCGAGCGCCGGCGCGTCACCGAGGCACGCGTACGCGAGGGCGACTCCGCGCTGCTCGCCGACGCGCACCGGATGCAGCAGGCAGCCGGGGACGCCATGGAGCTGCCCGAACTCGCCCCGGGGGAGCCGGGCCTGGCCGAGGCGGTGCTCCGCGCGGCCGCCGTCGCCCGCAGCACCGCCCGCGAACTGCTGACGACCGCGCACGTCCGGCGCCTCGCCGCCGAGTCCGAGCAGGCCGCAGCCGAGCGTGCGCTCGCCGGCGTCCGGGAACGCCACCGGCTGCAACGGCGGTTCGCCGAGGCGCGGGAGCGGGCCGCGGCGCTGGAGGAGCGGGCCGGGGCCCACCGGGAGGCGCAGGCGCGCATGGAGCGGGCGCGCAAGGCCGAGGCGGTGGCGCCGGCGCTTGAGCTGCGCGAGGCCGCCGAAGCCGAGCACGAGGGGGCGAGCGCGCGGGCGGCCCGCGCGCGTGCCCTGCTCCCGGAGCGGTTCGCCGACCTGGGGGCCGCCGGGCTCGCCGCCGCCGCACGCCGGGCCGCCGAGGAGCTGGGCGGTCTGGAGTCCGCCCGCCGGGGCGAGCGGCGGCTGGCCGACCTCGCCGTCGAGCGGACCGACCTGGACCGTCGGGAACGCGACGACGAGGACGTCCTGACGGAGGCCGAGGCCTGGCTCACGGGCTGGGACGCCGTCCGCACGGAACTGCGGGCCCGCATCGAAGGCGCCCAGGAGGCCGCCACCCGCGCCGAACAGCTCGACGGCCGGCGCGAGTCCGCACGGCGGCGACTGGAGGCCGCCCGGCGGCGCGACGGGCTGACCGCCGACCTGGAGGCCGCCACCCGCGCCGCCCTCGCCGCACGCGAACGGACGCAGTCGGCCCGCGAGCACTGGCTCGACGTCAAGGAACAGCGCCTCAACGGCATCGCCGCCGAACTGGCCGCCACCCTCGTCGAGGGCGAACCCTGCACGGTCTGCGGCGCCACCGAGCACCCCGCGCCCGCCCGCAAGGTCGCCGGGCACGTCGACCGCGAGGCCGAGGAGCGGGCGCTCACCGCCTATCAGCACGCCGAGGAAGGCCAGGCCGAGGGCGAGCGCGCCCTCGGCCTCCTGAGGGAGGCGCTCGCCGCCGCCACGGCCGAGGCGGGCGACACCCCGGCGGACCGTCTCGCCGCCGAGGCGCTGGAGACGGAGCAGGCCTATGCGCAGGCCCGCCGGGAGGCTTCGGCGCTGCACCCCGCGCGCGAGGAACTGCGCCAGGCCGAGCAGGAGCACGAACGCCGTACCCAAGCGCAGCGTGAGGCCGCTGTCAGGACCGCCTCCCGGGTGGGCCAGCGCGAGCGCCTGGAGCGCGAACGGCTCACCCTGGAGGAGGAGTTGACGCGGGCCAGAGGGACGGCGGACAGCGTCTCGGCGCGGGCCGCCCAGCTGGAGCGCCGGGCGGCGCTGCTCACCGAGGCGGCCGAGAGCGCCCGCGCCGCCGAGGAGAGCGCCCAACGCCTCAAGGCCGCCGACGGACGCCTGGACGAGGCCGCGTTCCGGGCCGGCTTCGACACCCCGCAGGCCGCTGCCGCCGCCCTCCTCGACGACACCGCCCACCGCGAGCTGCAACGACGCCTGGACGCCCGGCAGTCGGAGGAGGCCGCGGTGCGGGCCGCCCTCGCCGAACCCGACGCCGTGGCCGCGGCCGGGCAGCCTCCCGCCGATCCGGCCGGCGCCGAACGGGCGGCGGCCGAGGCGGCCGAACGGCTGCGCGAGGCCGCCTCCGCCCAGGACGCGGCGGCCCGCCGCTGCGCCGAACTCGACCGGCTGTCCGCGCGCGCGGAGAGCGGCGTACGCGGGCTCGCCCCGCTGCGCGAGGAGTACGACCGGGTGGCCCGCCTGGCCGGCCTCGCCGCAGGCACCTCCGCGGACAACGAGCGCAGGATGCGCCTGGAGGCCTACGTCCTGGCCGCCCGGCTCGAACAGGTGGCCGCCGCCGCGACCGCCCGGCTGCAGCGCATGTCGGCCGGGCGGTACACCCTGGTCCACTCCGACGACCGGGCCGGCCGCGGCCGCAGCGGCCTCGGGCTGCACGTCGTCGACGCCTGGACCGGCCGCGAGCGGGACACGGCCACGCTGTCGGGCGGCGAGACCTTCTTCGCCTCGCTCGCCCTGGCCCTCGGCCTCGCGGACGTGGTCACCGACGAGGCCGGCGGGGTCCGGCTCGACACCCTCTTCATCGACGAGGGGTTCGGCAGCCTCGACGACCAGACGCTCGACGAGGTCCTCGACGTCCTCGACTCCCTGCGCGAACGCGACCGCAGCGTCGGCATCGTCAGCCATGTGGGTGACCTGCGCCGCCGCATCCACGCCCAGCTGGAGGTCGTCAAGGGCCGGTCGGGGTCGACGGTGCGGCTGCGGGGCTACCGGCCGAGCGGGCGGCGGGGGAGCGGTGAGGAGTAGACCACGCTGGTGGTGACGGATCCGAGAGCGCCGATCTTCCCCGACACCTCCTCCAGATGGCGCATCGACCGGGCGGTGACCTTGATGACGAAGCAGTCGTCGCCCGTCACGTGGTGCGCCTCCAGGATCTCGGGAGTGACGGCCACCAGGTCATGGAACGGCTTGTAGTTCCCGTTGGGATAGCGCAGCCGCACGAACGCCAGGATCGGCAGCCCCAGCCGCTCGGGGTCCACGACGGCCGCGTACCCCTGGATGACGCCCGCCTCCTCCAGCCGTCGCACCCGCTCGGTGACGGCGCTCGGCGACATCGCCACGGCGCGCGCCAGGTCGGCGAAACTGGCCCGCCCCTCGCGCTGGAGGACTTCCAGAATGCGCCAGTCGGTGGCGTCCGGGGAATACACGGTCATCCTGGAGGAGTAGCAGAGGAAACCCCGGTCCGACAAGACATACGCCGTGGAACACCCCTTCAGGGAGCGCGTGACCGACCGTAGATTTCCGGTCGTCGACCACCACCACCGAGAGGCCCTGCGATGACCGCCGCCCACAGCGAGACCGAAACGAACCCCGTCCTGCGTGTCGCCCCCGCCGCTCCCGCCCGGGCCGCGGCCCACTTCCGGGCGAGCCTCGCCTTTCACGCCGACGTCTCCGACGTGGCCGCGGCCCTGGCGGCCGGCGGCGACCCCGGGTTCGTCGTCCTGGACTCACGCTCCACCCAGGCGTGGGACCAGGGGCACGTCCCGGGCGCCGTGCACCTGCCCACCGCGCTCATCCCCGAGCAGGCGGAGCAAGTCCTCGACAAGGGCGTCCCGGTCGTGACGTACTGCTGGGGACCGGGCTGCAACGGCGCCACCCGGGCCTCCCTCGCGCTCGCCGAACTCGGCTACCGGGTCAAGGAGATGCTCGGCGGCTTCGAGTACTGGGCGCGCGAGGGCTTCGGCTACGAGACCTGGCGGGGAACGGAGCAGCGTGACGCCGACCCGCTCACGGCCCCCGCGGACGGGGCCGCGTGCGGCTGCTGACCGCCGGAGGGCGCCCGGGGCCACCGCGGCCCGGGCCGCCCGGTCAGTCCCGGACCACTTCCGGGGCCGGCCGGAGGAAGCGCCGGTCCGCCGTCGCGAACTCGCTCTCGGGGCGTGCCGCGTGCAGGACGACGTCCAGCGCGGCGTCCGCGTCGCACGCGTAATGGCCGCTCGCCCAGGCCGCGTTGGCCTCCACGACGGCCCACCCGGCGCCGTCGATCAGCCCGACGTCCACGACGACCGCGCTCGGCAGTCCCGTCCCGGCCAGCCGCCCGGCGAAGGCGAGCACCTCGGCGCGACGCGGGTCCCGCTCCAGCGGGACGACGTCCAGATCGCCCCCGGTCGCGTAACGGCTGCCGGTGCGGACCTCGCCGTCCCGCAGGAACAGCCGGTACTCGGCGCCGAACGTCACGATGTCGCTGACCAGCACCGGTTCCGTGTCGTCGACCGCGTCCGACCCGGGCAGCCCGCTGCCGTCCCGGTACACCCGCGCGGGGAAGCTCTTGTCGTTCGGCGGCTTCACGAACGCGGGCCGGCGCAGTGCGCGCGCCTGAGCGATCGTGGTGAACCCGACCTCGCGCAGGGTGAGTTCGTACGGCAGCCGGGCCAGCCAGTCCTGCGGCGCCTCCAGCAGACCGAGCCCCAGCTCCCGTGCGACCGCGTCCGCGAACAGGGGGCCGGAGTAGAGCGAGGCGGCCGGAGCCGCACGCCACCGCGGCGGCACCCGCCAGTCGCGCAGCGTCTCCACGCGCGCCCCGCGCCGCCGGGCCGCGTCCGCGAAGGCGTGGCCCGTCGCCGTGACGCGCGGGGAGAGGAACAGGGTTCGCGAGGTGCTCATGGGAGGAGCGTGGCGCACGGACGGCCCGCAGGACAGCGGATTTCCGCCGCCCCGCGGGCCGGACCGAGGCCGGTCAGAGCCGGGCCAGCTCGTCCACCAGGTCGTCGAGACCCAGCGAACCCTGCGAAAGGGCCGCCATGTGCCAGGACTTGAGGTCGAAGGCGTCGCCATGGCGCTCGCGGGCCTTCTCCCGGCCCAGCAGCCAGGCCCGTTCGCCGAGCTTGTAGCCGATCGCCTGGCCGGGGATCGAGAGATAACGGGTCAGCTCGCTCTCGACGAAGTCCGCCGGACGGCTGCTGTGCACGCCGAAGAACTCCTGGGCCAGCTCCGGGGTCCAGCGCTCGCCCGGGTGGAACGGCGAGTCGGCCGGGATCTCCAGCTCCAGGTGCATGCCGATGTCGACGATGACGCGCACCGCGCGCATCATCTGCGCGTCCAGGTAGCCCAGCCGCTGCTCGGCGTCCGCGAGGAAGCCGAGCTCGTCCATCAGACGCTCCGCGTACAGCGCCCAGCCCTCGGCGTTGGCGCTGACGATGCCGACGGTGGCCTGGTAGCGGCAGAGGTCACCGGCGACGTGCGCCCACTGCGCCAGCTGGAGATGGTGGCCCGGGACGCCCTCGTGGTACCAGGTGGAGACGAGGTCGTACACGGGAAAGCGGGTCTCGCCCATGGTGGGCAGCCAGGTGCGGCCCGGCCGTGAGAAGTCCTCCGAGGGAGCCGTGTAGTACGGGGCGGCCGCGCTGCCGGCCGGGGCGATCTTCGACTCCACCTTCCGTACCCGCTCGGCGAGTTCGAAGTGGGTGCCGTCGAGCGACTCGATCGCCTGGTCCATCAGGCCCTGCAGCCAGTCCCGGACCTCGTCCACGCCCTCGATGTGCCGGCCGTGCTCGTCGAGATGCGCCAGCGCCACCCAGGGCGTCCGGGCCCCCGGCAGAATCTTCTCGGCCTCCTTCTCCATCTCGCCGAGCAGCCGGTGGTATTCCGCCCAGCCGTACGCGTACGCCTCGTCGAGGTCGAGGTCCGTGCCGTTGTAGTAGCGCGCCCAGCGGGCGTAGCGCTCCCGGCCCACGGTCTCCGGCGCGCCCTCGGCGGTCGGCGCGTACACGTCGCGCAGCCAGTCCCGCAGCTCCACGACCGCCGCGGTGGCCCCGCGGGCGGCCTCGTCCAGTTCGGCGCGCCGCGCCTCGGGTCCCGTGGCCACGAAACCCTCGAACCAGCCACGCCCGTCGTCGTCCGGGTCCGACCACTGCGTGAGCTGCTCCACGAACGTGGCGGTCGGCCGCGGCGCCGCGTACAGCTTGCGCTCCAGGCCGAGCGTCAGGGACTCCCGGTAGCCCGCGAGGGCCGTGGGGACCGCGCGCAGCCGCTCGGCGATCGCCGCCCAGTCCTCGTCGGTCCGGTTGGGCGTCACCGTGAACACCTCGCGCACATGATGCGCGGGCGTGGACATGTTGCCGACGGCGCGCAGCCCCTCGTCGGCCTCGTGCACACCCAGTTCCGCGGTCAGACGCTCACGCAGCAGACGGGCGCACCGGCGCTCGATGTCACTGTCCGCACCGGGCCTTCGCTCCGCCTCGTCGAGCTTGGTCAGGGTGTCCCTCGCGAGCCGCGCGAGCGCCTCCTGGCCCTTGGGCGAGTAGTCGGGCAGCCGGCTCGAACTCTCCTGCACGCCGAGGTAGGTGCCGGTCACCGGGTCGAGGGCGATGAGGTCGTCGACATACGCGTCGGCGACCTCGCGGGGCAGCGGGTCGTTGGTCTGTGACATGCGCCCCATCCTCGTACGGGTCGACGGCGCGCGTCTCGGCGTTTGTCCTGAAGCCGTCGGCAAAGCCCCTCACGGGGTCGGGCCCGAGGCCGTGGCGGGCGGCAGCAGCGGCCCGCACTCCCACTGCTGGAATATCAGCCGGGTCTCGACGCGCGCCACCTCCCGCTGCGAGGTGAACTCGTCGAGCACGAGCCGTTGCAGATCGGCCATGTCCGCGACGGCGACATGGACGAGATAGTCGTCGGGCCCGGTGAGGTGGAAGACCGTCAGCGCCTCCGGCAGCGCCCGGATCCGCTCTACGAACGGGCCGACCAGCTCCCGGCGATGGGGTCTGACCTGCACGGACAGCAGCGCCTGGAGTCCGCGCCCCAGCTTGGCCGGATCGAGCCGCAGCTGATGTCCGAGGATCACCCCGCTGCGGCGAAGCCGCGTCACCCGGTCCAGGCAGGTCGAGGGCGCGACGCCGACCTGCGCGGCGAGGTCGCGGTAGGTGGCCCGGGCGTCGTTCTGCAGCAGCCGCAGCAGCTGGAGATCGACCGGGTCCAGTACGACGGATTCGGCCATCGGCCGAACGTAGCACGGCTTCGGCACCAAAGAACCCGTGTGATGTTCACCCTGCGGTCCATGGACTCATCCGCTGCGAGCACGCACGCGTACGACGGCGTACGCACGTCTGGAGCGCCCCGCGCACTGGCCACCGAGGCCGTGCACGCGGGCCGGGACGATCTGGCCCGCCAGGGCCTGCACGCCCCGCCGATCGACCTGTCCACCACCTATCCCTCGTACGACAGCGGCGGCGAGGCGGCACGCATCGACGCGTTCGCCGCGACCGGCGCCGAGCCGGACGGCCCGCCCGTCTACGGCAGGCTGGGCAATCCGACGGTCGCCCGGTTCGAGACGGCGCTGGCCCGGCTCGAAGGCGCCGAGAGCGCGGTGGCGTTCGCCAGCGGCATGGCGGCGCTCAGCGCGGTGCTGCTGGCACGGGCCTCGACGGGGCTGCGGCACGTGGTCGCCGTGCGTCCCCTCTACGGCTGCAGCGACCATCTGCTGACCGCGGGACTGCTGGGTTCGGAGGTCACCTGGACCGACCCCGCCGGGATCGCGGACGCGCTGCGCCCGGACACCGGGCTGGTCATGGTCGAGACGCCGGCCAATCCGACGCTCGCCGAGGTCGACCTGCGGGCCGTGGCGCACGCCTGCGGGTCGGTCCCGCTGCTCGCCGACAACACCTTCGCCACGCCGGTGCTGCAACGCCCCGTGGAGCAGGGCGCGCGGCTCGTCCTGCACAGCGCCACCAAGTACCTCGGCGGTCACGGGGACGTGCTGGGAGGCGTGGTCGCCTGCGACGAGGAGTTCGCCGGGGTGCTGCGGCGGATACGGTTCGCCACCGGCGGAGTGCTCCATCCGCTGGCCGGCTATCTGCTGCTGCGCGGTCTGTCGACGCTGCCGGTGCGGGTGCGGGCCGCCTCGGCGACGGCCGCCGAACTGGCCCGGCGGCTGACCGCGGACCCGCGCGTCGCCCGCGTCCACTACCCGCGCCTGGGCGGTGCGATGATCGCCTTCGAGGTGCACGGCGACCCGCACGAGGTGATCGCGGGCGTCCGTCTGATCACCCCGGCCGTCAGTCTGGGCAGCGTCGACACGCTCATCCAGCACCCGGCGTCGATCAGTCACCGCATCGTGGACGCGGGGGAACGCAGGGGCGCGGGCGTGAGCGACCGGCTGCTGCGGCTGTCGGTGGGGCTGGAGGACGTCGAGGACCTGTGGGACGACCTGCGGGAGGCGCTCGGCGCGGTGACCGGCGCCGACGCGGGCGCCGCCGCGGCCGGTTCCGGGGAAACGGTTCCCTCGCCGGTGCGCGCGACCGCCTCCCTCTGACCGCGAGGCGCGGGTGACGGAAGGCCGGAGGGCCGGAAGGAACACCAGGAGGGCCGAGGGAACCAGGAGGGCCGGAAGGCCGGAGGCGACCAGGAGGGCCGGCGATGTGACATCGCCGGCCCTCCGTCGGTCACCGTGTCCGCCCGTGGCGGGGCCGGCCGGCTCAGTCGCGGGCGACGCGTTCGTCGTGGCGGAGGGACGCCGGATGCGCCCCGGCGGTGTTCAGCCGCGCCGTGACGACCAGGGTGCCCTCCTCGATCTGGTAGTCGAGCGGGAGACCGAGGCCGCGCATGGCGGCGACCATGCCGGTGTTGGAGGCCTGCGTCACGGCGTACACGCTCTCGCATCGCGCCTCGACGGCCATCGCCACCAGCCGGCCGAGCAGCTCGGCGCCGATTCCGCGTCGCTGCCACTGGTCCTCGACCAGCAGCGCGACCTCGGTCTCGTCGCCGTCCCAGAGCAGATGGCCGAGGCCGACGATGCGGCCGGACGCCGTCTGCACGGCCAGGGTGCGGCCGAAGCGCGGGCTCAGCAGATGGTTGAGGTAGCGGTCCGCGTCGCGGACCGGCCCGTGGTAGCGCATCCCGAGCGTGCGCGCCGAGCACCGGTCGTGCATCGCCTTCGCCGCTTCCAGGTCGCCGCTGTCGGCCCGGCGCACGGTGATGTCGCCGCCCTCGGGCAGCGTCAGCATGTCCTGCCCGCGCGGGATCCGCGGCCCGAGCCGGGCGTCCAGCTCCACCAGGGCCCGCGCGCGGGCGAACTCGGTCGGGGTGAAGGGCGGATGGGGCCGCTCCACGGTGATCACCCCGCCTTCCGGCGCGCGCAGCCGCATCACGGTGTCCTCCAGCACGCCCTCCACGGGCACGCCCTCCGGCCCGCGGCCCGTGCCGCCCGACGCGGCGGGCAGCGAGCGGATCGTGCACCGGCCGAGCAACTGCCTGAGTGCCAGGGGGAGTTCGGCGGCGTCCAGCGCGGTACGGGTCGCCAGACCGAGGACCCGGGTGGGCGCGTCCACCAGATCGTGGGCGTCGGCGCGCTCGATCCAGGTGCCTCCGCCGCCCGCGAGGGAGACGGCCCGGCCGATCTCGGCGGCGGCGAGGGAGCCCGGGGCGCGCAGCAGGAACTCGTCCACCGTGTCCTCGCCCAGCGGATGCGTCTGCAGGCTCAGGATGTCCACCCGGTGAGCGGCGAGCGCGGCGCAGAGCGCGGCCAGCGATCCCGGGGCGTCCTTCACCGTGGTCCGCATCCGCCACAGGGCGCTGCCCTCCTCGACCCCGGGGGACGGCTCCGACGGCCCGGCCTGCCGCTCCTCGGAGGGCGGCCGGGCGTCGGTATCCCCGGCGGGCGGCGCGTGACCGTGGCGCCGCGCCCACCAGGTGTGGAACCCGGCCGTGGCGACCAGCAGGGCCGCGGAGACGGCCAGCAGCACCGGGCCGTCCGGACCGTGACCCACCAGGTTGGCCACGCCGTCGGCCACCGCGACGGCCGTGAAGAGCGCGGCGAGCTCCACCACGTCCCGCCGCCAGTGGTGCACCGGCCGTCCGTTCCTCGCGCGCGTCACATCGGAGAAGTCCTGAGTCATGCAGCCACTGTGGAGGAACCGTGTTGCGTGATCACGAACGGTTTGTGACTGATGGGTAAAGGCTACGAATGCCCGTTTTGTTGATCCCTCTACGACGGTGATCCCCGCCGGGCGCCACGACTGTGCCGCGCACCGGGGGATGACGCCGGTGCGCGGCACGGTGTCGAGGTTACGGGACGCCGGACCTACTGCCCGACTCGTCCCGGCTGGAGCACCTTGGTGAACAGCACGGTCCCGTCCTGCTCGCGCAGACGCACCGTCAACTCGCCGCTGCCGCCGTCGATGTCGACCTCGCCGAAGAACTGGTAGCCGCCCGCGGGCGACACGTTCGACGCGGTCGGCGCCTTCACGAACACCCGCTCCGGACCGAAGGTGCCGTCCAGCGCGCTGGCCGGGAAGGCGCCCGCGTTGAGCGGACCGGAGACGAACTCCCAGAACGGCTCGAAGTCGGTGAACGCGGCCCGTGACGGCTGGTAGTGCTGCGCCGAGGTGTGGTGGACGTCCGCCGTCAGCCACACCGTGCCGGTGATCCTCCGGTGCTTGACGTACCGCAGCAGCTCGGCGATCTGCAGCTCACGGCCCAGCGGGGCGCCCGGGTCGCCCTGCGCGACGGCCTCGATGTTCGGCCTGCCCTCGGTGGCGTCCGGCACGACCAGCCCGAGCGGCATGTCGGCGGCGATCACCTTCCACACCGCGCGCGAGCGCGACAGCTCCCGCTTCAGCCACTCCAACTGCTCGGCGCCCAGGATGCCCTGCGGATCCGTCCGCTGGTCGTCGGGCGAGTTGGCGTTGCGGTAGGTGCGCATGTCCAGCACGAACACGTCCAGCAGCGGTCCGTGGCGCACCACCCGGTGCACGCGGCCCTCCTTGGCGCCCGGCCGCAGGGTGGAGACCGGGAAGTACTCGCTGAACGCCCGCCGTGCGCGCCCCGCGAGCACGTCGACGCTCTTCTCCGTGTAACGGGCGTCGGAGTCGGCGATCACCTCGCCCGGGTACCAGTTGTTGCGGACCTCGTGGTCGTCCCACTGGACGACGGACGGCACCTGGGCGTTGAACCTGCGCAGGTTGTCGTCGAGCAGGTTGTAGCGGAAGTTGCCGCGGAACTCCGCGAGCGTCTCGGCGACCTTCGCCTTCTCCTCGGTGACGACGTTGCGCCACAGGCTGCCGTCGGGCAGCGCCTGGGTCGCCGTGATCGGGCCGTCGGCGTAGATGTTGTCGCCGCTGCACAGGAAGAAGTCGGGGTCGAGCCTGGCCATCGCGTCGTAGATGCGGTAGCCGCCCAGTTCGGGGTTGATGCCCCAGCCCTGGCCGGCGAGGTCCCCGGACCACAGGAAGCGCACCCCGCGCCGGCGTCCGAGGGGCGTGGTGCGGAAGGTGCCGGCCACCGGCTCGCCGGTACGGCGCGGGTCGTCCGGGTCGGCGAGCAGCACCCGGTAGTGGATCTGCTCGCCTGCCGGCAGACCGTGCAGACGGGTCGTGCCGGTGAAGTCCGTGCCGGCGCCGAGCAGCGGACCGTGCCAACGGCGGGCGCCCCGGAAGGACTCGGTGGCAGCGGTCTCGACGATCATCCGGGCCGGACGGTCGGAGCGCACCCACACCAGTCCGGAGTCGGAGGTCACGTCCCCGGCCTGGACGCCCCACCCCGCCTCGGGGCGCCCGGACAGTGCGAAGGCGGGGGCCGCGCCGGCGGCGGCGGGCAGGGTCAGGGCCGCGGACGCGGCGAGCGAGCCGCGCAGGACGCCGCGGCGTCCGGGGAACGGACGGTGGGACATGGAAGGGCCTCCAGGGGCGAAAACCGGCCGGTGTGCACAGCCACAAGTACTGGTGCGCCGCAGCGCGCACGCAAACCACGGGTGAACAACCGCCGCACGTCCAGCCACCGCCCGGCCGTCACTCCCCGGCGGCCTCCCTCATCAGCCGTACGCCGTCGTGGATGCGCGCGGGCGACAGATGCGCGTAGCCGAGGACGAGACGGATCCCCGCTTCGCCCTCTCCCCGGCCGGCACGCGCGTGTGCGTGGTCGGCCAGCGCACGCACGTCGACGCCGGCCGCGGCCACCCGCTCCAGGAAGCGCCGCTGCGGCCCGTACCGGGGCGGGAGTTCGGCGATGACGTGGAGTCCCGCGGCGATCCCCGACACCCGCGCCCCCGGGAAGTGCTCCCGCAGAGCGGCCACGAGGGCGTCACGCCGCTCCCGGTAGGCGCGCTGGCAGCGGCGCAGCTGGCGGTCGTAGTCGCCGCGCTCCACGAACCGGGCGAACAGCGCCTGGTCGAGTGCGGGATGGCCGAGGTCCGTCGTCCGTTTGCGCTCGACGACCTCCTCGGCCAGCGCCTCGGGGACGAGCAGCCAGCCGAGCCGCAGCCCCGGCGCGAGGGACTTGCTGACGGACCCGGTGTAGGCCACGCGCTCCGGGTCCAGGCCCTGGAGCGCGCCCACCGGAGCGCGGTCGTAGCGGAAGTCGCCGTCGTAGTCGTCCTCGATCACGAGGCCGTCCACGGACCGCGCCCAGTCCAGCAGTTCGGCGCGCCGTCGCGCGGAGTAGGAGATTCCGGTGGGGAACTGGTGGGCCGGCGTCGTCGTCACGGCCCGTACCCCGGACGACCGCAGCGCCGCGAGGTCGATCCCCTCGTCGTCCAGGGGCAGCGGGACGACCGTGACGCCGGCCGCCGCGTACAGGGTCCCGTGCTGCGGGCTCCCGGGGTCCTCGACTCCCACCTCGTCCGTCCCGCGCGCGTGCAGCGCCCGGCCGAGCAGCGCCGTCGCCTGGGCCACGCCGGAGACGATCACGAGGCGCTCCGGGTCGGCCACCACCCCCCGGCGGCGGGCGAGGAGGTCGGCGAGCGCGGTGCGCAGCCGGGGCAGCCCGCGCGGATCGGGATAGCCGAGCTCGTGGTGGGGCAGTTCGGCGAGCACGCCCCGCTGCGCGGCCGCCCAGGCCGCGCGCGGGAACAGCGAGAGGTCCGGTGTGCCGGGCACGAAGTCGGCCCGTGCGCCCGCAGGGCGCGGAGCGAGGTCGCGCGTGTGCGGCCGCGCCGCGCGTGCGGCGCCGCCCACCCAGGTTCCGGCGCCACGGCCGCTGCGCAGATAGCCCTCGGCCGTCAGCTGCTCGTACGCCTCCGTCACCAGCCCGCGCGACACCCCGAGATCGGCGGCCAGGTCCCGGCTCGACGGCAGCCGGGCGCCCTGCGCGAGCCGCCCCGAGCGCACCGCGTCGCGCAGCGCGGCCTGTAGCGCCCGGCCACGCGCGCGCGGCGGAGCGCCGGCCGCCGGGAGCAGCACCTCCCAGGCGGCCGAGGCGGACGGCTGCTCCGGATTGGTCCCCGATGACGTCATGGAAGTGGACCTTAATCCGGGCCGTCGCCGCTCCTAGCGTCGCTGTCATGAACCCCACCGTCCTGCGCGGATCCCTGCTCTGCGCGTTCGCCTGCGTGCTCGTCGGCGGATCCTTCACCGCCAACAGCGTCCTCGGCTCCTACCCGTACGCCGACGGCCAGACCCTGCGCTACGGCCTGGCGTGTCTGCTCCTCGTACCCCTGGCGGGGGCCGGCGCCGGAGCCCGGCTGCGCGCGCTGGCCTGGCGCGGGTGGGCGCGTCTGGCGCTGCTCGCCGCGGTCGGGATGGTCGGCTTCAACCTGGCCGTGCTGTCGGCCGAGCGGACCGCGGAACCCGCCGTCCCCGGCGTCCTCGTGGGCTGCGCGCCCGTCGTGGTGGCGGTCGTGGTCCCGCTCGTGGAGGGGCGGCGGCCCCGCCGTGCGGTGCTGTACGGGGCCTCGCTGGTCGCCGTCGGGGCGTTCACCGTGCAGGGGTGGGGCCGGGCGGACGGCGCGGGAGTCGCCTGGTCGGTCTGCGCGCTGGCCGGGGAGGTCGGTTTCGCGGTGCTGGCCGTGCCCGTTCTGCGGCCCCTGGGCCCGCGGCTGCTCTCCGCCACGGTGTGCGGGCTCGCCGCCGCCGAGTCCGCGGCGCTCGGACTGCTGTCGGCCGGCGACGGCCGGCTGCGCCGACCCGACGGCGCGGAGGCCGCCGCGCTGCTGTGGCAGGCGGCGGTCGTCACCGTCGTCGGCTTCGTGTGCTGGTACATGGGCATGCAGCGGATCGGCGCGGAGCGGGCCACGCTCTTCTCCGGCCTCATCCCCGTCGCGGCCGCCTGCACCGCGCCGCTCGTGGGAACGGGCTCCTACGGTCCCGCCCAGGCCGCCGGCAGCGCCCTCGTGGGGGCCGGGGTCGCCCTGGGAGCGGCGGCGGCGAACCGCGGCTCGGCCTCAGCGGCTGCCGTCGAGGATCACGCGGGCGACGAGCGCCGGGTCGTCGCTCATCGGGCAGTGGCCGCAGCCGGGCAGCCGCACCAGGCGCGCGGCCGGGATGATCTGCTTGACGCGGACGCCCTGGCGGCGCACGAGCAGCCAGTCGCGGGTGCCCCAGGCGACGGTGACCGGCATGCCGGGCAGGTCGTCGGTGAACTTGACCGTGATACCGGCCTTCAGGGTCTCGTCGAACCCGGTGGCCTGGGCCAGGGCCAGCGTCTCGGCGACCACGGCCTCGGGTGAACGGCGGCCGGGGCGGGCGTAGATGGTGCTGGTCAGGGCGGTGCGGCCGGCCGCCGTGCTCGCCAGACGCTCGACGAGGGGCAGCGGCAGCCTGCGGGAGATTGCCCGCATGGTGGTGAGAACGCCGAAGGCGTAGCGCCGCTCCGCCTCGGACCAGAATCCGGCCGGGGACAACGCGGTGACGGTCCGCACCAGCTTCTCGCGTCCGAGTTCCAGGGCGAGCAGGCCGCCCAGGGAGTTGCCCGCCACATGGGGACGGTCCAGCTCCATCGCCTCGCAGAAGGCGCGGAACACCGCGGTCGTCGTGGGCAGGTCGTAGTCGAGGCCGTCCGGCAGGGCGGGGGAGGCTCCGAAGCCCGGCAGGTCCACCGCGATCACGTCGCGTTCGGCGGCCAGGATGTCCACCACCGGGTCCCAGGCCTGCCGGTGGTGGCCGATGCCGTGCAGCAGGAGCAGCGGCTCGCCCGCGCCCGCGCGCCGGTATGACACGGTGACCGGCAGGGGGCCGCTGGGGGAGGGGACCGTGAAGGAGACGGTGGCGGACATGGGAGCTCCTCGTCTGGACTGGCCGGGGGACGCCGTAGACAGCTTGTCAGCAATTACTACTGGCGGGTAGCCCCCAGCTGAGTGAACCCCGCGAAGGCCCGCGTCATGCGCTTCTCCCGCTCTCCCTCCCGCTCAACGGGCCCTGCGCAGCTCCAGGTTGAAGTCGGCGTGACCGAAACGGCGCATGAGGTCGAGCCACAGCGGCAGCCACATCTCCACGCTCCGAGCCGCCCGGATCCCGCCCAGATCGATCACCCGGTCGGCAGGCCAGCCGAACTCCCCGAGCAGCGCCGTGACCCGGCTCTTGGCGTCCTCGTCGTCACCGCACACGAAGACCTGGTGCTCGCCCGGCACCCGAGCGGGGTCCACCATCACCTGGCTGTTGACGGTGTTGAGGGACTTCACCACGCGCGCCCGCGGAAACGCCCGCTGGATCTGCTCGCCCACGCTGTCCGACTCCACGGGCGACAACCGCGCCTCGCCGCCCTCGAAGGCCAGCGGGTTGGAGACGTCGAGCACCACCTTGCCGTCGAGGTGGGCCGCCCCGGCCGCCTGCAACGCCGTCAGGGAGGCGCGCCCGGCAACGGCGTTCACGATCACCTCGGAGGCGGCCGCCGCCTCAGCGAACGTTCCCGTGCTCGCGCCCGCCCCCGCCTGCCGTGCCCACTCCAGAGCCGCCGGATTGTCCTTCGAGCGTGAACCCAGGACCACCGAGTGCCCCAGGCGCACCAGCTCGCCGCCCAGCGTGCGCCCGACCTCGCCCGTACCCAGCACCGCGTACCGCACAGCCGACCTCCCGTGTCCCGGACCGGACGGAGCGCCGGCCTGGCGCCACGGTAATTCCCGCCGGCCGACTCGGGCCTCCTTTGCGGCGCGAGCCCGGCCGGAGTGTCACGGGAGCGCGTCCGCACGACCGCCTCGTAAACGCTTTCCCCCAAGAGCCCCTTGGGGTGACAGGGTTCGAGGATTGGTCTTGACCAAGGGTGAGGGGCGTCCTATGGTCGCAGATAAGTGCAACAACCTTTAATAAACAAGGGCGCGAAAAAACGCTGCCGACCACGGCGATGTGCGGAGGACAGGGTGGGGACCACGCAACTGGAATCGGTACCGGAACCGAAGTACTGGCATCTCAGGACGGTGCTCAGCGAAGCGCTCGACTCCGAGTTCACCGTGGGGGAGATCCTGCCCAACGAGCGCGAGCTGGCCGCCCGCTTCGGCGTCGCCCGTGCGACGCTGCGCCAGGCGCTGGAGCAGCTCGAACTGGAAGGCAGGCTGCAGCGCCGCCGAGGCGTCGGCACCACCGTCGCGCCGCCGCGGATGGGCGTGGCCGTCGGCACCGAGCAGCAGGTGTGGCCCGGCACGGACGACGACGCCTGGCAGCCCGTCGACAGCACGCTCGCGGCTCCGCCCGCGGCCGTCGCCACCGCCCTGGAGACGGCCCGCGACCAGGCCGTGCACATCGTGCGCCGCTCGCGCGTCTCGGACGGCCAGCCCGTCGCCGCCGAACTGCTCTACATCCCCCTGACGTCGGTGCCCGACGTGACCGGAGCCGACGCTCCCTCCGAAGCGGCACGCGCGCGTGCCGTGCTCGGCGAGTTGCAGCGCCTCGAACTTCAGGGGCAGGACCGCGCGGTGGAGCTGGGCTCGGCCCGCGCGGACGACGCGAGGGAACTCGACCGGCTCCCCGGCGCGCCCGTCCTCGTGGTCACCACCCGCTTCTTCGCCGAGGGCCGCACCGCGGCGCTGTCCGTCGCGACGTACCGCGCGGACACGTGCCGGCTGACGTTCGGCGCGTCGGGCGGCGTGGAGATACACCACGGTCCGGAGCGCGACGCCTCCTGAACGCCGCCCGTGCGCGGCGGGTCGCGAGCGGGGCAGGCTCCCCGTACCGCGCACCCCGCCGCCGGCCGACCACCCACGCCGCGCCCCGGAACTCCTCCGGGGCGCGACGCGTTCTCCCGGTGACCGCCCTCACCGCCGCGCCGTGACCGTGCCCTCCACCGCGAACAACTCCTCCTCCACATGGTCGAGGGCCAGCCGCAGCGCCCCCGTCGCCACCGCCGCCTCGCCCAGCAGCGACAGGGCCACCTTCGGCGGTCGCAGACAGTAGCGCGCCAACTCGTCCCGCAACGGCGCCAGAACACCGTCCAGGCCGGCCGCCCAGCCGCCGACCACGACCAGCTCCGGGTCGAGGGCCAGCACCAGCGCGGCCACGTCGTGGACCAGTCGCTGGAGGAAACGGTCCACCGCGGCCCGGGCCCGCCGGTCGCCCTCGCGGGCCTGCGCGAACACCCCCGCGACCGCCTGCTCGTCCAGCGGATGCAGCGGCTCGTCCGTGGTGGACAGCAGCGTCTCCGGAGTCACCTCACGCCCCAGCAGATGCAGCGCGCCGATCTCCCCGGCCGCCCCGCCGTACCCGCGGTGCAGACGACCGCCGATCAGCGAGCCCGCGCCCGGACTCAACCCGGCCAGCACGAAGACGACGTCGTCGGACTCGGTGGCGGCGCCCTTCCAGTGCTCGGCCACGGCCGCCGCGTTGGCGTCGTTCTCCACCAGGACCGGGCACTTGAAGGAACGGCTCAGCCGCTCGCCCAGCCGCAGACCCGTCCACTCCGGCAGCGCGGTGCCCAGCCGCACCGTGCCGTCCGCCTCGACGATCCCCGGCGTGCCGACCCCCACCGCCCGCAGCGAGCTGCGCGGAACGCCGGCCCGGCGCAGCAGCTCCGCCACCGCGCCGCGCAGCCGCTCCAGCCGCTCGTCCGCCGGCGCCGACTCGTCCACCTCCCGGGACTGCGCGCCCAGCACCCGCCCGTCCAGGTCGGACAGCAGCGCGGCCACCCGGTGCGAACCGATCTCCAGCCCCAGCAGATGCCCGGCCTCGGCCCGGAACCGGAACCGCCGCGCGGGCCGCCCCTGCCGTCGGGCGACGCTCTCGTCGGCCGCCTTCTCGACGACGAGCCCCGCCCCGATGAGGTCCTCGACGACTCCCTCCACGGTCGGCCGGGACAGACCCGTCACGCGGGTGATCTCCGTGAGCGTCGCGCAGTCCGCCGCACGCAGCGCGTGCAGCACCACCGCGGAATTGATCCTTCGCAACAGCGAGGGATCCCCACCCGTCAACCGCCCCAAGGTCCGTCCTTCCAGCTCGTGCCCGTGTTGGGGCGGATCGTACTCGGCGGGGAGGACCCGGGCGAGTGCCCGATTCGTAGTGAACCCGTCACGCACCGCTGCGAACCCACGAGGAGTCGGCGGCGGTCTCCGCGTTCGGCGGCCCGCCCGCCGTCAGCGGCAGCGACTCCGTCCTCCGGCGGGCTCGCCCGCGGTCGGCTTCCGGCCGCCGCGGGCGCGTGGCGGATGCGGGTCCGGGACGCCCGAGCGGGCCCGCGGACTGACCCGAGCGGGCCCGCGGACTGACGGGCCGCCAATTGTCAGTGGCGGCCGCTTTACTGGATCTCATGGACATCGCGCGCGGTCTGGCCACCGTCGATCTGCTGAGCGTCCGCGAGCTCCCCGCGCAGGGGTACCTCGTGGCGGAGCTGCAGACCAGCGGCGACTTCCACGGCGAGGACCGCAGCGCGTGGGAGGAGACGGAGGAGCAGTACGAGGCCGACCGGGACGGGCTCACGGAGCGGTTGACCGACCGCTGGGGTCCGCCGCACCTCGTCAGTCTGGCGAGCACGCTGGAGCGCTCCATGGAGGGTGAGGACATACCCGAGCCCTGGGCCTCGCTCAGCGGTCACGTCCCGGACCTGCAGCTGTGGCAACTGCCCGGCACACCACGCTGGATAGCCCTCGGCGTCTCCCAGTGGGACGCGGAACTGCCCTTCCAGCTCCTGCTGGTGGTCACGGAGACCGACCCGCCCTGAGCACCGGCCGACCGCCGACATTCCTGCGCCGACATTCCTGCGCGGTCAGCCCTCCGACGTCGGCCTTGCGCCGTCAGCCCTCCGCCGTCAGTCGTCCTCCGCCGCCGCCCGCAGCCGGGCGAACTCCTGCGCCATCGTCGCCGTCGTCCAGTGCGCGTTCAGCCCGCTCGGGTTCGGCAGCACCCACACGCGGGTGTCCCCGACGAGCCGCTCCTGCGGTCCGACCGCGGCCTTGCGATCGTCGAACGCGGCCCGGTAGGCGGTCACGCCCACCACCGCCAGCCAACGCGGCTTCAGCGCCGTCACCTTCCGCGCCAGCAGCCGCCCGCCCTCGCGGTACTCCTCGGCGCTCAGCTCGTCCGCCCGGGCGGACGCCCGCGCCACCACGTTGGTGATGCCGAGCCCGTAGGTCAGCAGCTCCCGCTGCTCGGCCGGCTTCAGCAGCCTCGGCGTGAAGCCGGACAGGTGCAGCACGGGCCAGAAGCGGTTGCCGGGGCGGGCGAAGTGGTGGCCGGTCGCCGCCGTCATCAGACCCGGGTTGATGCCGCAGAACAGCACGCGCAGGCCGCCCGCGACGACGTCCGGAACGAGACGGTCGCGGGCGGCCTCCAGCTCCGCCTGGGTGAAGCGCGTCAGAGGATCGCTCCCGGGGTGTAACCGGCGGCCTCCGGCCGCTGCTTGACGATCTCCTCGACCCGGCCGACCACCGTGGCCACCTGCGCGGACGCGGCGCCCGTGAAGGACAGCTTGTCGGCCATCAGCGCGTCGAGCTGGGCCCGGTCGAGCGGCAGGCGCTCGTCCGCCGCCAGCTTGTCCAGCAGCTCGTTGCGCTCGGCGCCCTGCTCGCGCATCGCCAGCGCCGAGGCCACCGCGTTCTCCTTGATGGCCTCGTGCGCGACCTCACGACCGACGCCTGCGCGCACCGCGCCCATCAGCACCTTGGTCGTGGCGAGGAACGGCAGGTAGCGGTCGAGTTCGCGGGCGACGACGGCCGGGAAGGCGCCGAACTCGTCGAGCACGGTCAGGAACGTCTCCAGCAGACCGTCCAGCGCGAAGAACGCGTCGGGCAGTGCGACCCGGCGCACCACCGAGCAGGACACGTCGCCCTCGTTCCACTGGTCGCCCGCCAGCTCGCCGGTCATCGACGCGTAGCCGCGCAGGATGACCATCAGGCCGTTGACGCGCTCGCAGGAGCGGGTGTTCATCTTGTGCGGCATGGCGGAGGAGCCGACCTGGCCGGGCTTGAAGCCCTCGGTCACCAGCTCGTGCCCCGCCATCAGCCGGATCGTCTTCGCCAGCGAGGAGGGTGCGCCGGCGAGCTGCACCAGCGCCGTCACGACCTCGTAGTCCAGCGAGCGCGGGTAGACCTGGCCGACCGAGGTGAACGCCTGCGAGAAGCCCAGGTGACCGGCGATCCGGTGCTCCAGCTCGGCCAGCTTCGCGGCGTCCCCGCCCAGCAGGTCCAGCATGTCCTGTGCGGTGCCCACCGGGCCCTTGACGCCGCGCAGCGGGTAACGCCCGAGCAGCTCCTCGACCCGGCCGTACGCGACGAGGAGCTCGTCGGCGGCGGTCGCGAACCGCTTGCCCAGGGTGGTGGCCTGCGCGGCCACGTTGTGCGAGCGGCCGGCCATGACCAGCTCGCCGTACTCGCCGGCCAGCTTGCCCAGACGCGCCAGCACGGCCACCGTACGGTCGCGGACCAGCTCCAGCGAGAGGCGGATCTGCAGCTGCTCGACGTTCTCCGTCAGGTCGCGGGACGTCATGCCCTTGTGGACCTGCTCGTGCCCGGCGAGGTCGTTGAACTCCTCGATGCGGGCCTTGACGTCGTGCCGGGTGACCTTCTCGCGCTCGGCGATCGAGGCCAGGTCCACGGTGTCGAGGACGCGCTCGTAGTCGGCGATCGCCGCGTCGGGCACCTCGATCCCGAGGTCTTTCTGCGCCCGCAGCACGGCGAGCCAGAGCTGACGCTCCAGCTTCACCTTGTGCTCGGGCGACCAGATCGTGGCGAGCTCGGCGGAGGCGTAGCGTCCGGCGAGGACGTTGGGGATGCGGGGCTTGGCGGCAGCGGAAGTCACGTGGACGGATTCTACTGGCGATTCGTGCAGGCCAGCGCACGGTCCCGTTCGGCGGAACCTACGAGAGCGGCGTCACGCCGCGGCCGGGGCCGGAGAGCCACGCCCGTCCGTCCGGCCGGGATCGTGGGGCGCGCGCACCGGCGGGCCGCCGCCCCGCGCGGCCCCGGCCGGTCCCAGGATCCGGCCGGTCCCAGAGTCCGGCCGGACTCTGGGCCGTCACGCCGTGGGGTTCTCGTACGGCAGCAGCTCGGGGCGCTTCGGCGGCAGGCCGTCCCCGGAGGAGCGGCCCGTGAGGCGGCGGCCTATCCACGGCAGCAGATGGCGCCGGGCGAACCGCGCGTCGGCGACCCGGCGGGCGGCCCACCCCGGGGGCGGGGTGGCCGCCATCGGCACGTGCCACTCCATGCCCTCCGAGTCCGTCGGATCGTGCCCGAGGGTCTGCCAGACGGCCTCGGCGACCCGGCGGTGGCCCTCCGCCGTCAGGTGCAGGCGGTCGACGTCCCACATGCGCGGGTCGCTCAGCGACGGGGCGCCGTACAGGTCGACGACGAGCGCGCCGTGCCGCGCGCCCAGCTCCTCGACGCACACGAACAGCTCCTCCATGCGCGGCCGGAACCGCTCCAGGACGGGCCCCTGCCGCCCCGGGCTGCGCATGAGAACCAGCTGCTTGCAGGACGGCGCCAACCGCTCCACGGCCTCCGTCAGCAGGCCCTTGACCCGGCCCATGTCGCACTTGGGCCGCAGGGTGTCGTTGAGGCCGCCGACCAGGGTGATCACATCGGCGCCCATCGCGGCCGCCACCGGCACCTGCTCCTCGACGATCTGCCCGATCAGCTTGCCGCGCACCGCCAGGTTGGCGTAGCGGAAGCCGGGGGCGCGGGCGGCCATCCGCGAGGCGAGGAGGTCCGCCCAGCCCCGGTAGGTGCCGTCGGGCAGCAGGTCGGACATGCCCTCGGTGAAGGAGTCGCCGAGGGCGACCAGGCTGGTGTGCGTGGGGTTCGTCTGCATGGCGACACAGATGGTAGCCCGAGTCGCATACCCGACGGTCGGTCGCCTCCGCCGCCGTGCGGGCGGCCGCCTCCGACCGCGCGCGACACCGCCGCGCGCGGTCGGTCCTCAGGTGCGCTGTCCGAACAGTTCCCGCAGTACGTCCTCCATCGTCACCAGGCCCGCCAGCCGTCCGTCGGAGCCGAGCACGGCCGCCAGGTGCGTACGGCTGCCCCGCATCGCCGTCAGGACGTCGTCCAGCGGCGTCGCCTCCCGCACCCGCGCGATGGGCCGCATCTCCCGCACCGGGAACGGGGTGTCCCGGGGCGAGGCGTCCAGCGCGTCCTTCACATGCAGATAGCCGACGATCCGCCGGCCGTCGTCCACCACCGGGAACCGCGAGAACCCGGACTCGGCCGCCAGCGCCTCCAGCCCCTCAGGAGTGACGCCCACGCGCGCGTGGACGACCCGTTCCAGCGGCAGGACGACGTCCCGCACCGGGCGGCGGCCCAGCTCCAGGGCGTCGTGCAGGCGCTCCTGGGCGCGGTCGTCGAGCAGCCCGGCCTCGCCCGCGTCCCTGACGATCTGCGCCAGCTCGGCGTCCGAGAAGGTCGCCGTGACCTCGTCCTTCGTCTCGATCCGCATCAGCTTCAGCAGGGCGTTCGCGAAGGCGTTGATCGCGAAGATCACCGGTCGCAGCCCCCTGGCGAGGGCGACCAGCGGGGGGCCCAGCAAGAGCGCGCTGCGCACCGGCTCGGCGAGCGTGACGTTCTTCGGGACCATCTCGCCGAGCAGCATGTGCAGATAGGTGGCGAGGACGAGGGCGATCACGAAGGACACCGCGTGGCCGGCGCTCTCGGGAACCCCCACCGCGTGGAACACCGGCTCCAGCAGGTGCGCGATGGCCGGTTCGGCGACCACGCCGAGGAGCAGCGTGCACAGGGTGATGCCGAGCTGTGCGGCCGCCAGCAGGGCCGACACGTGCTGCAGTCCCCACAGCACGCTCTTGGCGCGCCGGTCGCCCTGCTCGGCGTACGGCTCGATCTGGGAGCGGCGCACGGAGATCAGCGCGAACTCGGCGCCGACGAAGAACGCGTTGACGACGAGGGTCGCCAGGGCGATGAGCAACTGGACGGCGATCACTTGTCGGCCCCTTCCGAGGGGGTGTCGGCGAGGGGTGCGTGCAGCAGCACCCGCGCGGCCCGGCGGCCGGAGGCGTCCACGACGTCCATGCGCCAGCCGGCGACCTCCAGCGTGTCGCCGACGGCCGGTATGCGGCCCAGCTCGGCGGCGACCAGACCGGCCAGCGTCTCGTAGGGGCCCTCCGGGGCCTGGAGGCCGACGCGGGCGAGCTGGTCGGTGCGGGCGGAGCCGTCGGCCGAGTACAGCGCGCGGCCGTCGTCGTCCGAGCCCGCGGCGGCGAGGTCGGGCGTCTCGTGCGGGTCGTGCTCGTCGCGGACCTCGCCCACGACCTCCTCGACGATGTCCTCCAGCGTCGCCACGCCCGCCGTGCCGCCGTACTCGTCGATGACCACGGCCATCGTCCGCTTGCCGGACAGCCGGTCCAGCAGCCGGTCCACGGTGAGCGACTCGGGCACCAGCAGGGGTTCGCGCATGATCTCCGACACCGGCACGCGCGGACGTCGCCCGGCCGGGATCGCCAGCGCGTCCTTGATGTGCGCGGTGCCGACGACCGCGTCGAGGCCGCCGCGGTACACCGGGAAGCGGGACAGCCCCGTGGCCCGGGTGGCGTTGGCGACGTCCTCGCAGGTCGCCGCCGCTTCCAGTGCGATGACCTGCACGCGCGGGGTCATCACGTTCTCCGCCGTCAGGTCGGCCAGGTTAAGGGTGCGCACGAAGAGCTCGGCGGTGTCCGCCTCCAGGGCGCCCTCCCTGGCGGAGTGCCGGGCCAGGGCCGCGAGCTCCTGGGGGCTGCGCGCGGCGGCCAGTTCCTCGGTGGGTTCCACGCCGAACAGGCGCACGATCCGGTTCGCGGTCTCGTTGAGATGGCTGATGAAGGGCCGGAAGGCGGCGCTGAACCAGCGCTGGGCGTTGCCCACGCCCTTGGCGACCGCCAGCGGGGAGGAGATGGCCCAGTTCTTGGGCACGAGTTCGCCGACGACCATCAGGAACACGGTCGACAGGGCCGTGCCCAGCACCAGCGCCACGGAACCCGCGGCGGTGCTCGACAGTCCGAGGGACTCCAACGGTCCGGAGATCAGCTTGGCGATCGACGGCTCGGACAGCATGCCGACCACCAGGTTGGTGACCGTGATGCCCAACTGGGCGCCCGAGAGCTGGAAGGTGAGATTGCGGACGGCCTTCAGCGCCCCGGCCGCGCCGCGCTCGCCGCGCTCCACCGCGCGTTCGAGTTCGCTGCGCTCGACGGTGGTCAGGGAGAACTCGGCGGCCACGAACGCGCCGCACGCCAACGACAGCAGGATCGCCACCAGGAGCAGCAGCACTTCGGTCATCGGGTCACCTCCGTCCCAGGATCGGGCAGGGCGGGCGGCAGCGCGCGATGTCCTGTACAGGTACGCGTGCGGGTACGGGCGTGGGTACGGGGAGGCTCGCCCATGGGCGGACGCTCACACCTTTCATGACGTCGTCGGGGGCCGCGCGGTGGTCCACACGGCCCCCCAAGGGTAAAGGATCGGCAAAGGAGGCTGGTGGCCCCGGGTCAGTCGGCGAGCGGCTTCACCCAGCGCCGCCACTTCTCCTCGGGCGCGTACCCCGCCGCGCGCCAGGCATGATGCGCCGTCTCGTTGCGGGTCAGCACCATCGCGTCCCCGCGACGGCCGCCCAGCCGCACGAAGCGCTCCTCCGCGGCAGCGAGCAGCGCCGAGCCGACGCCCCGGCGCCGCCGCTGCGGATGCACCGCCAGCCGGTACAGATGACACCGCCACCCGTCGAATCTTGGCTGCTCACAAGCTTCCCGGCGGGTGCCTACAGCAGTTTGACCCAGCGTCGCCAGTGGTCTTCGCGATGGTAGCCAGTGGCGGCCCAGGTGTGGTGGGCCTGTTCGTTGGCTTCCAGGACCATGGCGTCGACGCGTCGCCCGCCCAGGGCGCCGAAGCGTTGTTCTGCCGCTTCCAGGAGGGCGGTGGCGATGCCTTGTCGACGGTGGTCCGAGTGTACGGCGAGTCGGTAGGCGGAGCATCGCCATCCGTCGAAGCCGGCTATGACGGTTCCGGTGAGGTTGCCGTCGCGCTCTGCGAGGAGCAGGGCTTCGGGATCTCGTGTGATGAGTCGGGCCACTCCGTCGTGGTCGTCGCTGATGCTCGTTCCTTCCGCGGCTTCGCGCCAGAACTGCAGCACGGTGTCGATGTCCGAGAGGGTGGCGCAGCGGATGTGAAGATCGCTCATGGGGGGAGCCAAGCAGAGCGCTCGCCTGTCTGGCGAACGGGTTTCCCTGCCGGTGAATCGAGAGGGGCAGGCTTGGTCCCGAGTTTCCGCAAGCCGTGAGGCCGTCGGCCGGATCCTCGTGCATCACGGGTTACCAGGTTGAGGACCGACCTGTTCAGGGGGTGCCTCACGGAATCGGACTGTGCCCTGCTCGGCCTGCCGCCGTAGCCGGACGCATTGGCCACTCGAGCGAGTGTCGGACGGGGCGCGCGTCTGGTGGACCTTGAGCCTTTCGAACGTGAGGGTGGGCGTCCGGCAGTGCGCGTCCTCGACCTGTTTCCGATGACGCACCATGTTGAGTGTGTCGCGATCCTTGAGCCTGCGGCAAAGGGCGCCTGACCTGCAGGTTTGGGTGGTGTGCGTTATGTGCACTGTGGGCGTTACGGGCGATATCTTGACGCACGTTTGACGCACACGGCGCATGTTTGACGCACGTTTGACGCATGTTCTGATTGGTTGTCAGGTACGGAAGGTGTGCTGCTAATCCGGCTCTGAGCGAGCTGGCAGCACCCCTTCTCGGTCACCGCAGTGAGAGATCGCAGGCCGGTCCTGCTTCATGTCTACGGGTTGCGGATAGCGCGGAGCCGGATCGGGTGTAGGTCGTACTGGGAGCACATCCTCAGACGGGCTGCGGCAGCCTCAGGGCCCTGTCCGCTAGCCCGTGGGGGAGGGTGAGCAGCGGGTCTCCTTGCCGTCGTGGGTAGCCTCTCCGAGCAAGAATGCGGTCTGTTTGCTGATCGGAATGGTGCGAGGCGGACCCTTCACGGGAGCAACTTGGGCGGAGTGCTTGGAAGGCGCCTGGTGCATGATCCTGCATCCGTGGCCCGACCTGCTTTAACCCGCCGTAGGCGCCCTGGCAGGACTTGGACCTGCGGCCAAGCGCTTAGAAGGGCCCCAGGTGCTCTTGACGCTCCATGCCGTTGACCTGCGCGCTGGCAGAGGACAGGGACGCCGCATCGATAACTTCGACACGTATTCGACTGGCTCCATGACTCGTCAATGGCCACCCGCCAGACGTCACCTCCCCGTATTCAGCTCGATGCGGGGCTTCACGCGCTGGCCTGACTCCCCAGACAGAGAAGGGCTGCGCCGCCTAGGCTCCGCGTCCATGGATGCTTCCTCAGGGGCCCTCATCGCTGGGAGTGCAGCAGTGATGGCTAGCGCTGTAACGGGTTGGTTCGCTAGTCGCACAGCACAGGCGCAGGCTCGATTGCATCTCGACACCCAACGCGCAGGTCTCGACCATGAAAGAGCAGAGGCACGACATCAACATCGCCGACAAGTCTATGCCGAATTCATCAAGAGTGTTGGACTACTTCACAGTAAGCTTGGTGATATGACTGCAATCGTCGGCAGCCCGTCTGAATTCGAGGAAGCACTTCGAGAGGCGCGTGTGCTACGAGCTCAGCTATTGAGCACCACACATGAAGCTTACCTAGAGGGTCCGTCATCAGTAGGGGCAGGCGTGCGCAATGCATGGGACGGCATAAACGAATACTGGAAGGCTGTCCGTCTTTTTCATCAGGCTCTTACCGGCGGTGATAGCGCCATAATCCAGGATTGCCGAGAGCGGATGAATGAACGCCGGGCCGAGACGAGAAGACTTCGTGACCTATTCGTTGAAGCGGCTCAGGCCGTACTTGAGGCAGAGTGAAGATACTGGTTCCCGCCCTCTCTGCTGCCACTCGCGTGGCAGGATTCGAACCTGCGCGCACGGCTCCGGAGGGGCCTTCGGACTCAGACGAATGCGCAGGTCCTGCTGAAATGGAGGGTAGATCGGCGGTCACCTGTCCACAGATAGTCCACGCACGGACTCTTGGGGATGCTAGTGGCAGCTAAGGTGATGGATCAAGTTCGTCCCACCAAGCAACCATGATCCTGCTGATGAGCGCGCGACCCTCGTCTAGACCTATGCTGTATGAAGGCGGGGCCGTGTTCATTCTGGCGTGGCGAGCGTCCTCCCCACTGAGGCTCTGGTGATTGGCTGAGATTCTGAAGGAACTGAGATCCTTCTTGTCCACCCACCTCTTGTTTTCGAGAGCCTGTTCGCCTCCTACGTTGTGGCGCACGATCTCGTAGAGTTTGTAAAGGTCAACCCAGCCGAGCGATGCCAGGGGCTTGCCCAAGATGGCCTGCGCATCTGCAACGTCGGGCTGGGATTCGGCAAGATCGAAGTATGCAGGACCCCGAGGGGCGAGACGCGGTGGCTCGGCTTCCCCCTGAACCGTTGGCGGCATCGCGTACGCTCGACCTTCTGCAGTGTCAGGCGTCGCCACAACGTGGGTGAGGCCGCTTTCGTCGGCGAAACTCCCTACGAGCCTCACGGGCCTAAAGTTGCCATCCAAGGCGCGCGCCACTCCGTTGATCCTCAGGAGCAAAGAGGATGCTGCTGCGTGGAAATCGGGTCCGCTGGTCAGCCCGTCGAAAGCGGCTGACGTTACGTAGAAACCCTCGTGGTCACCGGAAACGCATGGATCGCCTTCGCTGAACACGTAGGCGATCGCCTCAAGGTCTATAGGGTCCCCTTTAAGGAATGCCTTAATGGTCATAAATAGATCATAGCTGTCGGCGTCGTCGTCTGTTGCTGTCGGCTCCTGATCCTGGATTGACAAGAGGAGTCTCTCGTATCAGTTTCCAGGGTCTGGGGGCGTAGGCGCCGGGCGTGGCACGAGACCGACCCCCTCCGCCCCCACGCGTGTACATGACGGCATCTCAGCGATGGCGCCCACGGGCGCGCCGAATTTCCGCCCGTCCTCGTGGATGAAGACAAGGTCATGGCGCCGAGCTTCTGCATCAAGGCTTGACCGGGTGAAGGTGAGTTTGTCGATGGCTACGTCGTAGTGCTGATGAATCCGAGCCGTGGCGATGCGGACCGCGTCATCAATCGAGGGCACGGATCCCCACGAGTCCCCCCGCGATCGATCCTTCAACTTCTCGTAGACCGTCTTGATCGCTGCCACGATCGCGGTGGCGCCGAGAGCAATGCTCAGTACCTGTGGATCAGTTCCGGAGGGCACGCGAAGGGCGTACCTTCCCGAATGATCCTTTGATGGTCACCGAGTAGGCCGGCGTTGCGAGCGCCGGTCGGGAAGGCACGCCCGTGCTCACCGTAGTGAATGACGACGCCGCCACGCGAGACGGCTCCCTGATCGATGAGATCGTGCGCGAGGGCGCCCGCCGCATGCTGGCCGCGGCGCTGGAGGCGGAAGTCAACCAGTACATAGCCGAGTTGGCGGCCGAGACCGACGAGGGTGGGTGCCGCCTGGTCGTCCGCAACGGCCGCCACCGGCCCCGCACCGTGGTTACCGCAGCCGGACCCGTCGAGGTCACCGTGCCGCGGGTGAACGACCGCCGCATCGACGAGGCCACCGGTGAGCGGAAGCGGTTCTCCTCGAAGATCCTGTCGCCGTGGTGCCGCAAGTCGCCGAAGGTCAGCGAGGTGCTGCCGCTGCTCTACCTGCACGGCCTGTCGTCCGGGGACTTCGTGCCCGCGCTGGAGCAGTTCCTCGGCGGCACGGCGGGGCTGTCCGCGGCGACGGTGACCCGGCTGACGAAGCAGTGGGGCGAGGACCATGCCGACTTCCAGGCCCGGGACCTGTCCGACCGTGACTTCGTCTACGTGTGGGCCGACGGGGCCCACCCCAAGGTCCGTCTCGGGCAGGCACACTCGTGTGTCCTGGTCCTGCTCGGCGTCCGCGTCGACGGGACCAAGGAGCTGATCGCGCTCGCGGAGGGGCTGCGGGAGTCCACCGAGTCCTGGGCGGACCTGCTGCGTGACTGCAGACGGCGCGGCATGCGTGACCCGGAGCTGGTCGTCGGCGACGGCGCGATGGGACTGTGGCGGGCGCTCGCCGAGGTGTTCCCCGCCGCCCGCCATCAGCGGTGCTGGGTTCACAAGGCCCGAAATGTCACCAACGCCCTGCCGAAGTCCGCGCAGCCGGGCGCGACGAAGGCGATGCAGGAGATCTACAACGCCGAGGACCGCGGGCATGCCGAGAAGGCGATCGAGGCGTTCGCGAAGACCTATGGCACCAAGTGGCCCAAGGCCGTCGCGAAGATCACCGACGACGCCGAGGAACTGCTGGTGTTCTACGACTTCCCGGCCGAGCACTGGGTCCACCTGCGGACCACGAACCCGATCGTTAGTCGACGTTCTCCACGGTCAGGCTCCGCACCAAAGTCACCCGCGGCGCCGGCGGCCCCGCCGCCGCCCTCGCCATGGTGTTCAAGCTGATCGGGTCGGCCCAGGCTCGCTGGCGGGCGGTCACCGGGGCCCACCTGGTGGCGCTGGTCCGCGCGGGCGCCAGGTTTGAGAACGGCCAGCTGATCGAATGCGCCGAGTCCCTCGCGGCCTGAGGAGAACGCCACGATGACCAGCTTCGACACCTACGGCACGAACACCTACACGGCCCAGGAGCTGTCCGACCTGCTCGCCGACCGACTCACGGCGGGCTTCACCGAGCGCGAGAGCGACTACCTCGGCAGCTACTTCCTCGCTGTCCTCGCCGACACGACCCGCCTCCACGTCCAGCCGAACGCCGTTCCCGGAGACGATGGCCAAGACGACCTCTACGAGCACGAGTACACCGACGTGACGGTCCTTCTCCTCATCACATCACCGGTCGCCGCTGAGCCGGCCCTCCACGCCGAGCTGGGGACGATCGAAGGACTCACCCGGCTCAGATCTTCTCGAAACTGAGAAACTACTGATCCACAGGTATTGACGATTGCTCTGGCGCCGATGCCCCCTGCTGCTCCCGTTGACACTTGCATGATGATCTCTGAGGAGGAACCTGAAGCACCCCAATTGTGCTGGGTGGTTCGCGCGGAAACCGTACTGAAGCTGGGTACATCCGCGTTCTTAGCCCAAGGGATCACGCTAAGTTCGTCAATGACCTCCTCGGTGAACATGTCAAGCTCGTCGAGAGCTAGATCCCAGACCTCTAGCGGATAGTAAGCAGCAGGGTGGTCGCCTAGCGCCACAGAGATGCGTGATTCCTGAGCCCTCACGGTTCCTCCGTGCATCCGAATCACGTTGATCGTGGCAGGTCAGTCGGTTGTCGCGCAGGTGAACGAGCGCGAGGCCAGCGGAGTCTCAATGACCGAGTCAAGGCCCTCCCGTCGACCTGCCCCCGCGATGCGGACTACGGGCGGGGTGGTCGCTGAGGTCTGCTGAGCTGGTCGACAGGGCTACGGAAGACACAGAACGTCGATACCGGCCGGTGCGGTTGCTGTACTTCGCTGCTGTCCTGCGACCTATCCGCGGTCGATCTGCTGCGGAAGAGGAATCTCTAACTGGTCGTCAACTGTGCTGTCAGTGCTCAGATCTAACGTGGACACATGCAGTGGACGCGGGATCTACTCAGACCAGCTACCGGTGATCTATCCTGCCACCCTCTGTACTCAGGCGGGGGGCTGCCAGTGGTGGAGCTGGTCGGCGCGGGTGGCATTGGGAAACCGCGCACAAGCCACATCGAAGCTGTTGATCCGTTGACGGTGACGGACATGATGGAGCAACTTCAAGAGGGCTACATGGCGAGTGTTGCCGCTACGGCAGGTTGCACGATCGAGCTGATCAACAAGGACAAATGGGGTGTTGATGCCCAGCTGATCCGCCCGGCTCAGACGGCTCTTGAGCAAGAGGCCATGGTGTTCGCGCAGCTCAAGTGCACTACGCAGACCGTGCCCGACCCGACCAAAGACTTCTTCAGCTACCAGTTCAGTAAGCGGCAGTATTTCGATCACATAGTGAAGGCCAGGAGTTACCCGAAGGCCATCTTGATCGTCATGACGGCGCCCCCTAGGCAGAGAGAGTGGACTCAGGCCACTCATGACGGTCTATGGACTAGGCGTTGCTGCTACTGGGCATACTTAGAGGGTGTGGAAGCGGGGTCCAAGGTGAAGAAGCCTACGGTCCGCATTCCAACAAAGAACGTCATGGACGCCAGTGCCCTGACAAGCATCCTAGATAAGGTCGATAGGGGTGAATCACTAAATGACTAAGCGGTCAAGCGTGACGATCCCCGCAAAAGTCGACCCGGCGAAACTGGCTGGTCTACTGGAGGAGGCCGGTTGGCGTCCTGCTGGTGGGCGGCGCGGTATTTATGTGCGCTACCTTCCGCCAGAAGCCGAGGAGACACACGCCAGATTTGCAAGCCTTGTCGTACCTCTTGATGTTCACGCTCCCGAGTTCGATGACGTTATGAAGTCTGCACTGATGCAGATTTCCGAGGACCGTGAGTCGTGGACTAGGTTAATTTATCCGCGCCTCACTGTTGACGCTTCCGACGAATTCAGATTTAGAAGGGAATCGGCGGCTCCCAGTGGATTTATTGACTGGCGAAGCGGTGAACGGCTAATCGAATCCGCGCGCCGCACTCTGCTCGCAGGAGCAAAATTTTTCCTCGGACCTGATCGGCACTTCGTTAATCGGCACGGCCGTTTTGCGAGTCGTTACCTAGATGAAGTCCTCATGGGGCAGACCGCTCCCGGTAGCTACATCGTGACAGCGTATGCACCTCCCCACGCCGGCATCTCACTGTCGACTTCTGGAGGGGAGACGTCGCAACTCCCCGATGTTGGTGTCGCCCATGCCCGGGAGGTCTCTAAGGCTGTCGTGCGTGCCGTCGAGGCGACTGCGGAAGCGATCGACCACTACCGAACGAGTGGATCCTTGTCAGGGTTCGAGGCTGGAGTACCGCGCGGCATCTCCTATGAGATGACCCAGGCCCTCTTGGGTATCGCTGCCAACTCAGATGGCGCCGACATCACTGTCGAGTGGGATTCGAGTAGTCCGGGATCAACTACCGAAACGGCGCACTTTGAGTTCAGGGGCTCAGACGCCGACCCCTTGGGTAAAGCCGCTGTACGACTTGCAGAAGATAAGTCGTCCCGCATGGTGACTATGATCGGTCGTGTTCATCTACTCGCCAAGAAGGACGTTGGGAGCCCGGGAGTTTTTGGAGTGGAGGCGCTGACTTCCGGCCCAGCCAGAAAAGTGCGTGTGCGATTGGCTGATGACGAAGATTACCATGAAGCTATCAGGGCGCATGAAGAAGACCTGGCGCTGCAAGTTTCGGGAAAGCTTGAGAAAGAAGGAAATCTCAGCTGGCTCTACAATGCCACGGTCATCCGAACTATGGGGCACGTAGATCAATATCAGCGATCTCGGCCAGTCAGGAATGTTCACGCCGGTCAGATAGATCTCTTCGGTGAAGATTCCGACCAACCACCTCAGATACCGTTCCCGCGCCGATCATCCGCCCCCCATCAAGATAGTCCAATCGACGGATAGCTACACCAGCGGTCGGCGTAGCGACTTTGGCCGGGAGCTGCTTTGGCGCGCCTCTCACAGCATCTTCACACGCTCGAAGGCGATCGCGGAAACAATCGCACCCCTCCTCGGCGTTCTCGATCTTCGAGCCGAGGAGGGGAAGGTGTCGGGCCTGAAGCTGTTCCACACGACGAATGGCGGCGTGACGGAGGTCGCGCCGCGTCTTGCCGAGGCCGAGGCGGATGTGCAGGACCTCATCGAGGCGCACATGGAGACGATGCTGGGGGTGCGCTTTCTGGCGAGCGAGTACAGCACCGGCCCCGTGCACGGGGGCCGGATCGACTCGCTCGGCCTCGACGAGAACGGTGCCCCTGTGATCGTCGAGTTTACCGACCGCAGGTAGTCCTGCCCGTGATGTCCGTCTGGGACTGTGACCAGCACGTTCTGGGCTTGTTTACCGACCTTGTCCGGGGCGTCTGTCATGTTCTGGAGTCGGTACGGAGGACGAGTGGCACGGCACGTGGTGGTCGGGAACCTGAGGGTCCAGCAGATCGAGCGGAAGGACGGGCGGCGGTCGTGGACGATCGTGTGGCCCGAGGGGACGGTCCATGCGGAGGCGGACCGGTTCCTGCGTCTCCATGATGGTTCGGGAACGCAGAGGACATACGCGTATCTGCTGGTGGACCATCTGCGGTGGCTGGAGCGGGAGTGTCTGGCCTTCGCCGCGGTCCAACTGCGGGACCTGGAACGGTACATGGGCCTGGTAGGTGCAGAGGTCCGCATGCTGCTCGGCGAGCCGTGGCGGGTCGGCAAGCGCCCATACGGCCACTCCGCCCTGTCGACCGCGGCGGCTTGTCTCAAGGGCTTCTACCTGCATCAGTCCGCCCTCGGCGTGAACGGGGATCTCGGCAGGAAGCTCGATAAGTCGCGGTTGCCGTCGCGGGTGGACCGGCGCCGTTCGTTCCTCGGGCACGTGAAGTCGTCGCTGCCCACCAACCCGCTGGCGCCGAAGGGGCCGCACCGCCGGCATCCGAAGATGCTTCCGGACGGCGCTCGGGAGAGGCTGCTGGAAACGGTGAACGCCGCCCGGGACCGGATGGTGGTCTCCTGGCTCGCCGACGGGGGCTTGAGGATCGGTGAGCTGTGCGGGCTGCACCTGGTCGACCTGCACTTGCGCGAGAACGCGGCCTGCGGCGAGTGCCGCGCCCCTCACCTGCACGTCTGTCACCGGCCCGGTAATCCGAACCGGGCCGAGACCAAGAGCAAGCACCCCTGGCGGGTCGAGCACGGCATCGTGACCGGCGGGCTGATCAAGCGGGTCAGCCCGGCGATGGTGCACACCTACTTCGAGTACGTCACCACCGAGTACCCGCGCGGCGCCGGGCACGGCATGCTCCTGGTCCAGCTGCACGGCGCCGATACCGGACAGCCGTGGGCGCCGGTCGGGGCCCGTCGGATGCTCGGCCGGGCCGGGAAGCGGGCCGGACTGGGGATCGTGAAACCCCATGCCTTCCGGCACACGTTCACGTCCGCGGTTCTCGACGCCGCCGACGGCAACACACTGATCGCCCGGGACGCCGGAGGCTGGGCCTCGGCCGCGATGGTGGATGAGGTCTACGGACACGTCGATGTACACGACCCGGTCTTCGACGCCGCCCTGCGCACGGTCTGGGGTGAGACAAAGTGAAGGCGCTGTCGTTGCTGCCGCAGCAGGATGCCCGCACGCGACGGGACCGGCTGGAGGTGCTCACCGCGCTGATCAACGGGCCCGAGTTCGACCCGGTGCTGCGCGGCGGGGTGCTGAAGATCCCGCCGACGCACCCGGTCTATCCGTGGAGCTGCACTGTTGCCGACTGCGCGCGGCCCCGCTGGCGGCGCTACGCGATGTGCTCGGTGCACGCCGGGCAGTGGCAGGAGACGGAGGCGCTCGGCATGAGCCGGGCTCAGTTCCTGCGGACTGCGGAACCGCTGTCGGTCACGGAAATGCCGGAGGCGATGATATGCCGGATCTGCCCGAGGCGGCCGGCGTTCAGCCTGCACCTCGTTCTGTGTTTCCGGCACCGCAACCGGTGGCTGAGCTACCTGAAGCGGCACCCTGGTGGGGGCGAGGCGGAGTTCGAACGGTGGCTGGCCGACCAGCCGTGCCTGCCGGGCTACGGCGAGTGCCGCGCGGACGTGTGCGACGAACTGGCCGCTTCGCCGCTGGGGTTGTGCGGCGCGCACGAGCGCGGCTACATCCGGGCCGGGCGGCCAGGCGGGGCGAAGCCGCCGAAGAACTTCTTCGCCACCTACGAGCGCCGTGATCGCCCTGTCCCAGTGACCTGCGAGGACGAAGTCGCCTTCCGCGCCTGGTGCCGCGCACAACTGCCGGTGCACCGCACCGGAACGGTCAACCTGCGCGGGCTGCGGCCCTTGCTGAGGGCGGAGTTGCAGTGGGGCATGTATGTCCACGGCCTGCAGCCCGTCGCCGTGTGGCACCTGACGTGGGTGCAGTCGCTCGCGGACGAGTGCCAGCGCCGCGACGTGGACTCCCTGGCCGGCCTGGAGGCGTCCGTCTTCCGCCGCGCCTACCACCAGCGCATGGTCCAGGAGATGCAACAGGCCCTGCGGAAGATCTACTTCACCCCCTCCGACACCCGGGACGCCGGCTACATCGAGACCGAGCACTTCGGGGTGCGCTTCCCCCACCGCTCCAGCTACATCGACCTGACCTGCATCACCCAGCGGTGGCTGCGCGACCTGTTGTGGGACCACATCGCCGACGTCCTGCGCTCACCCACCTGCCCGCGCAGCGCCCAGCCAGTGGACTTCGTGCGCCGCGCCGGCGCCGAACTGTCCGCATTCTTGGAGGCGGAGGCGCCGGGCGGCGGCCACGACCCGTCCGTACTGCGAGGCGAGCACGCACACCGCTTCGTCGCGGACCTCCGCAACCGCGAACGCCTCGGCCTGGCCTTCCGCGGACAGGCCCGCCTGGACGGCAAAAGGGCGAAGGTCACCGAGAACTCGCGCCGGATGGTGTTCAACTACGGCCGGGCCCTGCTGCGCGGCACGCTGGACAGCGGCAGCGCCGAGAGAATCGGCCTGGACCGCGCCTTCATCGCCGCCATGCCGGTCGGCGGCCCGGGCACGCCCCGCAGCCGCAACCCCTTCCCCGACGAAGTCGCCCGCGCGCTTGCGGACGAGGCCAACCTGCAGCAGCTCGCAGAAGGCCACGACCCTCACGACCGGGGCCTGCGGGATGTGTGGGAAACCATCATCGTCACCGGCCGGCGCGCCGGCGAGGTCATCCAGCTCCGTCTGGACTGCATCGGCCGCTACGGCGGGCTGCCTCTGCTCTGGCACGACCAAACCAAGGTCGGCAACCTGAACGCGGCCGTCCGCATCCCCGACCATCTCCTGGACCGGCTCGAAGAACGCCGTCGCAAGACCCTGGCCCACTTCACCGGCCGGCATGCCGGCCGCCCGCCCACTGCTGCCGAGCGCGCCCACCTGGCGCTGTTCCCCACCGACATCCTCAATCCCGACGGCCGTCGCGCCCTGTCCTACACCTGGTTCCACACCGGCTTCCGCAGCTGGCTCGCCGACCTCGACCTCGGCGGTCACTACGTCGCCCACCAGGCCCGGCACACGCTGGCCACCCGGCTGCTACGACACGGCGCGACCCTGACCCACATCCGCCGCTTCCTCGGCCACGTCTCCGACCGCATGGCCGAGCACTACGTTCACCTGACCCAGTCGGACCTGGACAACGTCCTCCAGCACGTGTGGGTCGCCGGCCCCGGCACCACGCATCCCGGCGAACTCCTCACCAGCGACACCACCCCGCTCACCCACGAGCAGGCCCAGGCCCTGGCAATCGACCTCTCTCGCCGCAGCACCCCCGCCGAGGGTGGATTCTGCACCTTCCAGCCCGTCGTCAACGGCGGCGCCTGCCCCTTCAACCTCGACTGCCACAACTGCGACAAGTTCGTCCTCTCGGGCGCCGACCTCCTCTACTGGCGGCGCAAGCGCGAGCAGTGGCGGCTGCTGGCCGAGCGGGCCCCCGACGACGCCACCGCCGACTACCTCCACCGATACTTCGAGCCCACTGCCCGTGCCATCGACGGCCTGGAGAAGGCTCTGGCTGGTCTCGGCCTTCTCGACGACGCCCTCGCCCTGGACCTGCGCAAACCCCAGGACTACTTCCACCGCGTGTGGTCCACCGCCTTCCGGGCCGCCGACCTCGCCGACGCTGGCGTCGAGAAGATGAGCGAGTACGGCGATACGTGCACAACCGAGGACACCGACCCCGAACAGGACATCGCATGACCACCGCCCCCGCACTGCGCACGACTGCGGCCTTGGCGGCTCGTCGCCAGAAGACCGGTGCCGCCCTTCAGCGCGTTCAGGACGCCATCGTTCGATTGCGGCGTGAGAAGACCCAGGTCAGCGTCGCTGCCGTCGCCCGCCGCGCGGACGTCTCGCGCACCTTCCTCTATGACAACCCCGATGCCCGGGCCGCCATCGCTTCGGCGATGACGGAGGCCGGCGAACGACGATCGGGGATGCTTGTCGAACAGGACGCCGAACGCGAGGCAACCTGGCGCGAACGCGCGCTGAACGCAGAGGATGCTCTCAAGGCCGCCCACGCCGAGATCCGCACCCAGCGCACCAGCATCGGTGAACTCCTCGGCCAGATCCGCGACTTGGAAGCAGAGTGGACCGAGGCGGCCATCCAGCGGATCACCACCGAGAACACCGCCCTCAAGCGCAGGGTCCGGCAGCTGGCTGCTGACAATCGCACCCTCGATGAGCGACTCAAGGCCGCCCGGTCCAACCTCCGCTTCCAAGACCGGCGCGTCGCCGACCTCGAAGCCCGCATCACCGATCCGGGATCAACTCCTTGAGCCTTTCTTGGAGATCCTGGCTATGACGCTCTCTGTCGTGACGAGCAGGGACTTCCTGGAGCCGAAAGGCGACCACACGGCGATGCGAACAGATTTCGCATTTCCTTAGATCGGCAACCCATGCTGCAACTCTACCTAGCCCTAGGTAGAGTTGCAGCATGCCTAAAAAACCCTCAGTCCCACGGATGACACTCCCAACCCAGTTGGTGTTGCGGGCGTTATTGGAGAAGCCCAGTGAAGAGTCTTACGGGTTGGAAATCTGTGCCAGAGCGCAACTCGCCAGCGGCACGATCCATCCAATTCTGGCTCGCCTAGAGGCCATCGGCTGGTTGATTTCACGCTGGGAGGATGTGGATCCGCATGAGCAGGGGCGTCCCCGGCGTCGTTACTACCGGCTGAGCCCAGACGGCGCGGAACTCGCGAGGGAAGCACTTGCCCGCGCCACAGTCAACAGGAATGCACTCAGCGCTCTGCGCCCCGGCTTCGCCGGAGGAGTTGGCGCATGAGTTCGGCCCCCGTAACCCGTGATCCAAGTCTCGCGGGTGAGTTCAACTACAGACTTGCTAATGGCCTATCTCGTAAGCTCATCCGCAAGCTCGCTCGAACCGATATTCGCGCCAGGAAGCTGGCCCACAGCCTCGCCCTTCAACGACTCGGCGCCACCAGCAGCGATGTCGACCTCGCTTTCGGTTTGGCCGAAGTCGTCGCCAGCATGCATATCCGCGCAGCCCGGCTCCCCTCGGCCATCGGGACGTCTCGTTCCGTCGAGACTCGGACCGCCTACCTGACCCAGGGGCTGGAGTACACCACCGAATCCGCCTGCAAGCTCGTAATACAACTCGAGCGGGTGTCCCCCCGAAGAAGCGCTGAGGCGAGGCGTATTGCTCAAGCTTGCAGTGAATCCGCCACCCTGTTGCACACGTTCACGACGGCTCTGAATGGCCCAGAAGGGGACCTTTCCTTCCTCGCTGGCAAAAGGCGCGTGAGTCTGCCGGCGCAGTGGCTAATCGGTTCCGCAGTGCGCATCCTTCCAGTTTCAGATCAGCCACGCTACTCCGAAGAGTGGCGCAGCGAAATGTGGGACCTCGCCGCTGAGCCCCGCCGCCGTCACCTCGCTCATGCACTTCGCGTCGCGGTCCGCGCCTGGTCTACTCGACGGGCAATTCTGCATGCCAAGCACAATGACAGCGGTTGGGAGTAGTGAGAAGAATGCGGGCTACAGGAGTAGCCGCAGTGGCTTCGCCATTTGCGACCGTGTTGCCTACGGGGGCCATGCCCTGGCAGGCAGAACTTGTGCTGGCGCTATCAGGGCCACTGGTATACGGGTTGCACAATTTTTGGATATACAGGCTGAGCCGCCGGGCTCTGGAATGCGCGTCTCGCAACGATGTTGTGCATGTACTCGCGTTTGGAACAGGCCAACCTCCTGCTGATCGCAGGTCGGGGCCGAGCTGACGCTGGCTCCCGTACTTCCAACCACAGGCCCGCCCGCCTGACCCAGCGGACGGGCCATCCCATGTCCGCCTCCACCGTCACGGACATGTAGTCTATGAAACGTCGCAGTTCAGAGCCGGTTCACGAGCTCCTGCGGTTGGTAAAATCGAGTACAAGCGCGGCACCGACGCCGGCGTCATTAACCAGGGGCTGTTCTATCTGTCCTGGCTGATGGATCACCGTGCCGAGTTCGGGCACCTGGTCTGCGACCGGCTCGGGGCGACGGCCGCGGCCCAGGTGCTGTGGAGCGCACCCAGGCTGATATGCGTGGCCGGCGACTTCACCCGCTACGACGTGCACGCCGTACGGGAGCATCGGCGCAGCATCGACCTGGTCCGCTACCGCTACTTCGGCACCAAGCACCTCGGCCTTGAGACGGTGGCTTCGGTCACCGGCCTGGCCGCAGTTCCCGGAGCAGCCCGTCGTCGCCGTACGCCGGAGGCGGCGCGGGTGCGCACGGCGGATGGGGCGATGGCCGAGCTCGGCGCGGCCGTCGACGAGGTCCTGCTCGGCCTCGGGGACGGCATCACCCGGGTGCAGCGCAAGCAGTACCGGGCCTACCAGCGGCTGCGGAACTTCGCCTGCGTCTGCCCGCCGCAGCAGACCAAGCTTCTCGTCTACCTCAAGGCCGACCCGAAACAGGTCGACCTCGTTACCGGCTTCACCCGGGACGTGACGGGGCTCGGCCACCACGGCACGGGGGACCTGGAGCTGCAGCTGCGTACAGAGCGGGACCTGGAGCGAGCAAGGGACCTGCTCCGCCTCAGCTACACCGCGGCGTAGACCGGCGCATCCCGGTGTACGGGCTGGGCCAGCGCGGTGGTTGGTACGTTGAGCTCGTAGCGCAGCCTTCCGACGTGACGGTCAAGGGGTGGCGGTGGAGTACTCAATGGTGCGGACGATTCCCGGTTTGGCCAACCGGGGATCCGCTGCTACGTTCCGCCGCTTCGTCCTGGGCAGTGCTGTTCGGCCACTTCACCGATGACGATCCGCTACCGGTTCCCGCGGGCGAAGCCGCCTGGCACCTGATCGCGCAGCTGTACTACGGGCCGTCGGGACAGTGCACTCCGCGCCGGATCACCACCGTCAAACCGGGCAACGGCGACGCTGGACCGCTGCGCAAGAGCGTCTCCTTCCACGTGTGGGCGTCCAACCTGTCCACCACCCTGATCCTGGACCGGGCTGTCTCAGTGGGGCTGTCCACGCTAGATTGCGTGCACGAGGCCCCGCGTCATCCCCCGTACGCGGGGCCTCGTGCACGCCGTGACTGGTGAGCTGCTGTCACTTGCCGGGTGGTCGGTAGGCCGCTCCCGGCTATTCGTGACTGGCCTCGTTGGGGGCGCGTGGTGACCTTATGAGGTCCGCTCCCGTACGAGGCCGCGGGCAACTGCCGGCTCTCTGCCGGAGCGCGGGCTTGCCCGGCCCGGCACTCGGCACCTTCGGGCGGAAGCAGCGGCCCTCGCCGCCAGCACTGCGCCAACTCCCCAACAAGACAACAGCCGTCGCCGATCACGTCGGCACGCCAGGCGCCACGACCACGTCGAAAAGGTTTCTCAGCGATCCTCATCCCCATACAGGTTCAGGACCCCGGATCCAGATCCTGGACTCTTATATCGCCGCGGACGCGTAGCACTCGTGGGCGGTGGCGGAACCGCCCGAACTCGTGAGGCCCTGACTGGTCTGCCTCGATCTCCACGACGACCTCGGGGACCACCGGCAGGTACCAAACAGGTTCGGCGCTCGGCAGCCCGCCCACGGTCCCAGGCAACTCACCTCCGTATCTGCGGCTGGCCGGAGCAGCGGAAGCAACGCGTGCCGTACCGCCGAACCGAGAGGAAGGCTGACCCCCACCGCCCGCGTCTGACCGCCGCTTTGGGGCAGACCGAGGACGAGGCACTGCGTTGCGGGGGTCCGGCCGCTCACCCCGAGGACCGCAGCCTCGCTGCTGTGCATCTGCCGCCACTTCAACCAGCCCGAGCCGCGACCTGCTACGTAGGGCAGGTTCGGTTTCATGACCACGCCCTCGACTCCTCCGAGGGCGCCCGCCCAGTCCAGGGCCGTAGAGGCGTCGGCGGTTGCAGGGACCGGGCGAATCGCCGACGGCCCACTTTCCGCCAACAGCGAGGACGTCGAAGGCGGCCAAATGAACGGTGAAGCCCTCGTTGGGCCGGGGCCCCTGGCCAGAGCGTGACTGCAGTTTCGTGAAGGACAGTTCGCCGCTGTCGAGGACGGCGACCAGTTCGCCGTCCAGGACGCACTCCGGCAGTACGCGCGACGCCTTCGCAAGGTCCGCGAATGCGTGAGTCAGATCGGTGCCGTGCCTGCTAGGACTTGGCAGCGCCATCCATCAAATTTGGGCTCCAGACTTACTCCGGAACCACCGCGGACGCGGTCGACCGACTGGCACAAGGCGAGGGAGACGGGGAGGTCGAAGGCCGGCACGGGATAGAGGTACCCGTCGCGAGTCCGTGATCGGGGCACACGGTGGGATGCCACCTGGGTGAGTGAATGGGTCCGCCGAGAGCCGAGCCACCCACGGTCGGCATCCGAGATCGAGCGCCGGAGACGCACGGTCGGCCATCTCATTAGCCGACCTCCAGCATCCTCGGCCGGTGGGCGTGGCGGTCATCTGCCTGGTGCAGTGGGTTGGTGGGGGACAAGACGGCGTTCGGCGAATGGCCATGGGTCTCTCGCCGCAAGGGTGAAGGCGGCTGGCCCTTGCTGGAGATGGGTGAGGACGCCGAGGAAGACGGCGTGGGAGACCGCCAGCAGGCAGCCGTGTTCTTCGGCTGTGTCGTGGAGGAAGTCGGCGCAGCGGCTGGCGCGGGTGTGGAGGTCGGTGAGGCTTTCCCCGTCGCCGCAGCGCAGGGAGGGTTCCGCCAGGCGGCGGGCTCGCCACGCTTGGTAGGCGGGCGGGTAAGTGTCGGGCGTGTGGCCGAGGACGATGCTGGGGGCGTGCCATTCGGCCAGGAGGCCGTTGGTGGCGATGATCGGCAGACCGGTGTGGCGTGCGATCTCGGAGGCCGTCTGACGGGCTCGGAGGACGGGGCTGGTGACGATGCCCGTGATGCCTTCGGGGAGAGGCAGCGAGCGGCGGACCTGGTCGCGGCCCTCCCAGGTGAGGGGCGCGTCGAGTGGGGCGTGGTAGCCGGGGCGGTGGCCTTCGTAGGCTCCGTGGCGCATGAGATAGATGTCAGCCAAGGACCCAACCTCCGTCGATGCGGAGCGTCTGGCCGGTGATGAAGCTGGCGTCCTCGGAGGCGAGGTAGGAGACGGCGGCAGCCACGTCGTCGGGGTGGCCTCGGCGCTGGATGCACTGGCGGGCGAGCTGCCGGGCGGTCATGGCTTCGGGGTCGTCGACGACGGTGTGCTCGGCGGGGACGTGGATGGAGCCGGGGGCCACGCAGTTGGCGGTGATGCCGGCCGGGCCGAGTTCGCGGGCGAGAGCGCGGGTGAGCCCTTCGAGCCCGGCTTTGGCGCTGATGTAGCCGGAGAGGTCGTGGCGGCTGGCGGTGGCGAGGACGGAGCCGATGGTGATGATGCGTCCCCACCCGCGGGCGGTCATGGCGGGTGTGAGTTCGTGGGCGAGGAGGTAGTGGCTGGTCAGGTTGGTGGCCAGGGCTTCGTGCCAGTGGTCGGGGGTGGTCTGCGCCCAGGTGCGGCGGGGGTATGCGCCGGCGTTGCTGACGAGGATGTCGATCGGCCCGAGTTGTTCGTGGGCCTGCTGGCAGAGTGCGTGGACGGAGACCGGGTCGCGGAGATCGGCGGCCAGGGGCAGGGCGGTCATGGCGTCCCGGGCGAAGCGCTTGGCAAGTGCGGCGGCGGCCTCGTGGTCGTCGAGGTGGCTGAGGACGACCGTGGCCCCGTCGGCGGCGAGTCGTTCGGCGATGGCCGGGCCGATGCCGCCGGTGGCCCCGGTGACCAGGGCGGTGCGTCCGTTCAGGGAGCCGGGCATGAGGTCTCCTGCGGGCAGAAGTAGACGGTGGGATCGAAGGCGGGACTCATGGCTTCGGCGAGCCGGGCGAACAGGACCAGCCGGTCGTGCGGTGTCAGGTCGGCAAGGTTGTAGACGCCGAGGATGCGCATGGCCACGTAGGGGCGCAGCAGTTCGGCGAGGCTGCCGCTGGGCCAGAGCCGTTCGGCGACGGGGCGGACCAGCCGGTTCCAGTACGTGGTGACGGCAGTGCGGCGCGGTTCTGAGAGGCGCAGCGTGTAGTCGATGCGGATGGTGCGGGTGGCATGGTCGACGTCGGCCCGGTGTATCTCGGGGGTGTTGGCCGGGATGCGGTCGAAGGTGGCTGAGTGGTCGGCGAAGGCGGCGCTGTTGTAGGTGGGGACGAGCCATCCGCCGAGGGCGGAGGTGTACCAGAGGAAGTTCGCGAACTCGCCGGCGATGCTGTTCAGCCCGGCGGTGTCGTAGTCGAGCCAGGCAAGGGGGTGGGCGAGGTTGACGTCGGTGGGATCGCCCTGGGTGAGGGCTGCCCAGACCGGTGCCGTCGTAGCGAAGTGTGCGCGCAGGCGCTCAAGGACGGCGGGCCAGTCGAGGCGATAGGGCAGGCCGTTGATGTGCAGGGTGTAGGTGCCGAGGCGGGAGACCGGGACGTCGATGAGGCTGTCAGCGACGGGGAAGTCGGCTCCGGCGTAGTACGTGTCGAGACGGCCTCCGGGAGCGGCCCGGTCGCCGTACAGCTTGCCCACCACGAGCGCAGGATCGGCCAGCTGAGCGGTGTTGAGGATGACGTCCCGGTACGCGGCCACGAGTTGGCGAAGGTAGGCGTGCAACTCGTCGGTGGTCTCGCCCGTGTTGAGCAGGTCGAGCAGCAGTCCGCGGTTTGTGCCGGCGGGCAGGCGCTCGTACGCCAGGAGGTGTCCGCCGGGGACGCGCAGGTGGGCGTGGAGGGCCGGTACACGGTAGTGGCCGGCCAGGCGGGCGTGACCGCGGATTTCCTGGCGGGCCTCGGCCGGGTCGCGGGTGTACTTCACCAGCAGGCGATGGCTCTGGATGTCGATGGGGCACAGCAGGTTGCGGGTGAAGCGCCGCACTGGCCCGATACGCAGACGGGCCCGTGCGGGCATCAGCGGCCTCCGTTCAGCAGATCGAGGCAGACCTGTGCCAGGGCGGCGGGGGTGAAGGCGTCCATGTGGATGTCCGTGTCCGGGGTGATCGCGTCGCGTACGGGGCACAGGTCGCCCTGGTGCATGCGCTCGGACAGGGCGGTGGCCACCGCGTGGTGGTGCGGCAGGCCGGTGCGCCATTTGCTGTGGCTGTGCCGCGCGTACAGGCCCACGACCGGCGGGCCGCTCCCGTTGGGCGTACGGGACAGGGCGGCGAGGTGGGTGAGGCCGGTGTCGTTGCCGATGACGAGGCGGCAGTGGGGGAACACGTCGGCGAGGTCGAGGGCGGCTATCCCGTCCAGGTAGAGGATCTCCACGCCGCTGCGTGTGGTCTGGGTGGAGATGCGCCTCCCCGTGCCGGGGTCGCCGCCGATGATGAGCAGGCGGACCTGCGTGTGGTGGGCGTCGGCGATATGGCTGGCGATCTGGATGTACCGGCGGGGGGTGTAGTCCTTGAGTTCCGGCCAGCTCGTTGCGGTGATGGCGGCGATGGTCATGCCGTCCAGCCACCCGGTGGCGCTCAACTCCTCGACGAGCCGACTTCGTTGACTCACCAGGGTCGGGGCGAAGGGCGTGGTGGCGGGCAGACGGATGCCGAGGCGGCGTTCCAGGGCCAGGTAGTGGCGGGCGGGGAGGTCGAGGTGGGCGCGGTCGTCGCTGGACCAACAGGGCGGTGCGGCCGGGTCACACACCACGCTCACCGCTGCCTCCGGGCCGTGTGCCTCGATTCCCGCCCGGTCACCGATGACGGCCCGCCGACCGATGCTGGGTCTGGCGTCAGGCGGGGTGTGCGAGAGCAGTCCGGAGCGGGAGAGCAGCTCCGTGTACGGTCCGGTGGCCCGCATGGTGGTGGACAGAGTGCGCAGGGTCTGCCAGTCGGCGATGGCGCGGACAGCGGCGAGGGCGAGGAGAGTGTCGCCGAGTTTGCCGTGGAAGCTGACTTCGACCTCGTCGCAGGTGTTGAGCCGGTCGACGAGTTCGGTGGCGGCGGGAACGGGCAGTGGCGCGCCGACGGGGACGCTGGCGCGGTCGTATCCGAGGGGCGTGGTGTGTACGGCCTGGGCGGGGATGATCTGCGTACCGGGGCGGAACAAGAGGCCGGCTGGTGCGAGTGTGGTCACGCGGCTGCCTCGATCGTGGTGAGGGAGACCAGGGGGAGGCCGAGACCGTCGAGCAGGGTGCGGGCGCCGCGTGTGGTGTCCTCCACGAGGCAGGCGGCGGCCAGCGGTTCGGCGCCGGCGTCCCGGAGCCGGCGGGTGAGGTCGGCGAGGGTCTGGCCGGTGGTGATCTCGTCGTCCACGAGGATGATCCGCTGGCCGGGTGCGATGCCGTAGGCGAAGACGTCGGTGCGCATCACGTGTGGCTCGCAAAATCGGACCGCGCCGTCGAGCGGCAGGTGGAGCTTCCAGGCGATCTTGTACGGCAGCCGGGAGGCGGTGGCGAGGGAGACGGTGGGCAGGATGCCGCCGGCGTCCAGACCGAGAAGGAAATCAGCGGTGTTGTCGGCGTACGACAGTTGAGCCTGGAGGCGCTCCCACAGAAGACCTCCGATGGAGGCCAGTGCCTCGGGGTGGACCGGGGCTTCGAGCCCGTCCAGGGAGTGGACGATCCGCTCGCGGCGGCTGGTCGCACCGATGCTGAGGCGTTCGACGACACGTGCCGAGAACGGCGGTACGGCAAGGGTTTCGGGCATGGCGAAGCTCCAGCGGGCGAAGAGAAGGACATGGGGGCGTTGGTTGGTCAGGCCGCGACTTGCGTGGCGTACCAGTCGAGGAAGCAGTCGATTGCGATCGTGACCGGCTTGAGGGCGCTTTCGCGGGCGTCGTCGCGCCAGGCTGCGGAGACTTCGGCCAGAGAGGGCACGCTGAACGCGGGCAGGCCAGGCATCTGGGCGGCGGCTGCGAGGATGCGGTCGGGTCCGGTCTCCCACTGGTTGTGCTCGCGCAGCAGCAGACGGCAGGCCAGGACGAGGTGCTTGTACAGCTGCCGTACGGCGTCCGGTCCGGCGGTGGCACGCAGGCGGCGCATGGTGAGGATGACCTGGGGGAGTTCCCGGACTGCGGCCAGGTCGAGTTCAGCGCGGGTGATGGTGGGCAGTTGGAGGCCCGGGGCGGCGTGCAGGACGGGGTTGCCCTGCTGGAGCTGGTACAGCGCGAAAGCGATGCGCGGGGTGAGGTGCCGTGCGGTCAGTTCGCCCGGGGTCATGAGTGAAGGGCCGAGTGAGGCGACGCCATCCACGGCGGCCCAGTACTGGGCAAGGGCCTCGTGGACATGGCGGGTGGCTTCGTGGTCGGCGACCACGAGCAGGTCCAGGTCCGACCAGCCGGAGATCCAGCTGCCCTCGCCCGGACTGCCTGTCAGTGCGGCGAGCCGCACTCCGGGGCCGTGCACGCGGATGGCATCGACGAAGTCGGCTGTGGCCGAGGCGACGGCCGCCGGCAGGCCGAGCCCGTAGGGGGTGGCTACGCGCAGCGTTGTAGAGGCAGGCGGTGCGGCAATGCGCCTCAACTGGGCGCGCAGGGCGGCGACGCTGCCGGCGTTGTCGATCACGTGGTCGGCGAGCGTGGCAACGCGGTGGGCGCCGCGGCTCATCTTGACCTCGTCCTTGGCGGCCACGGACTGCGGCGCCGTGCCGGACCGTGCGACCCGCACGGCGAAGGCGACGTCCAGGTACACGATCTGCAGCCGGTCACCCATGAGCTGCTTGAGTTCGGCGATCGAGGCGTCGTCGTGGACGGACTCGATGCTGAACAGCCGGGAACCGGGGTTTCCCTCGGCGAAGCGGTTCAGCTCATCGAGCAGCAGCTCGGCCTGGCGACGGGCAGAGAGCATGTACGGGTCGGCGAGGCCGCGGCGATGAGCGGCCTGCTGCAGCAGAAACCCGATCTTCATGCGCTGGGCGCCGCAGGTGTCCCGGACGAACTCGGCACTGGTGCTCTTGCCGCACTCGCTCAGCCCGCCGAAAGCGAGGACCCGCTGCAGACGCGGGCTCGGCCGGATCTCGACCGCCGCAGCCTCGTCCTGGCCGTACAGCTTGTAACGGGCCGGCACGGGCAGGCGCCGCTTGCCGGCGACGACGTCACGGACCAGGGCGTCGAGCGCGGCGCACAGCTCCTGCTGCTGGCGGTGCAGGGCGGGAATCCGGCGCCGCGTCAACTCGTCCCGCTCCGAGGCGCGTTCGCTGTGCCAGATCCGTAAGGTGAGGACCGAGAGCCGGTCCAGGACCGAGGCGAGGGTCTCGGTGTGCAGCGGCGCGTCGGGCCGGACCGGGCCGACGAGGGTGCCGAGGATCTCGTCGCACCGCTCGGCCAGCTGGTTGCGTTCCGCGTTGAGCTGGTCGATCTCCCGCTTGCAGTCGGCGACCCGCTCTGCGGTCAGCGAGGTACCGCGCACGCGGTCCTCGGCGTCCCACAGCCGTCCGTTGACGGTGTGGAGCCGGGTGGCCGCGTCGTCCAGGCGCCGCCGGTCTTTCTCCGGCAGACCGGTGATGGCGCGGGCGAGCCCCGGCGGTATCACCAGGGGTGGCGCGTGTGGGGTCATCGGGGGTTCCCGTCCGTGAGTGGTGGGGCCGGCAAGCGGGTGCCGAGGAAGGCGGCCACCTCGGCGTGGACGTCGTCGGAGGAGCGGTTCTCGCAGTTCACGACCGCGGTATACAGGCCACGGTCGGCCTGCTGGAGCAAGACTGCGTGCAGCGTCCTCTGGTAGTCGGGGTAGACGCCGGCCCAGGGACGGCCCTCTCGGGCGCTGGTGATCGCGTAGCTGCGTTCGGCGTCGAGCGAGGGAACCAGGAGAACGGACGTCTCCGGTGCAAAGACGCCTGAACCGGCGATGTCGGCCACAGTGTCCAGAGCCTGCTGTACCGTCAGCCCGTCCTTGACCACGCACGTCGCGGAAGCCACGGCGAGGAGCATGGGCAGGCCCCGGTCGAGCAGCCCCGTACGGCCCGCCTCCCGGGCGGCGGCCCGTTTGGCATGGCTGGCCAGCAGCATCTTCGTCAGCTCCGCGGTGGTGGACATCTCGAACCACCACCGTGCGTAGTCGCCGGCCGCCACCTGTTCCCACGGTCCGGGGTCATGTTCATGGATCGCGCCCAGCGGCTGGAAGCCGGAGCGGCGCTGGGCCAGCAGTCGCAGCTGAGTCGTCTTGCCGACGTTGTCAGGGCCGTTGAGACTGACGAAGGCCGGCAGCGCGTCGGGCACCGGCGCTCACGCCTTACGGACAGGCGAGTCGAGAACGGAGACGATCGCCCCGGTGTTGATGGTGATGAACTCGGCCAACTGCGGCGGCATCAAGTTCAGTTCGCGGACAGCGGCCGGGGTGAACGGCACCCGGACCACCTCGTAGCCGCCCCGTTCCGGCTTGCTGAACTCCGTGCCGGTCCGCGCCGCAAGGTCCATCGACACCAGGCGCGCGGCGAAGATGTGCTGGACACCGATGCCGCCGACCAGCTCGTCGGTGATCAGATAGACGAGCTCCGTGCGCTCCACCTTGCCGCCGAGTTCCTCGAACACCTCCCGGTGCAGGGCCGCTTCGACAGACTCGTCGTCGGCTTCCACACCGCCACCGACCGTCACCCAGTACGGCTCCCGGCCCGGCTTGGTGCGTTTGATCAGGACAAGCTCGTCACCGTCGAGGAGGATGGCGCGGGCGCTGCGCTTGACGACATCGGTCATAGCGTGGGTTCCTTCTGGTCGCGGTACAGCAGGAAACCGAGGCGGAGCCGCCGCCTTGCGGCGAGCGGATCTCCAGCCTGGCGGGACCCAGCATGAAGCAGACCGCGGCCAGGGTGTGACGTACGCGTGCTGAACCAGTGCCGCACCGGCGCCGAACAAGCCTGGATACGCTGGGTACTTCGGCGGACGATCAACGGTGGACGGGGGTACGGCAATGGTCACGGTGAGGCAGTGGACCGGCCGGAGCGCCCGGCTGCTGCGCGACGACGCTCTGCGCCTGAGCGTCCGTGACTTCGCCGACTACCTGGGCGTGAGCGACCGTGCGGTATCGAAGTGGGAGGCAGGCGGGGAGAGTTATCGTCCCCGCGCAGACTCGCAGGCTGCTCTCGATACCGCGCTGACCCGCGCAACGGACGAAGCCAAGGCACGATTCGCTGAAGCCCTCGGACTGAAGAGCGCCGGGCCACCGCCCGCTGGCGGCGGGATCGAAGTCGACTCCCACAAGTTCCTGCCCGTCTTCATCGGCGCCGAGCGCGCCCACCGGCTCCGCGCCGACATGGCACATCACACCGAGGACGAGTGGCTGCAGTCCTCGGCGGCCCTCCTGGACCACCCGGAAGCCCACGAGTGCACTCTTCACGTCTTCGCCTGCGGCGTCGCCGTGTTCCACCTCGTCCAGCCCCACACACCCTCATCGCTCACCGAACTCGCCGTATGGCGCTACCGCTCCTACGCAACCGATCTGCCCTGGGCAAGGACGAAGATCCACGACCTCCTCGACGCGGACCACTCACGCGTCCCCAGCCCCGAATACGTCCTCTCCCTGTACTGGCTCACCGCCACTCCGTGGACCGGCAGCGAGTACGACACCGCTCTGCGCCTGCTGTCCACCCCGTCCGTACTCGTCGACCGCGGCGCATCCGGCGGCCCCGCACCGCTCGATGGCGCGGTGGAAGAGACGCTCCTGGCGACGGGCTTCGACCACCCGGACATCGTGTCGTTCGGCGTACGCGGAGTCTCCGCCGGCTATGCGGGATGGTCCGGCGTCGCCTACGCATCGATCTCGCCCGAGCGCAGCCTCACCGTGGACGAGCTGGTGGCCTGCGAGCTGACGGTCCAGGCCCTGTGGTGCTTCACCCACCAGATCCAGCAGATGATCGAGGACGGCCAGGACCCCTCCATGCCCGAGGAATACGGCTGGCGTTTCCTGCGCGCCGCGTACTCCCGGCTCACCACGGCCCGCGCGCAGGAGACCGCTCAGCACGTCCTCATGCGGGAGGCCATCATGAAGACCAGCGGCCTGGCTGACCGCCTGCGTGCGGGACAGGACGCCCTACGTGAAAGCGTCGGCTGATACCGAGCAAGGAGAGACACCGGATGGACATCGCCAAGGCGGCACTGGTCGTGATCGACATGCAGAACGGCTTCGTGAACCGCCACAGCATGCACGCCGTCCCTGCTATCGCCGACCTGGCCAGCAGTTGGGCCTCGACGGGAAGGCCGGTGCTCTTCACCCGCTACTTCAACTACCCCGACAGCCCGTACGAGCGCTTCTTCCAGTGGAAACGCCTCCAGGGGCCGCCCGAGACGGACATTGTGCCCGAACTCGCCGACCGTGCCGCCCGTGCGCACGCCGTCCTCGACAAGACCGGATACACGCTCTTCACACCAGAAGCCACCGGACTGATCCGTCACGCCGGCTGGACCGACCTGATCTTCTGCGGAGTGGCCACCGAGAGCTGCGTGCTCAAGTCCGCCGCCGACGCCTTCGAGCACGGCTACGCCCCCTGGATCGTCACCGACGCCTGCGCCAGCGACGCCGGACCCGACGTCCACAACGCCGGCCTGACCGTGGCCCGCCGCCTGATCGGCCCCGGACAACTCGTCACAACGAGCCAGGTGATGCAGCAACTCACCTCGTACGACCAGGCCATGGTGCTGGAATAGCCCACATGGCCGTCACCCCGCCCCTTGCCGGAACACCCGTCACCCCCGACATCGACCTGATCATCATCGGCGGAGGCCCGGCCGGCTGCGCCGCCGCCCGCATGGCCGCCAGCGTCGGCATGCGCTCCGTACTGATCGAACCGGACGCCCTGTGCCGCAACCTCTACCGCATCCAAGCGCTGAACAACGTCCTGGGCGGCTACACCAGCGGCCCTGAACTGGCCGACTCCGTCACGGCAGAGCTGAAGAGCACACCACTGTGCCGCATCGAACTCGGCCGACGTGCCACCAGGCTCCGTGCCGCTGACGACCACGTCACCGTCACCCTGGACTCCGGCAACCAACTGGTCGCCCCTTACGCCATCGTCGCCACCGGCGTTGGCCCCCTCCAGCCGAGCGACGCCCCCTGGATCACTGCTTCCTCCGGCCTCACCCTCCTGCCCCTGTGGCAGGCCGAAGAAGATCAAGCCGAAGGCCGCACCCTGCTCATCCTCGGCGGCGACCGCCCGATCGGAACCTTCCTCCGAAGCCACCCGACCACCGACACACGTCTGCTTGTCGTCTACCCCCCGAGCGACGACTACAAGATCGAAGAGATCCGCGACGACCCCCGAGTCACACTCATCCCTGCAGACCATCTGACCCTGAACCCAACGCACAGCACGGTGTTGTCGGCCGAGATCGTCGACCGTGAAGGTGAACTCCAAGGCGTGACAGCCGACTTCGCTTTCCTCAGTATCGGCACTGCACCCACGGCTCCGGGCGGCGACCTGGTCCGCGACACCGCCGGCTACTGCCTCCCCGCACACCAGCACCCCCGGGTCATCATCGCCGGCGACCTGCGCTCGGCCCGCTTCCAACGGATCATGACCGCCATGGGCTCCGGCAGCGAAGCAGCCCTGCACGCCTACTACGCAACACGGGACCTGCTCTCCCGGAACTCCCGCTGAACCAGTGTGGGATCTCAGATTCCGTGGCCGAATCTCACGAGCGATGGCCACTCGGCGGCCGATTGGCCACGAATCAGAGACCAGCTGGTTGTCCCGTCTCATCGGAGCTGGCAGGTTCTCAAGGAACCGGGTCGGATTCTCAAAGGGGGTGTCGCTGAGGGCTCGAATCTCACGGCACCTGTCAGTTCCGTCACTCGGGAGGATGAAGATCTCCGCTGCTGCCCGGTTGATGTCAATCGAGAAGCCGCGATCGATTGAGACGCCGCACCCCGGCCGTCTCAGTCAAGTTAGCAACGCCGCAGCTCCCAACAAGATCAAGAGACACCTGCACTGCGACAGGACACTGGTCATCAAGGTGGCCTTCGAGCGGCTCCCACGTCACGGCATCCCTCGCCCCAGACGAAATCGCCGACAAGATCGAACAAGCGTGTTGGTTATCTGCAATCCCTTTAGAGCACAAGAGCTGCTATTCGGCGTGGATCACGCCGGCAGGGGCCGGAGAGTACCTACAACGTGACCGTCTGCGGAAGACGAGCATCGTCGGACTTCTGCGGGTGCCGCTCTTGCTGTATCCGCAGCCTGTCTGTGTCGGGGCGTCCCCAGCAGGCCCCCGACCGATGACGGCCAGAAGCGTCGGTCGGTGCCGTGGGCGGTTACTTCGTCAGAGTGCCGGCGGTGCGGACAACTTCAAAGCAGCCTGCACGGCGAGCGCCACAGCCTTCTGCTCGAGATATCGGTCTGCGGCATGCGGATCATCCTGGTTGTCGACTGGGGCGTCGATGACTTCCGGGGCCAGGGTAGAGAGACCGACCCCGGCAGTGACGGGGTCGTAGGGGTCGAAAACGTTCAACCAGGCGACCCCCGTGGGCAAGCGCAGGGCCGCTGTTGCGTCGAAGCCGAGTTCGCGTTGGACGGTCAGCCAGGCCAGTGGCGAGCCGCAGGTGATGAGCTGGTTCACGCCGGTGCTCGTGGTGGGCGGTGGGATCTGACCGCGCTGGAACATGTCATAGACGACGACGCTGCCGAGGGAGTGGGCGATGATCAGTGTGGCGCCGGTCTGTTCAACCGCGGTGAGGACGCGGGTGCGGACCTCTTCGGCTTTGTCCTTGTCCTTGAAGTACCCGTATGCCTCGCTGATCCGGGTAAGGAGCAGCCTCCCTACGCCGTTGCCGAAACGCCTGTCGACCCGGGCAGTTGCCCGGACGAGACGGGGATGCGTACGCGGTGGCATGCCCAGGGTGCCGACTGGCGGCTGTTGCCCCGGGACAGGCGGTGTGTGCACTTCCAAGGCGCTCAGGATGAAATCGAGTTCCTCCTCATCGACCGTGGCGAGGTCTGGGGTCTCGTCTTCACCAAGCTTGAGGCGGCCGCGAGGAAAGACGTCGCCGTAATAGGGCGCGGTCACCGTGGGCACGACAGCTTGCGGGCCGACGTGCACGGCAATGCTCCTGGCCAGTGCCTCGCTCCAGTCATCGGCCAGCTTGATGCTATTGGTGTCCCGCTGCCGGATGCCGTGCACACCCACCACGTGCAGATTGGTCATTGCCCGCCTCCCCTCGCGGATGCCGCAACTTCGGCGGCACTGGACTGATGCTAGCGGGACTATCCGTTCGTGACCGCGAGGCAGTCGGGGCTGCGCGTCGGTAAAGTACGGCCCTTGACCAGTGCGGGTGAGGGGCAGGGGGCTCCATGGGCGTGTCGGCGGGCCGGGCGCGACGGCTGATCGTGATCGCGGTGAGCGACTACGGGGACGGCGATGCCGACTTCACCAAGGGGATCGCCGACCAGGTAGCGGTAGTCACAGGCTGGCTGGCCGATCCCGACCTCGACGTCGACCGGCTGTTCGAGCCCAAGGTGCCGCCGCAGCCCCTGCACTCGGTGCAGCAAGTGCGCCAGTTCCTGGCCGATCAGGATCTGGCCGCTGCGAAGCGGGACGAGGTCATCGTCGTCTACATCACCGGCCACGGCCAGCGAGGCTTGTCCTCCGGCCGCCACTATCTGAGCTTCGCGCGCACCGACAACGCCAGGCTGCCGGGGACAGCGCTGACGACAAGTGAGGTCATCAGCACCGCACTGGGCAGTTCGGCCGAGCACGTCCTGGTCCTGGTGGACTCCTGTTTCGCCGGGGCACTGTCCAACGAGATCCCTCCCGTGGTGCGGGACCTGGGAGCCCGCCGCAACATGACCTCACTCGCGGTCGTCACAGCGGGCGACTTCGCCGAGGAGCCCCCGGTCGGGTCCTTCACCGAACTCCTCAGCCGCGCTCTGGACAAGATCGGTGCAGAGGAGTTCGGGTTCGCTGAACCGTATCTGTCGTTCAGCGAGTGGCAGCAGGTCCTCGACACGGTCAGCAGACAGGACCGCGGGCTGGTCAAGGCGGAGTGGGTTTGGCCTCAGAAGCTGTCGCAGGAACCAAGCCTGTGCCTGCCCAACCCGCGGTATCAGCCCCCGCAAAAACTGGGAGCTGCGGTCCGTGAGCTTCCCGATGCCGTGGGACTGTTCGCCAGCTACTGGCACAATCGCGCCTCAGGGCGCACCCACGAACAGGATGCGGGCTGGTACTTCAGCGGGCGCCACGACGTGATGCGCAAGCTGGCTGGGTTCGTGGGCGAGGGCAGCGGCGTCATGGTGGTGACGGGGGCAGCCGGCTCGGGGAAGTCGGCGCTGCTGGCCCGCCTGGTCACGCTCACCGACCCAGTGTTCCTCTCCCAGCCGGATCTGGCCCGGGTTGCGGCAGCGGTGCCGGAGGAAGAGCGACCGCCAGTCGGATCGGTGGCTGCTGCGGTGCTCGCACGGAACAAGACTTCACTGGGCCTGATCGAGGATCTGTTGCGGGCCTTGGGCGCCGATGCGGTTCCCGCCGGGATAGCACCGCTCCAGCTACTGCTGGAACACCTCACCGCACGCGCGCGACAAGGCAGAGTACCGACCGTCGTCATCGACGGGCTGGATGAGGCCGAGCAGACCCTTGCCTGCCTCAACGATGTCGTCCTACCGATTGCGCGCCTGCGGGCAGAGGATCACCGGCCGCTCGTGCGCATGGTCCTGGGCATGCGCAGTTCCCCTCCCGACGCTTCCGGCACCCTGCCGCGTCTGCGCGATGATGACGCAGACGCCCTGCTGCATGTGCTGATCAACGCTCTGGCCGACGACGACCATCAGCAGGTGCCGGTTCAGGTGCAGCGCACCGATGAGCCCACCTGCGAGGAGGACATCGCCGATTACGTCGAGGCCCTACTCAGCGGCAGCGAGGCCAGCCCGTACGTAGGGGAAGTCGAGCACGCCCGGGCGACGGCACGGGAGGTCGCGCGGGCGGTGGCACCTTCGTTCCTGGACGCGCGCCTGGCAGCAGACCAGCTACGCACGGCGAACCAGATGCAGGATCTGACCGCAGTCTCGTGGCAGGAGCGCCTCAACCAGGGCACGGTCGCGCTGCTGCATGAGGATGTGCACGAAGTGGCGAGCCACCAAGGCGTGCCCGTGGACATTCTGGTGAGAGTCCTGCGGGCGACCGCCTTCGGGGCCGGTTCCGGTCTGCCCTGGGCCGAGGTCTGGCCGGCCGTCGCGCAGGCGTTGGAGGCCCCGGCCACTGATCTCGTGGGGGTAGAGACATACGCGGCCGCGATCCACGCCATGCAGATGACGCGTCTGACCGGCTATCTCGCTATAAGCGAGGAAGACGGGCGCACCACTTACCGACCGGTACACCAGCAGGTCGCCGAAGTCCTGTTGCAGCAGCCTTCCTGGCTCGTGGACGCCTCGCCCGCTGCTCACGGTGAACAAGCTTCAATGTCCGTGGAGAGGGAGCAGGCGCGTATCGCCGACGCGCTGGCCGCGCTGGTGCCCGCAGACTCCGCGTATCCGGCTCACCCCTACATCCGTCGGCACCTCATCGCACACGCAGCTGCGGGTGATGTACTGGACGACGACCACGTCCCCCTTCAACTGCTGGCCCAGGAAACTTCCCGCACCCTGCGTGAGCAGCTGGGCCTGCCCTTGCTGCAGGACCCGGCGCACGGAAACCTGCTGGCCTTGACGGCAGCCGCGCTGATCGAGCCTTACCTTACCGATGACACTGACGTCGCGTCCCGGCACAGCAGCATCGCCTTACACTGCGCCGCGCTGACGGGCGAGGACCGGGCCGACACCGATGCCATCTCCGCCGACCTGACCCCGCAGTGGGAATGGTGGGGGTCCGCTACCAATGTGCTGGCCTCGCTCGGAGAGCACGTGCATGCGCTCACAGCCGTGGAAGTATCCCCCGGGCGTACCCTCCTCGCCGCTGGCACCAAAACCGGGGCACACATCTGGGACGCCTCCTCCGGCCAGCATCTAACCGACCTTCCGGCCGGCTTCGTCCAGAACATGTGCCCGATCCGCGGCAACAGCGGACGGCCCTTCCTCGCCACGGCAGGATCACAAGGCGTGGCCATCTGGGACCCGTTGTCCGGTCTGGAGATCGCCCGTACCCGGGAGACCACGGCCACCGGGGTACAGGTGCTTGCCGATGGTCATCAGCGATGGCAGCTATTCCTGCGCGGCCGGTTCCCAGCGATCTGGAAACCGGATCAACTCCGTGTCGAGTTCTTGTCCTCCGCCTCCCACGAGGAGAACGACTCGCTGTCGGGGACACACGCTGTCCTCCACGGAGAAGAGGGGGAAGCACTGCTCGCCGCTCAGACCCTCGGCCGTTTGACCCTGAGTGAACTGGAAAGCGGCGACATCCGTGCAAGCCTGCCCTTCTCCAAGAGAGGTCTGCGCAAGCTGATGCGCGTACGGCGCCCAGGTCGTGCGGACCTGGTGCTCGCTGCGACCTCCGAGCACGTCCTTACCTGGGACCCCAACACCGGCCAGAAGGTCTACGTGGGTACAGGCCCGGCAGCGCACCCCGTGCAGATCCCCGATCATGACGGCCGCGTGGCGATTGCCTTGGAGCGAAGGGGGTCCGTGGAAGTATGGGAGCTACACGAAGTCGCCTGGCAGCTGGCGGCCACCGTCACGGTGGGGCCGATCACCGCGCTGACGGCTCTGCCCAGCGACCAGGGCCAGTGGCAGGTAGCGACCGCGAGCGAAGCCGGGCTACGCCTGTGGTACCCCACCCCGGCCACGGCTCCCAGCATCCACGACACGACATCCCGCCCCGTCACAGCGTTGGCAGCTCTCCGGGTCCCCTTCGACAACGGCCCAGACCGCGACTTGTGGGCCATCGGCACCCCCACGGGAGTCGAGGTCACCGATGCGCGCAACCACCACCGGCATTACCTGCCCACCGGAGCCGTCCACGCCCTGCATGCCTTGCCACAGGGACTTTTGGCCGTGCTCACACGTCACGGAATCACGGTCTGGGATGCCCTGGGAGACAGCCGGGTGCAATCTGCGCTGCCACAGCGGGAAGAACCCACCGTGTTCCCTCTACCAGCGAGGACTCCGGCCAACTGCCTCGTCGACTGGCCGCCTAGCTCTGCCACCGTTGTCACCGCCTACCCCGACGGCGTGCAGCTCACCGACGTCATGAACGAGCAGGAGTTCTTCGTACCGATCCCGCTCACGCAGCGAGGCGCATACCCTCGCGCCGTGATAGCCGTACCGGCCCCCGACGAGACGGCCCGGTGGATCGCGCTCGGTACCCGCGGCGGCGTACTGATCTGGGACCTCGCCGCACAGCAAGCAGTCACACAGCTACGCATTCGCGGGCAGTCCGACACCAGAGCATTGGCCCTGGTGCGCGCAGGCGACACGACGCTTCTGGCCGCTGCCACCCGAGAGCGAATCCAGACATGGGACACAGCCACCTGGACAGCCCAAGCCACCGTCGCCGCGCCCTGGACGAAGATTCTGGCGCCCATCCCGCTGTCCGCCACGCGCAGCCTTCTGGCCAGTGGAAGCGGTCACGCCGTCCATCTATGGGATCCATCCACCGCAGAGCTCCTCCACACACTGGTCACCGCCGCACCCATCGAAGCCATCACTACCCTGCGCGACGACGACACCCTCCTCATCGGGATCGGCGGGCCCGCAGGCTTCGCTGCCCTGAGCGTCAACATCCCGCTCCCCTGACCAACCGCCATCACTCACGCTTGCGTGGCGTAAGACGTCGCTTCCTTGGGAGTTCGGCGCTCGTTGACCAGCCGCCCTGGCCGCAGCCGCAGCGCTCGTCGTGGTTCAAGGTGGTGCAGGCGCAGCCCGAGAAGCCTGCGCGAGCGCTGATCCCGCCGAAGGACACACCGCTGCCCGAATGCGTCCGCGAGCAGTACGCCGACAACGCCCCCGTGGCGTGGGTCAAGCCAAACGCATAGGTCATCCCTGCCGCGCGCCAGGTGCTTATCCCGGCCGGCGGCGGCAGCCGATACCGTCGCCGCTGAACCGACCACAGGGGGGAACAGATGCGTAGCAAATGGCGATGGGCCGCTCTGGGCGCAGCCGTAGCTGTCGGCCAACTCGTCGTAAACGCACGGCCGCGTGCCGCCGGCGCCCCTGCGTCTCGACGGCCAGCTGATGCACGTCATCGCCGATGGCAGAGTGGTGAAGACGCTGGCGGCCCCGGTCCCTATTGAGCGTCGGGCCGAGACCAGCGGTGCTCGCGTTCCCCGCACCACCGTCATCCCTCCGTCCGCCCAGGCCCTGCGAGCCCAGCGGCGAGTTCCCGCCGACGGCGTCGTCATGGTGGCTGGTCAGCGATTGCGGGTGGGCCGCAGCCACGCTGGGAAGACCGTGACCATCGTGATCGAGGACACCGTCTTCCGGGTCCAGGACGGCGACGTCGAGTTGTCCACACACGCCCGCACCAGCGACAAGCCAGTCACACAGTTCAGGGCGACCGCTCGCACCCGGAACTGACGGCGGTTGTCCAACATCTCCTGGAGCCAGACTGTCCAAGATCTCGCGGGACCTCACATCACAGCGGGCACGGAGTCGTCCCGAGCGCGGGTGACCGTGGCGCTTTACACGCTGTTGTGCCTGTTCCCCCCGGTCCTGCCGTTCGCGACGGAAGCGGTCTGTAGCGGCGGGCGGAAGGATTGGTGCATCGCTCCGCCTGGCCGTCCGCGGATGAGATCCGCCAGCTTGCTCGCGGCGAGGACGGTGAACTGCTGGCCACCACTGCGGACCTCATCACGGCGGTCCGCAAGGCCAAGTCCGAGTCGGGGTGTCCATGTGCACCGATGTAGCCATCTCCGGGTGTCGTGCGGAGCTTGACCGTGTAGTCCTGGTCCAGGCCGACGCGCGGGCCGCCGTTCGCATCGGTGCACTGGAGCAGCAGGTGGACGACAGCTCCCTCACCGTGAAAGTTGTCCTTCAGGCGGGCGCGGTGCGCGCCGACGGCCCTCGACCCAGGCCCGGAGCGAGCGCTGCCCGCCTCGGTCTCCGGATGAGATGATCAAAGGCAGGGTCATTATGTCGCATCGGCGGGAGGGGGAGCGGTGGCCACGGACGCCGTCTTGCGGGGGTACTTGCTGGAGGAATCGCTGGCTTGGCTGCTGCGGTTCAGTGGGTATCGGCTGTTGGTCCACGAGGATCAGGATCCGAGCGAGCTGGTCGACCAAGAGGGAGCTCTTCGTGTACGCGGCCGTGGTGCCCTGCATCAGGTAGATGTGCTGGGCGAGTTCGCTTTCACACCCGCGTTCTCCATGCCGGTGCGGATGTTTCTGGAGGCCAAGTTCTACCAGAAGCCCTGTGGGCTGGAGATTGTCCGCAATGCTCATGGTGTGGTTCATGATGTCAATGAGAATTTCATGACGCATGCGGGCACACGCCCCCGACAGCGCTATCAGTATTCGTACGCGCTGTTCTCCGCGGGCGGCTTCACGGCGGATGCGCAGAGATATGCGCTGGCTCACCAGATCTCGTTGGTGGATCTCTCCGGCGCCTCATTCACCTGGCTGCTCGGCGCGATCGGCAGCACCGCGTGGAGCCTGTTCCAGGCACAGGAGAAGTACCTGCCCAAGCCCCCGGGGTTCCCCGTGACGTGGATGCGGCGACAGCTACGGGCAGCGTTGGAGACGTCCCCGGTGCACTTCCTTCCCTCGGCTGACATTGCTGAGGGGAAGTTCAAGGACGCCGCCCGTGCCGCACTCGACCAACTCGTCGCTGCCCTTCGCCAGCGCAGCGAAACGGAACTGCTGCTCGGATTTCCCTCCGCGCCCTTCATCCTTCCACTGGCTGCGGATGACCACCGTCGGTTCCTTGAGTACGCGGAGGCCCGACCGGATCATGCGGTGCGCATCAAGAGGCGCGGCAGCGGGACGGTGGCGGAGTGGACGCTCGCTCCGGTAGAGGCGCCCGGCTCCTACGAGTTGGCGTTTAAGCTCCCGAAGCACATCGAGCAGTGGATCAGCGACATCGACGGGAAGGAGCGCCGGCGCACCATGGAGATCAAGGAGCAGTTCTTGTCCGCGATCACCATCTACCGGATGAACGGCGAGGGCCTGCGTACCTACCAACTGCGTTACGAGGCGAGCTCCTTGTCCCGCTTCTGATTCCGGTGTGACGTTCCGGGCCCTGGCGGCGACGCCTTGGCCAGGGCCTGGACCGGCAAGTATGGGCTGGGCTTGCCGTGCCAGCTGATGCTCAGGGCGTCACGGGCGCGGGTGGTGGCGACGAAGAGCAGCGAGCGGGCCTTGCGTTGCTCGCGTTCGTAGCGCGGCGGGTCTTCAGTGCGGTAGCGCTCGATTCTGCTGGTCTGGGGGATGATGCCGTCACTGGCGCCGACGATGGCGAGGCGCTGGTACTCGAGTCCCTTGAAACGGTGCATGGTGCCGACGTGGACTTCCCCGTCGCCCTTGGGGCCGTCCTTGGTGAGCTCGGCGCAGGTGATGCCGGCCTTGGTGACCAGGTAGTACATGGCCTGGCTGACCATGTCGCGGTCGGCGACGCAGACGGCGATGCGGCCACTGGGATCGCTGGGGGCGCCGTTCTCGTTTGTGGACAGTTCGTCGCGCCACGTGGTCAGAGTGGTGGAGAGGCCGGCGAGTTCGTCGTCCCAGGTGCGATACGGGACGAACGTGGGAGCGGGACCGTGGAGGACGGAGCGGTAGCCGGCGAGGTTGTCGGTGCCGTCATCGAGGTCGTCGTAGGTGGCCTTCTTATCGTCGACGACGCGCATGGCCTCGACGAGGATTTCCTTGGTGGTGCGATAGCTCAGGGTCAGTCGGGAGGAGCGACCACGGATATTGATGCCGAGGGCGCCGAGGGTGACCTGGTGGTCGTAGATGCGCTGGTGGGTGTCGCCTGCGATGAACATGTCGTTGGCGAGATCGGGGTCGGCCATGGCACGCAGCATCTTCCAGTGCGCGGGGCGAAGGTCCTGGGCCTCGTCGACCACGATGTGCTGGAAGCGGTAGCCCAGGTAGCGCATGCCGGAGCTGTTATCGCGATGGATAAGGTCCTTGCCGCCGATCTCTTCCTTGTACGCCCGACGGGACTTGATCTTCGCGGCGCGTTCGATCTCGAACCGGGCGGCGCGCTCGGAGGCTTGACCCCAGGTTTCCACGCCGAGCTTGTCGAGGCGGGCGGTGAACTGCTCGATGAGTTTCCAAATGTGGTTGCGCTCGGGGCGGGTCAGTGCCCGCCCTCGGCCGGCCCGACGGGCTTGGAAATAGGCAGATCGGGTGGGGACGGACTGGCCAAGGATGACCTGCTCCCACTCCTCCAACAAGAACTCCGGCTCCCAGCGGCGGTCGTCGAGTTCAGCCAGAAGCTGTCGCATCTCGTTCAGCGCCACGTGGTCGTAGACGCGCTGCTTACCGCGGCCGGGGGCGGTGTTCTCGCCCAGGACGCGGGCGGCGAGCTGGTCGATGTGGGCGATCTCGACGCGGGCGAGGAGTTCCGGTTCGACGAGGGAGGCCAGCCGCAGGCGGAGGTCGGTGGTGAGGTTCTTGGTGAAGGTGGTCAGCAGGATCGGCTTGTTGTGACCCGGGGGCAGCTGCTGGGCGAGGTGCTTGACCCGGTGTAGCGCGACGATGGTCTTGCCGGTGCCGGGACCGCCGGATACGCGGGCGGGGCCGTTGTAGTGGCGGTGGACGATGCGTTCCTGGGTGCGGTGCAGGAAGACCTTCCAGGCGCGGAAGTCGCCTTCATCGATGGCGGCCTGGACGTCGTCGTCGACAGCGGTGACCTTGGTACGGGTTGCGGCGGCGGCGAAGTCGTCGAGGTCGGGCTGCTGGCCGAGCTCGACCGGCTTGGTGATCTCCTTGCGGACCTCGTCGATGTCCATGCCGGCCGCAAGGCCGTACAGGACGTCCTTGGACAGCAGCGGAGCGCCCTGGAGGAGTTGGTCAAGCTCGGTGCTCTCGGTGACAGCGAGGGCGAGCTCGATGAGCTGGTCTGCGACACCGAGGCCGCGCAGCTGTCCGGCGTCGTAGGCGGCGAGCAGCGCAGGTGCGGCCTCGGGTTCGGCGACGTGCTGAACCGGCTCCCGAGCGGGCTCGGGTGCCGCGACCGGAGATTCGGGCTCCGAGGGGGTGAGGGTGATGCCGGCGCGGCGCAGCGCACTGTCGCCGACGACGGCGAGGTCGACGAACTCGATCTCGCCGGTGACCCGGTTGACCGCGACTTGGAGTTCTTCGTAGACGTCTCTGCGGTGGCGTACGGCGATGACCAGCCAGTTTTCCGTACCGTCCGCGTCGACCCCGGTGGGCGTGAGCAGAGCGCGGTAGGACTGGTTGACCCGGGCTGACCAGATACGGGAGTCGCCCTTGAGCTTCTGCTTCTTCAGCCCCGGCTGGTCGGGGTTGCTCCGGAAGATGTGGCAGAAGTCGTAGAACTGGGCCTTGACCGAGCGGTCGAGCTTGTACAGCTCCTGTTCGGCCTTGCGGTACAGGCTGAGCCGGGCGGTCATCGGGTGGTGCCTTCCGTGTCGGGGAGCTGGTCGAGCAACTCGTCCAGATGGGTGAGCCATTCGCTGGCCGTGCGGACCTGCCAGCCGTCGTCGGTGTAGGCGGCGTCGCGTCGCTGGGCCTCGGGGTCGTCCTCGCCCTGGTGGGCGGTCATGACGGCGATCTTGAGCCCGGGGGACTGCCAGGCGAATTCGGCTTGCCAGCGGCTTGTGCCGAGTTCGAAGCCGAAGACGGGAGCCTGCTTGCCTCGGTCGGCGAGGGTTTCGGCAAGGCGCAGGAGGTCAGGGGCCTCGATGGGTTCCTCGCGCAGTATTTCCAGGATGTCCTCGTCCCAGACGGCGTCCCGGAGCATCTGGGCGATGGCGGCTTCGGCGGCCGAGTCATGGTCCGGGTTCGGATCGACCGGTTTGGTGCTTTCTGCCGGCGCGGGTGCCTCGGGTTTGGCGGGGACCGGTACAGGGGCGCCCATGAGGGAGTCGAGCTCGCCGAGCCCTCCGCATACCGCGAGGACTTCGACCTCGAAGTCGGCGGCGCGGCTGGCGGCAAGCTGGACGCCGTCGCCTCCGGCCAGCGACAGGAACTGGGTGAGGTTGCTCCAGTACAGCCACGACCGCCAGCGCAGCTTGTGCTCGTCGCTCTCCAGGACGGAATCGGTGTCGTCGAGGACGGTGAGTGCGCTCCACCGCGGGGCTTCGGGGTCGGCAGCATCCAGGGTGACGAGGATCGGCAGTCCGTTCTCGTCCTGGGTCCGGAACACGTGCACGGGCCCGATCCCGGCGGCATCCGGTACAACCGGCTTGTCGTGGCGCGCACTACTGCTGAAAGTGGCCAGCTCACTGCGCAGCGCCGCCACCAGCTCGCTGCGGCGCCCGGTCGCGGCGACGGGAGTGGTTCCCGCCGTGCTCAACAGGCCGGTGACCAGCGCGCGGGAGCGGCGGGCCCAGCGGTCGGCATCAGGATCGCGCAGGTAGGAGATCAGTGTGTCGATCGGGTTGGCGAAGACGGCGTTCGCGAAGTGGGCGCGCTGTCCGCCGTACTGCTCGTAGGCGGCCTTGGCCTGTTCTTGGGCCGTTCCGCGATAGGGCGGCCAGACGGGTTTGGTCCGCGTGGGGCGCTTCTCGAACAGGTCGATGTCCGCCCAGGTCACCTGGAAGACGATCTCTCCCTCGGCACGCAGCTTCGTGCGCTGAGCCGCGTCATGGGCGATGCGGTTGTGTTCCCGGCTGGCGTGGAAACGGAATCCTTCGAGATAGACCTTGACGCTCTGGGCCGGACCGTCGACCCGGGTGAAGGTGAAATCAGTCCGGGTGCCCTGGAGTTGCTGCTGGGCGGTCAGTCGCCAATGGGTGACGTCGGCACCGGCGGTGAAACGCAGATGTCCGCTGGCGTGGCCGTCCTCGTCCAGGGCTGCGTCATCGGTGACTTTTACCCAGTCGCGCAGGGCGGCCAGGAAGCGCGCCTCCAGGTCGGATTCGACCTGGGCATCCAGACCCACCAGCCCGGTGTGATCAACGTCAGCGATGTCCCAGCCGTCCGCTCCCTCTGCCGTGAACAGCAGCGACTCCAGCATGTTCAGCGCTGACTGGCGCGAGACGATGTCCTGGAAACGCTCGGGCGTATAGCGGTGCAGACACCGGTGGCAGGCCCGGCGCTGTTCCTCGGCGCACGGACACTCCTTCAGCATCTCGTACGCCGCCGCGAGGGTGTCGCGGAAGGCGTCGCGATCGGTGAGCCGGTCCAGATAGCCGGTGCCGCCGGGCAGGGAATCGAAGAGCACCAGGAACCAACGGCGCTCTCCGCTCTCGGCATCCGGCATGGAAGCCACGGTGGTGTCCAGGTGCTGCGGGTCGCCGCCGAAGTGCAGGTCCACACCGAGCCGCAGCGCGGCACGGAAGGAGTGCACCTTGGCGTCCACGTCCGCCGTTGCGGCCGGGATCAACACCCGCAGGGCCTCGGTCTTCAACGTATGGGCCAGCAGCACCGGCTCCTGGGTGGCCCCGTCTCGCTTGCCGCGGCGCAGCGGACACCAAGGGCGGTGGTGCTTGAGCTGCGGACTGCGGGCGGCTGCGGAGTCGAGGGCGTCGGTGTCGTGGTCGAAGACCGGCTTACCGTCCGCGCTGGCCGCCCCACAGGCGGTGCACACATGGAACGGGTTGAGCCGCACCAGATGCCCGGCGAAATCATCGCGGGCCGGTGCGTCGTAACGGACCGGCCCCACGTTGATCCGGCGGATCATGGCAGTGCGGCAGTAGTCGACGCCGAACGTCTGCTTCGTGTGACGCCACGAGCCGGGCTCGATGTCGCCCACCGGGATGTCCACCGCGTCTACGACGGAGTAGTGGCGGCGGTCGCGGTCGTCCTTGTCGTCGCGGATCCGGGCGTCCTCGCGCTTGTCACGCGAGGTCACGGTGGACGGCTCCACGATCTGGAACAGGCAGGAGCCGTCGTCGGCGATATGGGCGCTCGTGCAGCGCGGGCACGGCGAGCGGTCCTCGGTAGCGTCCTCGGTGCGCACAAATCCGCAGCCTGGACACACCCGCCAGGTGCGCCATTCCTGCCGGCCGCCGGTGGAGATCTCCAGGCCGGTGATCTCGTGCCGGTAGCCGTTGACGTAGAAGGAGTTGCCCGGGGCCAGTTCCGAGAGCGCGTAGCGGCGCGGCCGGTCGTAGGCGTCGGTGGTGGAGGTGAACTTCGCCTTCCCCGTCTTCGGGTCGATCCCGTCCTCGCCGTACAGCGTCGCGGACAGCGTGGTGACCGAGTCGATCAGCGCATAGTTCGGCAGCAGCCCCAGGTCGCACAGTGCGCTCTGGGCGGCGGTATCGCCCAGATTGAGCAGGCGCCGGCCCACTCCGCGCCGTTCGGCGTCCAGTTCGGCTTTCTGCCGCGCCTGATCGGGGTCGGAGTCGTGCAGCTCGTCGTGGGCCTCGTCGATCTGGGCCAGCCGGGCGCGCAGCGCCCGGTCTCGGCGGCGCCACTCCCGCTCAGCCTCTTCCACCGCGCCGCGCAGCTCGCGCGTCGCGTACTCGCGCAGGTCGTCCTTGGCCCGGTCGTTGACGCCAGTGGGGAACATCTCCAGGAAGCCCTTGGCGAGCTCTTGCCCCTGGGTGATGGCCACTTCCACCAGGTCGATCAGGTAGCCGGACGGACCGAACAGAGCCGGGGCCTTGGTCGGCAGGGCGCGCAGCACGATGCCGTCACCGCGGACGAGGCGGCCGGCCGCCGCGAGGTCCAGCAGGTGCGCCAGGTACTGGCGGCGCAGGATCTCCACCGCCGACAGATGACAGCCCGGGGGCACGATCGTGCCGGCGATCAGGTCCTTGGGGCGCTCCAGGAAATACAGGTCGCGCCGTCGGCGATCGGGAATCGTCAGCAAGAACGCATTGCCGGTCCGCCGGCCGGCCCGCCCGACCTGCTGGGCGTAACTGGCCGGCCGGCGCGGCAGCGCTGCCAGCACCACCGCGGACAGGTCACCGATGTCGATGCCCATCTCCAGCGTCGGCGTGCAGGAGAGCACGTTGGGGTCCTTGAAGCCCGTCCGCCGCTTGAACGCCTCCTCCACCTTCTCGCGCTGCGGACGCGTGAGCATGCCGGTGTGCTCGGCGGTGACCACCTGGTACGTACCGGCCTTCCGGTACAGATGCCGGTAGTAGTCCAGGGTGTAGTCACGGTCGCGGTGGTGCACTCCCAGCCGCTCGGGCCGGTCCCCGGCCACCAGACGGCCTCTGCGGCAGCGGTAGGAGGGGCAGGGCTGGTCGTGCCACTGATCAAGAAGGGAGGGATGGACCGTCTGTTCCCAGAAGCACACCGGGCAGCGCACATACGCGTGCCGGACCTGTTCGTCGTCCAGGAGAAGCGCTTCTACGTTGCCCGGCTTGAGCCCGTAGACCCGCACCGAGGTGTCGTTCGGCGTACGGCACGACAGCAGCCCGATCGCGGCCAGCTCCGGCAGCAGACGGCTCCAGAACTCCGGTGCCGCCTCACGCGACAGCCCCAGGCAGCGGCCGGCCCACCGCTCGTACCAGGACAGCCGGCCCGTCGCGAAGTCGAACTCGCTGCCGTTCTTCGGCGAGCCGAGCAGGAACACCGGAGCCGCGACCCGCTTGGGGAACGCGCGCATGCCGGGTGCACGCTTGCCCCAGATGAAGTACCGGCTGGTGCCCGCCTCATCGACGTACTTGTCCAGCCACTGGTGCGCGATCGCGCCCCGCGTACGCAGCCGCTCCAAGAACACCCGCACGAACGCCAGATAGCGTGCGTCGTCCTGCGGCTGCAGGGGCAGATCGGCACGCTCGAACTCCTCGTGAATCCTCTTGACCAGGGCCACCACAGCCGCAGGGTCAGCGATGCGCACCTGCGCGGCTGCGGTCCGGGTCAGCTCCAGGGTGCGCCCGTTGCGGGAACGGAACCCGAACTCCATCAGCGCTTCGAACGCCAGACGCTGACCGATCAGCCGCCAGGTCGGCAGATCCCCGCCGCGCCCCTGCCCGGACAGCAGCCGGTCAACGCCCTTGAAACCATGCAGATCCGGCGGCACCACCGCGGCCAGGGTGTCCTTGTCGGTCGTGGCCTCGACCACGTTCGCGATCAGATCGTTCAGCGCGGTGGGCACGTCGCTGCGAAGGTGCTTCGCCAACAGGGCGCGCAACGAGAAGGTGTACGAACGGTTCGCGACGAACCCGGCCCGGTGCGCGGCATCCTGCACCGAGTCGTTGAACATCAGCGTCTTGTCTTCGTGCCGCTCTTTGTCGAGCTCCCCGCCCGTGAACAACTGGGTGATCGACGCCGCCGTCATCGCAGCCGCTCCAGTGCCCAGATAGCGGATCGCGTTGCGCTCACCGCACGCCGGGCACCAGTCCTCCTTGGCCGCGGTATTCGCCGTATCGCCGAAGTTGACCAGGACGAACGCCGAATCGCGGGCCGTCAGCCGCGGCTCCTTGGACTCCTTGTCGTAGTCGTTGAGCGGATCGGGCAGCCGCAGCCGCTTGCGCGCACCGTCCAGCACCATCAGCAGCCCGCCCGCACTCTGCAGGGCCGTGGTCCCCTTGCCGCCCCGACCGCTGGCCGGCAGCACCGCCGCCCCAGAACCCTCGCGCGCCTCGCGCTCGGTCGCCGAGACCAAGTTCCGCACCCGGGCCTTGTCCTGACCCAACGAGGCACGACGGATCTTGTACGTGTCGAACTGGACCTCGTGGTCGTCGCTCTCCGGCGAGAACACCGCCCAGCCCGACCGCCCGCAATCCCGGCAGTAGACCGCCGGCAGAAACAGATTCGCGCTCTGCCCCGACGTGGCTGTCGTCACCGGCGCCGAACGGTTCCCGCTTCCCGCACTGGCATCGGCCGCACCGGCCACATCCCAGCGGAACTCCGCCTTGGGCCACGGCAGTACGCCGCGCAGCAGCCGCGAGACCGACCGGGCCCACTGGTGCACCTCGACATGCACGAACGGCCGCGGCGGCTCTCCCACCGGCGACTTCGGGTCACGGGCGTACGACAACAGCGCCACGAACCGGGCGAGCGCCTCGGCGGCCTTCTCCGGCTGCCGCGCAACCGCCTCCGCCCAACCAGCCGCTCCCGCACGCCACATGACGTCCAGCACCTCGGCGCCGGTCTTCACCTCACCGTCCAGCGCCTGCATCACCGCCCGGGTGAACAGGTGCCGCTTCAGATTCTCACCCAATACGAGGGGATCGTCATTGCGGACCCCAGTAACCGACTCGATGAGGTCCAGCATCGCCTCATCACTCGTCGCGGGATCGGGCAGCGCCAACAGCTCGTCCGGCGTCGGCAGCCCCTGCATCTTCACGTCCGCCAGCGGGATGAACTCCTCCACCGACAGCCGGTTCTCCCCGACGATGGACTCCGCCGTGAACTCCGTACCGAAGACCTGCGTTGCTACCTCGAGCAGCTGGGCCACTCCCTCGGCATCCGTCCCCGACGCGAGAGTCGCCGACGTCGCCACCGGACACATCGAACCCAGCGGACGCCCCTCCTCGGACGCCCCCACGGCAGCCGCGAGCCGCCGCAGCAGCATCGCCACGTCCGTGCCCTGCGCACCGTCATAGGTGTGGAACTCATCCACCACCACGTACCGGATGTCCGACCCACGCCACAGCGGCGCGTCATCCGCACGCTGCAGCAGCAGATCCATCATCTTGTAGTTCGTGATCAAGATGTCCGGCGGCGAGAGCTGCATGTCGGAGCGGCGCGTACGAACGTTGTCGTACTTGATGGCCGCCTTGTCGCCGATGTACAGCCCGGCCGACAACTTCTTCAGCGCATCGTTCTCCGTGAGCAGCTCGTTGATGCGCTGCGCCTGATCGGTCGCGAGGGCGTTCATCGGGTACAGGAACACCGCCTTGATGCCGGTCTTCCCCGCTTCCCGCTCGCGGAGACAGTGATCCAGCACCGGGTACAGGAACGCCTCCGTCTTACCTGAGCCCGTTCCCGTCGTCACCAGCGTCGGTTGCGGCACATGCCCATTCGCCGACGTCAGCCGCCCGAAGGCCACCGCCTGGTGTGCGTATGGGGTGAACCCCTCGCGCTGCCACTCCAAATGCTGCCGCCACTCCTCGCCGGCCACCGTGAACGGCGTCCGGATTCGCAAGTACGGCCCCCGGAACATCCCCGACGTCTCATCACCCAGGAACCGGTGCAGCGCTTCACGCGCACCCTCATCCGTCAGCGCATACGTCGTCGACAGATACTGCAGCAGGCTCTCCTTGAGCCCCCGAGCTTCCAGCGTTGGCCTCACGGCTTAGGCACCTCCTGCTTGATCGGGTCCCACTTGCCGTTGGCGATCGCATCGTCGAGCCGCTTCTGGAAGACGGCGTGCGCCTCGCGCATCTCTGCCTCACGGTCCGCCTTGTAGAAGGGCTCCGTATATCCCTCCGGCACGGGGGCCGTGCCCGGAGTGGCTTGGTACTCCTCGAACTGCTTCCACGTCTCCTTGGTCTGCCGCTGTCCGATCGTGCGCGCGTTGCCGGCGAGCTTCCAGCCGTCGGCGTCGAACCACGTCACGGCCTCGTACTTCTGGAGTACGGGGAAACGGCCCCGGTACGCGGCGATCAGCGCGTCGGAGTCCATGCCGAGCCAGACCGCCACGAGGGCGTCGATCTCGACCAGGGCGGACCGGCGGGAGCGCTCGCTGCGGAGAGGTGTATCGGGGCGCCAGTCCGGAGTCACGTCGTCCAAGCGCAGGAGGCCGGGCCACTCACGCGCCCAGCGTTCCTGGTTGGGCCAGGCGGGGTCGTACAACGCAGCCCAGAGGTCTGCGTAGGTCTGGGTCAGGGAGTTCAGGCGCAGCGTGCGGAGGAGGAGGGCCGACGCGAGGGGGTGGTCAGAAGTGGGTGCGGGCATGACTCTGGCGCCCTTGACCTGAAGATCGCCTCGGCCGGTTGCTCGGAGAAAGTAGTCGAGCGGAAGCGAGGCCCAGAACCCGGCAACCAGCGCGGTGAGACGGAGATTAGGCATCGCCAGGCTGTGCACGGCGTGAATGTGTGCCGTGCCCGGTGGGACGAGGGCAGCGTAGAGCGCGCGCTCGGTGTTGGGGGCAATCATCTTTCGCCAAGCAAGGCGGTGGAACGTGACGTACCTCCGCCTGGCTCGCTGCACCAGCACGGCGTCGATCTGTGCCGCAGCTACCTGCTCCTCCGGAATGCGATCGTCGTGAGCGACTTTCCTCCGTGCATGAGCCATCGCCTTGTCGCTGGCGCGTAGGCGCGCGAGGACCCGATAGTCGATCCACCGTTCCTGGTCGGCCAGGTACGCACGGTTCCTGTCGTGCGCCCGTACGTACGCGGTGTCGGGCACGAAGTCTGGCGCAAGGGCGACGAGATCAGCGCCGTGCGGATCGTTGCTGTTGGCGTCATGCCGCTTGAACACCGGGTTGGCGACGCCCAATTGGGTGCCCTTGAGGATTACTCGCCGCCACCGGTCCGGCTGGTACTCCTGGCCAGTGATGGGATCGGGACGGTTGTAGTCGATGAGGTTGTTCTTCTTTGCACCGCTCTCGTGGTATCCCGGTGAGATCCGCGCAGCCGATCCAAGCCGTACAGGATAGTCCGCCAGCGCCTCGATCGCCGATGTTTCGCCCGTGCTGACGGGAAAAAGCAGACGGGTCCTATCGACGGGCTGGCCGGTCTCATCCAGCAGACGCTGCCACACGGCAAGCTGGTGCGTGTTTACCCGGACAACACGAGCCCGATGCGGACGCTCGTCGAACTCACCGTTGCGGTATCGAACGCCCGGTACCTCGCCCGAGCCGTCGTGCTGGGCTGAAAATCGCAGGGCGTCCGCAGACACCAGCCAGGACAGATGGTCGAAGCCAATCTCGCCAGGCTGCCCATAGATGTGCACACCAAAGTGAGCGGTGTGGCCAACTGGCTCAGGAAAGAATCTCTGCCCCGCGTTGACGAAGTCCCCGTGAACCCGAAGCCGCTGATAAGCCGCCTCCCGCAGCCGCGCTTCGTTGTCCCCCGTGAAGTGAGTATCAGGGTGAACCATTCCGGCGGTCCCGTCCACAGAAGTGTGCGCCCAGACCTGGGACATGAATGCCCGGTACAAGTCCGGCTGGGTTCCCGTCAGCAGCGGGTACATCTGCGGGGAACCGAACACTGCCACCTGCGCACTTGTGTTCGTCACCTCGCTGAGCACATACCGACGAGCCGCCGGAGACTCCAGAAGTTCTCGGCGCCGTCGGTCCTTCTCCGTTGTGGACGCCTTGTCTGCCAGCTCGAACCATGGTTCGTGCTCAGAGAGTACGGCCGATTCATTCCAACGTGGCCGCACCCACGGCGGGTTGCCCACCTGAAGGTCGAAGCCGCCACCTCGCGCGAAAACAAGGGCAAACTCCAGCTCCCAGTGCAGGAAGCCTTGCTCTTCCGCGATGTCGCGCACCGCCCGAAGCCACGGGAACCGGTCCTCTGGGTTGTCGATATCCATTCCCATGAAGCCAGGAAGTGTCTCTTCGAAGCTCTTCAGTTCATCGAGGCTCTTGAAACTGTCGATGAGGGTGCCTTCCGGCACGTCTGCCGTGCCCAACATGGCCTCCAGGAACTCCAGCCAGTCGTCGAGATCCTTGAGAGGGACGTTCGACCGCCGTTCCGACGCCTTTGGTTTGGCCGGGCCCTTCTTCGCCGCCTTCGTTGCGACCTGGCTCACTTCCACGACCACATCGTCGTCCGCGGTCAGTTCGAGGTCCTCAAAGGAGGTCTGCTCGGGGCCGAGTGCGAACAGAGCTGTCGCCTCGACGAACCGCGGCGCGGGCGTCGGCGCAGCAAGAGGCATCGGCTCGGGGACGGCCTGGGGCTCAGGCCGCTCCCCGGTCAGCGGCACCTCGCCGAGCACCTTGCTGAGGCCGTCCGCGTCACTGACGACAGTCCGGGCCGCGTACTCACCGTCACTCCCGTCCAGCAAACCAGCCTCGCCGACCGGCCAGAACCACAGGGCACACCAGGCGTCCATGACCTTCTTCAGCCGCCAATACGGAGTGTCGACGGCATTGAAGAGGTCCTCCAGGACTCTCTCCTTCGGCACTGCCTGATCGGGGTGCTGGAGGAACGCGAACTCGGGGTCCGCCGGATCGGCCTGCCACAGATCGATCCGGCGCGCGATCTCCTGCTCGGAGAGTTCCATGCGCTTGACGACAGCCGCCCATAGGAACTCGACCCGCCGGGCGGCGTCCCGCAGCTTCGTGAACTGAGAGGGCGCTTCAACCTTCGGCTGCTTGGTTTTGGGGTTGAGTTTGGGGCTGCCGTCCGCATTGAGGTGGGCGGCGCTGCGCTTGGGGCGCTGGAGGATCCCCTTTTTCCAGGCGGTGAGTTGCTCGACGCCGTGCTTGGCGAGCTCCTTGGCTTCCTTCGAGCCCGTGACCGCGGCCCACCCAGGGCTCGGCAGTAGGAACTGGTGCACCGCATCGTCTGGCAGCGGCTGCGGCTCACCGCCATCGAGGAAGGGCAGCGGGGTCGGCGCCAGGGCCTCCTTAGCCTTCAGCCACGCTTTGTCCTTGCCCGCCACCTCATCACCCGCGTACACCACCCGGCGAGCGCCGATGAGCGAGTTGCCGCGGCGCAGGTGAAGGCCGAACCAAGGCGCTCGCATGCCGGGGTGCATGGTGTTCAACCACAGGGACACCTCGGCCAGCTCGACACCCGTCGCGTTGAGGTCGATCCCGTACGCGTTGTGCAGCGCGATGTACGCCCGGGCCTTCTGCTTCTCGGCGAGTGCATCAGCGGTGGGGATGGCGGTCCCGAGTTCATCCTGGCGGCGGCGCAGGTACTCGTCGGCGACCTGGTTGATGGCCTCGTTGAGGAAGGCTCCCGAGCCGAGCGCCGGCTCGCAGATCTTGTATCTGAGCAGCTCTGAGGCGCGGGTCTCGATGATGTTGCCGTCGGCGTCGCGTTCCTGGTCGAGACGGTTTTTCAGGGTGAGTTCGACGGTGACCTGGGTGAGTGACTCGGGGGTGTAGTACGAAGCGGAGGTCTCCCGGTCTCGGCCGGCGAGTCGGTAGACGAAGGAGCCCTTCTCGTACTTCTTGACACCGCGGAGTCCCTTGCGGGCGTCGTCCTCGCTGTAATGGATGAGGGTTGTGTCGGGGTACTGGTCCTGCTTGTGCGAGGGGATGAGCCAGGAACCCTGTTCCGGGTCGCCGCCCTTTGCGACCTCGCACAGTTCTTCCTTGGCGATGATGCCGGTGTACGACATCAGCCCTTCATAGACGGCGCCGAGTTGATTGATGCCGAGGTTGCGGTAGGAGATGAAGCCGCCGCGTTCGCCGCGCTTGCCCTTCTTCATGGTGAGCAGGCGCAGCACCTCGTGGAGGGCTGAGTTGCGTAGGCGCAGGTCGAGCCAGCGCGGGTCGTTGTCCTCGTCGCTGGTCGGGTCCAGGACGCGGGTGCCGATGAGGCGGATCGCGGTGGGTTCGAAGAGTTCGCTGCGCAGGGGTTCGAAGCGCAGCCCGCGGTCTTCGCTGCGGCGTGCGGCCTTGGCCCCGCGAGTCTCTTCGTCATCGTCTGGCTGATCGTCGTTGGGTTCGGTGCCGTACGGGCGGTGGCCGAAGTTGACCTTGTTGAACAGAACGTCCAGGGACTGGAAGAGGTGGAAACCGTTCTTGGCTTCCTCATCGACGAGTTCCTCGTCGCGCTCGACGAGTTCGCGGAGGCGGGCCATGGAGTAGCCGGCCTCGTAGCTGCCGTCGTCGGCGGGGAGGATGCCGAGTTCGGGTCGGGCCTCGGCGTACAGGAGGAAGAGGATCCGGTAGAGGTAGCGCAGAGATTCGCGGGTGAGTTCCCGGGCGAAGCGGATTTTCGGGCTTTCGATGTCTGCCGGAGTGACATTGTTCTTTGGCTCGGTCATTCGGCTGAGCACTTCGTTGGCGATGACCTCGACCGAGCGCTGGAGCCCGAAGCGCAGTTCGTTGGACACGCCGACCGCGTTGGTACTGGACGACTTGAGCAGGCCGTCGATCGCCCGGCTCTGGTCGTTGTCACCGGGGCGGAGTATGTCCAGACAGAACAGAGCGGCAATGGTGGCGAGTTCACCCTGCTGGGCGCGGTCGTTGCGTTCCAGGGCAGCATCGAGGTTGACCGAGAGGTAGCGGCCCTCGCGCCAGGACTGGCGGTCGGCAAGCAGGATCACGCCACCGATAAGGAGGAGGATGAACCTGGGGTGGGGGCCGCCGGGCTCGCCCAGTTCGCTCTCGAAGAGCCAGGAGGCCAGATCCGCGCCGGTCTCGTAACTCTCGCTCGCGCTGACGCGCAGCGGCACCAGGAGGCGTCCCGAACCATCGGCGCTCAGGGCGGTGTCGTTGTCGGCGGCCCAGCCGCAGTCGAGAGCGATGATGCCGTGGCCGTGGTAGGCGACGGGCAGGGTGTGCTCCCGTCCGGCTCGGTGCACGGTGAGTTCGCTGGGAGCCGCGTTGTACCCGAGGGCGCGCAGCACGGTCTGGTGCCACTCGGTGAGTCGTTTGGCCCACTCGGGGTTGTTGTGCGTATGGAGTCGCGCGTCGTCACCAGCATCGCGTTGGGCGGTGTCGGCGAAGTAGGCGCGCACGTCCTCAGCAAGGTAGACGGAGCGCAGAGCGCGGAGCTGCTCACGCGGGGTCTTGCGTGGGTCGTTCTCGTCGCCCTCGCGCAGGGTCCAGGTGGCGAACAGTCCCTTTTTGAGGTCGGCGCCGAGCTGTTCGGCGAAATAGTAGGCGGACAGGTACTCGCCGCGGTTGATGAAGGAGTCGAACTCGGTGCTCATCGTGCAGTGCCCCCTTCAGCGGCGGCGTGCGGTTCCAGGACGGCCAGCAGCCGCAGCATCGGCTCGCCCTTCGTTTCCAGGGACTTGACCAGGCGCATCCGGTCACTTGCGGCCAGGCCGACTCCCTGCTTGTCCGGGCGTGGAGCGAAGGAGAGGGCGTCCTGTTTCCAGTGGGTGACGCGCTTGCGGTAGGGGGCGAGGGTCGTCTCGATGCGCTGGCGGTAGTGCTCCTCAAGCGTGCCGAGGTGCCTCTTGGCCTCGTCGATCGCGTCGGGGACCAGAGAGGTGAGGCCGGGCAGATCCCGGGGAGTGGCGCGGCCGGGCATGCTCGGGCCGACTCCGTAACGCTCCAGGGCCTCTTCGGTCAGCTCCACTGTGTTCGGTTCCTCGGGCAGGCCGGAGACGGCCATCCACTCCACGATGGTCGGTCGGCCCTGACCATTGGAGTAGATGCCCTGGACCAGGAAGGTGGGACGGTCAACGGCGGCGGCGAGTACCGGGGCCTGGTGGCGGCCGATCTCGACGAGGACCTTGTCGGTGAGCCAGTCCAGGACCGGGTGGACGTCCGTGAGGTAAGAGACGTTGGGCCACTGGGACTTGGAGGTCTCCCGGGCCGCCTTCAGACGCGCATCGGCGAGGTCCTTGGAGAAGGTGACGCGCAGCCGGCCCGGTTCGGTCTTACGGGGCATGATCCGCTGCTCGTCCAGGTACGACTTGGGTAGCGCCTTGAGCCGGTAGAGCAGGTCGCGCGGAGGCTCGAAGGCGATGGTGCCGTCATCGTCGCGCCGCAGGGACAGCTGGTCCTCGGGGTTGGGGTGGCAGACCTGCCGCAGTGCCTCGTCGAAGTAGTCGGCGGTGGAGCGGAAGAGCGTCGGTACCACGGCACGCGGTACTTCGGGGTGTTCGGGGACCGCACCGACCTGACCGAGTAGCCCGGCCAGGAAGGCGGCACCGCCCTGCTGGGACTGTTTGATCGACTCCTCGACGGTACGGCCGGCGATCAGGTCCTGGGTGAGGCGGTTCTCCTCCTCCTTAGCCCGGTACAGGCCGGTGACGGCCTCGGCCGAGCCCTCGATCTTGTGGGCTTCTTCTTCGCGCCCCAGGAGCTTCTCGCCCACCAGCCGGTCATCGAGGGTGCGCGGCTGTCCGCTGGCCTCATCTGTGCGCCAGGGGATGTCGCTGGTCAGGACCAGTGCCCGGAACTGTGGCGGGTACGCCTGGCCGTAACGGTCGATACGGCCGTTGCGCTGCTCGATACGGATCAGGGACCACGGAAGGTCGTAGTGCACGAGCAGGTGGCACTGCTGGTGCAGGTTGACGCCCTCGGAGGCAACGTCGCCGGTGAACAGGATGCGCACCGGATCGTCGCGCAGCCCGAACTTCTCAACGATGTCCCGCTGCTCTTCGTCGCTGCTGGCCTCGCCGTGCATGACCTGAACTGCGCCGCCGAAGCCCAGCCACGGCTTGCTCTCATCCGGGCTGGTGCCGCTCGGAAAGCCGAGCACGGACGGTACGGTCTCGGCCAGCCACTTCAGGGTGGGGATGCGCTCGGAGAACACCACGACCCGGGTGTCGGAGCCCGGACCGACACCCATCTTGCGCAGCTCAGCCAGGAGCGCGGTGAGTTTCGCCGAGTCGGAGTCCTGGATCTGCTCGTTCAGCTGTTGCAACTCCACGAGAGCCGCACGCTCCCGCTTGACCTCCGCCTCTCGGACCTTCGGATCAACCGGCCGGGTCTGCTTCTTCTTGTCGGCCGGCTTTTCGACGGGTGGCTTGTCCAGCGTCGCGATCCGCGTCTTGATCGACTCTCGTAGGGCCCGGTGCGAGGACAGAAACGCCTTCAGCAGCTGGTATGGCACGAGCTGGTGCCGGCTGACCGAAGGCTGGTCGGGGTCACCAGGAATCCAGCGCGTGGCCAGCTCGTGGAAGACGGCGAGCTCCTTCTCACCGGCCGGTGCTCGCAGCGGCTGGGAGGGGCCCCGGTCCGCCCAGGCACCCTTGAGGGACTCGCGTACCTCCGCCGTGGTCTTCGTGCGCCGGATGTAGAGGTGGTCGAGGTCCTTGACCTCATACCGGTTCGGGTTGGCGATCGCCGCCTCGTCCAGCATCTTGACCAGCTCGGCGAATGAAGAGGCATCGCCGTTGTGCGGCGTGGCCGAGGCCAGCACCAGCGCGTCGGTCTTCCTCGCCAGCAGTCGGGCGAGCGCGTTGTTCTTCGTGCCCTGGTTGACGAGGTTGTGAGATTCGTCGATGACGACGGCGTCCCACTCGGTGTGCTCCAGGTGGTGGGCGTAGACGTCGCTCTTCAGCGTGTCCACGGAGATGATGGCCCGCTTGAAATACGCGAACGGGTTGCGGCCGGCGGGGATGTCCTGCTGCACCCGCTGGATCCCAGTCGAGTCCAGCCGCACCAGCGGGATCGCGAACCGGGTCCACAGCTCGCGCTGGAACTGCTCCAGTACATGCTGCGGCGTCACCACCAAGATCTTCTCGCCGCGACCGCGCCGGATGAGCTCGGCAAGGAGCACCCCGATCTCCAGGGTCTTGCCGAGACCCACCACGTCCGCGATGAGGATCCGCGGCCGTGGATTCTTCATCGACAGCGCGAGCTCGGCTGGCCGCAGCTGGTGGACCTGCTGGTCCATGAGGAAGTTGTCCGCCAGCGCCAGCCCGTGCTCGGTCTGCGGCAGGAACGTCTTCCGCATGATCGCCTCAAGGAACAGACGGGCCCTGCGATGGTTCGCAGAGTCGTCCGCGACCAGTTGCGTCTCGCGGGGGTCGAGCACGCTCACAAGATCGAGTTTGTCGTAGAAGACGGCCTCGACCCCTCGGACGAACGAGGAGATGCCGGTGACCTCGACCATCCACCCGTCGCGGTCCGTGGACCTGCACTTGCGGACCAGCCACAGCTCGTCGCGGATCTCCACCTGCGCTCCGGCGGCGTAGCCGGACGTGGCGGGGGACTGTTGCTCGTGCGAGGGCTCGTCGGGCTCCCAGGCATCCCACGCCGCATCGCTCTGGCCGCCTGCGGCTCCCGCCTCGACGCTCAACGTCCGCTCCGATCCTTCACCAGCGGCACTCACGCCGCTCGACTTCTAACGGGCCTGCTGCCAGCAGATCAGCCGGCCGCTCGAACCCGTTCCAGCAAGTCTCCCACCAGGCAATAACGGCTTCGGGCCGTCAAAGGGTGGAATTCACCGCGTACTGCTCCCGTAGTTCGCCCGCTACCCGCTGCGACGCCAACGGCCGCTCCCGCGAAGTGCGAGCTTTTGGCCTCACTGGTGCCGTGGGCAGCTCAGGCACCAGTTCTTCGTCGACTTCCGGCTCCTCATGCGCGGGTCGAATGTCGAGCGGGCTGACGAGGTTGTGCGGGTCCACGATCGCGGCCTGCTCATCGATCAGCTTCTCGATCGATACAGAGGACGGTTCCGGCGTCGGAGTGTTCCCGCCAGCTGCTGTCGTGCGGTCGATGAGGGCGAGCCGCGCGTCGGCGGGCGTCCTGCCCGCTGCCTTCATGAGATCCGCGCAGGCATCCGCCACCTCGGTCAAACTGGGCCGGCCTTCCGGCGTGTGAGCGAGCATCGCCGCGAGCAGCGCCTTGAAGCCTTCCGGCACACCGCTCAGATCCGGGCCGATCTCCGGGTTCGAGACCTGCATGGCGACGGCTTCCCACTGGTGTCCGTCGTACGGATAGTGCCGGGCCGCGGCGTACAGGAGGACCGTGCCCAGCGCGTACACATCCGCCGCCAGCGTCACCTGCGGATGCCCGCTCGCCTGCTCGGGGGGCATGCACCGCACGGTCCCGATGATCATCCCGCTGTGCGACAGCGTGTCCTTGGCAGCGTCCATGAACGCACTGAGTCCGAAGTCGATGATTATGGGGCCTTCGCTGCCCAGCATGACGTTCTGAGGCTTCAGGTCCCGGTGCAGCAGCCCCGCATCGTGTACGGCACTCAGCCCTTCGGCGAGAAGAGCTCCGAGGCTGGCCACCAACGGCAGCGGCAGCGTGCCGTCACTATCCACGCAGTCCAACAGGGTCCGGCCGGCCACATACTCCATCGCCAGCCACGGACGATCCGCGAACGGATCGGCATCCAGGAACCGCGCCACCCGGTTGGTGCCGATCACTGTGCGAGCGATCAGAGCTTCCTTCTCGAAGCGCGCTCGCGTGACCGGGTCCAGCTTGTCGGTGCGAATGACCTTCACAGCTACGGGAGAGCCCGCAGGGGAGTACGCGAGATATACCTCGCCCATGCCGCCGGAGCCGAGCTCCCGAGCCACCGTATAGCGGCCAATCTGAGTGGGGCTCCCGGTCATGAGCTCAGTCCACGCCTTTCCACGTCAGCATCTGCTTGGGTCACTTACGCCGCCAGTTTGCCTGGTCTCCGAGCACTCTCGGTAACCATCCCCTCCCAGTGACCATGAGAAGAGGGAGAGGTGACCATGATCCGGCCTCTCACGGACTGTGTGACCCCCAGCACTGGACGTTGGCTTGAAATCAGCGTTTTACATGCTCATGCCCAGTAGTTTGATCGGCTTCATGAGATTGGCACCCGGATTCGCCTGCTGCAGCTCTCTAGCCATGCAGGTGGTAGGACAGCCCGGCTATCCAGATACTTCCGTAGGGCGGTGAGCGGCAGGGGCCCAGTCCTTCAGAAGACTGTCGGCGACGGCTTCCTCGTAGACGGCGAGTTTCTCCCTTGCCATGGTCTCGGCGAGTTTCGGGTCCCACAACGTGTCCTGGGGCTTGCCGTCGAGCGGGACATGGCCGATGTCGGCACGGACGCCGTTGAGATAGTCCGCGCTGCTCATACGCCAGGGCTCGGCCCCGTAGCGGGTACGCAGTGCGTTGGTCATCGCGATGCCGGGCCAGTCGAAGTCGCCGTGGTACCGGAGTAGACCGCCGTTGTCGACGATGAGCCGGGCAAGGCGGTGGAAGGCGGTTGAGGGGCGGCCTTCTGCGCAGATCAGTGGTGGGCTGCTCGCGCCAAGTTCGCCGGCGGCGCGGCGAAGTACGGCGGGGTTCTCGCAGACGTACACCGTGGGCAGGTTCACGGTGATCGGCAGGGTGATGAGCTGGTGGAGGGTGATGTGGAAGGGGGTGCCGTAGCGGGCGGCGTCGCTGAGCCACTGGCCCAGTCCCTGTCCCGTCGCGGGGAGGTTGAGGACGAGGACGCGGCTGGCGAGGTCGTCGACGATGACGTCGAAGGCGTCCCACAACTCGCGCCGGGCCTCGGCTCCTGATTCGAGGGGCATTCCGCGTGCCATGGCCAGGGCTCGCAGGACCAGGGTCGGCAGAGAGCCGCGGCCGGGGTTGAGAGCTTTGGTGTCCCCTGTGGTGGCGTCGGCCAGTGAGGGCAACATGACCGGGGGTGTCCCGCTGGGTCGGCTGTAGAGGAATTCCAGGACGCGGACAGCCTGGCTGAGGAGGTGAGTGTCCTCCTTGTTGATCAGGCCGGTGACCGTGCCGTCGGATGCGAGGCCGGCCAGCCATTGCCGGTACCAGGGGTGCTCGGTGTGCAGTGGGCTGGTCTCGCCCTCGGCCAGGATTCTCTGCCGGGCTTGTTCGAGTGTGGTCCGTTCATCGGCGCGGAAGCGCAGCTCTGGGCCGATCCGTTCCAGGACATCGCGGAGTGACATGCCCGCGACGTTGCGGATGCTCTCCTCCAGCGCCGCGAGGGGGATGGTGATGCGGCGGATGTCGGGCGAGCGGTAGGTGCCGGTGATGCCGATGACTGCGTTGCGTTCGGCTGTGGTCGGGTTGGTCAGGCCGATGGAGCCCTCGATCTCGCCGCCGTTGCGCTCGAGCGAGCGCCGGGCAGCGGCCAGGAGCCGGCGGAACTCAGGGCCCCGGTATCGCTCGAATGTCTCTGCTGCCTTGGTCATGCTGATTCCTCGGCGTCGTCGCTCGTCGGCTCGTCGTCGGGGATGTCACCGAGCAGTCCTGCCTGCGCGGGGACGTGGCGACGGGGCGTGAAGCCGAGGAGTTCGGCGGCCAGGTCGTCGGATCCTGGGTATTCGAGGTCGTCGAGGATCTGTTCGCCGTCCCAGACGAGCAGCATGGCGGAGACGGTGTGGGATGCCTCGTCGTGCTTCATGTCGTAGTGCGAGATCTGCGGCACCTCGGGGTAGGTGATCCACAGGTCGTAGCCGGTCATGAAGAGGTCGAGGTCGAACTTGGCGGTGAGGGCGAGAAGGTCGGGGCGGTACTTCTCGTCGATGCCGGCGAATGCCTCGTCCAGCGCGATCAGCCGCGGGCAGGTGGGGTATGCGGAGCTGTACTGGGCGTGGGCGGCTGCGAAGAGCGGCAGGTGGATCGAGGCGGACTTCTCACCGCCGGACATCACGCTGTGCTTGGCCTTGGTGAGGACCTCCCCCTTCTTCTTCTCCTCCGGGCTCATGCCCTGCCGGAACAGGCGGAGTTCGAACCTGCGCCAGGCGCGGTAGTCCAGGACCTCGGCGATCACCTGCTGGTAGCTGCGCTTCTTGTCGGCAGCGGCCTTGGCGCGGATCTGGCTGCGCAGGTGGGAGCGGAGTTCGGCCAGGCCGGCGGGGCCCAGGCCGGAGGCGTCCTTGTCGAGCAGCCTGTTGACGGCCTGCTGGGAGTCGGTGAGGGCGTCGGAGACAACCCAGTTGATGCCAACCGTCGCGCCGGAGGACATCGGCTTGGACCGGGTATCGGCGTCCATGCTTTTGACCAGGTCGCGGGCGGCGATGGTGCGGTCGTGAATCTGCTGGGCCAGTCCGGTCAGGAGCCCGTCCTCCAGGACGGTGCGTTCCTTGTCTTCCAGCAGCACACTCTGGTCGGCGAGCTGTTCGGCCAGCCGGCGTCCGAAGTCAGCTACGGGGGCGGGGCCTTCGCTGTCGGTGACCCGGGCCAGGATGATGTCGCCGGCCGGCTCCCACTCGAAGAGGTAGCCCTGGTCGGATTCCAGCAGGGCTGACTCCAGCGTGGTGATGGCGGTGGAGATCTTTGTCGTGACGGTCTTCAGGAGGCTCGCGGTGATCGGGCGACCACGGGTCGCCTCGTCGAGCGCGGTGATCAGTGAGGCGACGGATTCGGGTACGACGCTTCGGGCGGCCTCCGTGCCCGTGAGAGAGGTCTCGGGCGAGGTGAGGCTGTCCATGAGAGCTTGCACTGCCTGCTCGGGACTCGGCCACATGTCGTGCGGTAGCCAGACGCCGTCTGCGGTTGCTTCGAGCAGGCCGAGAAGGTCGGGCCGGGCGTACGGCTCCAGCGTGAGTGCGGTGCGCACCTGCTCGGCCACGGCCGTGGCCAGTGCTGCACGGCCGAACTCCAGGGCGTGGTCAGCCTTCAGGAGCCGGTCTCGCTGCTCTTCCGCATCCTTCTTCGCACGGCCGTATGTCTTCTGTGCCTCCGCGAGCTGTTCCTCGGATTCCACGATCTGCTGGAGAATCTCCTGCAGAGGGGCTTCGAGCGTTGCCTCCTGGGTCCGCAGACGCTCCTCCTGAACGGCGAACTCGTCCTTGCGCGCCTGCAGCGCCTCGGCCTGCTCTGTGCAGGACCCGGTCTGCTCTTCGATGATCTCCCTGCGGCCGGCGATGTCGCGCTCGGCGGCCTCGGCTTGCTCACGGCAGGAGGAGAGCGCTCTGCCGGCGTCGGCGAAATCGTCGACGGCCTGGGTGACGTTCTCCAGTTCCTCCCGATGCGTGGGCAGCCGCGCGGCCGTGGCGGCATGCCGAAACTGCCGGTTCTTCTCATGGGCTCGGGCGATCGCCCCGTCGAGTCGCTTGCGTGCCTCAGTGAGGCGGCGGCGGGCTCCGGCGACCTTCTCCGCCACCACCGCCACCTCACGCACGGCTTCGGTGATCGCCTGGGTGCGGGGGAGCTCGCGCCTGGCGCGGTCGAAGTCGCCGAATGCTTCGTGCGCGTACCGCTGCTGTTCCTCGATGCCGGCGAGCTCGGCTTCCAGGGCGGTGATGGATTCTTCGAGGCGTTCCAGCCGTTCGCGCCGACGGGCAGCCCGTGCGGTGGCCCCGATGTACTCGGGCTGTGCCTTGGGATGCGCACCGACCTGGACGCCGAGGCAGAAGTGCGAGCCGGTGGTCACCGAGGGAGCAGACAGCGCAGCGTCCGCTGCCGGGGCGTTGTCCACTACAGCGATGGAGGCCAGAACTGCCTGGACGGCGGCAGAGCTGACGTGCTGCTGATCTTCGACGAGCAGGACATCGGCCAGGGTGCGCCCGGTGGGCCGTCGAGCAGGGGGCAGCGGGCGCAGATAGGCGTCGGCGATCTTGTCGTGCAGTGCCTGGTCGGTCATTGCAGCGTCGGGGTGCAGCCAGGCGGTGAGTAGGCCGGCTGCGTACAGGGCGCCTTCCACCGCAGCCGCGTGGCCGTCGGAGATGTGATCGGCGAACCGTACGAGCTGCCACAGCGGGGCGCCCGGCCGCTCATCGCGGTTGGCAGGGCGCAGGTCACTGGAGGGGGGTGCATCGTCGCCCTCGGCTGCCACGGTGTCGTACTCGGTCTGCCTGGCTCGCAGAGCGTCCGCAATGTCGCTGTGCTGCCGCTTCAACGTCTCAACGCGGGAAAGTGCGTGGGTACGGCGCCGGTCGACGAGGTTATGGAAGACCTCCGGCAGCGGGGCCGCTTCGGGTTCCTCCACGGCGCCGATGGCAGCTCGCAGCACGTCGCCGTCGGCGGCGACCAGGACCGTGGTGTCGTCGCTGCCGCTCCAGCGGCCGATGAAGTCGTCCAGTTCCTGCCCGGTCTCGACGCGGGCGGTGGTGAGCTTCTCCGCTGCCGCGGCGGACTGCCGCTCGGTCTCCGTCAGCTCGCCACTCGCCGCGTCACAGTGTTCCTGCTCGCGCTCTTGGTCCTTCGTGGCGTTCTCGAAGGCGCCCAGCAGGTCCTGTACGTCCTGCAGTTCGCTGCGACGCGCGGCAACCCGACCCGCGATATGCGTGTCCAGCTCAGCACCGAGATCCAGCGTGTCGTCGTCGTGGAGGATGCCGCAACGGCGCGCTGCGTCCATGAGGCCGTGGGTGTGCCGGGAGGCTGCCTTGCGCAGTTCATCGTGCCGTTGGAGGGAGCGGTCCGCCTCCCGCTTGAGAGTGGCCAAGCTCTCCTGGGCCCGGTTGAGGTGGCGTTCACTGCCGGCGATACCCAGGCGGTCGGTGCGTACGCGCTCGCGCAGCTCCTTGAGCCCGTCCTGCTTCTTGATGGCGTCGTGGTTCTTGTACTCGGTCAGGCGGGCATCGATCTCGTTGCACCGGCGTTCGCCGGTATCCCGCTCCTGCTGTGCCGCGGCCAGCTGCCGCTCGGCGGTGCGGCGGTCGCCCGCCGCTTCCATGATCGTCTCGCATTGGGTGGCCGTGTCCTGGATACGCCCGGAGACATGGTCGACGCGGTCACGGGCATGGGCGCGCAGGTAACTGGTGTATTCACGCAGGAAGTTCCGGACCGCGGTATCCGCCCCCATAAGGGCGTTGAGAAGCGCCTGGATCTCGGCGAGGTTCTCGAAGTCGCGGGCGGCTTGGAGGACGAGGGCATCATCGACGGGGCGCAGTCCGGCGGTGAGGGTGTCGGACACCTTGACCGGGTCGAGGTCCTTGGCCAGCAGAGGGCGCCGCAGTTGGAGCAGAAGGTTGACCAGCTGGTTGTAGCGCTCGCGGCCCAGCCCGAACAGGCGGTCATCGATCTCCTCACGGTATGCCTCCGCCGTTGCGTAGGTGGTCCCTTCGCCCAGCAGCTTCTTCAGGGCGTTCTCCCGCAGCGGGCGGGAGGCGGCGTCCAGCAGACCGAAGTCGATGCCGACCCTGCCCTCGGTGACGAAGAAGAAGCGGGCCGGCGTGGACATGGGCTTGGTCACCCGCATGCCGATCCCCACGGTGACGGCTTCAATGACCTCATCATCGGGTCCGGTGCGGGCGAACTCCATCCATACATAGCCGTAAGCGGACTCCTGCTCCTTGTAGAGCAGGTTCGACTTCATGGTCCGCTCCTCGCCGCTGAACGGATCAAGACGCCGCGCGTCAAGGACACCGTCCAGCACGAGGGGGAACAGCACTTCGAGTGCCTTGGTCTTGCCGGAACCGTTGTGCCCGCGCAGGACCAGCCGGCCGTCGGCGAAGACGAACTCCTCGTCGGTGTAGTCCCAGAGGCCGATCACCCCGGCACGCGTGGGCTTGAAGCGAACCTCCGGCTGGTCAGCGGTGCGGGAATGAGGGATGAGCGTCATCGAGAAGTTTCCTCAGTGGGGAAGTCGAGAGCGAACTGGCCGTCGAGCGCGGGACGTGGCAGGACGGCGGTGATGTTGCGGTAGCGGCCTGCTGCGGGCCGCACCAGGAGTCCGCCGGGGACGATATGGACAAGGCACAGGTCCGCCAGGAGCGCGATCGCCTCGGCCAGCAGCCCGCCGGGATCGGCCTGCCATTTGTTGGTGAAGGAGGAGGGACCGAACTCTTCGTAGAGTTCGGTGATCATCTGTTCGAGCGTGCCGTGTTCCACGAAAGGCAAGCCCGTCTGCCTCTCATCTTCTATAGCGTCCGGGTCTGCCTCGTCCGCCTGTTGGCCGGTGTCCGCGTGGGGGTCGTGAGCCAGGGCTTCGAGCGTGCCGGCCTGCGGCAGGGCTATATCGATACGGCTCACCAGGTCCGCGTGTTCCTCTCCCGGATCGGCGGGCAGCAGGTACTGGAGACTGCTGGCCCGGTCCGGGTCCTCCCGCAGGTCCGCGATCTTCGCGAGCATCAGCCCGGCGGTACGGTTGACCGCTCCGCCACGGCCGGGGAACCGCTTGTCGGTGAAGTGCCCTGTGGTGTCGACGAGCATGATCCCCTCGGCCCGGCGCTCGACAGGCAACCCGGTCAGCCGTGCGATGTCCTCGGCCAGGGTGGGCTGGCGCAGCGCTATCGCCGTCTCCGCGTCGGTATCGCCGAAGTAGACCACCGGGTACTCGATCAGCAACCGCCGGGCTCGCTGAGCGGCAAGCCGCCGCCGGGGGTCCCGTCCGGTACCGGCGGTCGGCGTATCCAGCAGGCCAGCAGCGCTGACCAGGTGCTGCAAGGGCTTGTTCGGCCGGAACAGCGCCGCGCAGGTGTCGTGGTCGATGTCGAACAGCGCGTCCCCACGGTCGTGGTCACGGGCCCAGTCCTCCATGGACCCGTCGGAGATCCGCAGCGCACCGCGGTCGACCAGCCAGTCCACCACGTCAACGACCGCGTCCTTGTGACCCGGTGCGGTCGCATCGAAGCCCAGGTACTCGATCGCATTGGCGGAGGGCGCGAGAAGTTTGACGAGATCGGCGAGGTTGATCTCGACCCGTGACCGGTGCAGGCAAGCCAGGATCAGACAGAGGTAGGCCAGCCGTCGCCGGTCGAACGGCTTCTTGCTCTTCACTGTGAGGAATGCCTGGCTGGCATCGAAGGCATCCAGCCGCCGCAGCAGCCGTGCGTGACGGGCGCTGGTCTGCAAGGAGTAGCCGAACAGGTCCCGGAAATCCCTGGCCAGTTCGTCGGCCCACTGCAGCACCAGCGCAAGGGCCTTGGCCCGCGGGTAGCTCTCGTTGACGACGCCGTGCAGCAGCATGAGCCGGGCCGCTTGCTGGTACGAGCCGAGGTCCGCAGGCTCCACGGAGACGGCTACGCGATGGGCGGGCATCAGGACGTCTCCGTTCGGCGCCGACGCATCGCACCATGGGGCTTTATCTCCAGAGTGAAGCCGGGCAGGTGCAGTGTGCCGGTCTCGGTCCGCAGCTGGCTGCCGTGCTCGCTCGGGACCAGGCGCAGGGTCAGGACGTCGCTGCTGCCCGTGCCCGAACGCAGTCGGCCCGCCACGATCGTCCGCGCCTGAAGGGCACGGGTCAGCAGCTTGAGCACAGCGCGGGTCTCCGCCGCGTTCAGCACCCGATCGTGGGGCCCATGGTCCAGAAGATCCGTGGCGGCCTCCCGGTCCGCGGCCCGGTCCACCAACTGCTGCTCACGCAGCCGGGCATGGGCACCACGGCTCGTACGGACCGGCTGCGGGCCGCCCGGCGCCGGCCGCTTCCCATGCCTGAACAAGCTGATGCTGACCTCCACCCCGGGCGCATCCCACCACGTCGTGCGCGGCGAGATCTGGTCGTCATCGTCATGCGCGCCCGACAGATGCCGCACCGAGCGCAGGTCGAAAGCAGCGGATACCAGGGCGTTGGCCGCCTGCTCATCCGGCGCCCCGGCCGCCCAGGCTGCGAGATGCCGCAGCTGGGTGGTCCGGCTCACCCCGCCTCGACGCGACTCCGTCACCTGCCGCAGCAAGGCGATGACTCCGGAGATGGCGGTGCGGGTAGCGCCTTGCAGCTGGGCGGCCTTGGTCTCCCCAGGGCCTTCCGCCAAGAACCACTGGCGAAGCCCCATCCAGCGCCGCCGCCAGTCCTCAAGCCGCGCGGCCGGACGCATCATGGGCCGCTCATCTACAGCGGCGGCCCGCTCCAACAGGGTCTCCACCCCGCTGTCTTCCACCTCGTACACGGCCTCGGTCAGTCGGGGCGCGTAGCGTTCCAGCTCTGCAGTGAACTCACTCATGTGCGCCAGCAACGCGTGCTTGTAGCGCAGGAACGTCTCCGGGGAGATATCCGTCGTACGCACCACATCGTTGAGGGTCAGATAGAAACGCGCCGCCCGCTGCGTCATGTCCTCCAACACGCTGTCGAGACGGGCGAGCTTGCGGTACACCTCGTCCCGGTCGCCCTCCCGGTTCGCAGCCGCCAGCGCCTTGAAGTCCGCCAGGATGTCGGCGAAGACCAGCCGTGACAGGTTCGCGTCCTGCACACGGGAGCCGATGACCTCCTCCACGGCGCGATAGACGCGGTAACCGATCTCCGTGAACTGGTAGACCGACTGCCGGTTTCGGTATGCGGCCAAATTTCCGCACCGCGCCGCATCCTCCACCCGGTAGAGGACCTGCTCATTGTCCGCGGAGAGGTTGTCGAGCATGGCTCGCAGGTTCAAGTCTCCGGCAGACGGCACCTCGTCATGGGCTATCGCGAGCTCGTTGAGCGCGCTCGCCACATCGTCGGGATGGACCTGCAGCTGGTGTACGGCCCGCAGTACGTTCATCGCCCGCAGCACCCACAGATACGCCACGTGGTCATCACGCTGGGTGAAGTTGAACAGTCGCAGGCGGTCGCCCACCGTCAGTGAATCAAGATCGAATGACTCGGAGACTCCCGAGTCATCTCGCTGGAACACCAATGCCGCCCCTCATCTCGTGTCGCATTGCGCATACCCTGACAGACGGCACTGACAATCAACCCGCGGTCGGGAGAGAAGGTGCTTCCACCCCCTCTCTTCTGAAGTGCTTTCGGCAGGTGACGTCTGTGCGCCCTAGACGCAATGCCACTGACGTTAAGTTGATCATGATGTCTTGGCGGTCGCCCTCCGTCGTTCGGTAGCTTGCTGACCATGGATCAGGGCGAGCGCGGGGTGCCGAGCGGGCATCTGCCGGACTGGATCAGGCTCGGGGTGTTGGCGGCTGCTGTGCCCCGGGACGCCATCGAAGAGGCGCTGGCCGCGCAATGGCGCGGCGTCAAGCGGCGTGGCGGGAAGCTGCCACCGCACGTGGTGGTCTACTTCGCCATGGGCATGGCCCTGTACGCCGACGCCGACTACGAGGAGATCATCACCGAACTGTCCGACGGCCTGGACCGGCTCGGCTGCTGGGATGTCGGCTGGGAGGTCCCCGGCAGCGGCGCGATCACCCGGGCCCGACAGCGCCTGGGCGATGCGGTGCTGGCCGATGTGTTCGACGCCGTCGCGCTGCCGGTCGCCGAGCTGCTCACCCCCGGCGCCTTCCTGGGCGGCCGGCGGCTGATGGCCGTCGACGGCTTCGAGTGGGACGCGCCCGACACACCCGCCAACGCCGAAGCCTTCGGCTACGCCGGCGGCAGCACGCACCCCTCGGCGTTCCCCAAGGTGCGGGTGGTCACGCTCTCGGAAGTCGGCTCGCACGCCAAGACAGGGGCGGCGATGGGGCCGGTGACCGGCACCGGCTCGGGCGAGAGGGCCCTGGCCCGTACCCTCTACCCCCGCCTCCAGGAGGGTCAGCTGCTGCTAGCCGACCGTAACTTCTACTCCTTCACCGACTGGTGCCCGGCCGCCGACACCGGCGCCGACCTGCTGTGGCGCCTCGCCAACACGATGGAGCTGCCCGTCCTTGACACCTTCGGCGACGGCTCCTACCTGTCGGTGGTCCTGGACGCAGCGGTGCGCGGCGCCGCCCGCGAGCGGCTGCTGCGCGCCGCCCAGGGCAGCGAGGCGCTGCCACCCGAGCGGGCCCGGTATGTGCGGGTGATCGAGTACGACGTGCCCGATCGCGGCGAGGAGACGGCGCGGGAGCTCATCTGCCTGCTGACCACCATCACCGACCCCGCCCTCGCCGCGGCGCCCCTGCTGGCACAGGCGTATCACCAGCGGTGGGAGCACGACCTGGCGAACAAGGAGATCAAACAGGTGCTGCACGGTCCGGCGCGCATCGTGCGCTCCAAGAGCCCGGAGATGGTGCGGCAGGAGATCTACGGCTATCTACTGGCCCACTACGCACTCAGCGACCTGCGCTGCCGCGCGGCGACCGAGGCCGGCATCGACCCGGACCGGATCAAGTTCACCCGCACCGTACGCATCGTGCGCCGCAGCGTCACCGACGCTACCTTTTCCCCCTGACGGCGTGTCCGCCCTCACCGCGGCCATCCTCCGCGACATCACCCGCACCAAAAACCTCAACCCTCCGCGCCGCCGGCGCAGTTACCCGCGAGTCGTCAAGCGGGCCCGTCACAACAGCTACCGCCTCAAGCGGCCCGAGGACCACGGTCAACGACATCGGCAGCCACCGACGGTCCGCATCGCCAACCTGCCCACCCATGCAGCTCCAGCATGATCAACTTAACGTCAGTGGCATTGCGCCTTGTGACCATTTTGGAGGAACGCGATTGACTGACTCCGACCAGCCGGCGGCCCGATGGAAGAGCGAACCGATGACGACGCGGCTCATCGCCGCTGTTCTCGTCACGGACCCTGAAAGCGGCAGACTCCTTATCCTGCGGCGGAGCAGCCACTTGGACTTCGCACCCGGCGAATGGGACGTTGCCAGCGGCAAGGGCGAACCCGGGGAACCGATCACCACGACCGCGGTGCGGGAACTGAAGGAGGAGATGGGAGTCGTGGCCGCCGAGGCGGACTTGCGTCTCGTCCATGTCGTCCACGGTTCCTGGGGAACGGAGGCTCCGGGGATGTTCATGGCTCTGGTCTTCCACACCGACCAGTGGAGCGGTACTCCCTACAATGCGGAACCGCACAAGCATGACACCATCGCCTGGGTGGCTCCGGACGACCTTCCGCGCCCCTTCACTCGCACCACCCTGGTCGCCGTTAAGCGGTACCTGGACGGGGGCCCGATCCTTTCGTTCGACGGTTGGCAAGAGGCCGGCTGACGGTCAGTCCGGGCAGCCGGCACGGGACCATCGCCCATTGGAGCGAAGTTCGGCGATGAGCCGTACGGCTTCCTTCCTGCCCGGTCCCAGCCGGGGATCGGCGGGGTCCGCGTGTGGCCCGGCGAACTTCGCGCAGAAGAACAGTGCCATCAGCAGGCCGGACTTGCACTCCAGGTCCGGCCGGCGCTCGCTCCACACACGGTCCGCCAAGGCTGGGACGGCGAGGGAATGGCCCCATAGCGTGGCCGCGTCCAGCCCTCGTGGTGCCATGCCCCAGTCCTCCCAGTCGATCATGCAGAACTCCGGGCCAGTCACGTTCGCCCACGTCAGGTCGGCATGCGCCGGCACCCACTCCTCCACCTCGGTGTCCGTCACCTCGGGGAAGACCTTCCGGAGGGTTGCTGTCACCAGCTCCTGGGTGATGGTCTCGGTGTCCGGCGTGGCGGCGCGGGGTGCGGACTGGGCAGCGAGCGCGTCCAATGACGCGTTCAGTGCGGCCCACCACGCATCCGGGAGTCCAGGGTCTTCGACCACGAGAGCGGCCTGCCCGACCGGCGCGGCGTTGACCAGTTCCATCTCATCCGCCCGCCACATCACCGGCGCACCCGGCTCGCGCCATGAGACCCCTGCGTACCACCGGGGCATGACGACCCCGCTCAGGACGGCAGCCGATTCGAGGCCGCTCCACCCCTGGGCGCCGATCCGGTCGAACCCCCGCCGCTCGACCCGCACCCATGTCCCGCGATCCGTCCGCGCCCCGACGGTCCGGCGCTTGCGCACCACCGTCTCCCGGTCGAACCCCACCTGCAGCGACCGCTCCACACGGGCCAGTACCTCATCGACTGATTCCCGGCGTAGATCAACAGCACGAGGTACAGGCGGCGTCATACGCGGGACCGTAGCAACCACGCGGCCGACCCGGGTTGTCCGTCTCGTTTTGAGACTGACGGCCTTCGTCGTGGGGCCTGTGCAGGCGCTCACACGGTGCGGATCGGAGTGTCGAGGACGGAGGCGATCGAGCTGGTGTTGGCCGCGATGAAGTCGGCCAACTGCGTTGGCATCAGGTTCAGTTCCTGCACAGCGGCGGCGGTGAACGGAATCCGGACCACCTAGTAGCTTCCGCGTTCTGGCTTGCTGAACTCCGTGCCGGTCCGGGCGGCCAGGTCCATCGACGCCAGACGTGCGGCGAAAACATGCTGGATACCGATGCCTCCATCCAGCTCGTCGGTGACCAGGTGGACGAGTTCGGCTCGCTCCAGTGTGCCGCCGAGCTCCTCGAACACCTCGCGGCGCAGGGCCGCTTCGATGGTGGGATCGTCGTTCTCTACTCCGCCGCCAACCGTAACCCAGTACGGTTCTCTGCCCGGCTTGATGCGTTTGATCAGGATCAGTTTGTCACCGTCGAGGAGGATGGCGCGGGTGCTGCGCTTGGCGATGTCGGTCATACGCTGGGTTCCCCCTTGGGGCGCGGTTGGCATGGAACGGAGGGCGACGGTGTCCGGGAGCCAGGGTGCAACGTAGCCGGGTAGGAGCGCCCACAGGCGATCCTGTGCTCAGCCTTGCCCGGTGAGGGAACGGAAGTTCCGCTCGGAGCTGTTGCCGGGATGGACGAGTACGTGCAGATGAACCTCACGGTCCGGCCTGCTGTTGCATCGGATATCAGGTGTGTGCCCAGATCAAGGGCATCTTCAAGGATTCGTCACCTTGTTGCGCGTGTGGCAGCGGCCCGCGAGGTCAGCGTCGATGGCTGGTTGAGAGGGAGCGCGGTGGCGTGGAGGGCGGGTGCGTTGCCCTAACCCGGCTGGTGGGTCGGCCACCTCGGTGGAGCTTGGTCTGGCGGGTGCCGGTTCCGTGGGCGAGCTCCTCAGCGAGGTCAGCGAGAAGGCCAGCCGGGGTGGAGACGGAGGCATGGAGTGCCCAGGTGAGTTGGTCGATGCTGAGGCCGGCCCAGATGGTCCACGTGGCGAGGGTGCTGTTCGGCTTCTGGGCGGCGAAGGTGTCGAATTGGACTCCGGCGTCCTCGGAGAGGTTCGTCCAGCGGATCCAGCGTCCGTCGATGGTGTGCTTCCAGCCTGCGTCCGTGAGGGGTTTGGTGGCGGCGGTGACGGTCTTATCGGTGACGGGGCTGCCGATGGCGGTGTCCCAACCGTCCCCGTCGGCGAGGTGGTTCAGCAGGGTCTGGAGTAGGGGGGCTGGGGTAGTAGCGGTCGCGGTGAGGTGCCACATGCGGTCGGAGACGGGTGTCTCGTATGCGGCCACGGTCCAGGCGGTGTCGCGGGGGTGGGCTTCGTGCACGCGCTCGATGCGCAGGGTCTGCGATTCGTGGATGGCGTGGGTGGTTTCGTCGGACCAGCTCGGCCATTTTTCCCAGTCGCTGTGCTCGGAAAGGAAGTTGTCGAGGAGAGCGTCGTGGTCTGCGGGGTCGGCGGCGTACGCGGGTACCTCTTCGGCGACCGGCTCAGGTGCGGCCGGTGGGGTGCTGGGTGCCTGGAGGCTCGTGCGGGCTTGGGCACTCTGGCGTTCGGTGTCGGTCATGGGTGCGGGTCCGGGGCGCAGGGTGTCGTGATGGGTGCGTTCGAAGGCGGTGAGGGCCTCGGCGATGGAGTCGAAGGTGCCGGCGACGCACCGCAGGTGGTTCTCGCCGTGGAGGTAGACGCTCTTGCCGGTGTCGCGGTAGGTGCCGACGGCCACGGTGGCCCCGTCGTCGTCGGCGTGGGCGTGGATGAGCAGGCGGCCGTGGCGGATGTCGTCGTGGATGTGCTGGGCCTGGTCGGAGACGTTGCGGATCTCGCTGCGGGTGAGCCAGGACATGGGGTGGTCGGCCCAGGTCCACTCCTCGTGGATGGATTCCCGCAGCCGGGGAGTGATCTCGCTGGCGATGCCTTGGCCGGTCAGTTCCTGGGCGGCCTGATTGGCCCAGTAGGGCTCTTCGTGGTCGATCCGGGCCAGGACCATGGTGTGCTCGTCGAGAGGCTCGAAGCCCCGGCTGGTCAGGAGAGCGTGCGTGGTACCCAGCGGGCCGCCGGTGAGGTGAGCGGTGACGGCACTGGTGTGGGCGGGATGGGTGTCGAAGCGGACGCGGACGTCGGAGGTAGTGCCGGTCATGAAGGGCGGGCTCGATTCGGTCCGGGCCCCGCGATGCGGCGGGGCCCGGTGGTTGAGTCATCGGCGTGCTCGTACAGCAGCAGGGGCGGGCTGCGGCGGCGGCCCGGCAGCCCGGGGCAGGGGCGTGGCGCGTGCGGGCGGACCGGCGGTGGGCGTGGTGGTGGGGGTGGTGGCGCGCCGGTAGCGGGTGCGCAGGGTGTTGAGGTCGGCCAGGGCGCGTCGGCTGCCGGTGATGAGCTGGTGGGGCGTGTTGGCGAGGTCGTCGGTGTAGGCGGTGATCCGTGTCGCGACCTGGTGGGCGCGGGCGAGGAGAGCGCGCCCCAGGATCTGCTCGCCCCAGTACTCGGGAGAACCCGCGGGCGTGGAGACCAGGGCCATCAGGTCTCGGGGGGTGAGGGCCTCGGTGATCAGTCCGCGGTGCTGTGCTTCGCCGAGGACGGTGACCGGGTCGACCATGTCGCCGCGCTGGACCAGGGCGGTGATGGACTGCCAGAGCGCGGCGTGCAGCGGGAGGACGAAGTCGTCCGCCGTCAGCCACCGCATCTGCTGCACGTCCCGCGGGCTTGCGGTGGCCGAGGCCAGGAGCAGCCGTTCCTCGTCGAGTTCCTCCTCGCCGGCCTGCCGCACGGCCGTGCTGGGGATCGCCGTACGGGGCAGGGAGCCGGGGTGCGGGGCGAACTCACCGGCGAGTTCGCCCAGGAGGCGGCTGAAGTCGTCGGCGAGCACAAGGACCGTGGCTGCCGGGTTCGGCAGGCCGGAGTCGGTCGCGGTGAGGCCGAGACGCTCGGCGTGTCCGTGCAGGAGCCGCCGGGCGTGGTCGGCGCGGATCATCTGGGCGTACGCCGCGGCGTGCTGGGAGCGGGGGCAGAACTGGATGAGGGCATGGAGGTAGGAGGCGTTCAGGCCGGGCGCGTGCGGGCGGGCGAAGTCCAGGACCTGGTTGAGCCAGGCCGTGTCCTTGGAGTGGTCGGCGGGATCGGGCGCCGGGAGCGTGCCGATCCCCGTGAACAGCGCGGCGTGGGTGTGGCTTTCGAAGTGGTCGGCGGTCAGTTGCCCGGTGTCGGCGAGACGCGCGGGGTCGAGAAGGAGCGCGCCGAGCAGGGCCTGCTCGGCGTAGTGGACCGGCTTCGGCGCCGGCACGTGGTCGATGCCGTCGTCCTCCAACGTATCGGGGGTGTGGGGCATCAGGCGGTGAGAGCGAAGTCGTCGGGATTGAAGGGCTTGTCGGGGCTCAGGTGGGGGATGAGCAGGTGCGCGGCCAGGCGCGGGGGCACCGCGTTGCCGATCTGGGAAAACTGCTGGCCCTTGTTGCCCTGCCACGGGTAGTCGGCGGGGAAGGTCTGCAGGAGGCCCGCCTCGCGGGCGGTGATCCTGATCGGCGGCGGTGCCGCTGCCGGCTCGGCGTCCTCGGCCCGGCCCGCGGGTTCGGCGACCCAGGTGCACTCGTTGGCCCGGTGACCGAAGAACAGGGTGCCGGCGGGCTCGGTGAGGGAACGCACGGTGGCGTTGGTCTGGTTGTTGCTGCGCAGCGACCACGACCAGCGGGATGCCTCGGCGGTGAACGCGGACGCCGGCGCATCTGCGGGGAGGTTGTCGCGAACACCGTGCCGGGCGGCTCGGCCGGAAACCTCTGGGCGGGAGGCCAGGACGGTCTCCGTGTCACGGGCTGCCCAGGTGCCCCGGGCGCGGGCGTCGGCGAGCGACTTACGGGACCCGGACGGGAACGGCTCGGGGCCCCCGCCCGGGCCGCCCCCGGCGCACACGGTGGGCACGGGACGATCGGTGGCCCCCCACCCGAGCGCCCGCGCCATCGACACCCACCGCTCCCGGCCCGGCCCGAACAGCGACTCGGGCTCGGCGACGTGGGCGTGCGTGGGCGGCGGAGGCCCGGCGGTCCGGACGCGGGAGGCGAGCAGAATCGCCCGCCTGCGGGTCTGCGGGACACCGTAATCGGCCGCGTTGAGGATCCCCGTCCACACCGAGAAACCCCATCCGCGCAGCACAGCGGCGTACTGCCGCCACAGCGGAAGGACGTCGGGGACCTCCTCCATCACCACCCACTCCGGCTCGCCCACCGCGTGCAGGGCATGCAGGTAACGCATCGGCTCGGCGGCGAGGAGGGAACGTTCGTCCGCGCACGCGCCGAGGAGCTGCTCGCGGGTGTCGCGTCCGGCGGCGAGGTCGGCGACGGCCTGGTGGACGAGTGCCTGGTCGACCAGACCCAACCGCTTGCCGGCCATCGACCACGCCTGGCACGGCGGGGAAGCGATGAATCCGAGAACCCGCCCCGAGAAGATCCACACGGGATAGGCCGCGACGTCGGTCCGGATCGTCAACTGGCCCGCCCGCGCACGGGTCTTGCAGGCCCACTCGTCCCATTCCAGACCGATGTCCCGCGCCCCGAGAACCGTCAGGGCATGGCTCCAGCCGCCGGGGCCGGCGAACAGGTCGAGGATGATCCGCCTCACGAGGCCAGGCCGAAGTCGTCCTGAACCGGCTCGGGTTCGGAGCTGCGGCACGCCCACGGGGAGCAGCCGTCGACCACCCCCGTCTCCAGTTCCTCCACGACGCCGGCACGGTCGTCGAGTTCCTGCTGGCGGGCGGCCCACTCGGCGGCCGTGACGTGGTCGATGGGGGCCTGGTCGAGTGGGATGCGGGAGCGGTGCAGGAATGCCTGCCCGAGCAGCGGGTTCCCGGAGGCGTTGGCGCGGGCGTTGCCCTGACGGATGGCCGCGTCGAAGGCGACCACGTCCGCCCATTCCTCAGGACTGGTATCCCGGATATTTCTCCATTGCTGATTTCCGTGAAATGGGCAACCCAGACAGCTCGATTTTGGCGTGTCTGCCAGGCCGATGGAGGTCAGGTAACGGACGCAATCCGTGCGGGACCAATTGAGATCGATGAGCGGGTGCCGGTTGTGCATGTACTTGACGTCTGCGTCCTTGGCCCGGTGGAACTCGTCGGTCGATATTCCCACCCACTGCTCGACGAATACGTCCTTGGGTATGCGGGTCGGGTAGGGGTATCCGAGGAGTTCCCGAACTTTCTTCTTGATGGGCTTAATTTTATATTCCCCGGTGCACTGGCGCCTGGTCATGCCTTGCTTCCCGTCCTGGTTGAGGACGTAGAGAGGCATGGAAGCGAACCGGTGCGCGGGATCGAGGGCGTCGTCGCGGATGTTTCCCGAAGAGACTCTGAGGACGGGTATTCCTGCGGGGGTGGCGATGTCCCGTTCGAGACGGTCGAGATGGTCGTACACCGCCTGGGGCTCCCAGCCGGTATCGGCGAAAATGGCGTAATCGGCCTTCGGGAGAATTCCTCGCGCGGACAGGGCGAGCAGAGTGCTGGACTGGACTCCGGCACCCAGGGAAATGCAGGTGAGGGAAGGTATTTCGGAAATGGCGGTGCGCTTTCGGGTGAGGGTCGATGAGGTGTGTGAAGAGAGTGCGGGGGACGTCAGCGCCGGGCACGGAGCAGGCTGGCCGGAGCGGGCACGGGAGATGCGGCCGGGGTGATGGTCAGCGGCGGGTACCCGATGAGCGCCCCGAGGGTGGCGATGCCGGGGGTGGTGAGGCGTACGCGGTCGTCCGGCTGGACGCAGTAGTACAAGGCGTCGCCGGAGTCCGCAGTGGGGGAAGTCATCGTCTCCCAGGGGTGGTTGGCGTGCGCTGGCCCGTTCCCGGG
>NZ_JAHHIU010000085.1 GCF_024539815.1 Streptomyces hayashii
GGGCTAGGGGCCCGGGCGGAGGTGGGGAGGGCGGGGAGGCCGGCGTTCAGGCGACGTCCGACGTCACGCCCAGCGCCGCCAGCAACCGCTCGCGGTACTCGCCGAGCAGCGGGTCCCGGTACGAGCGCGGATGCGGCCGCTCGACGGTCAGGTCGAGCCCGATGCGCCCGTGGTCGAGGACGAGGACGCGGTCGGCGAGCACGATCGCCTCGTCCACGTCGTGGGTGACGAGCAGCACGGAGGGTCTGTGGGCCTCCCACAGCACCCGCAGCAGGGCGTGCATCCTGATGCGGGTAAGGGCGTCCAGCGCTCCGAACGGCTCGTCGGCCAGCAGCAGTTCGGGCTCGCGGACCAGCGAGCGGGCCAGCGCGGCGCGCTGAGCCTCACCGCCGGACAGCTCGTTGGGCCAGGCACGCTCGCGACCCTTCAGCCCGACCTCGGCGAGCGCCTCCCGCCCCCTGCGGTCGGCCTCCCTGCCGTCGAGGCCGAGCAGCACGTTGTCCAGCACCCGCCGCCAGGGCAGCAGCCGGGAGTCCTGGAAGACGACGGACACCCGTTCCGGCGCCGAAAGCTCCCCGTCCCCGGTGACCTCGTGGTCCAGGCCCGCGACGGCCCGCAGCAGGGTGCTCTTGCCGGATCCGCTGTGTCCGAGCAGGGCCACGAACTGTCCGGCGGGGATGTCCAGGTCGATGCCGTCGAGGACGGTGCGTCCGTCGAAGGACCGGGTCAGGCCGCGCAGTCGGACGGCGGCGGACCGGGTCAGTTGCTCAGTGTGCGGCGCCACGACAGCACCCTCCGTTCGATGAGACGGACCGCGCTGTCGGAGATCAGGCCGAAGACGCCGTAGATGAGGAGGCCGACCAGGATGACGTCCGACTGGCCGTAGTTCTGGGCCTGGAACATCATGTAACCGAGCCCGCTGGTGGCGTTGATCTGCTCCAGGACGACCAGTCCGAGCCAGGATCCGGTGACGCCGAGCCGGAGTCCCACGAAGAATCCGGGCAGTGCTCCGGGGATCACGATCTGCCGGATGAACCGGACCTTCGACAGGCCCTGCACCTCCGCGAGTTCGACGAACCGGTGGTCGATGCCGGACAGCGCGGCATGCGTGTTGAGGTAGATCGGTATGTAGACGACGATGGCGATGATCGCGATCTTGAAGGTCTCGCCGATGCCCAGCCAGAGGATGAACAACGGGATCAGTCCCAGGGTCGGGATGGCCCGGTTGAGCTGCACGGTCCCGTCGATCAGCGCCTCGCCGGTCCGGGTCAGCCCCGAGGCGAGCGCGAGCGTCACCCCGGCGATGAGGCCGATCGCGAAGCCGTATCCGGCGCGCTCCAGCGAGGTGAGGACGTCGGTGGTCAGCGTCCCGTCCGTCCACAGGTGGACGCCGGTCTCCAGTACCGTCCAGGGCGCGGGAATCGCCCCGGTGTCCAGTCGCCCGGCCGCCGAGGCGGCGGCCCACAGGGCGATCAGGAGCAGCGGTCCGGCGAGCCGGGATGCCGGCCACGGTTTGCCGGGAGCGAGTCCACGGCGTCGGCGGCGACGGACCCGGGACCCGTCGCCGGCCCCCGGGGCCCCCGAGGCCGGCGCCGCGGCGACGGCGCCGACGGCGGGAGCCGCGGTCACGGCCGTGTCGGTGTCGGTGCCCGGGTCGGTGCCCGGGGCGGTCTGCGTGTCGGTGTTCGTGTCGGTGTTCGTGTCTGCGGCCGGGCTCGTGCCCGTGGCCGTGCCGGTGCTGGTGGTCATGGCGGTCACCTCCGGTACTCGGCTGCCACGGACTTGGCGGCGATGCCCTCGAAGCGGTGGTCGAAGAGCGAGGCGACGTCGAACTCCTTCACGAAGCCGCCCTCCGCGAGGAGGTCCGCGGTCTCCTGCTCCCACTTGACGGCCTCGTCCCAACTCGGTGGGAACAGCGGCTTGTTGGCGAGTGCGGTGATCGACTCCGCCTGGTCGAGGGTCAGGTTCTGCGTCTTGACGAAGAACTCCTCGTTCCAGACGTCCGGGTTCTCGTAGCTCCACACCAGGCCCTGCGCCCACTGCGGGACGAACGCGGCGACGGCGGCCGCCTTCGCCTCGTCGTTCAGCACGGAGGTCGGCGCCCACAGCAGGCTGAGCAGGTCCACGACGTCGGTGGTGATGACGCGGGCGCCCTTGGGCCCGTACTGCTTGAGATAGGCGGGCGACTGGGTGTTGCCCAGCGGGGCGATGTCCACCTGGCCCGACTGGAGGGCGGTGAGGAACTGGTTGCTGGTCAGCGGGACGAGCCTCACGTCGTCGTACGTGAGGCCGGCCTTCTTCAGCGCCCGCAGCAGGACGACGCCCTGCGCCTGGCCCTGTGAGAACGCCAGCTTCTTTCCGCGGAAGTCGTCGACGCCGTTGATGTCGCTGCCCGGCTTGGTGGCGAAGACGTAGTTCGGCTTGCGTGTGATGTTGATCGCGACGATCTTCGCGTCGAAACCCTGGTAATGCGCCTGGATCGGCGGGATGCCCGCGTTGTTGGCGACGTCCAGGGACTTCGCGCGGAATGCGTTGATGACATCCGGACCGGCTCCGATGTTCAGCCAGTTCGACACCTTGAACGGCAGCTCGGGCAGATGCGCCAGCTTGAGCTGCAACTCCTGCTGGCCCTGGAAGGAGGCGATCTTCAGACTCGTGCCGGCCGGCACCTTGTCGGCGAGCGGGGCGGTCGAGACGCCCTTGCCGCCGGTGGCGGCACTGCTCTCCGCGCAGCCGCTGAGCCCGGCGACCCCGGCGGCGGCGCCGAGCAGGGAGGTGAGGAAGAGGCGCCGGTCGACACCGGACGTACGGGAAACAGGCATGGGAGGACCCCCCAGAGAAACGGAGAAAGAGCCTGGCAGCGGCAGCGGCAGCGGCAGCGGCAGACGCAGACATTGGGCACGGCATGGCGGTGCAGGGCGCGAGAAGGCACGACGGAGTGCGGCAAAGCCCGGCCGAGGAAATTCACCGGGGCAAGGAATTCACCCGGTCGAAGGCGGGGAGAAGGGCGCGCTCCCGGCGCGCCGGGGCGTCAGCAACAGAAGGTGCGACAGCTCATGAGAAAGATGTTCCTGTCCGGGCGTGAGGCCTGTCAACATTCGGAGTTTCTGAATTAACTCGGCTGAGGCGGGACGCCCGTGGACGAGGCCAGGGGGTCGCGGTAGAGCACGTCCAGCGCCACCGCCCCGCCCGCCACGGCCGGCACGGAGCGGGGAAAGCTGCTCGGCGAGACGCCGGCCGCGCGCTCCGCCCCCACCTCGTCCCGCAGCGTGGCGAGGCAGTCCTCCCGGAACAGCACCCCCACCTCCGTGACCACGACACGCTCCGGGTTGAGCACGTCCAGCAGCAGACCGGCCGCCCGCCCCACCATCCGTGCCCGCTCCCGCAACAGCCGTGCCGCCACCGGGTCGCCGGAGTCCGCGGCGGCGACCACATGCATCGGGTTCACCCCGTCGGTCACCCCCGCCTCCCGGGCCTGACGGCACAACGTCCGCTCGCTCAGCTCCACTTGCAGGCAGCCGACCCGTCCGCAGTCGCAGGGCCGCGTGCCGCCTGGCAACGGCAGATGCGCGATCGAGCCGGCCTGGGAACGCGGCCCGTGATGCACCTCGTCGTGGGTGGCGAACGCCGCGTCGACCATGTTCCCGACGAACAGATGCAGCACGCTCCGGCTGCCGCGGGCCCCTCCGAACAACCGCTCCGCGTTGACCAACGCCCGCGCGTGCCCGTCCACATGGACCGCCAGCCCGGTATGGGCGCTCATCGCCTCACGCACCGGCACGTCCCGCCAGCCCAGCAGCGGATGCTCGACGACGGTGCCCGAATCCCGGTCCACCCAGCCGCCCACGGCGACCCCCAGCGACAGGGGACGGCAGCCGGGGGTCTCGCCCAGCAGCGCGCTCAGCCCGTCGGCGGCCCGCGTCAGCACCTCGGACGGTCCGAGACCGCGATGCCGCAACTCCCGCCGCGCCACCACCCGTCCGCGCAGATCCAGCAGGGAGACGGTCGTGTGCGCCACCGCCACGTGCACGCCGCCCACCACGAACCGGGAGTCGTTCAGATCCACGGGAACGTGCGGGCGGCCCACCCCGTTGCTGCGCCGGGGCGCGGCCGCCTCCCGAAGCAGCCCGATCCGGGTGAGCCGGGCGCAGTGGTCGGTGACGGAGGCGGGGGACAGCCCGGTCAGCCGGGCGATGGTGGAGCGCGCCACCGGTCCGTGCTCCAGCACGGACCGCAGGATCACACTGGCGCTGGTGCGCCGGCGGTCGCTGTCGGCGACCCGGGTGAGGGGAGAGGCCAGAGCGGGGGGAGCCGCGGTACGGGGCATGGGGAACTTCCTCGGAAGTCAGGAGCCGGTCCGACACTGCGCCGTCTGTGGAGCGCGGCGCGCCGGACGATCGGCTCCGCCCGCCTCACACCGGAGGGCGACAGGTGGCAGCGCCCACTCGTCGCAGGTCGACATGGCGACGCGACGAGAAGTTCAGAGCCTGGGCCTGGGCAACCATGGCTCGAAGCTAGCAGCGAGGACCCGTCCTGCCCAGACGGCGACCGACGGGCGAGACGACCGCTGCGCGTTTGGCGGAACCCTACAGAGACCGGACGAGAGGCCCGCGTAGCCCGCACCACCTCACCTCAGTGACCGGCGTCACGCTGTACCGGGTGTAACCCCCATGCTTTGTCCGAAGCCCACCAAGTCCCTGATCACCCTCTTGTCGATCGCCGACGGTGATCGCGCGTACCCCCCTGGGATAGCGTCGCCGTGTCCCGATCCGTACGACCTCCGCGGAGTCCCCATGAGCACGGCCGCCGTCACCCCCGCACGTCCCGGACAGGTCCTCGCCGACCTGCTCCCGTTCCCCACGCTCCGCGCGGGCGGGGCCGCCACCCGTGCCCGGGACGTCGCACTCGTGCTCGGCGGCGCCGCGCTGACCGGCCTCGCGGCGCAGATCGCGGTTCCCGTCCCCGGCACCCCGGTACCGGTGACCGGCCAGACCTTCGCCGCGCTGCTCGTCGGCACGACCCTCGGCGCGCGCCGCGGCGCCTCCTCGCTCGCCGTGTACGCGCTGGCCGGGCTCGCGGGCGTGCCGTGGTTCGCCGACGGCGCCTCGGGCGTCGGCGTCTCCTTCGGCTACATCCTCGGCATGATCCTCGCGACCGCCGTCGTGGGCGCGCTGGCCCGCCGCGGCGCGGACCGCTCCGTGCTGCGCATGGCGGGCACGATGCTGCTGGGCGAGGCGATCATCTACGCCGTCGGCGTCCCGTACCTGGCCTACGCGGCCGGCATCTCCGCCTCCGCCGCCATCGCGGCCGGCCTCACCCCGTTCCTGATCGGTGACGCCCTCAAGGCGGCTCTGGCGATGGGCCTGCTGCCCACCGCGTGGAAGCTCGTCCAGCGCTGACGGCCCGGCACGGTGACGGCCCGGCGCGGTGACGGCCCGGCGCGGTGACCGCCCGGGGCAGTGACCGCCCGGCGGTCCGACCGCCCGGGGCAGTGACCGCCCGGCGGTCCGACCGCCCGGGGTCGTGACCGCGCGACGCCGGTGACCGGCCCGCAGCGGACGGAAGGGAGGCGTGACCCGACGGTTGCCGTCGGGTCACGCCTCCTTCGCGTGGGGCTCAGCTCGCCCTGGCGGTCGGCCGCCGGTGCGACCACCACAGTCCGGCCGCTCCCGCCACGAGCAACGAGACTCCGGCCGCGCCCAGCGGGAGCACGTCCCGTCCGACGCCGGTCCTCGGCAGTTCGTCGCCGCCGGGAGCCGCGGGCCTGTTGTCGGTGCCGAGGAGCAACGGGGTGGCGGGCGCGTTCGGCGACGGGTTCGCCGTGCCGAACGGCACCGGTCCCTGCTGCCAGAACGTCTTCTTGCCGTCACTCGTCCGGACCGGCAGGCAGATCTTCCCGGTCTTTTTCAGATCGAAGGCCGCGTCGACGTCGTACGATTTCGACGCGCCGGCCGCGAGATCGCCGACGGGGCAGGAGAAACCGCTGTTGGAGCCTGCCGGAAGATCCTTCTTCGCGATGGCTTCACAGCCCTGAACGCTTTTGACCGTGAGCCCGTCGAAGCCGACGATCAGAAGCCGTATGGGTCCGCTGTCCTTGGTCCCCTCATTCTTCACCGTGGCGGTGATCGCCGTCTTCCCGGATTTGTTGTCGACCGAGATCCTCTCCGGCAGCAGCGTCGTCGTCCTCACGCCCGCGGGCGCCTGGTCGACGGCCTTTCCCCCCTTGCCGCTGCCCGGCCCCTGATCGTCCGCCCCGGCAGGGAAGGAAAGGATCAACACTGCCGAGAAAGATGCCGCGACCAGTGATCCGGCAATGGTCGTCGCACGACGAGAACTCATGTTCGGCCCCCTTGGCTGCGCCTGAATTCGCAGTACTTGAAGAGGTACCACAAGATTTCTCCGCACTATGCTGGTACGGCACTAAGTGTGACTATTGTGTTTCTGAGTCCGGACAATGCAGGGGGTGCAGCGGATTGCCGGGGAATTCGGGAGACGCGGGGAATCCGAGGAATCCGGGTAATCCGGGAAGCCTGGGGAGTCCGAGAGGCCGGGAAGGTTCCGGGAGCGGCGGTGGTTCAGGGAGCGGCGGTTTTCCCGGGTTGCTCGTGACGGGGCGATATCGGCTGGTGGAGAGTATCGGTCAGGGGGGAATGGGGCGGGTGTGGCGAGCCACCGACGAGGTGCTCGACCGGCCGGTCGCGGTGAAGGAGATGCGCATCGACGGCCTGGGCTCGGAGGACACCCGCACCCGCCGCGAACGCACCCTGCGCGAGGCCAGGGCGACCGCCCGCATCGACCATCCCAACGTGGTGCGCGTCTACGACGTCGTGGACGAGGGCGAACGCCTCTGGATCGTCATGGAGTTGGTGGCCGGCCGCTCCCTTGAGCAGATCATGGCCGAGGACGGTCCGCTGGGCCCCCGCGAGACCGCCCGCATCGGCCTCGGGCTGGTCACGGCGTTGCGCCAGGTCCACGCGAGGGGGGTGTTGCACCGCGACATCAAACCCGGCAACGTCCTGGTGGAGCGCGGAGGCCGGAGAACGGACGGCGCGCGCGGAGGCAGCGGCGACCAGGACGCGGGCGGCGGCCACGGCGAGGGACGGGAGGGCGGCGACCGGCGGGTGGTCCTCACCGACTTCGGCATCGCCGCGATCCAGGACGCCAAGGCGCTGACCATGGTCGGCATGCTCGTCGGCTCCCCGGACTACATGGCCCCCGAGCGCATCTCCGGCCGGCCGCAGGGCCCGCCCTCCGACGTCTGGTCCCTGGGCGCGACGCTGTGCGCCGCACTGGCCGGCCACTCCCCTTTCTCCCGGGACACCACGCTGGCCACCCTGCACGCCGTCCTCTACGAGGAGCCCCGACTCCCGCCCGACGCGGGGCCGTTGCACACCGTCCTCGCCGCGCTGCTGCTGAAGGACCCCGCAGCCCGCCCGACCCTCACCGCCCTGGAATCCGTCCTCGCCCCCATAGCCTTCCCGGCCTCGCGGGATCGCGGTCCGGCTGCGGAGGGTCCGCCGAGAGCGGGGCGGCCGCCCCTGGGAGAACCGCCGGCCCGCACGCTTCTGGACGCCCGCAGGGGGCCACCCGCGCAGGATCCCCGACGCCCTGCGCCGCCCCGCCCCGATCCCGAACCCCGGGACTCCGTGTCCGGGAACCCGCGGCCCCCCGACCGGTCCGACCGGTCCGAACGGTGCGCCCTTCCTGCCGTTCCCGAAGCCCCCGGCGTCTCCCTGACCCGCTCCCGGGCGGTCACGGAACGAAGGCCCGCCCCGAGCGGACCGACCCCTGGGGCGGAGGGTCCGCCGCCCGGCGGTGAACTGCCCGGCGGTGCGGTGCCCGACCGGGAACTGCCCCGTGGTGAGCTGCCCGGCCCCGCCGTACCGGCTGCTTCCGCCGACGGCGGCCGCGGCCCGCGCACCCGTCCGGGCCGAGCGGGCCCACGGCCGGGACGGCGCGCGGGCGCGCTCGCCGCCGTCGTCGCGGTGGTCGTCGTCCTCGTGGTCGCCGTCGGCACGGTCGTCGCGATCATGCTGGCGAAGGCTCCCGGCACGCACGACCGCGACGGGCGGGCAGCCGCTTCCTCGCCCCGGGAGTCCGAGGCGTCCGGCCCCGCGGCCACCGGCTCCGGCCCCTCCGCGTCCCCCACGGTCGAGGGGACCTTCAGGCCGCCGAGTCTGCCCCCGGGGGCGCACCAGGAGGCCGGCGGCTTCGCCTGGGCGACGCCCCGGGGCTGGCGACGCGATGTGAAGACGGGCGCGGAGGTGCACTACACGTCCCCGGACGGCGTCCAGGAACTCGTCGCCAAGTCCTCGCTGGCCCGAGGCGACCTGATGGACGCCTGGCAGACCTCCGAGCAGAACGCCAGGCAGGGCCGCGACTACCGCAAGATCCGACTGGAGGAGACGACGTTCCGAGGTCTGCGGGCGGTCGTCTGGGAGTACACCTTCACCCTCAAGGGCACCCCTTGGCACGCCCGGCTGCTCGGCTTCGACGAGAACGGGAAGTCGTATCAGGTCAACACCTGGTACCAGCCCGGGACCGAGGCGACGGCCCTGAGGACCTACGAGAAGGTCAAGGACAGCTTCACGGTGACGTGATGCGTCGCCGAGGGCGGCAGGACCGGGCCGAGGGCGGCAGAGCAGCTGAGCGAACAGATGGGGAGGAGGCCCGCCGGAACGGGCCTCCTCCCCTCTGTTCACCCGAGCCCGAGCCCGAGCCCGGACCCGGACCCGGACCCGGTCGAACTCAGACCTTGGTCTCCGACTGCGACTGCGCCTGCGCCGGTGCCCCGGCCCCGGCCTCGGCCGCCGTGGCGGCGGAGCCCGGGCGGCCCGGGCGGCGGGAGTCCCACTGCTTGACGAAGGCGATGGCGACCACGACCGCAGCGACGAGGAGCGACAGCAGTACGGTCGTCCGCCCGCTGCTCTCGCCCTCGGTGTCGGTCAGCATGTAGCCGAGCACGAAGACGATCAGCGCGGCGGTCGCCCACGTCAGATAGGGGTACAGCCACATCTTGACGACCAGTTTCTCCGGCGCCTCGGCCTGAATGATCTTGCGCATCCGCAGCTGCGAGAAGCAGATCACCAGCCAGACGAACAGGGCTACGGCGCCGCTGGAGTTCACCAGGAAGAGGAAGACGGAGTCGGGGAACCGGTAGTTGAAGAAGACGGCGACGAACCCGAAGACCACGGAGGAGACGATCGCCGCGAGCGGGACGCCCCGGCTCGTCGTCCGGGCGAAGGCCTTCGGCGCGTCGCCCCGCTCGCCGAGCGAGAAGGCCATGCGGGAGGCCGTGTAGAGGCCGGAGTTGAGACAGGACAGCACCGAGGTCAGGACGATGAAGTTCATGATCTGGCCGGCGTGCGCGATGCCCAGGGAGTCCAGGGCGGCGACGTACGAGCCCTGGTCCTTGATGGACGGGTCGTTCCAGGGCAGCAGCGTGACGACGATGAAGATCGAGCCGAGGTAGAAGACGCCGATCCGCCAGATGATGCTGTTGGTCGACTTGGTGACGGCCCGCTGCGGGTTCTCGGACTCGCCGGCCGCCAGGGTCGCGATCTCGCTGCCCATGAAGGAGAAGACGACGAGCAGCACGCCGGTGAGGATGGCGCCGGGCCCGTGGGGCAGGAAGCCGCCGTGGCCGGTGAGGTTGCTCAGGCCCGCCTTGTCGCTGTCGACGCCGGGCAGCACGCCGAAGACGGCGAGTCCGCCCACGACGATGAACGCGCCGATGGCGACGACCTTGATGCCCGCGAACCAGAACTCGAACTCGCCGTAGGAGCCGACGGAGACGAGGTTGGTGGCCGTCAGCACCACCATCACGATGAGGGCCCAGCCCCACTGCGGTACGGCGGGGATCCACCCTTCGAGGATCTTGGCCCCGGCGGTGGCCTCCACCGCGAGCACGACGACCCAGAAGAACCAGTACAGCCAGCCGATGGAGAACCCGGCCCAGCGTCCGAGCGCCCGGTCGGCGTGGGCGGAGAACGAGCCGGAGGTCGGATTGGCCGCGGACATCTCCCCGAGCATGCGCATCACCAGCACCACGAGCGTGCCGACGAGCGCGTAGGACAGCAGAATGCCCGGTCCGGCGGTGGCGATGCCGGAGCTGGATCCGACGAACAGTCCCGCGCCGATGACACCGCCGATGGCGATCATCGACAGATGCCGGTTCTTGAGACCTGCCTGAAGCCCGGAACCGTTTTCTCCGGGGGCTCCAGGGCCGTGCTCGGCCTTGGAGAGGGTCGGCTGCGAAGTCATAGGGAGGGTCTTCCTTTGCGCCGCGTGGGGAATCTGGTGCGTCGTGCGTGGGGGGGGCGTACGAGCCGGTCCAGTGAATCCGAGGCAAATGAATTCGGGAACCTCTGATTCGGAATCGTTACTTGAGGTTCTCCTGAGGTTCTATGGAGTTGTGCAGGCTTTGCGGACGCGGCACCCGGCGCTGCTACCCCGCGCCGCGCGTGTCACACTCATCCCATGCGCGTGTATCTCGGCTCGGACCATGCCGGCTTCGAACTCAAGAATCACCTCGTCGACTGGCTCAGGGCGGCGGGCCACGACCCCGTCGACTGCGGGCCGCACATCTACGACGCCCAGGACGACTACCCGCCGTTCTGCCTCCGCGCCGCGGAGCGGACGGCCGCCGACCCCGAGGCCCTCGGCATCGTCATCGGCGGCTCCGGCAACGGCGAGCAGATCGCGGCGAACAAGGTGAAGGGCGTCCGTGCCGCCCTGGCCTGGAGCGAGGAGACCGCGTCCCTCGGCCGCCAGCACAACAACGCCAACGTCGTCGCGGTCGGCGCCCGCATGCACACCCAGGACGAGGTGACCAAGTTCGTCGAGACGTTCCTGGCCACCCCGTTCTCCGAGGACGAGCGGCACATCCGCCGCATCGACATGCTCTCGGCGTACGAGACCACGGGCGACCTCCCGGAGATCCCCGCCCACCACCCCCAGCAGTAACCCGCAACCGGGGCCCGGCCGCCCGGTGCGGCGGCCGGAGCCCGGACGCGGGGCCGCCCCGCCCGACGAGATCGGGCGAGCGGGCGGTGAGGAAAGGAACGCGCCGGTGCCAGAAGGGCACACCATCCACCGGCTGGCACAGGACTACGCCCGTTTCGCCGGCCGCCCCCTCCGGGTGACCAGCCCCCAGGGCAAGTTCGCCGACGCCGCCGCCCTCCTCACCGGCGGCCCGCTCACCCGCACCGAGGCGCACGGCAAACACCTCTTCCTCGGTTTCGGCGGCGAACGGTGGATCCACATCCACCTCGGCCTCTTCGGCAAGGTCGCCTTCGGCGACGCCCCCGCGCCCCCGCCCACCGACACGGTCCGCCTCCGCCTGGCCGACCCCACCTCGTACGTGGACCTCCGGGGCCCCACCACCTGCGCCCTGATCACGGACGTCGAGAAGCAGGCCGTGCACGCCCGCCTCGGCCCGGACCCGCTGCGCGCCGACGCCGACCCGCGACTCGCCTACGCCCGCGTCTCCGGCAGCCGTACGACGATCGCCGCACTCCTCATGGACCAGAAGGTCATCGCGGGCGTGGGAAACGTCTACCGCGCCGAGGTCCTCTTCCGGCACGGCATCGACCCCTACCGGGCGGGCCGGACCGTCACGCCCTCGGAATGGGACGCGATCTGGACCGACCTCGTCGCCCTCATGCGCGACGGCGTCCGCCACAACCGCATCGACACGGTCCGCCCGCAGCACACTCCCGAGGCCATGGGCCGCGCACCCCGCGTCGACGACCACGGCGGCGAGGTGTACGTCTACCGCCGTACCCACCAGCCCTGCCACCTCTGCGGCGACGCCGTCCGCACCGCCGACCTGGCCGCCCGCAACCTCTTCTGGTGCCCCACCTGCCAGAAGAACTGACCCGGCAGGACGGAACCGTCTAGAAGTTGTGGGGCAGCCAGGGCGCCGACGTCGACCCGAACGCCACCGCCGCCTCCGCCAGCGCGCCCTGCCGCAGCTCGCGCACCAGGCCGGCCGCCGCCAGCGAGGCCAGGCTCACCCCGCCGAGATAGGACGCCCCCAACTCCCGCACCGAAAGCGCGAGATCGGGCGAGTCCGCGGTGGGCGCGCAGACCGCGCCCTTGGCGTCCCCGCTCAGCCGCCAACGCCCCGTGTTCCAGGGACAGAAGGCGTCCTCCACATCCAGCACGACGTCCACCGGCGCCTGATACGTGCGGGCCCCCAACGCCGCGCCGACGTCAACCAGCCGGACGTAGAGCGAGTCCCGCAACCGCAGTTCGCACCGCCGGAAGTCGGAGACGAGATGCTGCCACGCCTCGTCCACCGGCCGCCCCCGCAACCGCAGCGAGGCGGTGAGGTCGATCCCGAACAGGAACCGCCAGAGCGCCGCCTCCGAGAGGGCGTCCACCCCGGCCAGATCCTGCAATTGCACCTGCCCGTCGTGCCCGCCGTCCGTCCACCGCGGCAGCACCCGGAAGCGGGCGTACCCGGTGACCTCGCCGTCGCGCTCGGCGAGCACGCACTGGAGCGGCGACGCCCCGCCCCGCTCGCTCTCCGGGTCGAGCAGCCCGAGCCGCTCCCAGCCGGGCCGCCGGGCCAGCATCCCGGGCCTGCCGGGCACGGTCCGCGCGTACACGCCCTCGCACACCGCGAGTTCGGCGCCGGGGTCGGCGTACCGCACCCGTACGTCCTCCGTGCCGGCCGGGACGGACAGCAGCACCCGGCCGGTGTCGATCTCGGCGTTCAGCCCGAAGGCCGCTCCCGCGTACCCGAACCGGCCGTAGATCGCGGGCTCGGACGCGGTGAGCGCCGCCAGCGGTTCGCCCCACGCCCGCACGTCGTCCAGCAGCCGGCGCATCATCGACGTCAGCATCCCGCGTCGCCGGTGCGTCGCGCTCACGGAGACCATCGTCACGCCGGCCGTCGGCACCGAGGCCCCGCCCGGCACGGTCAGCCGGAAGTCGTACGCTCCCGCCGTCCCTACGCACGCGTCGCCGTCCCACACGCCCAGCGACCGTTCGTACGGGGTGAGCTCCCTGAAAAGCTCCCTCTCCTCGGCCGGTTCCCCGACCCCGCCGAAGGCCCGAAGGAGAGTGTCGTACCACTCGTCCCATTCATCCCGTCGCAGGCCCCGCATCCGCCCTGCCGCCTCGCTCGTCATGGACTCATGCCTAGCAGCCCGATGCGGGACGAGCCAGGGAATTTCGCCCACCCGGCGGCGCGAGCGCTTTCCGTTGGGTTCACTGTGAAGTTGAGCCTCGGAGGGGGGACAAGTGGGACCTCCCGTGCCAAGCGGCGGGTTCGATGGATAGGGTCCCGAACTAATGGCAGCAGGACGACAGCGGCGCGCGGAAGCCGAGACGTTGACGGCCCGGATGAAGCACTTGTGGCACCGGGTCCGCACCGGCGTGCGCAGAAGCGCCGTGGACTACTTCCGCGGCGACGGCTCCGACTGGATCGCGCTGGCCTTCCTGCTGCTCACCGTGCCGCTGATCGCCCTCACGACACTCGCCAACTCGGTGTGGTGCTCACCGGCCGCCCTCGTCCTGCCGATCGTCGCCGGCGGGCTGCTGCTGCGCCCGTCGAGCCTGCTCGGCCTGTACGCCGCGGCGGCCACCGCGCTCATCGTGGAGTCGGTGCGACTGGGCCCCTACACCGAGGGACCGTCCCGGGTCACGCCCGGCGTGGTGCTCGTGGTGGCCGCATGCGGTTTCTTCGGCCTCCTCATCGCCCAGTTCCGCAGCCGGGTCGGCGTGCCCTGGCGGCGCGGCGGCACCATGCTCTTCGACCTGCGCGAACGCATCCGCGTGCAGAGCAAGCTGCCGGGCCTGCCGGCCGGCTGGCACCGCGAGATGGCGCTCAGGCCCGCGGGCGGCCAGTCCTTCTCCGGGGACTTCGTCGTCGCGGCCCGCACGAACGGCGGCCGCACCCTGGAAGTCGTCCTCACGGACGTCTCCGGCAAGGGCATGGACGCCGGCTCGCGCGCGCTGCTGCTGTCCGGCGCCTTCGGCGGGCTGCTCGGCTCGCTGCCCCCGCACGCCTTCCTCCCGGCCGCCAACGGCTATCTGCTCCGGCAGGACTGGGACGAGGGCTTCGCGACCTCCATCCACCTCGTCCTCGACCTCGACTCAGGCGACTACGAGCTCTACTCGGCCGGCCACCCGCCGGGCCTCCAGCTCAGCGCCGGCAGCGGCCGCTGGGAGGAGAAGGCCGCCGAAGGCCCCCTGCTCGGGGTGTACGACGGCGCCCAGTTCGACCCCGTGAAGGGCTCGCTGCGCCCCGGCGACGTGCTGATGCTCTTCACCGACGGCCTGGTGGAGACGTCCGACCGGGACATCGTCGAGGGCATCGACCGCCTCACCGGTGAGGCCGACCGCTATGTGGCCGGCGGCTTCCAGGGCGCCGCCTGGCATCTGATCGAGGCCGTGGCCAAGGACGTGAACGACGACCGGGCCCTGCTGCTGATCTGCCGTGAGGGCCCGACGGCCGTGGCGGCGCTGTCCTGAGCCCGACCGATCCGGCCGCCCGAACCCTGTCCGAGGGGGACCCCGTCATGCTCACGCTGTCCGAGATCGAGACCCTGGCCCGCACCGTCCACGCGGGACAGACCGACAAAGCGGGCCGGCCCTACGCCGAGCACCTCCGGGCGGTCGCGGAGGGGGTCCGCGCGCGGGGCGGCGACGCCGACCAGATCGCGGCCGCCTGGCTGCACGACGCCGTCGAGGACGACGCCCTGTCCGAAGACCGGCTGGAGGCGGCCGAACTGAGCGACCGCACGAAGGCGGTCGTCCTGGCGGTCACCAAGCGGGCGGGGGAGACGCCGGAGGCGTACGCGGAGCGCATCCTGGCCACGCCGGGCGCGCTGCTGGTGAAGGAGGCGGACCTGGCGCACAACGCGGACCCGGCGCGCCTGGCGGTCCTGGACGCGCCCACCCGCACCCGGCTGGCCGAGAAGTACGCACGGATGAGCGCACTGCTCGGCCTCACGGATCACCGTTCCTGAACCCCGACCCGCTCGCGCCGCTCCGACTCCGGCTCCGGCTCCGACTCCGACTCCGGTCCCGATTCCCGCTTCGGCGCCTTCACCTGCTCGTGCCCCTGCTTCGGCCCGTGTCCGTGTCCGTGCTGATCCCGGCCGCCCGGCTGCTGCCGGGCGCGTTCACGGGCGAGTTCGGCGGCGTCCGGCTTGAAGGCCCACGCCATCCTCGGCTCCATCACGAACCGGAAGACACGCCGCACGGGCGGGGTGCACAGCAATGTGACGGCCACGGCCACAGCGAGGCTGACGGCGATCACACCGAGCGGCCGGTGCAGCGCGGGCTGGTCGAACAGGCCCCGGTAGTCGGCGCCCTTGATCAGGAAGCCGTGCAGCAGATAGCCGTACAGCGTGCCCGCGCCGAGCGCGGTGAACCACATCGTGCGGCCCGGCACCCAGGAGAAGAAGCAGACCGTCAGCAGCAGTGAGCAGCCGAACAGCGCGAGCTGCATGACGGGTCCGGCCCACCAGGGAGCGCCCAGTTCCTGCGCGGAGTCGCGGTGGTAGAGCCAGCCGCCGTTCATCCGGGGCACGGCCCACCAGGTGAAGGCCAGGGCCAGGGCGAACACCGGCACGGCCGCGATCCGCACCGAGCGGCGGCGCACCAGCCGGAAGTGACGGGGTTCGAGGCACAGGCCCAGCACGAAGAACGGCAGGAACTGCATCACCCGTTGCAGGTCGAGGTCGTCGCCGATGGCCGGGGTGACGGACGCCAGCATGGCGATGCCCAGCGCGAGCGGCAGCGGATGGCGGACGAGCTTCCAGATGGGGGTGGTGAGCCGCCAGATGAACAGCGCGCACAGGAACCAGGTCAGGTACCAGGGGTCGAGAAGGCTGATGTCCTGGCTCGGGAGGTGGTCGACGTAGCGGCGGAACACCGGATAGGCGGTCTCGAAGACGACGTACGGCACCGCGACGCCCGTGATCAGCCGCTTCAGCCGCCCCGGGCTCCCGTCGAAGCTGCGCGAGAAGAACCCGGAGATGACGATGAACGCCGGCATGTGGAACGTGTACACGAGCATGTACAGGGCCTGTAGCGCCCGGCTGTCCCCCTTGAGGGGCTCCCAGGCGTGGCCCAGCGCCACCAGCACGATCGCCAGGTACTTGGCGTTGTCGAAGAACGCGTCACGCTGCGCGCCGGGCCGCGGGGACGGCCGCTCGGCGGATCTGTCCTCGGCGCGGCCGTCGTCGGAGCGGCCGGGGGGCCGGTCGCGGCGATCGTCCTGTCGACCGTTGTGCTGATCGTTCTGGTTCTGGGACGAGCGGGATCTCGGAACGAGAGACGAGGCGGCGTGGAACATTCGATGCACCCTAGCCTCGTGCCCGCGTATTCGTAAAACACGCCAGGTCGTTCCTTGTTATTCACCTTCCGGACGCGTGATCGCTCGGCGACGGCCACCTCCGGCCGACCGCGATGTCACGATTGATCCCGACTAAAAGGTGCATAACGCTGGTTGTGGGGCCGTAGTTGACGCGGCAACGGGCATTATTCGAATTACCTGCGCACAGGTTGTGTGGATGCGGAAACCGATCGCCCCAATTCCCGTGCGGACGAGCCCTCGAATTGCCGGACGGCGCACCCGGGGCCGCGGATCGCCGCGCGATGATGCGTCACGGGCCGCATAGGGAGGCCGGGTTGGTGGCACGATGGTCTCGGGAGTGCGGACCGACCGAGGGCGTGTGATCAGTTGTGGCCATTTCACTGTCAGTGGTGCTGCTGTTGGCGATCATCCTGGTCGTGCTGATCCGAGGAGGATCGATCAAGGCGGGCCCGGCCATAGTCGCCATCCTGTTCGGCTTCTTCCTCGCCTCGACCGGCATGGCTCCGTCGATCAACCGTTTCCTCAACTCGCTCGCCGACACGATCAACTCGATCAGTTTCTGATCCGGCTCCCCGCCGGTGCCGCGAACGCGACGAGGTGCCGACGGCGTTCGGGACCGCAGCCTCTGTCGCAGGTGTGCGCGCAGGAGCTGACGGACCGCGCCCGAGCGGACGGATGGGAGCAACCTTCCACCCCCTTCGCGGGTCGACATGCGTGATCGGCGAGAAGCCGAAGCGAGGAGGCACGTCGGTGCGCGGCCGTTTCATCGGAAGACTCGGAGTCCTGACGGGTGTCGCCGTGGCGCTCGCAGGCGCCGGCTGCGTTCTGGCGCCCTCGGCTCCGGCGCGGCAGAGCGTGGACCGGGCGACGAAGGGCTGGATGCTGACCCCGGCCGAGTCCGTCGGTCACTACCGGAAGGTTTCGGAGCACCTGCAGGACCTCTCCACCAGGGAGTGCGAGGGGGCGCCGTCGGATGCGGACTGCTACATCGGACGCACCGAGGCGGGACGTCCGGTCAGGGAGGAGGCGATCGGCGTCGAGGCGCCTGCCGTCGCGCAGGCCCAGTACCAGTACGGGCGCAGAACACACTGCTGGTGGACGGCCTCTGGGGCACGATCGCCGACCCGGCCGCCGCGCTCGACAACTTCTTCGAGGCGATCGACGACGGCGACCAGGCGTTCAGCGGCGAACTGGTCGGCTCCCGCGTGCGGTTCGCCCCTGCCGGCCTGCACGGCGTTCTGCTGGAGTGCCAGGACGCCGAGCTCAAGAGCATGGGCTCGGTGAAGACGCGCTCCGCCCCGGCGATACGAGTCCCGATCTGCGTCCTGGCCGACTACAGCATCGTGGCCGCCGTGGCGGTCGCCGACTCTCACCAGATCCGCGACGGCTCCCCCGGCCTCACCCGCTCCCGGACGGCCGACCTGGCCGCGGACCTCTACGCCTCGTCACGCACCAAGTACTGGCACGGCGTCTGTACTTGGACGTACTGCAACGGCAGACGAAACGAACAGCCGGACGACATCTGATCCCGACTGCTGACCTCGGCGTCATGGCGCCCGGGCCCTCGTCGCGCCCGGTGGCGCGGCCGAGAGGTCGTGCCCGCCTGAGGCAGAGGCGGCCATGAGTTCGATTCTCCGCCTCGCCCCCGCGTTCTCGGCGCCGATCCCGTCCGCCGTCGACCCACCCGGCGGCGTGGACGCCATGATCGTCGACGCTCGGAAGCGCGGGCCGCGATCGAGGGGCGCAGGAGGGGCGCGAAGGACTGCGGCGCCCCCGGGAACGCCGAAGGCCCGGGGAGAGGAGAACGACCTCTCACCTGGGCCTTCGTCATACAGAGCGGGCGACGGGAATCGAACCCGCGTAGCTAGTTTGGAAGACTAGTGCTCTACCATTGAGCTACGCCCGCACACGACGCGCCGCAGGTCAGGTGACCGCGGCACTGCAGGCATCGTAGCGGGTCGGCGGCCTGTGTCGCACACCGCCTTTCCGCGCCCCGTCGCCGGCCGCCCGAAGGGTCGGTGAATGCGGCGGTCGGAGGGCCTGCGGGCATGTACCCTACGTGTCGCACCAGACGGGGTGTGGCGCAGCTTGGTAGCGCGTCCGCTTTGGGAGCGGAAGGCCGTGGGTTCAAATCCCGCCACCCCGACCATCGACCGCGGTCGTCACCGACCGCCGCCGGCCACCTGTGCGGTCACCTCGCTTGATCGCCTTTGGGGCGTGTCGTCGCTGCCGTTACTATGCAAGCTGCACGCCCGTGCGTCCTCGTTCTCCGAAGTCCTCCGGGCGGCGAATCCGCCGGGGCCGGTCTGGCTCCGGTAGAAACCAAGAAGTCAGCCCCCAAGGAGACCGAACCGTGAAGAGCGCCGTGGAGACCCTGAACCCGACCCGGGTTCGGCTCAGCATCGAGGTGCCCTTCGAGGAGCTCAAGGACAGCCTCGACGCGGCGTACAAGAAGATCAACCAGCAGGTCACGGTGAAGGGCTTCCGCAAGGGCAAGATCCCCGCCCGGGTCATCGACCAGCGCTTCGGCCGTGGCGCCGTGCTGGAGGAGGCCGTCAACGACGCGCTGCCGAAGTTCTACACGGAGGCGGTCAACGAGGCGGAGATCGACGTCCTCGGCCAGCCCGAGGTCGACATCACGGAGCTGAAGGACGGCGAGACGCTGAACTTCACCGCCGAGGTCGACGTGCGTCCCGCCCTGGAGCTCCCCGAGGACTTCTCCTCCATCGAGGTCGAGGTCGACGCCGTCGAGGTCACCGAAGAGGACATCGACAAGTCGGTCGAGCAGCTCCGCGAGCGCTTCGCCTCGACCTCCCCGGTCGAGCGCGCCGCCGAGGACGGCGACGTCGTGACGGTGGACCTGGAGGCCAAGGTCGACGGCGAGGTCCTGGAGGACGGCGTCGCGAGCGGCGTCTCCTACACCATCGGCTCCGGTGAGCTGCTGGACGGCATCGACGAGGCCGTCAAGGGCCTGGAGGCCGGTGGCGAGACCACCTTCACCTCCGAGCTGAAGGGCGGCTCCGCGGCCGGCAAGGAGGCCGAGGTCACCGTCAAGGTCACCCAGGTCGCCGCCCGCGAGCTCCCCGAGCTGGACGACGAGTTCGCGCAGCTCGCCTCCGAGTTCGACACCCTCGACGAGCTGAAGGCCGACAGCCGCAAGCGCCTTGAGAACATGAAGCAGTACGACCAGGCCACGCAGGCCCAGGAGCGCGTCCTGGAGAAGCTGCTGGAGCTCGTCGAGGTGCCCGTCCCCGAGAAGCTCCTCGAAGACGAGGTCAACACCCGCAAGCACAACCTGGAGCACCACCAGCTCGGTCAGATGGGCCTCGACCTCGACAAGTACCTGGAGATCCAGGGCAAGACCGCCGAGGAGTTCGAGACCGAGACCCGTGAGGCCGCGGTCAAGGGCATCAAGACCCAGTTCGTGCTCGACGAGCTCGTCAAGCGCGAGAAGCTGAACGTCAACCAGGAGGAGCTCACCGAGCACCTCATGCGCCGTGCCGCCTCCTCCGGCATGTCCCCCGACCAGTTCGCCCAGGCGGTCGTCGAGGGCGGTCAGGTCCCGCTGCTGGTCGGCGAGGTCGCCCGCGGCAAGGCGCTGGCCACGGTCGTCGAGTCCGCCACGGTGAAGGACACCAACGGCGAGGTCGTCGACCTGGACGACGAGGACGACGAGACCGGCGAGACCGGCGAGAACACGGAGTCCGCGGAGGCCGCCGCCGAGGCGGAGACCTCCGAGTCGGAGTCCTCCGAGGAGAAGACCGAGAGCTGAAGGGCCTCGCGTCGCCTCTGACGCAGACACGAGGGGCCCCGGAGCGGCGATCGCTCCGGGGCCCCTCCGTCGTCCGAGCCCCCGGGCGACTACGCCCCCGGCGAACACTCTCCTCTCCGGGATTCCCCGACGGGACCCGCGCGTTAGGGTCCATGAGTACGAGGGCAGGGGAGTCCCCGAGCCCCAGGCAGTACACGTGAGACGGCCCGGCGCCGTCGTAAGACGAGCAGGTGGATACGTGACGAATCTGATGCCCTCCGCCGCCGGCGAGCCTTCCATCGGTGGCCTCGGCGACCAGGTCTACAACCGGCTGCTCGGCGAGCGGATCATCTTCCTCGGCCAGGCGGTCGACGACGACATCGCCAACAAGATCACCGCACAGTTGCTGCTCCTTGCCGCCGACCCGGACAAGGACATCTACCTCTACATCAACAGCCCCGGCGGCTCGATCACGGCCGGCATGGCGATCTACGACACCATGCAGTTCATCAAGAACGACGTGGTGACCATCGCCATGGGCCTGGCCGCCTCCATGGGCCAGTTCCTGCTCAGCGCGGGCACCCCCGGCAAGCGCTTCGCGCTGCCGAACGCCGAGATCCTGATCCACCAGCCCTCCGCGGGCCTGGCCGGGTCGGCCTCGGACATCAAGATCCACGCCGAGCGGCTGCTGCACACCAAGAAGCGCATGGCGGAGCTGACCTCGCAGCACACCGGCCAGTCGGTCGAGCAGATCACCCGCGACTCGGACCGCGACCGGTGGTTCGACGCGTTCGAGGCCAAGGAGTACGGCCTCATCGACGACGTCATCCCGACGGCCGCCGGCATGCCGGGCGGCGGCGGCACCGGGGCGGCCTGAGGGTCACCCCTGACGGCGGCAGGGCCGTCCAGGGCGCTCCCCGGAGCACCCTGAGCCCCTGATCCCTTCCGAGGCCCCAGGAGTCCGCTGAGGCCTCCCGGAGGTCCGGGAAGCCCCTCGGGGCTCCCAGACCGCCCGGAGCCTCCCAGCGGGCGCCCAGGGGCCTCTGAAGCCGTCAGAGCCCCTCTCCAGCCCCTCAAGCCACCGCCCCAGCCCCCTTTCAGGAGAAACCGTGAACGACTTCCCCGGCAGCGGCATCTACGCCCGCACCGAGGCCGAATACACCGGACCCCGCGCCGAGTCCCGCTACGTCATCCCGCGCTTCGTCGAGCGCACCTCGCAGGGCATCCGCGAGTACGACCCGTACGCGAAGCTGTTCGAGGAGCGCGTGATCTTCCTCGGCGTGCAGATCGACGACGCCTCCGCCAACGACGTCATGGCGCAGCTGCTGTGCCTGGAGTCGATGGACCCCGACCGGGACATCTCGGTCTACATCAACAGCCCCGGCGGCTCCTTCACGGCGCTGACCGCGATCTACGACACCATGCAGTTCGTGAAGCCCGACATCCAGACGGTCTGCATGGGCCAGGCGGCCTCCGCCGCCGCGATCCTGCTGGCCGCCGGTACGCCGGGCAAGCGGATGGCGCTGCCGAACGCGCGCGTGCTGATCCACCAGCCGTACAGTGAGACCGGCCGCGGTCAGGTCTCCGACCTGGAGATCGCCGCCAACGAAATCCTCCGGATGCGCGCGCAGCTGGAGGACATGCTGGCCAAGCACTCGACCACGCCGATCGAGAAGATCCGCGAGGACATCGAGCGCGACAAGATCCTCACGGCCGAGGACGCGCTGTCGTACGGCCTGATCGACCAGATCATCTCCACCCGGAAGATGAACAACGAGTCTCTGCGTTGACGTTCGGAGTCGTCCCGTTCGGGCCTCCTCGGCACGGTGTGACACGGTCCACGTCGCAGTGAACCGTGCCAAGGGGGGCCCGAACGGGGGGCCAGGCAAGGTACCGTCGGAATAAGGCAGCACCAGGAGCCGCTGGATTCGTAAGCGTCCAGTCGTCTCCCAGGCGAAGGGGAAGCACACCGTGGCACGCATCGGTGACGGCGGCGATCTGCTCAAGTGCTCGTTCTGCGGCAAGAGCCAGAAGCAGGTCAAGAAGCTCATCGCAGGGCCCGGTGTCTACATCTGCGACGAGTGCATCGATCTCTGCAACGAGATCATCGAGGAAGAACTCGCGGAGACGAGCGAGGTCCGCTGGGAGGAACTCCCCAAGCCGCGCGAGATCTACGAGTTCCTGGAGGGCTACGTGGTGGGCCAGGAGCCCGCCAAGAAGGCCCTGTCGGTCGCGGTGTACAACCACTACAAGCGCGTCCAGGCCGGTGAGAACGGCGGAGCCCAAAGCCGCGAGGACGCCATCGAGTTGGCGAAGTCCAACATCCTCCTGCTGGGTCCCACGGGCTCGGGCAAGACGCTTCTCGCCCAGACCCTGGCGCGCATGCTGAACGTCCCGTTCGCGATCGCCGACGCCACGGCGCTCACCGAGGCGGGTTACGTCGGTGAGGACGTCGAGAACATCCTGCTGAAGCTGATCCAGGCCGCCGACTACGACGTCAAGAAGGCCGAGACCGGGATCATCTACATCGACGAGATCGACAAGGTCGCGAGGAAGAGCGAGAACCCCTCCATCACGCGCGACGTGTCGGGCGAGGGCGTCCAGCAGGCGCTGCTGAAGATCCTGGAGGGCACCACCGCCTCCGTTCCGCCGCAGGGCGGCCGCAAGCACCCGCACCAGGAGTTCATCCAGATCGACACCACGAACGTGCTGTTCATCGTGGGCGGCGCCTTCGCGGGCCTGGAGAAGATCATCGAGACCCGGGCCGGCGCCAAGGGCATCGGCTTCGGCGCGACGATCCGCTCCAAGCGCGAGCTGGAGTCCAAGGACCAGTTCGAGGCCGTCATGCCCGAGGACCTGGTCAAGTTCGGCATGATCCCGGAGTTCATCGGCCGTCTGCCCGTCATCACCTCGGTCCACAACCTGGACCGCGAGGCGCTTCTGCAGATCCTGATCGAGCCGCGCAACGCGCTCGTCAAGCAGTACCAGCGGCTCTTCGAACTCGACGGAGTGGAGCTGGACTTCGAGCGCGAGGCCCTGGAGGCCATCGCCGACCAGGCCATCCTCCGCCAGACCGGAGCCCGCGGCCTGCGCGCCATCATGGAGGAGGTCCTCCAGGCGGTGATGTACGAGGTCCCGTCCCGCAAGGACGTGGCGCGCGTCGTCATCACGGCGGACGTGGTCCTCTCCAACGTCAACCCGACCCTGATCCCCCGCGACGCCCGCGGCGGCCGCGGTCCGGGCGAGGCGAAGACCGCCTAGGCGGCATCGGCACGAGGAAGGGCCCCGGTCACCCGACCGGGGCCCTTCCTCGTGCGCGCGGGGGGCCGTCGCGTCAAACCCCGACGCGGATCTGCTCGCGCAGCTTCGTGGTGACGTCGACCGCCACGTCCTTGGTGACGCCCTTCGCGGCGTCGCCCGGCGACACCATGGCGATGGTGCTGTAGTCCGCCCAGGCGCAGAACCAGTCGGTCTTCTCCTGCTTGGTGAGCGCGTTCTTCCCCTTGGCCGCCTGGCACTTCATGACCGCGCCGTCGAGGTCGGCCGTCACGGGCTCGCCGACCAGCTCGCTCTTCTGGTCCCCGGCGGAGCCCGACGAGCTCTCCTCGGTCGACTTCTTGAAGCTGGCGAAGAACAGGTCCAGCGTCTTCTGCGGGTCGGTGATCTTGCCGTAGGCGCCCGCGAAGGTGATGGTCTTGGAGGTGGCCAGCTCGGACGCGTCCGGCGCGGTGCTCGGGTCGGCCGGGTCGTACCCGCTCAGGTCCGCCGTCGTGTAGACGCCGATGACGGACTTGCCGTCCTGGACGCCGGTCTTCGCCAGGTCGGCCGCCGAGTCCTTGCCGGCGCTCGCACCGTCCTTCGAGACCCGGTTGTAGTCGGTGAGGGCGGTACCCGGGGTGGTCAGCTTGTGCGCGCCGTCGTCCTTCAGACCGCCCGCGCCGCCGCCTCCGCCGATCACGAAGTAGGCGCCCACGCCGATCGCGGCGACGACCGCGACCGCGCCGACCACGATGGCGGCCGTCTTCTTGCCGCGGCCGCCGGCCGGGGGCTGCGGAACGCCGTAGGGCGGCTGGCCGTAGGGCGGCTGCTGACCGTACGGGGGCTGGCCGTACGGCGCCTGCTGACCGTAGGGAGGCTGCTGGCCGTAGGGAGGGGCCTGCGGGGGCACGCCCTGCTGGGGCTGCGCCGGGTAGCCGTAGCCGGGCTGCGGGGCGGGAGGCTGCTGGGGGTTGCCGTAGCCGGGCTGCGGAGCCTGCGGCGGCTGACCGTACGGACCGGGCTGGCCGTACGGTCCGGGCTGCTGGGGCTGCCCGCCGTACGGGCCCGGCTGGTTGTGACTCATTCCTGGGTTCCCCTCCAGATGCTTATGCGTTATTCACATCCTGGCTCAACGTCCACACCTGCACGGCGGCGGGGGCCCCACCGTTACAGAGGAAACACGTTTCGGGACCGCGCGGTGACACCCCTAAACTGGGCCCGTGACCGAGAACGCTCAGCAGCAGCCATCAGCGCCCCACACCGAACTGCCGACCCAGTACGCGCCGGCCGACGTAGAGGGGCCGCTGTACGAGCGCTGGGTGGAGCGGGGCTACTTCGAGGCCGACGCCAAGAGCGACAAGCCCGCGTACACCATCGTCATCCCTCCGCCGAACGTCACGGGCAGCCTGCACCTGGGGCACGCCTTCGAGCACACGCTCATCGACGCGCTCACGCGCCGCAAGCGGATGCAGGGCTTCGAGACGCTCTGGCAGCCGGGGATGGACCACGCCGGCATCGCCACGCAGAACGTCGTCGAGCGAGAGCTGGGCAAGGAGGGCAAGTCCCGTCACGACCTCGGCCGGGAGGCGTTCGTCGAGCGCGTCTGGCGCTGGAAGGGCGAGTCGGGCGGCCAGATCAGCGGTCAGATGCGCCGCCTCGGCGACGGCGTCGCCTGGTCGCGTGAGCGCTTCACCATGGACGAAGGGCTGTCCCAGGCCGTCCAGACCATCTTCAAGCGGCTCTACGACGACGAACTCATCTACCGCGCCGAGCGCATCATCAACTGGTGTCCGCGCTGTCTGACGGCGATCTCGGACATCGAGGTCGAGTACCAGGACGACGACGGCGAGCTCGTCTCCATGAAGTACGGCGAAGGGGACGACACCATCGTCGTCGCCACCACGCGCGCGGAGACGATGCTCGGCGACACGGCCGTCGCCGTCCACCCCGACGACGAGCGCTACAAGCACCTGGTCGGCAAGGAGATCCGCCTTCCACTGACCGACCGGTCCATCCCGGTCGTCGCCGACACCCACGTCGATCCCGAGTTCGGCACCGGCGCGGTCAAGGTGACCCCGGCGCACGACCCGAACGACTTCGAGATCGGCCAGCGCCACAACCTGCCGTCGCTCACCGTCATGGACGAGCACGCGGTCATCACCGCCCACGGCCCCTTCCAGGGCCTGGACCGGCTGGAGGCCCGCTCCGCCATCGTCGCCGCGCTGCGCGCCGAGGGCCGGATCGTCGCCGAGAAGCGGCCCTACGTCCACTCCGTCGGGCACTGCTCGCGCTGCAAGACGACCATCGAGCCGCGTCTGTCCATGCAGTGGTGGGTCAAGGTCGGCCCGCTGGCGAAGGCCGCCGGTGACGCCGTCCGTGACGGCCGCGTCAAGATCCACCCGCAGGAGATGGAGAAGCGCTACTTCGACTGGGTCGACAACCTGCACGACTGGTGCATCTCGCGCCAGCTGTGGTGGGGCCACCGCATCCCCGTCTGGTACGGCCCGAACGGCGAGGTCGTCTGCGTCGGCCCCGACGAGGAGGCTCCCACCGGCGAGGGCTGGCGCCAGGACACCGACGTCCTCGACACCTGGTTCTCCTCGGGCCTTTGGCCGTTCTCCACGCTCGGCTGGCCCGAACAGACCGAGTCGCTCGCGAAGTTCTACCCGAACTCCGTCCTGGTCACCGGCTACGACATCCTCTTCTTCTGGGTCGCCCGGATGATGATGTTCGGCCTGTACGCGATGGACGGCACCCCGCCGTTCCACACCATCGCCCTGCACGGCATGGTGCGCGACCAGTTCGGCAAGAAGATGTCGAAGTCCTTCGGCAACGCGGTCAACCCGCTGGACTGGATGGACAAGTACGGCTCCGACGCGCTCCGCTTCACCCTCGCGCGCGGCGCCAACCCCGGCGTCGACGTCCCGATCGGCGAGGACTGGGTCCAGGGCTCCCGCAACTTCGCGAACAAGATCTGGAACGCCACGCGCTTCGCGCTGATGAACGGCGCGACGGTCGACGGTCCGCTGCCGGAGGTCTCCGAGCTGTCGGCGACCGACCGCTGGATCCTGTCGCGTCTGAACTCCGTCGTCGCCGAAGTCGACGCGCTCTACGAGGACTTCCAGTTCGCGAAGCTGTCCGACGTGCTGTTCCACTTCGCCTGGGACGAGGTCTTCGACTGGTACGTCGAGCTGTCCAAGACGACGTTCATGGCCGGCGGCGAGCCCGCCAAGGTCTCCGGCCGTGTCCTCGGCGAGGTCCTCGACGTCACCCTGAAGCTGCTGCACCCGATCGTCCCGTTCGTCACGGAGACGCTGTGGACCACGCTGACCGGCGGCGAGTCCGTCGTCGTCGCCGAATGGCCCAAGGCTGTGTCCGTCCCTGGTGCTGACGCACCGGGCGGCTTCCGGGACGCGGCCGCCGAGAAGGAGATCGAGAGTCTCCAGTCGGTCATCACCGAGGTCCGCCGCTTCCGCGCCGACCAGGGTCTGCAGCCCGGCCAGCGCGTGCCGGCCCGCCTGACCCTCGACGGCACGCCGTTCGCGGCGCACGAGGCCGCCGTCCGCCAGCTGCTGCGCCTTCAGCCGGAGGGCGAGGACTTCTCCGCGACGGCGACCCTGCCCGTCGCGGGCGCCACGGTCGCGCTGGACCTGTCCGGCACGATCGACGTGGCCGCGGAGCGCAAGCGCCTGGCCAAGGATCTGGCCGCGGCCGAGAAGGAGAAGGCCCAGGCGGTCGCCAAGCTCGGCAACGAGGCGTTCCTCGCGAAGGCCCCGGACAACGTGGTCGACAAGATCCGCACCCGCCTCGCCAAGGCGGACGAGGACATCGCCCGCATCGAGAGCCAGCTGGAGCGTCTGCCCCAGGCGTGAGGCGGTGGCACGGCATCACGACGACGAAGGCCCCGGGACCGGCACGGTTGCGGGGCCTTCGCCCACCTCTGTCAGCGGCCGTCCGTAGACTGGCCCCGTGAGCGAGCTCCCCCCGAACGGCAACCACGACGACCTGCCCGCCCCCTTCGACCCCCTCGATCCCTTCGACGAGATCATCGCCGAGGAGACCGACCGCGATCCCGATCTCGCGGTCATCGAGGCCGGCAGCCGCACCCTGCGCACCCAGGGCGGCGCACCGCAGGCCGATGTGCCCGCGCGCCCCGAGGACCCCGAGGTCGACAAAGCCCTGCGCGAGGTCGAGGCCGAGCTCGCCACCCGCTGGGGCGAGACGAAACTGGAGCCCTCCGTCGGCCGGATCGCCGCGCTGATGGACGTGCTGGGGGACCCGCAGCGCTCCTACCCGTCGATCCACATCACGGGCACGAACGGCAAGACCTCCACCGCTCGCATGATCGAGGCCCTGCTCGGCGCCTTCGAGCTGCGCACCGGCCGGTACACGAGCCCGCACGTGCAGTCGATCACCGAGCGGATCAGCCTCGACGGCGCCGCGATCTCCGCCGAGCGGTTCATCGAGACGTACCGGGACGTCAAGCCGTACGTCGACATGGTCGACGGCATGCAGGAGTACCGGCTGTCCTTCTTCGAGGTGCTCACCGGCATGGCGTACGCCGCGTTCGCCGACGCGCCCGTGGACGTCGCCGTCGTGGAAGTGGGCATGGGCGGCTCCTGGGACGCCACCAACGTCATCGACGGCGACGTGGCCGTGGTCACGCCCATCGACCTGGACCACACCGACCGGCTCGGGGAGACGACCGCCGAGATCGCCGCAGAGAAGAGCGGGATCGTCAAGCAGGACGCCACCGTCATCCTGGCCCAGCAGCCGGTCGACGCGGCTCAGGTGCTGCTGAAGAAGGCCGTCGAGGTCGACGCGACCGTGGCCCGGGAAGGGCTGGAGTTCGGGGTCGTCGCCCGCCAGGTCGCCGTCGGCGGACAGCTGGTCACCCTGCGCGGGCTGGGCGGCGAGTACCCCGAGGTGTACCTGCCCCTGCACGGCCCCTACCAGGCGCACAACGCGGCCGTCGCGCTCGCCGCCGTCGAGGCGTTCTTCGGCGTCGGCTCCCAGCGGCCCGAGCCGCTCGACATCGAGACCGTCCGCAAGGCGTTCGCCGCCGTCTCCTCGCCGGGCCGACTCGAAGTCGTCCGCCGTTCCCCGACCGTCGTCCTGGACGCCGCGCACAACCCGGCCGGCGCCCGGGCCACGGCCGAGGCCGTCGGGGAGGCGTTCGACTTCTCCCGGCTGATCGGCGTGGTCGGAGCCAGTGGCGACAAGAACGTGCGCGGGCTCCTGGAGGCCTTCGAGCCGATCTTCGCCGAGGTCGTGATCACGCAGAACACCAGCCACCGCGCGATGGACGCCGACGAGCTCGCCGCGATCGCCGTCGAGGTGTTCGGCGACGAGCGCGTCCAGGTCGAGCCTCGGCTGCCCGACGCCCTGGAGGCGGCGATCACCCTGTCCGAGGAGGAAGGCGAGTTCTCCGGCGGAGGCGTCCTGGTCACCGGTTCCGTCATCACCGTCGGCGAGGCGCGACTGCTCCTCGGGAAGGGCTGAGGCCCGCCATGCGTACGCTCTGCTCCTCGACCCTGATCGGCGAGTTCTTCGTCATCGGCTTCGCCGGTCTGGTCGCCATGAAGGACTCCGACCTGTCCGTGTCCACGGTGTGGACGGTCTGCGGCGTCGCCATGCTGTTCAGCGTCCTGCTGTGCGGCATGGTCACCCGGCCCGGCGGGGTCGCCCTCGGCTGGGCGCTGCAGATCGCCCTCGTCGCGTCCGGCTTCTTCGTCCCGATCATGTTCTTCATGGGCGTGCTCTTCGGGGCGCTGTGGTGGGCGTCGGTGCACTTCGGCAGAAAGGTCGACGAGGCCAAGGCCCGCTTCGCCGCGCAGGTGTCCGGCACCTCTGCGGATACCGCTGACGCTGCGTAACAAGCGCCCGGACCCGACCTGTAACCTCATCCCACCGCACCTGCAGGCGCCAGAGCACCGGCGCCGGAACACCGGCAGTAGAAGGAGCCCCCTCGTGAGCCAGCGCACCCTCGTCCTGCTCAAGCCCGACGCCGTCCGTCGTGGCCTGACCGGCGAGATCATCAGCCGTATCGAGCGCAAGGCCGGCTGGCAGATCACCGCGCTGGAGCTGCGCACCCTGGACCAGGACACGCTGGAGCAGCACTACGGCGAGCACAAGGGCAAGCCCTTCTACGAGCCGCTGGTGGAGTTCATGGCCTCCGGTCCGGTCGTCGCGCTGATCGTCGAGGGTGAGCGGGTCATCGAGGGCGTGCGCGCGCTGGCCGGCCCGACCGACCCCATCGCCGCCGCCCCCGGCTCCATCCGCGGCGACTACGGCGTCATCGTCCGCGAGAACCTGATCCACGCCTCCGACTCCGAGGAGTCCGCCGAGCGCGAGGTGAAGATCTTCTTCCCCGGTCGGGCCTGACACCGGCGGGTCGCAGAAGGGTCTGAAGCGGGCGATCGAGGGAACGTGAGCCCCCGAACGCCCGTCTCCAGAAGCGAACCCACACAGCATCTGCAAACAATGGCGGAGACCGCTCCGCAGTGTTCGTGCAGGCGCGTTTACGATGGAAGCCTTCACGTCACAGCACCCACCTCGCCGACCTGATAAGCCCTCAAAGCTCATGGAAGGCCAGTCGAATCCTGATGGGGAACTCAATGTCGTTCATCGGCCGTGACATGGCTGTCGACCTCGGGACCGCCAACACGCTGGTGTACGTCAGGGGTCGCGGGATCGTACTCAACGAGCCGTCCGTCGTCGCGATCAACACCAACACCGGTGGCATCCTCGCGGTCGGCGCCGAAGCGAAGAAGATGATCGGGCGCACGCCCGGCAACATCGTTGCCGTGCGTCCGCTGAAGGACGGCGTGATCGCCGACTTCGAGATCACCGAGCGGATGCTCCGCTACTTCATCCTGAAGATCCACAAGCGGAGGTATCTGGCTCGGCCGCGGGTCGTCGTCTGTGTGCCCTCGGGCATCACGGGCGTCGAGCGCCGTGCCGTCATCGAGGCGTCGACCCAGGCCGGCGCCCGTCAGGTGCACATCATCGAGGAGCCCATGGCCGCGGCCATCGGCTCCGGCCTGCCGGTCCACGAGGCCACGGGCAACATGGTGGTGGACATCGGCGGCGGCACCACGGAGGTCGCGGTCATCTCGCTCGGCGGCATCGTCACCGCCCAGTCCATCCGCGTCGCGGGTGACGAGCTGGACAGCTCGATCATCCAGCACATCAAGAAGGAGTACTCGCTCCTCCTCGGTGAGCGGACGGCTGAGCAGATCAAGATCACGATCGGTTCCGCCTACGACCTCGACGACGACCAGCACACCGAAATCCGTGGCCGTGACCTCGTCTCCGGACTGCCCAAGACCGTCGTCATCTCGGCGGCCGAGGTGCGCAAGGCGATCGAGGAACCGGTCAACGCGATCGTGGACGCCGTGAAGACCACGCTCGACAAGTGTCCGCCGGAGCTGTCCGGCGACATCATGGACCGCGGAATCGTTCTGACCGGCGGCGGAGCCCTGCTGCGCGGCCTGGACGAGCGGCTGCGCCGGGAGACCGGCATGCCCATCCACATCGCCGAGGACCCGCTGGACAGCGTGGCGCTCGGCTCCGGGAAGTGCGTCGAGGAATTCGAGGCGCTCCAGCAGGTCCTGGACGCGGCGCCGCGCAGATGACGTAACGCTTCGATTCCGCCGTACGAGATGATCTCCTCTCGTGCGGCGGATCGTTGATATAGAGGCATAAGCTCCCATAAAGCGCCCTTGGTCATCTTGGCCCGGGGCTACCCCAATTCCCGACCCGCTCCCTGACAACTGCTTTACGACACCTGCTTCCTGATTCCTGTTCTTTGTTTTCTCTCAGAGGAAGGGCACGGCCGCCGCACGTGAGGGACACACGAGAGAGCCGGCTGCTCCTGGTGCTGCTGATCGCCGTAGCGTTCGCGCTGATCACGGTGGACATCCGGGGCGGGGAGGACTCCCCTGTCGACGGCGCCCGGCAGGCCGCCGCAGCGGCCTTCGGTCCCATCGAGAACGGAGTGTCGTCGGCGGTGGACCCCGTCGGCAACGCCGTCTCCGCCGTCCGCGACTCCGGGGAACGCCATGACCGGCTCGCCGCGCTGGAGAAGGAGAACGCGGCGCTCAAGGCGAAGCTCGGCAGCGACGACCGCAACCGCAGCCGGCTGGCGCAGCTCGACAAGATGCTGAAGATCGCCGGCACCGGCCAGTACGGCATCAAGGGCGCGGAGGTCATCGCGATAGGAGCGGCCCAGGGCTTCTCCTGGACGATCACCATCGACGTCGGCGCCAACGACGGCGTCAAGCGCGACATGACGGTCCTGAACGGGGACGGGCTGGTCGGGCGGGTCACCACCGTCGGCCCGGACACCGCGACCGTGCTGCTGGCCAGCGACCCCGACTTCACCGTCGGCACCCGCATGGAGGCGTCCGACGAGCTCGGCTTCGCCTCCGGCCAGGGCGACCGCCCGCTGCGCGTCGAACTCCTCAACGGCAAGGCCGACGTGAAGAAGGGCGACCGGCTGGTCACCTTCGGTTCCCAGGCCGACAAGCCCTTCGTGCCCGGCGTCCCCGTGGGCGTCGTCTCCCGCGTCGACCCCTCCGGCGGCGACCTCACCCGCACCCTCTATGTCACGCCGTACGTCAGCTTCACCAAGCTCGACATCGTGGGCGTGGTCGTCGAGGCCCCGAAGAAGGACCCGCGCGACACCGTGCTCCCCTCCAAGCCCAAACCGGTCCCCACGCCGACGGTGACCGTCACGGTCACGCCGAACGCGAACGCACCCGTAGACGGCCAGCAGCAGTAGGAGCTGACAACCCCATGCGCGTCAACCGGATCCTGCTCTCCGTCCCACTGGTCGTCGTCGCCCTGGTGATCCAGGTGAGCGTCCTCGCCCGCCTCCACCTCCCGGGCGCCGTCCCCGACCTCCTCCTGCTCACCGTGCTGGGCCTGGCCATGGTGTACGGCCATGTCGGCGGCGCCCTCATCGGCTTCGGCGCCGGTCTGCTGGCCGACCTCGCCCCGCCCGCCGACCACGCCGCCGGACGCTACGCCCTGGTGCTCTGCGTGATCGGCTACCTCGCCGGACTGATCAAGCCCGAGACCGGGCAGATCAAGTCGGCCACCGGCCCGATGGTCGTGGTCGTGGCCGCCGCCGTCGGCTCCACCCTGCTGTACGCCGGGGTCGGCGCTCTCGTCGGCGACACCACCGCCCGTCATGTCGGCCTCACGGGGCTGCTGTTCACGGCCGCCCTGTACGACCTGCTGCTCGCCCCGTTCGTGGTCCCCGCGATCATGTTCCTGGCGCGGCGCGCCGACAACGACCCGCTCGCCGAGACCAACTCCGCCGCCAAGAGCCCCGACATCTCCTCCGGATGGCTCTCCTCGGGCACGGGTCTGCGGATCGGCGGCCAGCGCGGCGGACTCAAGCTGAAGGCCGCCAGGTCGCGGGCCACCCGGGCCGGGCGCATCAAGGGGGTCAAGCGGCTGTGAACGCGGGCGTCCGCGCGCCGAGCGCGCCGGTGGATGAATCACCCGAACGAGGAAGTCAAGGCGGAACGAGGTCGCACAGACTGATCGTTCATCATTCGTCCGCGCACACACGTTCGCGCACCGAGTCCGCGTACTGAGAGGGGGAGACAGCCGCAGTGACCAACATTCCCGAGACCGGTCGGACCCCACGGGTCCAGATCCGGCTCGTCGTGATCCAGATCCTCGTCCTCTCCCTGCTCGGCACCCTCGGCGGCCGCCTGTGGTACCTGCAGATCCGGGAGGGCGCGGCATACGCCAAGGAGGCCTCCGGCAACCACGTCCAGCAGGTCGTCGAACCCGCCGTACGGGGTTCGATCCTGGACGCGCGCGGGGTGGCCCTCGCCGACAACGAGACGCGCCTCGTGGTCTCCGCCTCCCGCACCGACCTGCTGAAACAGAGGGACGACGGCAAGGCGGTCCTGGCCAAGCTCGCGGGCGTCCTCGCCATGAAGCCCGAGGAAGTCGCGCAGAAGGTCCGGCTGTGCGACGCGAAGACCCCCCAGCCCTGCTGGAACGGCTCGCCCTACCAGCCGATCCCCATCACCGACGAGGCCACCGCCAAGCAGGCCCTCCAGATCCGCGAGCGCGCCGAGGACTTCCCCGGCATCACCGCCGAGCCCGAGGCCGTGCGTCGTTACGCGGCCCCCGGCAACGCCAACACCGCACAGGTCCTCGGCTACCTCTCCCCGGTCACCGACGACGAGATCACCAAGGCCCAGGACACCGACTCGCCGTACCTGCGCTCCGACCAGGTCGGCCGCAGCGGCCTGGAGCGCCAGTACGACAAGGAACTGCGCGGCAAGGCAGGCGTCACCCGCTACGAGGTCGACAACCTCGGCCGTGTCATCGGCCAGGCCGAGGCGGACGCGGCGCAGCCCGGCTCCAACCTCGTCACCAGCATCGACGCCCGCGTCCAGCGGGTCGCCGAGTACGAACTGAACAACGCGATGAAGATCGCCCGCACCCAGTTCGACAAGATCACCGGCGAGAACTACAAGGCCGACTCCGGCGCCGTCGTCGTGATGGAGGCCAAGACCGGACGGGTCGTCGCCATGGCGTCCGCCCCGGCCTACGACCCCAACGTGTGGGTCGGCGGCATCTCCGCCAAGGACTACAAGAAGCTCACCGGCAAGAACTCGGACTACCCGCTGCTCAACAGGGCCATACAGGGTCAGTCCGCGCCCGGTTCGACGTTCAAGGTGGTCTCCACGGCCGCCGCGGTCGAGGCGGGCTACGAGTGGGACGGCGGCTACCCCTGCACCAGCTCGTACTCCGTGGGCGGCCAGGTCTTCAAGAACTTCGAGGGCGAGAGCTTCGGCCCCATCTCGCTGGGCCGGGCCCTCGAAGTCTCCTGCGACACCGTCTTCTACGGACTCGCCGACCGGGAGTGGAAGAAGGACGGCGGCATCAACCCGAAGAAGGGCGAGCCCAAGGACTACTTCTACAAGGCCGCCCACCAGTTCGGCCTCGGCAAGGAGACCGGCCTCGACCTGCCCAACGAGGTCACCGGCCGGGTCCCCGACCGCCAGTGGAAGGAGTCCTACTGGAAGGCCAACAAGGACTCCTGGTGCAAGTCCGGCAAGAAGGACGGCAGTTACGTCGAGAAGATCGCGTACGAGAACTGCCTCGAAGGCAACAAGATGCGCGAGGGCGACTCGATCAACTACTCCATCGGCCAGGGCGACACCCTCGTCACCCCGATCCAGGAGGCCGTGATCTACGGGGCGCTCGCCAACGGCGGCACCATGTACACCCCGACCATCGGCAAGGCGATCGTCAGCGCCGACGGCAAGACCGTCCAGGAGATCAAGCCCAAGCCCAAGGGCAGGCTGCCCGTCTCCAAGGCCACGATCAAGGGCATGGACTCCGCGCTGGAAGGCGTGGTCACCCGCGGTACCGCCGCCTGGAAGTTCGGCGGCTGGCCCCAGGACAAGATCCCGCTGCACGCCAAGACCGGTACAGCGGAGGTCTACGGCAAGCAGACGACGTCCTGGCTCGCCACCTACAGCAAGGACTACACGGTCGTCATGACGATCGCCCAGGCCGGTACCGGCTCGGGCGCCTCCGGTGAGGCCGTGCGGCACATCTACAACGCGATGTACGGCGTCTCCGACGACGGCAAGATCGACAAGAAGAACGCCCTGCTGCCCACCCCGCAGACCGGCCTGCCGCACGTCCAGGCGGACGGCACGATCAAGGCCCCCAGGATCGCCAAGGACCCGGCCAAGGACCAGCGCGCCAGCCAGCAGACCGCGCCGAAGCCGGACGAGACACAGACGGCGGCCACCGTGCAGCAGAACACCGACACCAACCGCGACACCCGCAGACGACGGCGGAAGAGGGGAAGCCGGAGGATGTGCACATGACCGGCGCGAACAGTTTCTCCGTCTCCGGATACGGGCCCGCTCGGGCCGGCTGGACGCGGGTCTTCGCCCGTGACTCGGTGGCCCGCAGGCTGGACTGGCCGATACTGCTGTCGGCGATCGCCCTGTCCCTGATCGGCTCGCTCCTCGTCTTCTCCGCGACCCGCAACCGCTCCGAGATCAACCAGGGCGACCCGTACTACTTCCTCGTCCGTCACCTGATGAACACCGGCATCGGACTGGCCCTGATGGCAGGCACGATCTGGCTCGGCCACCGCACCCTGCGCAACGCGGTGCCGGTCCTGTACGGCCTGTCGCTCCTGGGCATCCTCGCCGTGCTGACGCCGCTCGGCTCCACGGTCAACGGCGCGCACTCCTGGATCGTGCTCGGCGGCGGCTTCTCGCTGCAGCCCTCGGAGTTCGTGAAGATCACGATCATCCTGGGCATGGCGATGCTGCTCGCGGCCCGAGTGGACGCGGGCGACAAGCTCTACCCCGACCAGCGCACGGTGCTCCAGGGGCTCGGCCTCGCGGCCGTCCCGATGCTGATCGTGATGCTGATGCCCGACCTCGGCTCGGTCATGGTCATGGTGATGATCGTGCTGGGCGTGCTGCTGGCCTCCGGCGCCTCCAACCGCTGGGTCTTCGGACTGCTCGGCGCGGGCGCGGCCGGCGCGATCGCCGTCTGGCAGCTGCACATCCTGGACGAGTACCAGATCGCCCGCTTCGCCGCCTTCGCCAACCCCAGCCTCGACCCGGCCGGCGTGGGCTACAACACCAACCAGGCGCGGATCGCGATCGGCTCCGGCGGCCTCACCGGCGCCGGGCTCTTCCACGGCTCCCAGACCACCGGCCAGTTCGTCCCCGAACAGCAGACGGACTTCGTCTTCACCGTCGCCGGGGAGGAACTCGGCTTCATGGGCGCGGGCCTGATCATCATCCTGCTCGGAGTGGTCCTCTGGCGCGCCTGCCGCATAGCGCGTGAGACGACCGAGCTGTACGGCACGATCGTCGCCGCGGGCATCGTGGCCTGGTTCGCCTTCCAGTCCTTCGAGAACATCGGCATGACCCTGGGGATCATGCCCGTGACGGGTCTGCCGCTGCCGTTCGTCTCCTACGGCGGCACGTCCATGTTCGCCGTATGGGTGGCGGTGGGGCTGCTGCAGTCCATCCGGGTGCAACGGCCGATGTCGGCCTGAGCCCCCGGACACCCCCCGACACCTCGGAGTTTCCCCGAACCCGGCCGCGATTCGGGTCCGGCGCGCACTGCCGCTCGGACCCGAGTGCGACTAGATTCAATTCATGGCGGAGACGAAACGCGAGATCGAGCGCAAGTACGAATCCGACGAGAGCGGGCTGCCCGACCTGACCGGAGTCGCCGGCGTAGCCACCGTCCTCGACAGAGGCGTCACCGAGCTGGACGCGACCTACTACGACACCTCGGACCTGCGGCTGGCCGCCGCCTCGATCACGCTGCGCCGTCGCACCGGCGGCGCCGACGCCGGCTGGCACCTGAAACTCCCCGTCGAGGCCGGCATCCGGGACGAGATCAGATCGCCGCTCTCCGACACCGTGCCCGAGGAACTCGGCCGACTCGTCCGCTCCCGCGTCCGCGAGGGCCAGCTCGTGCCGGTGGTACGCCTGCGCTCCAGCCGGGACGTCCGCGAACTCGTCGACGGCAAGGGCCGGCTGCTCGCCGAGGCCAGCGTGGACGCCGTACGGGCCGACCGGCTGTTCGGCGGCGAAGGCGGCGCCCAGTGGACCGAGATCGAGGTGGAACTCGCCGACGGCGGCGACCCGGCCTTCCTCGACAAGGTGGAGAAGCGGTTGCGCAAGGCGGGCGTCCGGCCCTCGACGTCGTCGTCCAAACTGGCGCGGGCGCTGACGGAGACCACGCCGAAGAAGAAGCGGTCCAAGAAGAGGACGGCGGGGGACGGGAACGCGGCGGGGGAGAAGCCCGCCGCCGACGCTCCCGCGACCGCCGGAGACCACGTGCTGGCCTATGTGCGCGCCCAGCGGGACGCGATCGTCGCCCTCGATCCGGCCGTCCGTCAGGAGGCCGAGGACTCCGTGCACGACATGCGCGTCGCGACCCGGCGGCTGCGCAGCACATTCCGCTCGTTCCGCAAAGTCCTCGACCCGGCCGTCACCGACCCGATCGCCGACGAGCTGAAGTGGCTCGCCGGAGAACTGGGCGCGGGCCGCGACCAGGAGGTGCTCGACCAGCGACTGACGGCCGCCCTGGACGATCTGCCCCACACCCTCGTCTCCGGCCCGGTGGGCGCACGCCTGCGGGCCTGGGCGCAGGCCCAGCACAGCGGCTCGCGCCACCGGCTGCTCGGAGTCCTGGACTCGCCGCGCTATCTGACCCTGCTCGACGCCCTGGACGCCCTGGTCGCCGACCCGCCGCTGCTGAAGGCCGCCGCGGGCAAGCCGGCCAAGGTGCTCGCCAAGGCCGTGCGCAAGGACTTCCGCAAGGTGTCCGGGCTGATCGGGCAGGCCCTGGAGGAGCCGCCCGGCCACACCCGCGACGTCACCCTGCACGAGGCGCGCAAGAAGACCAAGCGGACCCGCTACGCGGCGGAGACCGCCACCCCCGCGATCGGCGGCTCGGCCAAGGCGCTCGCCAAGTCCATGAAGTCGTTGCAGAGCCTGCTCGGCGACCACCAGGACAGCGTCATGGCCCGCCGGACCCTGCGCGAGCTGTCCGCGGTGGCGCACGCGGCGGGGGAGAGCGCCTTCACGTACGGGGTGCTGTACGGGCGTGAGCAGGGGCGGGCCGAGCGGGCGGAGGAGGCGCTGCCGCACGTCTGGGAGAGGGTCTCCAAGCAGATGGAGGTTTAGAACGGACCGCGGCGGAGTTCTCGCGGGCGGGGGATGCCTCCGGTCGGGTTACGCTAGATGGTCACCCTCCCCCGAGCCTGCCGGCCGGGGGGATCCCCGGTCAGCTCACGAAGGTGCCCCCGCGATGTCTGTCGAGTCGGTCTTCCCGCAGCTCGAAGCCTTGCTCCCGCATGTGCAGAAGCCGATCCAGTATGTCGGCGGCGAGCTCAACTCCACGGTCAAGCCCTGGGAGGCGTGCGACGTCCGCTGGGCGCTGATGTACCCGGACGCGTACGAGGTCGGTCTGCCCAACCAGGGCGTCATGATCCTCTACGAGGTGCTGAACGAGCAGGAGGGCGTCCTCGCCGAGCGCACCTACAGCGTGTGGCCGGACCTGGAAGCGCTGATGCGGGAGCACGACGTCCCGCAGTTCACCGTGGACGGCCACCGCCCCGTGAAGGCCTTCGACGTGTTCGGCCTGTCCTTCTCCACGGAGCTGGGCTACACCAACATGCTGGCCGCCCTCGACCTCGCCGGGATCCCGCTGGAGGCCGCGAACCGCGGTCTCGACGACCCGATCGTGCTGGCCGGCGGGCACGCCGCCTTCAACCCCGAGCCGATCGCCGACTTCATCGACGCGGCCGTCATCGGCGACGGCGAGCAGGCCGTGCTCGACATGACGAAGATCATCCGCGAGTGGAAGGCGGAGGGCCGGCCCGGCGGCCGCGAGGAGGTCCTCTTCCGCCTGGCCAAGACGGGCGCGGTCTACATCCCGCGGTTCTACGACGTCGAGTACCTGCCGGACGGCCGGATCGCCCGCGTGGTGCCGAACAGGTCGGGCGTGCCGTGGCGCGTGTCGAAGCACACGGTCATGGACCTCGACGAGTGGCCCTACCCCAAGCAGCCGCTGGTCCCGCTCGCCGAGACGGTCCACGAGCGCATGTCGGTGGAGATCTTCCGCGGCTGCACCCGCGGCTGCCGCTTCTGCCAGGCCGGCATGATCACCCGCCCGGTGCGCGAGCGCTCGATCACCGGCATCGGCGACATGGTGGAGAAGGGCCTGAAGGCGACCGGCTTCGAGGAGGTCGGTCTGCTCTCGCTGTCGAGCGCCGACCACAGCGAGATCGGCGAGGTCGCCAAGGGCCTCGCGGACCGCTACGAGGAGGACAAGATCGGCCTGTCCCTCCCCTCCACCCGCGTCGACGCCTTCAACGTGGACCTGGCGAACGAGCTCACGCGCAACGGCCGTCGCTCGGGCCTGACCTTCGCGCCCGAGGGCGGCTCGGAGCGCATGCGCAAGGTCATCAACAAGATGGTCTCGGAAGAGGACCTGATCAGGACTGTCTCCACCGCGTACGGCAACGGCTGGCGCCAGGTGAAGCTGTACTTCATGTGCGGCCTGCCCACGGAGACGGACGAGGACGTCCTGCAGATCGCCGACATGGCGATGAACGTGATCGCCGAGGGCCGCAAGGTCTCCGGCCAGAACGACATCCGCTGCACCGTCTCGATCGGCGGGTTCGTCCCCAAGCCGCACACCCCCTTCCAGTGGGCTCCCCAGCTCTCCGCCGAGGAGACGGACGCCCGCCTGCAGAAGCTCCGGGACAAGATCCGCGGCGACAAGAAGTACGGCCGCTCGATCGGCTTCCGCTACCACGACGGCAAGCCCGGCATCGTCGAGGGCCTCCTCTCCCGCGGCGACCGCCGCATCGGCGCGGTCATCCGCGCCGTCTACGAGGACGGCGGCCGCTTCGACGGCTGGCGCGAGCACTTCTCCTACGACCGCTGGATGGCCTGCGCGGACAAGACGCTGCCGGCCTACGGCGTCGACGTCGACTGGTACACGACGCGCGAGAAGACCTACGAGGAGGTCCTGCCCTGGGACCACCTGGACTCGGGCCTCGACAAGGACTGGCTCTGGGAGGACTGGCAGGACGCCCTCGACGAGACGGAGGTCGAGGACTGCCGCTGGACGCCTTGCTTCGATTGCGGGGTGTGTCCCCAGTTCGACACATGGCCACAACTGAGCAACAGCGGCAAGAAGCTGCTGCCGCTGACGGTCAAGAAGGACGCTGCGACCAGCGGACACGAGCACTGAGGTGAGTGAGGCGCTGCGGCGGATCGCTGAGGCTGTGGGGGAGGTCACGGAGGATGAGGTGGTCGCGGCGCTTGGCTCGCTCGGGGCTCTGAGGAGTCGGCAGAGGTGTGCGCAGGATGCGCCGCGAACGCCCCTGCCGCCGCCTGGGAGCTCTCCGGGGATCCTCTCCGAGGTGGAGTGGGTCTAGCGGCTCCTCGTGAGAGCCTGAGCGGCATGGGGGAAGCGTCGGGCGGTCAGACTGCTCAGGAGTTTCTTGCAGCGATCAACGTCGGTGACCTTTGCTGTGGGACGGTCGCGGAGGTCACCCGGTCTGAGGCGTCGGTGACCCTGGACGGTCTGGCAGCGGGTCCGCTCGGGGTGGTGGGGGCGTCGGACGTCTCCTGGCGTCGGCGAATGGCTGAGGCCGCGGTGGTCGGGCAGCGGATCACGGCCGAGGTGATCGCCGTTGATCTGGACGAGGGTCGGGTGCGGCTGGCGATGACGGCCACCGAGAACCCGGAACTCTGGGCGTTCCTCAAGCGACTTCGCCGTGGCGAGACACTGGCCGGCACTGTGGCGTCGATCGAGCGATTCGGCGTGTTCGTGGCGCTGGACGAGGGCCCTGACCACCCGGTGTACCCCGGCGTCGGCTTCATCACGTATCCCGAGCTGTCCTGGCGGCGTTTCGAGGCCGCGTCAGAGGTCGTCGCGATCGGGCAGCGCGTGTCGTGCGAGTTCTTGCAGTTCGACACGTGGAACGGGGAGGCCCGGCTGTCCTTGCGGGCGAGGCAGCCAGACCCCTTTCCAGCGTTCGCCGACACCGTCGCAGTTGGCCAGACACTCCGCGGGCGGGTGACCAAGCTGGTCCCGTTCGGTGCCTTCGTCCAGGTCGCGGACGGGGTCGAGGGGCTGGTCCATCTGCGCGACCTCAGTTCGGCTCCCGTGACGGCTCCCGAAGACGTCGTACAGATCGGCGACGAGGTCTCGGTCATCGTCACGGACATCGACCGAGAGCGACGCGGGTTGAGCCTGTCTCGGCAGCGCGCCTGAGGGCTTTGCTGACCGGCGAAATGTTTCGGAACAGCGATTTGTCACAGGGTGAGGATGCAACGGCAGCAGACCACCGGCATGGCTGGCGCGGCCATGCCCTGCATGACACGTCAGCCATTGCCTCAGATCTGAGCGCACGCCGGGACCGCGCCTGTGCCGTCACTGCGCTGCACGAGCATCGGTCAAGCGCTGCTCATACCGTATTTTTGCTTGGCTGGTCAGAGGGGTGAGTGAAGATCCGTGCACCAAGGAACTCCCCACAACCGCGGACGGCCTTCCTCGATGCGTACGTTTGATAAGGCGTCAACCGCCGCTTGACCACAGCTTGTTGATCGAATCGGTCGCCCCAACGGGTGTGTGGTGAGTAAGCCCACAAAACCACGTCTGAGTTGGGATTTTAGGGGTGGCGTGCGTCACGATCCTCTATGACGACAAGACCCCACCACAAGCGGAGGGGCGGTCCGGGCGGACGCCGAATCCTGCCGCCACTCGGATGACGGTCGATGAACAGGCGAGCGGCAGGAGTGGAGGACCCAGCAGTACGGGTCGCCGGAACGGTCACGCCATGGCCGGGCCGAGCAGCCCTTGGGATGAAGCCGTAGCAATGCGGCCGGGCAACTACGCCAGCCCGAATCCGACAGGTCATCCTTCACAGGCGGCGGCAGACGAAGGGTTGCGCATGACTGCGCCGCAGCTCCCTGTCCCTCCTCATGTCCCGAGGAACAAGAAAGCGGATTCCGTGATTGCGATCTTGATCGCGGTCATTATCGGGATCTTCGCGGGCATCCTTCATCGGACGATGGAGGGGGGCCTCGTACTGCGAGGCCATGAAGACAGCGGGCGGTATGACCGTTGGACTCGCCGTTCTCATTTTCATGATCTTGGCCTACATCTGGCCCTGATCACGAAACCGACGCAAGCTTCGTGTTCCCATCACCCTCTCGGGGATACTGAGAAAAACGTCGTCACGGAGATCCCGTGAGGAGACGTTGACGTACATGAGTGGGACCCTGGCCCCCAAGCCAGGGTCTTCCCCTCGATCGTGAAGATAACGTCCGGACCCATGGGCGATCAGGAAAAGGGGCTTGAAGCCCCCTATTTGTTCCGCTGGCTTGCCTACTCCCTCGCATCTTCCTGCGTGTCAGCATCGCTGTTGACCGCACAGGACGCCTGCTCAAGCAGATATGAACTAATGTGGCCAGCGAAATTGCGAAGTTCCGGAATTGGCGAGCGGTAGTGGCCTTCCTCGAATACGGTACTTAGCCATTGGCCCTTGTTCGTGGGCGAGACAGAGCGAACCCAGCATTCGAGTTCACCTACCGGGACTATGAATACTCCGCGCTCGGCGAAATATTCCACGAGGCGTTGGGTGGATCTGTATGTTTCTCCGTTCAGGCCTCCCAATCCGCTCTTCTTTAGTGTCTTCCAGTTGTTTGCTGTCCTTAGGACTTCGAGAATTCTATCGACTTTCCCCTGTTCGAGCGTCACTTTGCCGCGAGCGCTACCAATAATTTCGGCGATTTCTTTCTTGATGTCAGCGGCAGGCCTTGTGATCACGTCGGACCGAGCATATTCGTGCAGTGCGGAAAAGTCGTCCTTAATTTCTGCCCAGTTCCCGCCCAGAAGTCTGCGACAACTGCCGTGGGGATACCGCCACGACGAACCCCCGACCTGGGCCACCACAGATCTCCTCACCCACGCGGTACGCGACTCGGCCCGGCGGGTCCACGTCCCTGCACTCCACACCCGTGCCGTAGGTGAGCTGGTCCTGAGTTGGGGCGACCAGATCGACGCCCGGCCGCTGCACACCGACGGCGACGGCCCGGACGACGACGCCGTAGCCGCGTACGTCGCCAAATACGTCACCAAAGGCGCAAGCGAGACCGGTGCCGGCCTCGACCACCCGCTCACCAACTGGGCTGACATCGCCGCGGCACCCGTCAGCACTCACGTCCGCGCCCTCATGCGCGCCTGCTGGCGTCTCGGCGGCCTCTCCGAGTACAAGCCTCTCCGCCTTCGGGCCTGGACGCACACCCTGGGCTACCGGGGCCACATCCTCACCAAATCCCGCGCCTACTCCACCACCTACGCAGCACTCCGTGCCGAACGTGCCGAGCACATGGGCCGCGACGACACCCCGACGCGATCACGGAACGCTACTGGCGCTACGTCGGCTCTGGGCACACCCCCGGCGCGGCCCTCATCGCGGCCGGAGTCGCTGATGACCTTGCGGAGTCTCGGCGGCTTGGTGCGGAGGCGCAGCGAGAGGAGGGATCGGGCTGACGACCGCTCTTCCCAACCGTGCTTCGCAGCATGTCAGCCCTTTGCCCTCGCCGGGGGACGGTGAGAGCAGTACAGCCACCTTGATCGAAAGTGAGATCGTTATCGTGGACGACGATGGGACAGAGGAAGCCTTCGACCCTGCGGCGTGGTTCTCGTAAGGGTGGAGTGGCCTTGGTGCCAGTGGTGCCGTGCCCCCGAGGCAGTCAGGCTCCTCCATGTTGATCAAGCCATCTGTGTGTTGGCTTTGAGTCAACTTCGCGCTTGACCTGGCCTTGTCAAGACGTGGAGGCCTAATCTCCTCGGAGTTGTTGATCTTGCAATCAATGCAAGAGCTCTCACTGACCATGAGGGGGAAACCGCAGTGTTGAAGAAGGCCCTGACCGTCGCGGCTCTGACGAGCGCGCTTGTCCTTACAGGAACGACCGCTTCTTTCGCCTTTGGCTCCAAGAGCACGGCGTTGTCGAACGGGACCCTGACCATTGACGGAGATGACGGGTGTCTCGTGAGTGGTAACTGTGCCTTGTACTACTCCTCCACCAAGTACCACAAGGAGCGCGGTGACGCCAGGGTGACGATTCAGCTGGCGATGACCACGGGTCGATCACTCTTCTTGGACACGCAGAAGACCATTGGCAAGGGCCAGACCTTGTCGCACAGTTGGGGTGGCAAGAAGAAGTCCGACACGGACGAGTGCTCCATCGCCGGCTACATGAAGTCCAGCACCGGCAACTACTACACCCCGAATCTGGAAGTCTGCTAGTCCACTTCCGCGACAGCCGGGACGCCCGACCAGCGTCCCGGTTGCGTGTACTTAAGGCCACCACGTGATTGAAGCGTCCATCTCCGCCGTACCCGGCCTGATTACCTCCTTCCTGATTCTTGCTGCCTTTGTTGCCGTACCTACGGCGCTGGTGGCCAAGGCTCGGAACAAGCCGTGGGCCATGCCGACGGCTGTTGCTGTCTACCTGGCCGGCATCATCGCCGTGACTCTGATGCCGGGTAACGCCGGTTTGGAGACCGGACAATGCGATACCGGGATACCCACCCACTTGTTCACGTCGGCGAGTTCGGTGTTGAACATCGCCCTCTTCGCGCCCGGTGCATTCTTGGCCGTCCTGCTCTTCAAGCGACCGGTGACGGTCGTGGCCGCGTTCGGGTGCCTGAGCGGCGCTGTAGAACTCATCCAGTCCGGGGTGGCCCTGGGCCGTTCGTGCAGTGTGACGGACATAGCTGCCAACGCAACCGGTGCCGTGCTGGGGGTACTGGCAGGAGTCCTCTGGCTGATGAAGCGGCGACAGTCTCTCCATCGGCCTCGGTTTGACGTCCTCTGGGGTGTGTCGCTCGCTGGGGTCGGTGTCGTGGCGTTGGCGGGCGTCTTCCACTCCGCCATCGATTCCGTCGACATCGTTGCGATGGATGATCAGAGGCGTGACTTCGCGGATTCCGCTGTCCAGGCAGATGAGTGGATCACTGAAGCGGCCAAGGGGATCTACGGCAGCGACACCAAGGTTGGCGAGACGGCTACCGAGAAGAAGGGGAGCCGCCTGAAGATCACTGCGCAGACGAACAAGGGCAGCATCTCGGGCTGGTGGCCTGAGAAGGAGTTGGAGAGCGCATGGTCTTCGAACACCCGTGGTGATGAGGGCAGTCTCAGCCAGAAGCAAGTTGCCTCGGCCGCAGACGAGTTCGCGCGCAAGTGGTTCCCGAAGGACTTCGCGGGGAGCGAACAGCGCGTTCGCTCTATTGGCGACGGTGCAACGCGGGCCTACACGGTGGTGTATCGGCGCTATGCGGACGGGGTGCTCATGCCCATGCGCCTCGACCTCACCATCACCACAACAGGGCGGGTCATCGGTTTCACCGCTAGGACTGTCAAAGACCCCGTTCTGCCTCCGGTCGCCGTCGATGAGGCCAAGGCCAGGGACCTCGCGGTGAAGGAGACCGGGCAGTCGGCTGAATCCACCCTGCTCCTCGCCCAGCAGATCAAGGGCGAGTGGAGGCCGGTTTGGCTCGTCGGAAGCGGCAAGCAGGACATAGTCATCGACGCTGCGACCGGCACATCCATCCACAGCACGGGATGACAGGGCCGCCGGCGGCTTCCTAGAAGGCTTCGGCGAAGTCGTCTTCCTTGAGTATCAGGCGGTTCCGCACGTCCTTGGGGATCATGAGCTTCATGTGGACGTGCGGGGCGCGCACGCCTTCCACCTTGGTGCGCGTGATCCTGGCCTTCACGCCCACGCGGAGGAGATCAGCGCCCATGGCCTCCATGCCGCCTTCCTCCCAGCGTTCCCGGAACGACTTGCCGTTGTGCACGGCAACCCACCGGTCCTTGGTCGACTCGGGGTCGATGGCCTCCAACTGCTGGATCAGGTCGTCCAAGGTCTTCTCGGCCTGCTCCTTCGTGAAGCGTGTCTTCGTGAAGCGCCCCTCGGGTTCGAGACCGGTCATGTAGTAGCTGACGGACTCTTCAAGGCGCTTCTGCTCCTTGCGGGCCTCGGCGCCCTGGCGGTACTCGCGCACCATGACGGGGTCGTCCCCGAGAACTCTCAGGACGTCTTCGACGAACCGGCTGTAGATGTGCTGGGGGTTCGGTGCGCCGTGGCCTCCGCCCTTGCACTTGCCGCAGCGCAGGTACTCGTAGTGCCTGCCCTTGTGCGAGGTCTTGTGGACGATCATGTTGCTGCCGCAGTCGTCGCAGAGCAGGACCCCCAGGAACCTCGTTGCACCTCCGGGGGCGCGGGTGGGCTGGTTCTTCGCTCGCCGGTCCAGAGCTGCTTGCAGGCTCTCGAACTCCTCTTCCGTGAAGATCGGCTCCGCCACCCGGATGGGCTTCGCGTCGTTGCCCAGAACGATCTTTGAGCGGCGTACGCCTCCGACTTTGTTCTCCTCCACGCGGTACCCCATCAGCCCGGGGTTCCTGAGTCGACGGAGCATGGTCGACGTCGTCAGCCCCGGCCCGCAGATTCCGGCGCGGATCAGCACCCGGGCCATGCGACTCGCGGAAGCCGGCTTTGGCCTCAGGGCGGCGCGGCGACACCAGTGCAGCGCCTTGTACGCATCCTCGTTGATGGCGAGTACGACCCTGCCGTCCTCGTTCTCCACCGTCTCGTAGCCGTACGTCGGCTTGCCGACGACCCAATCCGTCTGCGTCCTGGCGTAGTCCCACAGGCTTGTGATGCGTGTGCTGGTGTTGGCTGCCTCGATCTCGGCGATGCCGCCGATGATCGTGACCATGATCTTCCCGGTCGTCGTGGTCAGATCGATGGCGTCGTGCTTGGAGAGAAGGTTCTTCCCGTACTTCAGGCACCAATCGATCATGGTGCTGAGGTCTGTGAGGCGTCGTACGAACCGGTCGAGCTTCCAGAAGAGGATCTCGTCGAACTCCGGTGCGCGGTTGTTGAGCCAGTCTCCGAGCTCCTTGCGCTTCCAGGGCGGGACCTTCGTAGCCGACACGTTGAGGTCGCTGGCGACACCGACGACACGTCGGCCACGCTCCAGGGCCAGTTTTCGGAGGTCGAGCTCCTGGCGGACGGGGGACGTCGTCTCGTCGGTGAGGACCGACAGACGGATGGAGAGCAACGCCCTGGGGGCGTCGTCCGGCAACAGAGCCTCGGCCTTCCTGAGGTTCTTCAGGACGGCCAAGTCCGCTGGAGTCCACTCGGTCTCAACGTCATACGGCTGTAAGTGAGTTGGCGTGCGCTTCCTGCTTCGGGTTGCCATGGCGGCACCGTACTGGATTTAGAGCTGTTGGTGTATGCCCTGCGATGGACACTCACATTCAAATCGGCCCGACGGGCAAGAAGTTGCTGCCGTTGGCTGTGAAGCAGCCTGCCGGCAGTGGGCACGCGCACGGTCACTGAGCGGGGCGCGGGTCGGTCGAGGGTGCCTCCAGGTTGGTCCGGAGGCACCCTCCGTGTGTCTCACGGGGTGATGTCGGTCCCGTCGTTGACGCCGCCGGGCGCCGGGCGGTGGTCCATCTCGACCCACGGGTTGCCGGTGTTCGTCCCGCACTGCAGGATCGCCGGATCGCTGCCGTTGTTGTCGAACTGGCAGGTGATCTCGTAGACCCGGCCCGTGGTGGTCAGCACGTCGAACTCCATGCCGGCGGCGGCCTGGTGTTCGCTGACCGCGGCCCCGCAGGGCAGGCCCACGTCGCCGCCCGCGGGGTATCCCGCGTGGTCGGTCAGGTCGGTCCACAGCATGGGGTTGTCCACACTGCCGGTCAGGTCGCGGATGCCCGCGTAGTAGCGCCCGTTGGCCAGGACGCTGCGGTACTCGACGTTGCCCTGGGGCCGGTAGGCGTCGATGTCGTAACACGCCGATGCGCCGGTGGGTCCCGTCGGGCCGGTGCCGCCCGGTCCGCCCGGTGCGCCGGTGGCGCCCGTCGCTCCCGTAGCGCCCGTAGCGCCCGTGGGGCCGGTGGGGCCTGTGGTGCCCCGGGGGCCCGTCGGGCCTGTCGGGCCGTGGCACTTGTCCTTGCCGCCCGCCTGGCTCGCCCGGTGCGGCTTGGGCTTGGGCTTCGGCTTGCACTTGTCGCCGCCGGCGACGGCCGCCGTCCGCGGCCCCTCGGTGACGCTGCGCGCCGCCGCGGCGGCCGGGCTGATCACGCCGGCCGCCAGGATCACGGCGAGCGAGGCCACCATGCCGGCCTGCTTGCATCTGTGCCGGGCCAGGGGGCCGAGGAGGGAGTACGGTCCGAACTCAGGTCGCATTCGCCTGCTCCTTGTATCGACCGGTCCGGGCGCACCCCGGACCTGAGGGCGAGCTTGGACGAAACGGGGCGATGGGACCGGCACGCGAGGCCCGTATCATCACTTTTATTGACGTATCGGACTAATGCGTGCGTTCTGGCAGAGGATTTCCCGCGTGGGACGGGCGGCCCGCGAGCGAGCCTGTGTCACCTTGACGGGCCTGACACACCAGACCCTGTGCCTGTGCATGATCGTCAAGGACGAGTCGCGGGTGATCGAGCGCTGCCTGGAGTCGGTCCGCCCCCTCGTCGACCACTGGGTGATCTCGGACACCGGTTCGACGGACGGAACGCAGGACCTGATCCGCAAGGTGCTCGACGGCATTCCGGGCGAGCTCCACGAGGAGCCCTGGGTCGACTTCGGGCACAACCGGACGCGCAACATCCAGCACGCCCGCGGCAGGGGCGACTACCTGCTCACCCTCGACGCCGACCACGTCCTGCGGCAGGACGCGCCGCTGCCCCGGCTGACGGCGGACTCGTACATGCTGCGCTACGACACCCCCGGCACCCAGCACCGCTTCAAGCACCTCATGCGGGGCGACCGGCTTTGGCGGTACGAGGGCGTCACCCACGAGTACCCCTGCACCGACGGGCCCGACCGGCAGGAGATCCTGGACGCGCTCGTCATCGAGGACCACGCCGACGGCGGCTGCCGCAGCGACAAGTTCGAGCGTGACGCGCGCCTGTTGCGGCGCGAGCTGGAGCGCGACCCGGACAATCCGCGCACCGTGTTCTATCTCGCCAACACCGAGCGAGACCTGGGGCACGCGGACGAGGCGATCGCGCTGTACGAACGGCGGGCCGAACTGGGCGGCTGGGGCGAGGAGGTCTACTGCTCGCTCCTGGAGGCCGGGGTCCTCATGGCGGAGCGGAGCGACGACTGGCCCGGTGCGATGGACGCCTTCTCCCGGGCCTGGGAGTCCCGCCCCGCCCGCCTCGAAGCCGTCTACGAACTCGCCTCACGACTGCGCCTGCGAGGCCGCTACCACACGGCCTACGCGCTGCTCGGCTCGGTCGTCGGCGCACGCGAGCCGGACGACCTGCTCTTCACCCGGTCCTGGGTGTACCGGTGGGGCCTGCTCTTCGAGTTCGCCATCTGCGCCTACTGGGTCGGCGACCACAGGGCGGCCGTCCGGGCCTGCGACGAACTGCTGGCGGTCCCGGACGTGCCCGAGTCCATCCGGCGTCAGACCGGGACCAACCGGGAGTTCTCCGTCCCCCACGTCAACGCCTTGCCGCGGCCGGCGACCCCAGTGCGCAGGCCGAAGGCGTCCAGGGCGGGCAAGGCGGCACGGGCCCGGAAGCGGTAGCCCGCCCCTGACGCGTCCTCAGGAGCGCCTGGCCGCACGGGTGTCGGCGCCGGCCGGGCGTCGGTGCATCCGCCGGGCCGGCTGTAGCGTCTACGTCCATATGGACCTGCAGAAACAGCCCGTCGCCGAGCCGCCCGCGCCGCCGGTCGGCCGGACTTCCGGGCAGGCGCCCGAAGGGTGTCTCGTCGTCGCGATCCGGCTGCCCGTGCGCATCGTCGTGCTCGTGCTGGTGGTACCGGTGCGCATGGTGTGGGACGGGCTCGTCGTCGTGGGGCGGCTCCTGCGGGACACCGTGCTGCGGCCGCTCGGACGGGCCCTGTCGTGGCTGGGGAAGGCGCTGTTCGTCTGGCCCCTGATCGGGCTGTGGCGCTACCTCGTCGTCCCCGCGGCCACGGCGCTCGCCTGGCTCGGGAAGGTGCTGGTGGCGACGCCGGCGGTCTGGCTCCACCGGTACCTCCTCACCCCGCTCGGGCACGGGCTCGCATGGCTGGTGCGGGGCGTCGGCGCCGGGTTCGCGTGGGTGTACGCGCGCGTGCTGACGCCCGTCGGACACGCCGTCCTCATGCTGCTGAAGGGGATCGGGGCTGTGATCGCCGCCGTCGGCGTCGGCGTGTACGGCGCGGGGGCGTGGTTGGTGAGGCGTCTGGTCGTCGTCCCCGCCCGATGGGTCCACCGGTGGTTCCTGGCGCCGGCCGGGCGGGCGATCGTCCTGTGCGCGCAAGGGGTGTGGCGGCTTTCGGAACTGCTGATGGGCGGGGTCGGCCTCGTCCTGTACTGGGCCGCCCGGATCCTGCTCGTGCTGCCCGCGCTCGCCCTGTGGCGCTGGGTGCTGGTCCCCGTCGGCCGTTTCCTCGCGGTCGTCGCGCGCGAGGTCGGGGACGCCCTCGGGCACTGCTGGCGGATCGCCGGGCACGTCTCGCTCGCCGTCGGACGGTTCCTCGGGACTCTCCTTCGGTGGACCCTCGTGGAGCCCGTGCGCTGGGTGTACCGGACCGTGCTCACCCCGGTCGGTCACGCCGTCCGGGACGCCGTGCTGCGTCCCGCCGCCCGGGCCGCGCGCAGCGTGGGCAGGGCTTCCCGGCAGGCGCTGGCCGCGGCCTGGGAGACGGCGCGGCAGACCCGCGCGGACGTGCGCCGCATGCTCTTCGGGGAGCCGGTGCGGCGGGAGGCCGTCGACCGCCGGGAACGATCGGCGGGCGAGGCACGTACTCTTGGTAGCAGTACGACCGCTCTCACGAAGGACTGAACGACACTGGGCAAGCGACAGCCCGAAGGCCCGCCGCCCGCACCCGCGGTGCAGCGCATTCGTCTGCGTTACACCAAGCGCGGCCGCCTCCGGTTCACCAGCCACCGTGACTTCCAGCGTGCCTTCGAGCGCGCGTTGCGCCGTGCCGAGGTGCCGATGGCGTACTCGGCGGGGTTCACGCCGCATCCGAAGGTGTCGTACGCCAATGCCGCACCCACCGGCACGGGCAGTGAGGCGGAGTACCTGGAGATCGCGCTGACCGCGGCGCGAGATCCGGAGAAGCTGAGAGCTCTGCTCGACGAGTCGCTGCCCACCGGGCTCGACGTCGTCGACGCGGTGGAGGCCCGGACCTCGGGTCTGGCCGACCGGTTGACGGCTTCCGTGTGGGAGCTGCGGCTGGTGGGAGTGGACCCGGCCGACGCCGGCCGCGCGGTGGAGGCCTTCAACGAGGCCGACGCCGTGGAGGTCCAGCGCATGACCAAGAACGGCGTTCGCACCTTCGACACCCGAGGCGCGGTCGTACGGCTGGAAACGCACGATGAACCCGCTGATAGGCCGACCGACCAGCCCTGTGCGATACTGCGGCTGGTTGTTCGGCACGTGACGCCTGCCGTTCGACCCGACGACGTCCTGTCCGGTCTTCGCGCCGTGGCCGACCTGGCGCCGCCGGTCCCCGCTGCGGTGACCAGGCTGGCGCAGGGGCTGTTCGATGAAGAGACCGGCACGGTGACCGACCCGCTCGCGCCCGACCGCGAGGCAGCTCAGGCCCCCACAACGGCCGATCCCGCTGCCGCCGCGAAGGCGCCCGCGTAGGGAAGGTTCCGCGAAGGAACGCACGTCGTAGCGCCGCCCTCGTACTCGGGAGCCACCTGGGTCGGGCAGCGCACCGACCAGAAGACTTTCGCCAGGCCGTGCGCATTCGGCGTACGGAACCGGCGAGACAGGACACAGAGAGCTCCCGTGCGGCGCCCGCGCCCCGGACGGCGGCACCGCGCATCGCGCGAGCCGCGGACGTCAACGGTGGTCGATCCTTGGTGATCGCCACCGGACCAGGTGCGGCGCCCGGGAGCCTGACGGGAGAAACGCCCGCAATGCTCGAACCAACCGAATCCGCGGATTCCATGACGGACTCCGAAGCGAACACCCCCAGCGACACCCTGCCGCCGCGTCGTCGGCGCCGTGCCGCTTCCCGGCCGGCGGGTCCGCCGTCCGCCGCCGCCGAGGCCTCGGCCGAGATCACCACGCCGGCCATACCGGCCGTGGAGTCCGTCGAGGAACTGGCGGAGGATGACGTCCGGGACGAGACCGTCCAGGACGAGAACGTCGGGGCGGACGCCAAGGCGGACGAGCCCGAGGAGACCGCCGAGGCCGCCGCGCCTCGTGGCCGCCGCAGGGCCACCCGCCGTGCCTCCGCGCCCGCCGGCGCCCCGGCCGCCGCCGAGGCGGCCGAGACCGTCGTGCCGGTGGCAGCCGCCGAGGCGAGCGCCCCGGCCGTCGAGGAGGCCGCCGCCGAGGAAGCACCGGCCGAGGACGCAGCTCCGCGCCGCTCCCGCCGTCGGGCCACGCGCCGTGTGACCACGGCCACGGAGGCTCCGGCCGCCGAGGCCGTGGAGCCCGCCGTGGCGGAGTCCGCGCCCGAGCCCGTCGCCCCGACGGCCGAGGAGGCGCCGGCCGAGGCCGCTCCGCGTGCGCGGCGCCGCGCCACCCGGCGGGTGACCGCGCCCGTCGCCACGCCGGAGGCCGAGGCGCCGGTCGAAGCCGTCGAGGCCGAGGCGCCCGCGGTGACCGAGGAGGCGGCCGAGCCGGCTGCTCCGCGCTCCCGTCGGCGTGCCACCCGTCGCGTCTCCGCGCCCGCCGCCGAGACCCCCGAGGCCTCCGCACCCCAGACGCCCCAGGTTGACGAGACCCCCGCGGAGCCGGTCGCTCCGGCCGCCGTCGAGGAGCCGAAGGCTCCCGAGGCTCCCGAGACTCCCGAGGCCGCTGACGGCGACGAGGACGCCGGTCCGCGCCGCGGCCGCCGGCGAGTGGTCCGCCGGGCCGCCGGAGGCTTCTCCGCGCCCGAGCCCGTGAAGGGCGAGGACGACGCGCCGCGTCGTCCGGCGCGCCCCGCGGTCGCCGTGTTCCAGGCGCCCGTGTTCGCCGAGCCGCAGTTCCAGACGCCGCAGCGGGCCGCGGCCGAGGCCGCCGCCGAGGCCGAGACCGCCGTGGCGGAGGAGCCCGAGCCCGAAGAGGTGCAGAGCGCCCCGGAGCTTTCCGAGGAGCCCGCCGGCTCGCGTCGCCGTCGTCGCCGCAGGGCCGCCGGCGCCGGCGAGGAGGCCGAGTCCGGCCGCACCGCCGCGCCCGCCGCCCACGCTGCCGAGACCGCGGCGCCCGCCGCCGCGGACGAGGCGGAGAGCGAGCCGGACGAGGCCGACGAGGCCGCCGAGGACGTCGTCGACAGCGATGACGACAGCGAGGAGACCGGTTCGCGTCGCCGTCGCCGTCGCGGCGGCCGTCGTCGCCGTCGTGGCGACGCAGCCGACGGCGAGGGGGAGTCCGGCGACGCCGACTCCGACGAGCCGGCCTCCGAGCAGGTCGCTCAGGACGCCGAGGACGGCGCCGAGCAGGAGGACGAGGACGCGGACGACGAGGACGCGGGCGGTTCCACCGCCGGCAGCCGTCGCCGCCGCCGCCGTCGTCGTCGGGCCGGGGACGCCTCCCACGAGGCCGAGCCCGTCGACGGGGACCCGGAGCGCACGGTCGTCAAGGTCCGCGAGCCGCGCAAGCCCTCCGAGCCCTCCGACGAGGTGCAGTCCATCAAGGGCTCCACGCGTCTGGAGGCCAAGAAGCAGCGCCGCCGGGAAGGCCGTGAGCAGGGCCGCCGCCGCGTGCCGATCATCACCGAGGCCGAGTTCCTGGCCCGGCGCGAGGCCGTCGAGCGGGTGATGGTCGTACGCCAGAGCGGCGAGCGCACCCAGATCGGCGTCCTGGAAGACAACGTGCTCGTCGAGCACTACGTCAACAAGGAGCAGGCCACCTCGTACGTCGGCAACGTGTACCTGGGCAAGGTGCAGAACGTGCTGCCGTCGATGGAGGCCGCCTTCATCGACATCGGCAAGGGGCGCAACGCCGTCCTGTACGCGGGCGAGGTCAACTTCGAGGCGCTCGGCATGGCCAACGGGCCGCGCCGCATCGAGGCCGCCCTGAAGTCGGGCCAGCCGGTCCTCGTGCAGGTGACGAAGGACCCGATCGGCCACAAGGGCGCCCGTCTGACCAGCCAGGTCTCCCTTCCGGGCCGCTACCTCGTGTACGTCCCCGAGGGCTCGATGACCGGCATCAGCCGCAAGCTGCCCGACACCGAGCGGGCCCGGCTGAAGACGATCCTCAAGAAGATCGTCCCCGAGGACGCGGGCGTCATCGTGCGCACCGCCGCCGAGGGGGCGAGCGAGGACGAGCTGCGCCGTGACGTCGAGCGTCTGCAGGCGCAGTGGGAGGAGATCCAGAAGAAGGCCAAGAGCGGCAATGCTCCGACGCTGCTGTACGGCGAGCCGGACATGACCGTCCGGGTCGTGCGCGACATCTTCAACGAGGACTTCTCCAAGGTCATCGTCAGCGGCGACGAGGCCTGGTCGACCATCCACGGCTACGTCTCGCACGTGGCCCCCGACCTCGCCGAGCGGCTGTCGAAGTGGACGTCCGAGGTCGACGTCTTCGCCACCTACCGGATCGACGAGCAGCTCGCCAAGGCGCTGGACCGCAAGGTCTGGCTGCCCAGCGGCGGCTCGCTGGTGATCGACCGGACCGAGGCCATGGTCGTGGTCGACGTCAACACCGGCAAGTTCACCGGTCAGGGCGGCAACCTCGAAGAGACGGTCACCAGGAACAACCTGGAGGCGGCCGAGGAGATCGTGCGTCAGCTGCGGCTGCGCGACCTCGGCGGCATCATCGTGATCGACTTCATCGACATGGTGCTGGAGTCCAACCGGGACCTGGTGCTGCGGCGGCTGCTGGAGTGCCTGGGCCGCGACCGCACCAAGCACCAGGTCGCCGAGGTCACCTCGCTGGGCCTGGTGCAGATGACCCGCAAGCGGGTCGGCCAGGGTCTGCTGGAGTCCTTCTCCGAGACCTGTGTGCACTGCAACGGGCGCGGTGTCATCGTCCACATGGAGCAGCCGACGTCCGTGGGCGGCGGCGGCAAGCGCAAGAAGCGCGGTCGCGGCGGCGAGGGTCAGGGTCACGACCACGACCACGACCACGAGTACGAGACCGCGACGGCCGAGGTCGTCGAGCCGGACGCGGGCGCCGAGCCGGAGACGGAGAGCGAGGCCGAGGTCGCCGCGGAGGTGGCCGAGCCGGTCGCGCTGGCCGCCCCCGAGTTCGCCGTGGACGAGGAGCTGTACAGCAGCGTCGCCGAGGCGGAGGCAGCCGCCACGCGTGGCCGGGGCCGACGCCGGTCGAGCCGCAGGGCGTCCGCTCCGGCGGGCGCGCCCAGGGGTGGGTCGCGCCGTGCGGGCGGTTCCGAGGCGTTCGTCTCGGAGCTGTCGGCCGGGTCCGCCGCGGAGGAGGCCGTCGAGGCGCCCACCGCGCAGAACGTGACCGTCGAGGCGGAGACCGAGCGTCCGGTGCAGCCGGCCGGGACGGTCACCGCGCACACGGAGCCGGTCGCCGTCGAGGACCCGGTCGTCGAGGCGCCCGCCGAGGCGCCGGTCGCCGAGGAGGCCCCCAAGGGCCGTACGCGCCGCCGCGCCACCCGCAAGGTGTCCGCGCCGGCCGGGTCGCCCGCGGGGGCGGAGGCCGCCGTGGTGACGGTCGCCGAGACCCCGGTCGTCCGTACGCCGGTCGCCGAGGCCGCTCCGGTGGAGCAGCCCGAGGCCGAGCAGGCCGCCGAGCCCGTCGCCGAGAGCGCGGCCCCGGCCCGCCCGCGGCGCCGCGCCGTGCGCAAGGCCACCGCGCCGACCGCGTCCGAGGAGACGGCCGTCGTGGTCGTCCCGTCGGTCGCGGCGGACGCCACGGCCGAGCCCGCGTCCGAGGCGACGTCCGAGGGGGCCGCCGCGCCCGCCGAGGACGCGCAGGACGTCCCGGCGAAGAAGACGGCCGCTCGCAAGACCGCGAAGAAGGCCACGGCCAAGAAGACCGCCGCCAAGAAGACCGCGGCGGCCAAGACGACGGCGGCGAAGAAGACCGCCGCCAAGAAGGCGACGGCCAAGAAGGCGGTCAAGTCGGTGTCGAAGAAGACCGCGGCGGCGCAGCAGAGTGTGCCGTCCGTCACGGCCTCGACGGAGGACTGACCCCGCCCGGCGCGGGTACGCATGGTGCGGGCGTCCGGACATCCGGACGCCCGCACCGGTGTTTCACCCGCCTCCCGCGCTCGCGTGGCCGTGCGTTCACCAGGGAGTTACTCTGTGTCTCGCTTGTGATGGAGCGCACCCGCGACATGGGTTTCGGGGTGATGACCCTGGGCAAAATCGCCGTCTCCAGACTGGTAACGTGCACTCTGGTCCCGGTGGCCAAAGACATGCACACCGTGACCACAGCCGAAGAGCACATCCGGTCTTCCAGCCGGAGACGGCTGACTTCCCGCAAGGAACCCTCACGGGGCGGGGTCCTGTGTACAAGCCGTCCGCCCGCCCACAGGCGTCGGCGGACAACCAGGGATGCGGCCGTGCTGTGCATCGACACGGTCCCTTCCCGACCATGCATGACGTGGTGCGCCTTCGAGGTCGCCGTAGAGGAGGGGATGTCGATGACCGACGCCCATGAGTTCATACCGGCCGCCAAACCAGTGATCGGCGAGGAGGAGATCGAAGCCGCCGTGCGTGTCCTGCGCAGCGGCATGGTCGTCCAGGGTCCCGAGGTGGCCGCCTTCGAGGAGGAGTTCTCGGAGCTGGTCGAGGGACGCCACTGCGTCGCGGTCAACTCCGGCACCTCAGCGCTGCACCTGTCGCTCCTCGCCCTCGGCCTCGGCCCGGGCGACGAGGTCATCGTGCCGTCGTTCTCCTTCGCCGCCTCCGCCAACGCGGTGCGGCTGGTCGGCGCGGACGTCGTGTTCGCCGACGTCGACCCGGAGACGTTCTGTCTGGACCCGGCCGCGGTCGAGGCCGCCCTGTCGCCGCGCACGGCCGCGATCATGCCGGTGCACCTGTACGGTCACCCGGCGGCCATGGACAAGATCATGGCGATCGGCCGGCAGCACGGTCTCGCCGTCGTCGAGGACGCCTGCCAGGCCCACGCGGCCGCGCTGAACGGCACTCCGGTCGGAGCCTTCGGCGCCGTCGGCACCTTCAGCTTCTACCCGACGAAGAACATGCACAGCCTTGAGGGCGGCATGATCTCCACCGGGGACGCGGAGACCGCGCGGACGCTGCGCCTGCTGCGCAACCAGGGCATGGAGAAGCGCTACGCCAACGAGATCGTCGGCGCCAACGTGCGCATGACGGACGTCTCGGCTGCCATCGGCCGCGTGCAGCGCCGCAAGCTGGACGGCTGGACCGAGCAGCGCATCGCCAACGCGGCCTACCTCAGCGAGCACATCACGGCGCCCAACGTGATCACGCCGAAGATCGCCGAGGGCGCCCGGCACATCTACCACCAGTACACGGTGCGCATCCAGGGCGACCGCGACGCCGCCATGGCCAGGCTGACCGAGGCCGGCATCGGCAACGCGGTGTACTACCCGACCCCCATCCACCGGCTGAAGCCGTACTGGGAGCCGGACCAGAAGGCGGGCCGCCAGTGGGACCTGCCCGAGACGGACCGCGCGGCCGCCGAGGTCGTGTCCCTGCCCGTGCACCCGGCCCTGTCCACGCAGGACCTTGAGCGCATCGTCACCGCCGTCAATGCTCTGGGGGAGCAGCTGTGAGTACCGGGAAGTCGCTGCGAGCGGGACTCGTCGGCCTCGGTTCCATGGGGCGTCACCACGCCCGTGTCCTGTCGGGTCTGGACGCCGTCGACCTCGTCGGCGTCGTCGACCCGATGGGGGACAAGTTCGGCGCCGCCCAGGGCGCGCCGATCCTGAACACCGTCGAGGAGCTGATCGCCCTCGGTGTGGACTACGCGGTGGTGGCCTGCCCGACGCATCTGCACGAAGAGGTCGGTCTGGCGCTCGCCGACGCCGGCGTCTGCGCGCTGATCGAGAAGCCGGTCGCGGAGTCCGTGGAGGGCGCCCGCCGTCTCGTCGAGGCGTTCGAGTCGAAGGGCCTGGTGGCCGGCGTCGGTCACATCGAGCGGTGCAACCCGGCGCTGTTGTCGCTGCGGGCCCGTCTGGAGGCCGGCGAGCTCGGTGACGTCTACCAGGTCGTCACCCGCCGCCAGGGTCCCTTCCCGCACCGCATCGCGGACGTCGGCGTCGTCAAGGACCTCGCCACGCACGACATCGACCTCACCGGCTGGGTCACCGGACGCCAGTACGTGTCGATCGCGGCGCACACCGTCTCCAAGAGCGGTCGTGAGCACGAGGACATGGTCTCCGCGGTGGGCCGCCTCGACGACGGCACCATGGTCAACCACCTGGTGAACTGGCTGAGCCCGCTCAAGGAGCGGTTCACCTCGGTCACCGGTGAGCGCGGCTGCTTCATCGCAGACACCCTCACCGCCGACCTGACGTTCCACTCCAACGCGGCCGTGACCACCGAGTGGGAAGCCCTGCGGGCCTTCCGCGGCGTCTCGGAGGGCGACATGATCCGGTACGCCATCCCGAAGCGCGAGCCGCTGCAGGTCGAGCACGAGCTCTTCCGGGACGCGGTGCTCGGCAAGCCCGTCGACATCTGCTCCCTGCGCCAGGGCATGCGGACCGTCGAGGTGGCGGCGGCGCTTCTGGAGTCGGCCGCCCACAACACCAGCGTTACGCTTCCGGTGGAGGACCTGGCCGTCCATGGCAGCTGAGCATCACACATCGGGGGAACGGTGCGTGCTCGGCGGGACTCTTATGTTCTGTGAGACTTTCCCCGCAGGACCCAGCCGGCACGGCCGGCGGAGACCAGGAGCCCTAGCATGAGTGCTGCGCCTGACGTCAGCGTCGTCGTCGCGGTATACAACACGATGCCGTACCTGACGGAGTGCCTGAACTCCCTGGTCAAGCAGACCATCGGGCGCGAGCGGCTGGAGATCGTCGCCGTCGACGACGGTTCCACCGACGACAGCGGCCGCGAACTCGACCGGTTCGCGGCCCTGTACCCGGACACCGTCAAGGTGATCCACCAGGCGAACTCCGGCGGCCCGGCGGCGCCCAGCAACCGGGCGCTGGAGGTGGCCACCGGCCGGTACGTGTACTTCATCGGCTCCGACGACTACCTCGGCGAGCAGGCGTTGGAGCGCATGGTGAAGTACGCCGACAAGCACGACTCGGACGTGGTCGTCGGCAAGATGGTCGGCACCAACGGCCGTTACGTCCACCAGGCGCTGTTCCAGCACGGCGACCGGGACGTCAGCCTGGACGAGCCGGGGGTGCCGTTCACCCTGGCCAACACCAAGCTGTTCCGCCGCGAGCTGGTGGAGAAGTACAAGCTGCGTTTCCCCGAGCACATGGCCGTGGGCAGCGACCAGCCGTTCACCATCGAGGCCCTCGTGCGGGCCCGCAAGATCTCGGTGGTGGCGAACTACACCTGCTACTACGCGGTCAAGCGCGGCGACGCCAGCAACATCACCTACCGGGCCGACCATCTCTCCCGGCTCGAATGCACCGCCGAGATGATGACCTTCGCGGCCGGCCTCATCGAGGCGGGTCCGCAGCGCGACGCCCTGCTGCGCCGGCACTTCACCTGGGAGCTGGCCAAGCTCGTCCAGGACGACTTCCCGGCGCTGGACCGCGAGGTGCGGGTGAAGATCTGCGCGGGCATAGCCCGGCTCGCGGACGCGTACTTCACCGACGGCATCCGCGACGTCATGGACGTCAAGCGCCGGGTGCGCATCGCTCTTGCCCAGGCCGGGGCGATCGACGAGCTGTGCGAGGCGATCGTCTCGGAGCCGGAGAACGGCGTCACGTTCGTCGTCGAGGGCGAGCGCACCTTCGCGCGCTACCCCGGCTTCCGGGACCCGCGCATCGGACTGCCCGACCGTGTGTTCGAGGTGCTGGCCGGGGACTCGGTCGCCGCCCAGCTCGCCTCGGGCACCAAGCTGCTGGCCTCCGACTGGGAGCAGCAGGGCGACGGCCTCACCTACTCGGCGTCCGTGCGGGTGCCCGTCGTCGGCGTGGCCGACGGCATGACCCTGCGGCTCACCCAGGGCGCCATGCCCAAGTCGGCCGACAAGCCGGGCGCCCGGAAGCTGAAGCCGAACCACAGGACGGCGGCGCCCGTCGGCGAGCAGGTCGTCAAGCCCGCCGAGGACGGCGCCGCGACCGTGCTGCACGCCCGGATACCGCTGGAGTACGTCACCGCCAAGCGCGGTGTGCGGGTGTACCTGGACGTGGCGGACGCCACGTACGAGGTCCCCGTGCGGGGCGTGGGCCTGCCCATGCCGCTGGCCCGCCGGTGGGGCCGGGAGGGGGACCCCTACCGGGCGTCGGCCATCGTCAACGACAAGGGGCGTGTCGTGATCGACACGGCTCGGATGTACCCGCCGAAGAGCGCTCAGGTTCTCCGGGCGCTGGCAGCTCCCGGCCGGAAGCTGAAGTCCCTGGCCGTCCGCTCCAGGGCGGCCGGCGTCAGAAAGTTGAAGTCCGCCGGTTTCAAGAAGCCGACCGGTTCCAAAAGGAAGTAGCGACCCTCCATGAACATCTGTGTAGTAGCACTCGGCAAGATCGGCCTGCCGCTGGCCGTGCAGTTCGCCTCCAAGGGCCACCGGGTCATCGGCGCGGACGTCAACGAGAAGGTCGTCGAGCTGGTCAACGCCGGCGTCGAGCCTTTCCCCGGCGAGCACGACCTGGACGTCAAGCTGAAGCAGGCCGTCGACGCCGGGCTGCTGAGCGCGACGACCGACACCGCGTCCGCGGTCGCCGAGTCCGAGGCCGTCGTCGTGGTCGTCCCGCTGTTCGTGGACGCCGAGGGCACCCCGGACTTCGGCTGGATGGACTCCGCGACGAAGGCGATCGCCCAGGGCCTCAAGCCCGGCACGCTGGTCTCGTACGAGACGACCCTCCCGGTCGGCACCACCCGCACCCGCTGGGCGCCGATGCTGGCCGAGGGCTCCGGCCTGACCGCGGGCGACGACTTCCACCTCGTCTTCTCCCCGGAGCGCGTCCTGACCGGCCGCGTCTTCTCCGACCTGCGCCGCTACCCCAAGCTGGTGGGCGGCATCGACGAGGCGTCGAGCGCCCGTGGCGTGGAGTTCTACGAGCAGGTCCTCGACTTCGACGAGCGCGCCGACCTGCCCCGGCCGAACGGCGTCTGGGACCTGGGCACCGCGGAGGCCTCCGAGCTGGCCAAGCTCGCCGAGACCACCTACCGGGACGTCAACATCGGCCTGGCGAACCAGTTCGCGCGCTTCGCCGACCAGAACGACATCGACGTCAAGAAGGTCATCGAGGCCTGCAACTCGCAGCCCTACAGCCACATCCACCAGCCGGGCATCGCCGTCGGCGGCCACTGCATCCCGATCTACCCGCGGATGTACCTGTGGAACGACCCGGCCGCGACCGTCGTGCGCTCCGCGCGTGAGGCCAACGCCGCGATGCCCGAGTACGCCGTCGACCTGCTGGCCGCCGCGTACGGCGACCTGACCGGCGTGAACGTGCTCGTCCTGGGCGCCGCCTACCGCGGCGGCGTGAAGGAGACGGCCTTCTCGGGCGTCTTCCCGACCGTCGAGGCCCTCAAGGCGCGCGGCGCGGTGCCGTTCGTCTCGGACCCGATGTACACCGACGCGGAGCTCCTCGCGCACGGCCTCACCCCGCACGCGGGCGAGAAGGTCACCGCGGCGATCCTGCAGGCCGACCACGCCGAGTACCGCACCCTGACCCCGGCCGACCTGCCGGACGTCACGGTCCTGGTCGACGGTCGCCGCACGACGGACCCGGAGGCCTGGAAGGGCGTCCGCCGCGTCGTCATCGGCGGCTGAGGCGCTCGTCCGCGAACCGTTCCGCGGCCCCGCCCCCCGGTACCGGGGCGGGGTTCCGGGCGCGGCGGGTCGCACCGGTGCGCAGGCGGTGACGGCGACGACGGACGGCGTCGCCGGTCCCCCGCCCGCGGCCGCGACAGCGCCGAGCGCCCAAGCGGGCACGGCCCTTCGGGGCCTTGGGGGCCCCAGGGCCTCCAGTATGATTACGCAGATCTCCCCACCGCCCCGGACCAGAATGAAGAGTGCGCAGTGAAAGTCATCAGCATCGTCGGAGCCCGGCCCCAACTGGTGAAGCTCGCGCCCATCGCGGCCGCGTTCGCCGGGACCGGACACGAGCATGTCATTGTGCACACCGGGCAGCACTACGACGCCGATCTGTCCGACGTCTTCTTCCAGGGGCTCGGCATTCCCGACCCGGACGTTCACCTCGGGGTCGGTTCGGGCAGCCACGGAGTGCAGACCGGCGCGGTCCTCTCCGCCCTGGACCCGGTCTTCGAGCGCGAGCAGCCCGACTGGGTCCTGGTCTACGGCGACACCAACTCCACGATCGCCGGCGCGCTGTCGGCCGTGAAGATGCACCTGCCGGTCGCGCACCTGGAGGCCGGCCTGCGGTCCTTCAACCGCCGCATGCCGGAGGAGCACAACCGCGTTCTCACCGACCACAGCGCGGACGTGCTGCTCGCCCCGACCGAGGAGGCCATGCGCCACCTCGCCGACGAGGGCCTGAAGCAGCGCGCGGTGCTCGCCGGGGACGTCATGGTCGACATCTGCCTGAGGATCCGCGACGCCGTCCTCGCGGGCGAGCACCCGGCGCCGGTCCTGCCCGAGGGCATCGACCCCGAGCAGCCGTTCCTGCTGGCCACGATCCACCGGCCGGACAACACCGACGACCCGGAGCGGCTCGCCGCGATCGTCGACTCCCTCGCCGGGCTGCCGGTGCCCGTCGCGCTGCTCGCGCACCCGCGGCTCGTGGCCCGTGCGAAGGAGCACGGCATCGAGCTGACGAAGGGTTCGCTGCACGTCGGCCGCCCGCTGCCGTACGCCGGCCTGATCGCCGCGGTGCTGGCGTCCTCGGGTGTCGTCACCGACTCCGGCGGTCTGCAGAAGGAGGCGTTCCTGCTGGAGCGCGTCACCACCACGATCCGTCCGGAGACGGAGTGGGTGGAGACGGTCCAGACCGGCTGGAACGTCCTGGTCCCGGACCCGCACACGCTGACCGCCGCCGAGTGGGCCGCCAAGGTCACCCGTGACGCGCCGACGGCGGACAAGGGGACCCCGTACGGCGACGGGCGCGCCGCGCACAACGTCGTCCGCATCCTTGAGGAATGGCAGACCCTGGTCCGCAACGGAGAGTGATCCGCTCGGCCCGCCGGTCCTCGGGACCGGCGGCCGGTCCGGTCCCGAACGGTCCGCGACGCCGGTGATAATGTGACGCCTCGCTGGGCAATCTCGAAGGAAGTCGACATGAAGCAGGCAACATCCCGGGATGTAGCCGTGATCACGCCGTGGTATCCGACGCGGGAGTTGCCTTTCCGGGGGTCCTTCGTCAAAGCCATGGTGGAGGCCACGGCGCCGGGTTGCGACAGCCTCACCGTGTACCACGGCGATCCTTGGGTGGCACCCATGGACGCGGCGGCGACCAAGGCCGTCGAGGCCGCCAACGCCAAGCTGATGTCGCGGGCCGTGCACCGCGTGCCCACCGCGGGCGGCGCCGAACTCGTCCAGTATCCCGTCACGATTCCCCGCGGCCAGAACCACGGAGCCCAGGCGCTCAACCACGAACGCCAGCTGCGCAACCTGCTCGACGGCAAGCCCCTGCCCGCCGACGTGGTGCACGCCCATGTGGGCCTGCCCAGCGGCTGGGCGGCGCTGAAGAACGCACGGCCCGGCGCCAAGGTGTTCGTCACCGAGCACGCGTCGTTCCTGGACAAGGTCTTCGACGACCCCGACGCCGTCCCGCTGTACGACGAGCTCCTCGCCGGCGTCACCGGGTTCCTCGTCGTCGGCGACAAGATCACCGAGACGCTTGAGCGCCAGTTCCCGCACCATGCGGACAAGATCCTGCGGATCCCGAACCCGATCTCCTTCGACGCGCCGCGACCGGAGCCGGTGAAGGACCTCACCAAGTGGATCTACCTGGGCACCCTGGGCGAGCACAAGGGCGTGGGCTGGCTCCTGGAGGCGTTCGCCCAGTGCCACGCCGAGGACCCGACCCTCACCCTCACCCTCGCCGGTGAGGGCCCGCTGCGCCGGCCGCTCACCGAACGCGTCGCCGAACTCGGCCTGGGCGACGCGGTCGAACTGCTCGGCTCCATCCCCCATGAGCGGGCGCTGGAACTGATGGCCGAGCACGACCTGCTGGTGCACCCCAGCCGGTACGAGACGTTCGGCATGACCATCGTCGAAGGGCTCGCCGCCGGTCTGCCGGTGCTGGTCACCCGTTGCGGCGGACCCCAGAAGATCCTCGCCGGCATCGAGGACGCCGCGGGCGAGCTCATCGACGTCGAAGAGAACGCCGAGTCGATCAGCGACGGCTTCCGCCGTCTGCGCGCCCGTTTCCTCGACAAGGGGCTGGACCTCGGTCGCGCCCGGGCGAAGCTCGCCGCGGACTACGGCTACGAGGCCGTGGCCCAGGCGCACTACCGACTCTGGTTCCCCGACTCCCCGTGATGGAGTGACATGCAGGTCCTGTTCCTGGCCCTCGGCGCCGCACGCAAGCGGGCCGTGGTCGAAGAAACCGCTGCCGTCGCCGAGGCGGGCGGCCGGGTCGTCGTCCTGGTGAACGACAAGAAGCGCTGGGCGACCGAGGACTTCGCCGCGGGCGTGAAGCTGATGACGCCGGACGAGCTGGAGGCCCGGCACCTGCCGCGCCGCCTTGAGCGCGCGGTGCTCTACAAGGCGCCCCGGAGCGTGGCCGGCGCCCTCGGCCGCGGACCGCTCAGGGCGCGGACGCAGAAGGCCCTCAAGGCGTACGAGAAGCGGGTGGCGGGGCGGGTCCACCGCCGGGTCTTCCTGCCGTTGCACCGCAGGGTGTGGCCCGCGGTCGGGGCACGCATGGTCCAGCGCTGCTTCGGCGCGCAGGGCGGTCCCGAACTCGTCGTGGTCGCCGACGCCCTGTCGATCCCGCACGCGGTGCGGCTGCTGGAGACCTGGCATTCCGACGGCCAGGGAACCCCGCGCGTCGCCTACAGCGTCGATTCCGTCGTACCGTCACCCGTCGCTGCGCCCGTGCAGCACTCAGCCGTTCGCTGACCAACCGAGGAAGACCGATGAAGAACCGTAGCGACCGGCGCCCCCGTGTGCTCTATCTGGCGTTCTACTTTCCGCCGTCGCGGGCGAGTGGCGTCTACCGCGCCCGGGCCACGGCCAACCACCTGGTGGAGAAGGGCTGGGACGTCACGGTCTGCGCGGCTCCGCTCGACTTCCTCTACGACGTGATCGGCTCCGTCGACGAGGAGCTGTCGAAGACCGTCGACCCCAGCATCCGCGTCGAGCGTCCGTCGCTGAACCACTACACGTGGCAGCACGACCTGCGGGAGTTCAGCTGGCTGCGCCGCAGCTTCCCGCTGATGGCCAAGCGCGTCTACCAGTTCAGCCAGACGAAGCTCTTCCCCGAGCGCTACTCCTCCTGGGCGTGGGCGTCCGTCGTGCGCGCGCTGAAGCTGCACACCAAGAAGCGGTTCGACGTGGTCGTCGCGACCGGCAACCCCTTCGCCTCGTTCGGCGCGGCCTGGATGTTCAACAAGCTCACGGGCGTCCCGTACGTCATGGACTACCGGGACTCCTGGACGCTGGAGATCTTCCACGACGAGCCGGCCTTCCCCGAGGGTCACATCGCGTGGGGGTGGGAGAAGCGGATGCTGACGAACGCCTCCGCCTCCGTCTTCGTCAACGAGGCGCTGCGCGGCTGGCACGCCGAGCGCTACCCGGAGGTGGCCGACCGCATGATGGTCGTGCCCAACGGCTGGGACCCGGACGTCCTTCCGCCGGCCGAGAGCGGCGACGCCGACGAGGCCGCGGGGGAGCCGGCCGTGAGCGAGGCCGGCCAGGACCAGCCGCGCCCGCTGAAGTTCGCCTACCTCGGCACCCTCACGGCGAAGCAGCCGTTGGACGAGATGGCCGAGGCGTTCAAGATCGCCAGGCGGCATCCCGATCTGGCCGACGCCGAGCTCCAGCTCCACGGTCACCTCGGCTTCTTCAAGAACAGCCCCGGAGCGCTCAAGGCGCGTCTCGGCCTCAACGAGGACGGCGACCACCTGGAGGGCGTGGAGGACAACGGTCTGCGCTACCTCGGCCCGGTCTCCAAGACCGAGGTCGGCCGGGTCTACGAGGACGCGGACGTCCTGGTCTTCCTGGCGGGCGGCGGCCGGTACGTCACCTCGGGCAAGATCTTCGAGTACATGGCGTCCGGTCACCCGATCGTCTCGGTGCACCAGCCGGGTATCGCCGCGCAGGATGTGCTCGACGGCTACCCGCTGTGGTTCAACGCCAACAGCCTGGACGTGGACGCGCTGGCCGCGTCGATGGTGGCGGCGGGCAAGGCGGCCCGTGATCTGACGCCGGACCAGCGTGCCGTGGCTCAGGAGCACGCGCAGACGTACACCCGTGAGGCCACGCTGATCCCGTTCGAGGAGCGGCTGCGGGAGATCGTCGGCTCGTGACGCGACGCACGACATGAGGTGGCGCCCGGCCGGGAGGGTTCCGGCCGGGCGCCGCTCGTTCGTACGGGCTCAGCTGATGAGGCTGTAGATGTTCCAGCCGCCGCCGATCTTCACCCGGTTCTGGAAGGGCGCAGAGGCGTTGCCGGTGCCCTTGTACAGCCAGAGGTAGCCGGCGCTGTCCCGGGCGTAGAAGTCCGCCTTGCCGTCGCCGTCGGTGTCGCCGGAGGCGGCGTACGCGGTGTAGTTCCAGCCGCTGCTGCCGACCTGGGCGCGGGTCTGCCAGGGAGTGAGGCCCTTGCCCGTGCCCTTGTAGATCCACAGCCGGCCGGCCGTGTCACGGGCGAGCAGGTCGGGCTTGCCGTCGCCCGTGTAGTCGCCGCTGCCGAAGATGGTGTAGCCGGCCCAGCCGGTGCCGCTCTTCCACCTGCCGCTGATGCCCTGGCCGCCGGTGCCCGGCCGGAAGGCGTAGATCCACTGCACGCCGTCGCCGTCGACCGCGACGATGTCGGGGATGTCGTCGCCGTTGACGTCGCCGGGCATGGTGATCGACCGCATGCTGTTCCAGCCGTGGCCGATCTTCGACTCGTAGCGGTCGTGGATCCAGTTCCCCCAGCCCTCGTAGGCGTAGACGTCGTAGCTCTGGTAGAGGTCGCCCGAGGCGGTCCGGTAGACGTAGTCCTGGAATCCGTCCCTGTCCACGTCGACCTGCCGGTAGCGGCTGTAGGGCTCGCTGAGGGTGGGCCACTGGCGTCGAGGCTTCAGACCGTTGCCGGTGCTGTCGTACTCGTACCGCTGGCCGGCCGGTGTCATCGCGAACAGGTCGGCCAGGCCGTCACCGCTCAGGTCGGTGTCGTAGATCCGGGGGTTCATCTGCCCGATGAGGGCGCTCACCCTGGTGAACACGGCACGGCTGCCCTCGGCGGTGCAACTGGAGCCGGTCGGGCGTGAGTAGACGCCGACGAGCCGGCCGTTGACGACCAGCGGACCCCCCTCGTCGCCGGTGCACGGCGTCCCGCCGCCCGTCTCCTGGTCGGGGGGCGGGGGAGTGGTGCAGAACATCCGTCCCGGCGTCCACGCCGCCCCGGCGGCCTCGGCGCACTCGCTCTCGGGCCGGATCTGCAAAGTCGCCTTGCGCAGGTTGGAGTTCGGCGTTTTGGAGTCGCCGCTCGTACTGCCCCAGCCTTCGAAGGCGCCGACCATCCCGGGGATGTCCGCGCTGGGGTCCCAGGAGGCGGCCGGCTGCACGAATCTGGCGGTGTGCAGCGGGTCGCGCGTGGTGAGGACCGCGATGTCGTCGCGCCCGGTCGCGGCGTCGTAGCCCGGCGCCGTCCAAGTGCGTTTCACCGCAGAGGCGTTGGTCTCCGCCCCTTCGGGGTCCATCTCCGTCTCCGCCAGGAGGCTGGTGGTGTCGGCGGCCAGCAGCACGCTCTTGGCTCCCGTCACGCAGCCCGCGGATGTCACCACCTTGTGCGCTCCCACGGCCGCGCCGCCGCAGATGCGTACGGTGCCGTCGGGCTGGGTGGCGTGGATCTGCACCATCCACTCGGGCGTGGTGGCCGTGCCGCCGCCCACGACGGCATGCGCGGGCGCCGTGGCGAGCATTCCGCCCACAAGGGCCGCAACGACCGCCGCCGTCGGCAGGGTTCTGCCGAGAACTGACATGAGATTCCCCCCTGTTGGTGAACCGTCGTCTCATGTGTTCGACCAGCGGGGGCGGAAAAGGTTGTGGGCGGTACCACCGTGGGAACCGGTGGTACCGCCCGACAGGCCGGCGGATCAGGTCACTCGGTGTCGTAGACCTTGCGGTCCAGGCTCGTGGTGACCTTCAGGTGCGGGTGGGACTTGGCCCACTTCCAGCCCGTCACCGTGGAGTTGATGTCGCTGACGAACACGTGGTCCACCCGGTCCAGGCTGAGCTCGGGCAGGACGCGCCGCTTGGCGATCCGGGCCAGGAGCTGCGGCCTGACCTCCTTGTAGGTGCGGTTGAACACCTTCTTGTGCCAGGCGTTGGCGACCTTGGTGTGGGCCCGCTGCACGGTGGCGACGGCCAGCTCCGGGCCGAGCGCGTCGCGGTTCTTCGCGGCGATCTTCTGGGCCCGGCGCAGCACCGCACGGGGCGCGCGGTAGACGAGGAAGCGCTCGGCCCGCGGGATGCGCAGCTTCTTCTCGGCGTCCTCGATGCTCAGCACCGGCACGCCCGGCCCGAGGCCCATCCGCGCCCACTGCCGCGTCGACTGCGCGGTGACGAGGGTGACCTCGACGCCCCGGTCCACGAGGTCGTTGGCGAAGTTGGCGATGCGACGCGGCTTTCCGGGGGTCAGCGCGAGCACGACAGCGCGTCCGACGGGCTCGCCGGCGGCGTCCTTCTTCCCCGCGGCGGCCTTCGTCTTCGCTTCCTGCGCCTCGCCGGCGACGGGGGGCTCGGGGATGGGGGCGAGGGCGCCGTTGTAGACGTCGAGGAGCTGCTCGGCGACGGCCTCACGGCCGTAACGGCCCTCCAGGATCTTCCGAGCGCCCTGCAGGTCGAGCTCATGGGCCCGGTCGCGAAGTCGCCGGTACGCGTCCACGATGACCGCGGGGTCGTCGCTGACGTCCATGAGCGCGCCCACCATCGGCTCGATGCCGGCCATGGTCTCGTCGGGGCCGCCGCTGCGGGTGGTGAGTACGGGCAGGCCGGTGGCGATCGCCTCGACGATCGTCATCCCGAAGGTCTCCCGCTTGCTGGCGTGCACCAGAAGGTCGTACTCGTGCATCAGCGTGCCGACGGCTTCGGGAGCGACCGGCGGAAGGATCCGGAACCGGTCGCCCAGCCCCAGTTCCGCGCCCCGCGCGCGCAGTTCGTCGTCGAGGGAGCCGTGGCCGACCATGGTCAGCGTCGCCTCGGGCTCCTTCGCGGCGACCCGCCCGAAGGCCTCCAGCAGCTCCGTGACGCCCTTCTGCTTGACCAGGCGCCCCACGTACAGCCACCGGAGCATCTCGGGCGAGCGTTCGGGACCCGGAACAAAGCGATCGAACGCGATCACATTCGGTATGACGCCGATCTTGGCCGCGTACTTCGGGAACCGCTCGACGATCTGGTCACGCAGCACGGACCCGACGCAGATGACCGCGTCCGCGCGCTTCAGCATCTCGCCGTAGAGCCGTTCTCCCTGCTCCTGCGCGAACACCTGGTCCAGGAAGGTGGCGTGTTCCGTCACGACGACCCGCGCGTCCGGGCGGGCGAGCCTGAGGGCCAGCACACCGCCGTAGATGCCCGCGTGGGCGTGGACGAGGGGCGCCTCGATGCGGCCGGTGGGCAGGGCGCTGCGCACCGCCTCCACCTGAGCCTCGACCCAAGGGGCGTAGTTCTTGCGGCGGATGAGCGGCACGGGGACGCGGACGAGGGTGCCCTCCGGCGTGTCCAGGACATGGCCGAAGGCGGAGCGCTCCCGGAGGCGTTCGACGGTCGCGGGAATCGCGTCGCCCAGCGCGCCGGGCGCCTTGCCGGACCAGTCCTCGGTGTGGAACACGGTGACGCCGTCGTACTGGTCGCCGACGGCGGCGGTGGCTGCCTGGACGAAGGACCCGGCGTAGGGGTTGTTCGGGGACGGGTACCAGGGCGTGAGAACGGCCAGGTCGGCGGGCTCGATCTCCCGCCCGGCGCCGTGCGGCTCCAGAAGCAGTTCGAGCTCGGGCCGTCGACGGCGGGCGATCCAGGCGATCGGCAGCGCCTGCGCGTCACCGGCGATGACGGTGTCCGCCTGGGCGAACGGCCCGGACTTCGCGCCCGCGAGCTTCTTGGCCGCCGCCCAGCCGCCGTCCTTGCCGGGGGCGACGCGGACGACGTCCACACCGTCCAGCCGGCCGAGCTCGGCCAGGGCGTCCTTCCACTCGGCATCGTCCAACACCACCAAGGAAACCTTGGTTCCCGAGGCGGCGAGTTCCTTCACCTGCTCGCGCGCCGCTCGCACTCGGTACGTACCCAGTGCGAGATAGAGCACGTGGCTGTTCATCCGGATCCCTTTCGCCCTTTCAACTGCGCGCCGCGTGTCCGATACGGGTCCAGTTGGGTAATGCGACGCGGCAGCGCAACCCTACCCGCGGCGACCTCGCATCCCTGCACGCAGCCGGGCGTCGTCAGCCCTCGCGTTCCGTGAGGACGCCGTCCTTCTCCTCGTGGAGCGCGCCGGTCTGCGGACACTTCCAGAGCCCGGCCACGCCGTCCTCTTCGACCAACCGGACGCCGGAGCGGCCCACCCAGCCGATCTGACGGGCCGGGACGCCCACCACCAGGGCGAAGTCCGGCACGTCCTTGGTCACCACGGCGCCCGCGGCGACCATAGCCCAGCGGCCGATCGTGATCGGCGCGACGCACACCGCACGGGCGCCGATCGAGGCGCCGTCGGAGATCTTCACTCCGACCGCCTCCCAGTCGCCGCCGCGCTTCTGGTTGCCGTCCGGGTCCACCGAACGCGGGTTGTGGTCGTTGGTGAGGACCACGGCGGGGCCGATGAAGACACCGTCGCCGAGTTCGGCGGGCTCGTAGACGAGCGCGTAGTTCTGCAGCTTGCAGTTGTCACCCATACGCACGCCCGAGCCGACGTAGGCGCCGCGGCCGACGACACAGCCCTCTCCGAGGCGCGCGCCCTCACGGATCTGCGCGAGGTCCCAGACGCTGCTCCCGGCGCCGATCTCGGCACTGTCGTCGACCTGGGCGCTGGGCTGGACCCTGTAGTTCACTTCTCCGCCTTTCGGATGCCTGGCCTGTGCGGTGAGCATACGGCCACGGTTCACCCGCCCCGGGAGGGCGCCGGCCGGCCACGAGGGAGTGGGAGAGGTGCGATCCGGCGGGTGGTGCGCCGCGTTGTGCTGTGCTGCGCTGCGTCGTGCTGCGTTGTACTGCGTCGTCCTGCGCTGTGCCGCGGCTGTACGGCTCGACGGGGACCTGAGGGTGCTCGTGGACCGGTCGGGCTCGGCGATCGTCACGGAAGCGTCATAGTGGGGTGGACCGACCGGCGGCCTCCCTCGACGGCGGTGCGCGGTCCGAGCAGTGCCGACGAGCCGCGGAGGCGATCGTCGGACAGCGGCCCCGAGGCCCGGTTTGACCCCTCAAGCCGGGCCCCGTAGCCTTGTCCCTCGGCGTGTCGGTTGACGTGCCACATCTCCGTAAACCCTCTTCCTCCCGGGTACCGGTACCTAGGTGGCCGGGAGAGGCCGTCCGTGTTCGTTCCCGGGTGGCTGGACTGCGGGGATGCCGTCCCAGAGCGAGAGAGTGAGATCCGCGTGTACGCCATCGTGCGCAGCGGTGGTCGCCAGCACAAGGTTGCTGTCGGCGACATCGTTGAGGTTGACAAGATTTCCACTGCCAAGGTTGGCGACACGGTCGAGCTCTCGACCCTGCTCGTTGTCGACGGTGACGCTGTGACCAGCGACCCGTGGGTTCTGGCCGGCATCAAGGTCCAGGCCGAGGTCGTGGACCACCACAAGGGTGTGAAGATCGACATCCTTCGCTACAAGAACAAGACCGGCTACCGCCGTCGTCAGGGCCACCGCCAGCAGTACACGGCGATCAAGGTCACTGAGATCCCCGCGGCTGCGAAGTAAGGGACTGAGGAGACATGGCACACAAGAAGGGCGCATCGTCCACCCGGAACGGTCGCGACTCCAACGCCCAGCGGCTCGGCGTGAAGCGCTTCGGCGGTCAGGTCGTCAACGCGGGTGAGATCCTGGTCCGCCAGCGCGGCACGCACTTCCACCCCGGCGCGGGCGTCGGCCGTGGCGGCGACGACACGCTGTTCGCGCTGAACGCCGGCGCGGTGGAGTTCGGCACCCACCGTGGCCGCAAGGTCGTGAACATCGTTCCGGTCGCCTGATCGGAAGCTTTCGCGAGGCGGACCTCACTTCCCGTGCGGGAAGGCGGGTCCGCCTTTCGCGTGTTACGCAGTAGACAGATACGTACGTTTCGTTTTGTAGCAAGTGCTGGAGGCACCCAGATGACCACCTTCGTGGACCGCGTCGAACTGCATGTCGCCGCGGGTAACGGGGGTCACGGCTGTGCCTCCGTCCACCGTGAGAAGTTCAAGCCGCTCGGCGGCCCCGACGGGGGCAACGGCGGCCGTGGCGGCGATGTGATCCTGGTCGTCGACCAGTCGGTCACGACGCTCCTCGACTACCACCACAAGCCCCACCGCAGCGCCACCAACGGCAAGCCCGGCGAGGGCGGCAACCGCTCCGGCAAGGACGGCCAGGACCTGATCCTGCCCGTCCCGGACGGCACCGTGATCCAGGACAAGGCCGGCAACGTCCTGGCGGACCTCGTCGGCCACGGCACCTCGTTCGTCGCCGCCCAGGGCGGCCGCGGCGGCCTCGGCAACGCGGCGCTGGCCTCGGCCCGCCGCAAGGCGCCCGGCTTCGCGCTGCTCGGCGAGCCCGGCGACTTCCAGGACATCGTCCTGGAGCTGAAGACGGTCGCGGACGTGGCCCTCGTCGGCTACCCGAGCGCGGGCAAGTCCTCGCTGATCTCCGTCCTGTCCGCCGCCAAGCCGAAGATCGCGGACTACCCGTTCACGACCCTCGTCCCGAACCTGGGCGTGGTCACGGCCGGCTCCACGGTCTACACCATCGCCGACGTGCCGGGCCTGATCCCGGGCGCCAGCCAGGGCAAGGGGCTGGGCCTGGAGTTCCTGCGTCACGTCGAGCGCTGCAGCGTCCTCGTGCACGTCCTGGACACCGCGACCCTGGAGTCCGAGCGCGACCCGCTCTCCGACCTCGACATCATCGAGGAGGAGCTCAAGCAGTACGGCGGTCTCGGCAACCGGCCGCGGCTCGTGGTGCTCAACAAGATCGACGTGCCGGACGGCAAGGACCTCGCCGAGATGGTCCGCCCGGACCTGGAGGCGCGCGGCTACCGCGTCTTCGAGGTGTCCGCGGTGGCCCACATCGGTCTGAAGGAGCTGTCCTTCGCCATCGCCGAGATGGTGGCCGCGGCCCGTGCGGCCAAGCCGAAGGAGGAGGCGACCCGGGTCGTCATCCGACCGAAGGCGGTCGACGACACCGGCTTCACCGTCTCGCTGGAGGAGGACGGCCTGTTCCGCGTCCGGGGCGAGAAGCCCGAACGCTGGGTGCGGCAGACCGACTTCAACAACGACGAGGCCGTCGGCTACCTCGCCGACCGGCTCAACCGCCTCGGGGTCGAGGACGCGTTGATGAAGGCGGGCGCCCGCGGCGGCGACGGCGTCGCCATCGGCCCCGAGGACAACGCGGTCGTCTTCGACTGGGAGCCGTCGGTCACCGCCGGCGCCGAGATGCTCGGCCGCCGGGGCGAGGACCACCGCTTCGAGGCCCCGCGCCCCGCGACCCAGCGCCGCCGGGACAAGCAGGCCGAACGCGACGAGGCGGCCCAGGAGTTCGAGGGCTTCGAGCCCTTCTGACCCCGCCCCGCCCGAGCACCGTCGAGGCAGGTTCCCGTTCCCCGGGAGCCTGCCTCGACCGGCTTCGTCCGCGCCCGCACCTGCCTGGGTCCGCCTGTTCGCGCCCGCACCTGCCCGTGCCCGCATCCGTCCGCGCCCGGTCTCATCGCGGCCCCATGTCCCTCTCGGCGTCCCCTCAGGAACGTCTCCTACCGTTCCTTGCGAAACGCCGCCGTACCTCGGTGATTTCTCACCCGTTCGTGCCCCTGCCCGGCGAACCGTTCTCATGGCGTCTCCAGGACGGAAATAGTGAGAAACACCGGCAATGAATTCCTCGATATCGACCCGACGGCCCTCTTAATTCCGGGGCGGCACCACGGCAGGACGTCCTGCATATGAAGAGCGGGTGCAGTCCCGACGGCCGGAGCGTGAAGATCGGGAGCCGTCCGCGGGCGTCCGCTGCTCCGGAAGCGGCCGAAGACGCCGGTGCGGGCCCGGCGACCTCCGCCCCGGACGCCCTCGGCGGCGATGACGCCCCTCCAGGACCGTTAGAGTCACACCCGTCACCCTCGGCCGGGCAATGCGTTACTTCCTGTGGAGTAACTCACAGGATTTACACAGGCGTCAGCGGGAAGCCGCGTGGACGTCTCGGCAATCGCCAGCGCCGCAAGATGAATGCCAGGTTGCGTGCACATTTGCAGCGAACGGCGCTCACCTTGCATCGCGGTAACCGCAAGTGGGACCATTTCCTCGTCCCTGTCGCCCCAAGGTAGGTCCCCTGTGTCCCAGCACATAGCCAAGCCCCGTACCACCGCAGTGATCCTGGCCGGTGGCACCGGCCAGCGCGTGGGTCTGTCGATCCCCAAGCAGTTGCTGAAGATCGCCGGCAAGGCAGTCATCGAGCACACGCTGACCACCTTCGAGAAGGCTGACTCGGTCGACGACATCATCGTGCTGATGGCGCCCGGCTATGTCCCCGACGTCGAGAAGATCGTGTCCAAGGCCGGGTTCGAAAAGGTCCGGGCGATCATCGAGGGCGGCTCCACACGGAACGAGACCACCGAGCGCGCCATCGCCGCCCTGGGCGAGGGGCTGGCCGACGGCGAGGACCTCAACGTCCTCTTCCACGACGCCGTGCGCCCGCTGCTCTCGCAGCGCGTCATCGACGACTGCGTCACCGCCCTGGAGCGCTACCAGGCCGTCGACGTGGCCATTCCGTCCGCGGACACCATCATCGTCACGCGCACGCACGGCGAGGACGGCGAGTTCATCACCGAGATCCCGGACCGCTCCCGGCTGCGCCGCGGCCAGACCCCGCAGGCGTTCAAGCTGTCCACCATCCGGCGGGCCTACGAGGTGGCGGCGGGCGACCCCAACTTCCAGGCCACCGACGACTGCACGGTCGTCCTGCGCTATCTGCCGGACGTGCCGATCCACGTCGTGGCGGGCGACGAGTACAACATGAAGGTGACTCAGCCCGTCGACGTCTTCATCGCCGACAAGCTCTTCCAGCTGGCCTCCTCCGCCACCCCCGAGCAGAAGGGCGAGGACGTCTACCGCGAGCTGCTCACCGGCAGGACGGTGGTCGTCTTCGGCGGTTCGTACGGCATCGGCAAGGACATCGCCGAGCTCGCCGAGTCCTACGGGGCGCAGGTCTACGCCCTGGGCCGCTCCACCACCGGCACGCACGTGGAGAACCCGGAGGAGGTCGACGACGCCCTGTCCAAGGCATACGGCGAGACCGGGCGCATCGACTACGTCGTCAACACCGCCGGAGTGCTGCGCATCGGCAAACTGGCCGAGACCGACAACGCGACCATCGAGGAAGCGCTGAAGGTCAACTACCTGGCGCCGGTGCAGATCGCACGTTCGGCTTACAAATACCTGGCGGAGACCAAGGGTCAACTGCTGCTGTACACCTCCAGCAGCTACACCCGCGGCCGCGCCGAGTACAGCCTGTACTCCTCGACCAAGGCCGCCATGGTGAATCTCACCCAGGCCCTGTCCGACGAGTGGGCCGGTGACGGCATCCGGGTGAACTGCGTCAACCCCGAGCGCACGGCGACCCCCATGCGGACGAAGGCCTTCGGGCAGGAGCCCGCGGACAGCCTGCTGTCCTCCGAAGCCGTCGCCCGCACCTCCCTCGACGTGCTGCTTTCCGAACTCACCGGCCATGTCGTCGACGTCCGTCAGCAGGACCCGACGGCCGCTGCCGGCAAGGCCTCCGACTTCGAACAGGCCCTGGCCGAGGTGCTCGATCGACAGAACGGCGTGGCATAATCGAGCCCAAATAGCCATCGAATTTTCAGGCCTCTGTGGCTCCCGGTTTACGGAGAATTCACAGAGGCCTGAATCCGTAAAACTCCCGAAACCTTCAAAAAGGATTTTCCGGACTTTCAGGTACCTATGACCGGCCCCCTCCCAGAGCAGGTTTCTCCGTGATATCCACCGCTATTCGCGTAGCCCGGGTGGGCAGCGCGGCCGAACTGGTCGCAGCGGTCCTCATGATGCTGGGCTACCCCGGCCTCATGGCGACCGCGCTCGTCCCGAGCGCTCCCGCCTTCGCCGTCGCGGCCGCCGTGACATACCTGGCGGACCTCTATCTCCACCGCAAGCGCAGTCGTCTCATCGGGCTGCTGTCCAAGGTGCGAGCCGGTGTGTCCACCCGGTTCCTGGTCCGCGAGCTGCTGCTGATCCTGCTGCTGGCGAGACTCGACCTCTCGCAGGAGCCGGTCTTCTACGCCGCGATCGCGTGCTTCACGGTGTTCTTCGGCCTGCAGGCGCCGCACGGCGCACTGGTCACCCTGATCGCCAAGCGCCGCCAGATGCCGGTCGCCACCAGGAACGTCGACCTGGCCTCCCGGCTGCGCATCCCGGGCGCCCCGCCGCGCCTGCTGCTGAGCCGCGCCACGGTCAAGATGCTCCACCTCGACCTCGCGGCCGTCGTGGGCCTGCTCGTCTACGCGATGAGCGACTCGGTGCGGCCGGGCTTCGTCGGCATCGCCGTCACCCTGGGCCTCGGCGCGCTGTACGTCCTCGCGCTGGTGCCGCATCTGCGGGCCAGGCGGCTCCCGCCGAAGGCTCCGAAGGTGCTGGCCACCGTCAGCTCCTGGCTGCGCGAGTACCGGCCCGAGGCGGTCCTGTACTTCTCCGGCTCCGACGACTCCGCCTATCAGGTCAACATGTGGCTGGAGACCATGGAGCAGATGGAGGCCCGGCCCCTGGTGATCCTGCGTGAGCGCGCCATCCTGGAGAAGATGGCGCCCACGTCGGTCCCGGTCATCTGCGTGCCCGGGGGGGTGCACCTGATGAACCTGGACCTGTCCACGGTGCGGGTCGCGTTGTACTGCGCGAACGTCGGCAAGAACATCCACCTGCTGCGCGTGCCGACCATGAAGCACGTCTTCATCGGCCACGGCGACAGCGACAAGGCCGCCAGCGTCAATCCGTTCAGCAAGGTCTACGACGAGGTGTGGGTCGCCGGCCGGGCCGGCCGCGACCGCTACGCCATCGCCGACGTCGGCATCCGCGACGAGGACATCGTGGAGGTCGGCCGCCCGCAGCTGGCGTCCATCAGGCCGGCCGACGGAGCGGTCGCGGACCGCGTCCCGACCGTGCTGTACGCGCCGACCTGGGAGGGCTGGGACGACAGCCCGGGCAACACCTCGCTGCTGCTGGCCGGCGAGAACATCGTGAAGAAGCTGGTCACCGCCGAGCCCCCGGTCCGCGTCCTGTACAAGCCGCACCCGTTCACCGGCACCCGCAGCGCCAAGGCCGGGGCCGCGCACCGCCGGATCACCGCTCTGCTCAAGAAGGCCGCCGCCCAGCGCGCGAGCGACCCGCGCTTCACCGCGGACCCGGCCGCCCAGGCCCGCGCCAAGGCCGAGCTGACCCGGCTCAAGGCCCGCCTGGACGGTCTCTCGCTCGCCTTCGACGAGCGGGCCGACGAGGCCGTCACCAGCCGCGACGGCATCGTCGACGTCCGCAAGCACCAGGAGGCCGCCCGGCTGCGCGCCGAGTGGAACGAGACCTACTGGCGCTCGTTCCCCTCGTACGAGCACCGGGTGATCACCGGCGCCGCACCGCGTCTGTACGACTGCTTCAACGCCTCCGAGGCGATGGTCTCCGACATCTCCAGCGTGGTCTCCGACTACATCGCGAGCGGCAAGCCCTATGCCGTCACGGACTCCGCGGAGCTGGGCGCGGAGGAGTTCAGGCGGCAGAACACCGCGGTGCGCGCCGCGGTGATCCTCGGCAACGACGCCGCCGAGCTCGACCTGCTCCTGGACGCCGTGCGCGATCCGGCCGGCGACCCGCTGGCGAAGGACCGCAGGGAGCTCAAGGAGTATCTGCTCGGACCGGACGAGCCCACCTCTCGCGAACGGTTCGACACCGCCGTCACCGACCTCGCGCTGAAGGCCGAGGCGCGCAACGTGGGTCAGGCCTCCCTCGTCGTCGCGCCCGACGACATGCCGGACGGCGAGACGGACGCGGAGGCCGACGGCGAAGCCGCACGCGCCAAGGACGTCACCACCGCCTGACACGCGCGTGGCCGCGGGCCGGGTCCCTGGAGAGAATGCTCCGGAGACCCGGCCTTTGGTGCATCCTGTGAGGTGGAACACGTGTTGCGGAGGCAACCCTTCCTGTTCACCCATCGTCTACCGGGTGTCCAAAGCATGTCCGCGTCGGGAGACCGTTGCGTGATGAGAGGGAACAGTGACCGTTGCGCAGCCTGACGTCACGGTGGTCATCGGGGCGTACGAAGCGATGCCGTATCTGGTGGAGTGCCTGGCATCGGTCGAGGCACAGACCCTGGATCCGTCCCGCATCGAGGTCATAGCCGTCGACGACGGATCCCGGGACGGCACCGGGGACTACCTGGAGGAGTTCGCCGCCCGCGTCCCCCTGGACGTCACGGTGATCCGCCAGGACAACTCGGGCGGCCCCAGCGGTCCGCGCAACGTCGGCCTGTCCAAGGCCACCGGGCGCTATGTCTTCTTCCTCGACGCCGACGACCGGCTCGGCGCCGAGGCCCTGGAACGCATGGTCGCCATGGCCGACCGCAACGGCACCGACGTGGTCCTCGGCCGGGTCGAGGGCGTCAACCGCAAGCCGCCCAGGTCGATGTGGGGCGAGACGCTCGACCGGACGGACGTGTACTCGTCCAACATCAAGTTCACGCTCAGCGCGCAGAAGCTGTTCCGCCGGGAGTTCCTGGAGCGGCACGGCATGCGCTTCGACGAGTCGCTGTGGACCGGCGAGGACGCGCTGTTCACCATGGAGGCCTATCTGCGGGCCGACGGGGTGTCCGTGGTCGCCGACTACACCTGCTACTACCTGGTGGGCCGCGACGACGGCAAGCATGTGACGAAGAGCGGGAGCTACACCCTGCGCTTCGACTCCGCCCGCGCCCTGATGGGGCTGCTGGAGCGACTGGTCCCGCCCGGCCCCAAGCGTGACGTGCTCATGGTCCGCCCGTTCCTCGTCACCGTGCTGCCGCAGTTCGGGCCCGTCTTCCTCCGCAACGACGAGGAGATCCGGCGCACCAAGCTGGAGCTGGCCAAGCCGCTGATGGACGCCTACTGGAACGAAGGGGTCGCCCAGCGGCTCATGGTCCATGAGCGGCTGCGCCTGGAACTGGTGGCCCGCGGGCGCGCCGACCTCCTCGTGGACGTCCTGGAGTTCATCCAGGCCAAGACCAAGCCGGCCCCCGTCCTGAAGAAGCGCGGCACCCAGCTCTACCTGGCCTACCCGCACTACGGTTCCCCGGAGGCCGGCATCCCCGACCGGACCTACCTGGCCGAGCCCCGCGAGGCCAAGGCGTACCCCGGGTGGCGCAAGAACCCCACCGAGGCCTTCCTGCGCGGCTTCGTCCGCAAGGTCCGCCGCAAGGCGCGCCGTATGCGCCGCGCGGCCCGTCCGGGCGGCACTGCGGCAGCCTGAGGAACCGGCGGCGTCCGGCGCGGCGGTCGGGATCGTGGCAGCGGGAGCGCCCGCGACGACCTTCGCTCCGGTCCGGCTCCTGGCCGGGCCGCGCCTCAACCGGGCGTAGAGCGAGCCCGGTCGGGATGGGCGGCGAGCGAGCCCGGTCAGGGAGCGCGGAGAGCGCCCCGCTGGTCGAAGGGCGTCCCGCCGTCACCGCGGGTGAAGGCGGGACACGGCTCTGTGCGTGAGCCGAACGAGCCGTCGGACTCCCGCGCCGGGCGAGCTCCGGGCCGCAGCGACCTCACCACGGCAGGAGGACGCGGACGTCCTGCGTCGTCGCAGCGGCGCCCCGACGGGTCCGTCCGTGCAGTGAAACCCCCGCGCGGCCCGCGCCTGCGTTCGCGTAGATTGCCGGAAAGGCAGCCGTGGACAGCCGTGGACCTATGCGAGGAGCGCAGAACAAGGTGGCAGGGGCAAGGCAGGCCGTGGGCGAGGCCCGCAGGATCGTCGTCAAGGTCGGCTCCTCGTCGCTGACCACCGCCTCCGGCGGGCTGGACGCCGACCGGGTCGACGCGCTCGTCGACGTCCTCGCCAAGAGCCGCAGCGGCGGGGAGAAGGAGCTCGTCCTCGTCTCGTCCGGTGCGATCGCCGCCGGACTCGCCCCGCTGGGTCTGCGCCGCCGGCCCAAGGATCTGGCCCGCCAGCAGGCCGCAGCCAGCGTCGGCCAGGGACTGCTGGTGGCCCGCTACACCGCCTCCTTCGCCCGGTACGGCGTCCGCGTCGGACAGGTGCTGCTGACCAGCGACGACATGAGCCGGCGGGCCCACCACCGCAACGCCTCCCGCACCCTCGACGAGCTGCTCGCGATGGGCGCGTTCCCGATCGTCAACGAGAACGACACCGTCGCCACCGACGAGATCCGCTTCGGCGACAACGACCGGCTCGCCGCCCTTGTCGCCCACCTCGTCCACGCCGACCTGCTGGTCCTGCTCTCCGACGTCGACGGCGTCTACGACGGCGACCCCAGCAGGCCGGACACCTCACGGATCGCCGAGGTGCGGGCCCCCGAGGACCTCGCGCACGTCGAGATCGGCAGCGCCGGCAAGGCGGGCGTCGGGACGGGCGGCATGGTCACCAAGGTCGAGGCCGCCCGGATCGCGGCGGCCGCCGGCATCCCCGTGGTCCTCACCAGCGCCGTCCACGCGGCCGACGCCTTCGCCGGCGGGGACACCGGCACCTTCTTCCACGCCACCGGCAAGCGCTCGGCCGACCGGCTGCTGTGGCTGCAGCACGCGTCCACCCCGCAGGGGTCGCTGACGCTGGACGACGGCGCGGTGCGCGCGGTCGTCGAACGGCGTACCTCGCTGCTGCCGGCCGGGATCGCCTCCGTCGAGGGCGAGTTCAGCGCGGGCGACCCCGTGGAGCTGCGCGACGCCCGGGGGCGCGCGGTGGCCCGCGGCCTCGTCAACTTCGACGCCAAGGAGATCCCCCAGCTGCTCGGGCGCTCGACCCGCGAGCTGGCGCGGGAGCTCGGCGCGGAGTACGAGCGCGAGGTCGTCCACCGGGACGACCTGGTGATCCTGCACCCGTAAACGCGCTCGAACGGACCGTACCGGTGGGGGACGTTCCGTGAAACCGCCCCACGGAGCCGTGCGGCCTGCTCAACTTTGTCTCAGGGACAGACCGCGGGAGTCCGGTGGACGAGCGCGGCACACGATCCGCACGAGCGCTGCGTAAAGGAGGCCGTCGTGAGACGAGTGCGCCCTGGGGTGGCAGCGGCCCGTGGGAGTACCGGCGGGGCCGGCGCCACGGCGTCGCGCACGGCCGGGCCGGCGTCCTCGCGCACCGCGGGTGCGCCGGCGCGTGCGCCCGGCGAGGAACGCGCCCTGACCAGCGTGGCGGCCGGGGAGTCGTACCGGGCCCGCGAGGTCGCCGAGTCGAAGGGCGGGCAGCCCGTGGACGTCCCCCGGCTGTGGCACGTGACGCTCAGCGTCTCCGGTGAGCAGGCCCCGCTGAAGGAGGTCCGGCGGGCTCTCGAACAGCTCGCCCACGACCATCCCTTCCTTCTGACCAGCAGATACGCGGGCGACCACGCCGAGATCCGGTACTGGGAGGAGGCCCGCGACCTGCACGACGCGGCCGCCGTCGCCCTGCGCCTGTGGGGCGAGCACCGGCAGACGGCCGGGCTGCCGCCCTGGGAGATCGTCGGCCTGGAGGTCATCGACCGCCAGACCTACCATCAGCGCATCGCCGAGGGCTACGGTCCGGCCCCGGCGACCCCGGTCGGCGTCCACCCCTACTGAGGCCCGACGCCGAAGGCCCGACGCCGAAGGCCCGACGCCGAAGGCCCGACGCCGAAGGCCCGACGCCGAAGGCCCGACGCCGGAGGCCGGTGGCCGGCGTGCTCGGAGGGCCCGGGGGACCGGGGCGTCCTGGATGCCTGCCTCGGGGGCGGCCCGGCGTGGCCCGGTTGGCTCGGGGTGTCCGGTGGCTTCTCGGCGTGACTCGGCGTGACTCGGCGTGACTCGGCATGTCTCGGGTGGCTCGGGGTGTCTCGGGGTGTCTCGGGGTGTGGAACGAGCGGAGAACGGGCCGACGCGGCGCACTACCCTTCCCTTATGACCACGCTCTCGCCGTACGACTCCATGTCCCCGGTCACCCGCGCCGCTTACCGCGCCAAGGCGGCCGCCGCCGACCTCGCGCCGCTGCCGCGTGCCGTGAAGGACGACGCGCTGCTCGCCATCGCGGACGCGCTGGAGGTCCGCACGAGCGAAATCGTCGAGGCCAACGCCAAGGACATCGCCAAGGCCCGGGAAGCCGGGACCAGCGAGGCCATCGTCGACCGGCTGACCCTGACCCCGGAGCGGGTGCGGGCCATCGCCTCGGACGTGCGGGACGTCGTCGCCCTGCCCGACCCCGTCGGCGAGGTCGTCCGGGGCTCCACCCTTCCCAACGGCATCGACCTGCGCCAGGTCCGGGTGCCGCTCGGCGTCGTCGGCATCATCTACGAGGCCCGGCCGAACGTGACCGTGGACGCCGCCGCCCTCTGCCTGAAGTCGGGCAACGCGGTGCTGCTGCGCGGCTCGTCCTCCGCCTACGAGTCGAACACCGCCCTCGTCAGGGTGCTGCGCGACGCCGTCGGCGGGGCCGGGCTGCCCGCCGACGCCGTGCAGCTGGTGCCCGGTGAGGGCCGCGAGAGCGTCGGCGAGCTGATGCGGGCCCGCGGACTGGTCGACGTCCTCATCCCGCGCGGCGGCGCGTCGCTCATCCGGACCGTGGTCACGGAGTCCACCGTCCCGGTCATCGAGACCGGCACCGGCAACTGTCACGTCTACGTCGACGCCCACGCCGACCTCGACATGGCGATCGACATCCTGATCAACTCCAAGGCCCACCGGGTCAGCGTCTGCAACGCCGCCGAGACCCTCCTGGTCCACCAGGACATCGCCCCCGCGTTCCTGCCGCGCGCCCTCGACGCCCTCGCCGAGGCGGGCGTCACCGTCCACGCCGACGAGCGCGTGCTGGCGTACGCGGAGGACTCCAAGGCGACCGTCGTGGAGGCCACCCCGGAGGACTGGGAGACCGAGTACCTGTCGTACGACATCGCCGCCGCCGTCGTCGACTCGCTGGACAAGGCGGTCGAGCACATCCGGCTGTGGACCTCCGGCCACACCGAGGCGATCGTCACCACCTCGCAGCAGGCGGCCCGCCGGTTCACCCAATTGGTGGATTCCACCACGGTGGCCGTGAACGCCTCCACCCGCTTCACCGACGGCGGCCAGTTCGGCTTCGGCGCGGAGATCGGCATCTCCACCCAGAAGCTGCACGCCCGGGGCCCGATGGGCCTGCCGGAACTGACCAGCACCAAATACATCGTCACCGGCGACGGGCACGTACGGCGCTGACGGCGGGCCGTCCTCCCGCTGCTCCGGGGGCCGGTCGGGCTCGGTCGCCGACGGCCGTGACAGGCGTCTCATCCGGCGGACGAATTTCCCTACCGCCTGCCCAAATTGACCCCCCAGGTCTACTCTGGAACCGTGCCGGAGGACGTGGGGGGTATGCCGTTCCCTGACGGCTGGGAGCCCGACGACGATCACGACCGCGGGGTGTCGGACGAAGAGTTCGCCTCCGTGGTCTTCGACGAGGCCTTCGTGCAGGCGGCCGTGGTGCACGAGCCGACCGCCGTCGAACGCCTCCTGGCCGCCGCGGAGGCGAGAGCCAGGGCCTCCGAGGCCGAGGCCCGCAGGGCCCGCGCCCGAGGCGACCGCTATGACGACCCCTACGGGACCGGCGGTTTCGGCCATGATCCCGACCTCGACGACCCGGACGACGCCGACCTCCCCGAAGCCTGGGAAGGCCGCTACGGAGCGCCCGGCGCGTACGGCAAGCAGATCCGCTGGCATCGCGCGGTGGCCTGGATGCTCGCCCTCGTGATGGGCATCGGCATGGTCGCCCTGGCCTTCGCCGCGGTCTATCGCGGCGGATCCTCGGACAGCCGGGACCAGGTGCCGCCGCCCGCCACGACCGGTCTCGAACAGGGGAGCGTGCCGCCCCCCACCGCGTCCGCCGACTCTTTCCGGCCACCCGTCTCCGCGGCACCTCACGCCCCCTGAACGCATGTGCGACGCAGGGCCGTGCGAAGCCCCCGTGGGCACGGGCGAAGCTGGTGAGCACCTGTCAGAAGTTGCGGTGCGGCCGGGCGTTTACCCGGGCTCCGCGCGACCTACTCTGAAAGTATGGCCGGGCCTGGAGACCCACCGGAGGGGACACCCGAAGGCACTTCCGGAGGTGGCGAGGACGAGTACCGATCCGTCGTCTTCGACGAATCGTTCGTCCGCGCTGCCCGTATCCAGGAGTACTCCGCCCAGGAGCGGCTGACCGACCACGCGCCCGCCGTCCGCCGCCGTCCGCCCCTGCGCCGGGGCCTGTCCAGGCAGGCGCTGATCCTGGTCCTGCTGATCGCCGTGGCCTTCGGCACCGCCGTGTACATGGGCCTGCGCAGCCCCTACCAGAACCAGGCGGCGCGCCGGTCCGTCGAGCCCCTGCGGATGACCGTCATCCCGCTCTCCCCGCAGGGCGTGGTGCCCGGGGCGGCCGCCCCCGAGACGCTGTTCGCGCACAGCCCCGCCGCGCAGTTCCGCATCGGCGCCGAGGGCATCCCGCTGCCGGCCTCCCGGCGGACGGCGCACTTCTCCGACAGCCAGGTGGTCACCGCCCTGACCACGGCCAAGGACTACATCGTGCACTCCTCCCTCTACGCGGAGGTGCTCACCGGGCAGCAGGTGCGGCCCGTGCGCGCGCTGGTCGACTCCGACCAGCTCGACCAGTTCGACGAGAGCTTCAGCCGCCCGACCGCCGACGGGCGGCACGCGCCGACCGGCTGGCTCGTCCGCTTCGACCCGGCCCGGGTGGAGCTGGCCGACACCAGGATCCGGGTCCAGGGCACCCTGCAGGCCGTCGAGACCGACACCTCGACCCTTGAGGTGACCGCCGACCACACCTTCGTGTACGCCCTGCGCCCCACCGGCGCGCAGACGGGCGCCCCCGCCTCCCTCTTCACCGTCCGGCGCGAGTTGCACTTCCGCTTCGACCGTGCCGACCTGCGCACCCACCAGGTCCAGCTGAGCGTGTCCTACGTCCAGGCAGGCCCGCTCTCCTGCGCCGAGGACTCCACGAACCACCTGCGTCCCCTGCTCGCCGGCCAGACCGCGAAGGCAGGCGGCCCGGCCGGCACGGACCCCTACGCGACCGACGACGCCACGGCCCTGTGCGGAGCCTTGGCGACCAGCGCCCAACCGAAGGTCTGACCCCCCGACCCCATGCTCACCATCGCTGCTGGGACACCGGCACCGGTGAGGGGCGCCGACCGTCAGCCGTCAGCCGTCAGCCGTGCCCGGGCGCGTTCCGAGGCCGCCATGAGGCCGCGCCGGGCCGCGGCCACAGCCGCCAGGTCGCGTCGCGCGGAGGCCGCAGCCGGAAGGTGGCGTTGCGCGGAGGCCGCAGCCGCGACGTGGCGTCGCGCGGAGGCCGCAGCCGTCAGGTCGCGTCGCGCGGAGGCGTGTCCGTCGGTCCGTCGGTGCCGTCCGTGGTGCCGTCGCTGCCGTTCGAGCCGTTGCGCGGCGACGAGCCGTCCGACGGAGCCGAGCCGGTGAACCCGCCGAAACCGCGACGCACCCTGCCGCCCAGGTCGCCCGCGCCGCCGGCTATGTCGCTGACCAGCTTCATCAGCGGGTCCTTGGAGCTCTTGACGCTGGTCGCGTAGTGGGCGGCCGAGTCGCGGAAGGAGTCCGTGACCGAGGCGTCCTTGTCCTCGCCGCGCCGCGGGTAGTGGCCGTCCATGATCCGCTGGTAGTCGCGGGACTCCGCCCACTTCTTCAGCTCCGCCGCGCGCACGGTGGAGAAGGGATGGGTGCGGGGCAGCACGTTGAGGATCTTCAGCACCGAGTCGCGCAGGTCCCCGGACGCCTCGTACTCCTCCGCCTGCTCCAGGAACGCGTCCACGTTCATCTCGTGCAGGTGGTTGCCGCCGGCGATTTTCATGAGGCCGCGCATCGACGCCTTCAGGTCCTGGCCGACGAGAAGACCCGCGCGGTCGGCGGAGAGTTCCGACTTGCGGAACCACTCACGCAGCGCCGTCACGATCGCCATGATCGCGAGGTTGCCCAGCGGGATCCAGGCGACCCGGATGGCCAGGTTGGTCAGGAACAGCAGGATCGTGCGGTACACGGCGTGCCCGGACAGGGCGTGGCCCACCTCGTGCCCGACGACCGCACGCATCTCCTCCTCGTCCAGCAGCTCGACGAGACCGGTGGTGACGACGATGATCGGCTCGTCCAGACCGATGCACATCGCGTTGGGCTGCGGATCCTGGTTGACGTACATGGGCGGGACCTTCTCCAGGTCCAGGATGTGGCAGGCGTCCCGCAGCATGTCGTTGAGGTGCGCGAACTGCTGGTCGGAGACCCGCACCGAGTCGGACAGGAACAGCAGTCTCAGACTCCGCTCGGGCAGCAGCCCGCTGAGCGCCTTGAACACCGTGTCGAAGCCGCTCAGCTTGCGCAGCGCCACCAGCGCCGAGCGGTCCGCCGGGTGCTCGTACGCGCGTGAGGAGATTCCGGGGAAGCGCCTGCGCCGCCTGCTGGGCACCTTCTCGCGACCGGCGTCGTGGTGCTCGTGGCCTTCGTCCGACATGTCTTCCCCCATGTGCGTCTGTGTGGCCTTTACCTGACCCTTTACGGACCCTTGTGCGGCCCTTTGCGCCCCCGAAGCAGAGCCCAGCCTAGGCGGAGTTACCGTGGACGGGCACTACACCTAAGGAGTCCCGCCCCATGGAGCACCACCCCGCAGCCGCCTGGCTCACCGAAGCCGCCGGCGCCGCCCAGCAGCAGGGGGCGGGGAATCTGCTCCGCGTCGTACTGATCGTGATGATCCTGGGCTGTGTGCTGACCGCGTGGTTTCTGCTGCGGGGCTACAAGCGGAAGGACGACTGAGCCGTCGCGAAGGTTCCCGATGGCGGAGTCGGCGTGATCGCCGCCGAGCCTCACGCTTACGATGGGCCGACGTCTTTTCCCGCCCTCCCCCACTCTCGACTCCGGTCGAGCGGGGGGACCTCCATCGGATAGGTCCTGCCGAAGATGAGCCTTCACAGCGCCGCTGCCCAGTTGGTCACCCTCGCCGCCGAGGGCGAGGAGCACGGTGGCAACCACGAGAGCCTGAACCCCCTGGTCACCGGCGGCGGCGCGTTCATCGTCCTGCTGCTCCTTCTGTGGATCACCACCCGCTTCAACCGCGACCGCTGAGCCGGCGCGTGTTCACCGACGGGCAGTCCGGCATAGCGGGACCCTCCGGGCGACCGCCGGCCGGGGCCCCGGAACCGGGCCGGTAGGGTCTGCACGCATGGGAGAGCAGGACATGCCTACCGGCCCGCGGAACCCGGGCAAGCGCCGCCTCGGCGTCATGGGCGGAACGTTCGATCCGATCCACCACGGACACCTCGTGGCGGCCAGTGAGGTCGCCGCGCAGTTCCACCTGGACGAGGTCGTGTTCGTTCCGACCGGGCAGCCGTGGCAGAAGACCCACCGCAGCGTCTCCCCGGCCGAGGACCGCTACCTGATGACGGTCATCGCGACCGCCGAGAACCCGCAGTTCTCGGTCAGCCGCATCGACATCGACCGCGGCGGCCCCACCTACACCGTGGACACCCTCCGCGACCTGCGGGCGCTCAACCCCGACACGGACCTCTTCTTCATCACCGGCGCCGACGCCCTGGGCCAGATCCTGACCTGGCGGGACAGCGAGGAGCTGTTCGCCCTCGCGCACTTCGTCGGCGTCACCCGGCCCGGGCACAACCTCATGGACCCCGGCCTGCCCGAGGGGGGCGTCTCGCTCGTCGAGGTCCCCGCGCTCGCCATCTCCTCGACGGACTGCCGTGCGAGAGTCGCCAAGGGTGACCCCGTCTGGTATCTCGTGCCCGACGGAGTCGTGCGCTACATCGACAAGCGCGAGCTGTACCGCGGCCAGTGAGCCGAAAGGGGTACCGGTGAACGACCGATACGACGCGGGGTACGGGGACGACCAGTACGAGCTCGTCGGCTACGACGAGTACGGGCAGCCCGTCTACCGACAGGTTCCGCAGGTCCCGCCCCAGCAGATGCCGCAGCAGCCCTACGACTACGGGCAGCAGGGGCAACAGGTCCAGCAGGGGCAACAGGCGTACGGCTACGACCCGTACGCCATGGGCGGGCAGCAGCAGACGCCCGCCACCGACCCGTACGGCACCGGTCGTCAGCCGGCCGACTCCGCCACCGACCCGTACGGCACCGGTCGTCAGCCAGCCGACTCCGGTTACGACACGGGTGGGCAGGCGGCCGTCGGTTACGACCCCTACGGCGCCGCCACCCAGGTCCCGTACGACCCCTACGGTCAGACCGCCACCAGCGGGCAGCAGCCCCGGGTCGGACAGCCTCGGGCCGCCGAGCAGACCGCGTACATCCCCCAGCAGGCCGGTCCCGTGGAGACCGGGGCCCCGGAGACGGACCGCGAGGCCGATGCCCCGGCGTCCCCCGCGCACGGCACGTCCGACGCTCCCTCGGGGGAGCAACGGGATTACCACACCGAGCAGTTCGCCTTCGTCGAGGAGCAGGGCGGTGACTCCGAGGACGTCATCGACTGGCTGAACTTCACCGAGAACCGCACCGAGCGCCGTGAGGAGGCCAAGCGTCGCGCCCGCAGCCGCGTCGTCGCCCTCGCCGTGGTGCTGGCGCTGGCGGCGGTCGGCGGAGTGGGCTACCTCTGGTTCGCCGGCAAGCTGCCCGGGCTGTCGTCGTCCTCGGACTCGGACGCCAAGGCCACGACCGCGGGCGCCCAGAAGCGTGACGTGGTCGTCGTCCACCTGCACAACACCGTGGGGGGCGGCACCTCCACGGTGCTGCTCGTCGACAACACCACGACCAAGCAGGCGACCACCGTCCTGCTGCCCAACTCCCTCGTCCTCACGGACGACGACGGCGCCACGACGACGCTTGCCAAGTCCGTCGACGACGACGGCTCCGCCGGGACGCGCGACGCGCTGGCCACGGTCCTCGGCACCAGCATCGAGGGCACCTGGCGGCTCGACACCCCCTATCTGCAGAACCTCGTCGACCTCGTCGGCAACATCGAGGTCGACACCGACGCGACCGTGCCCGACCCTGCCGCCAAGAAGGGCCAGGCCCCGCTCGTCGCCAAGGGCGAGGACCAGACCCTCGGCGGCAAGGCGGCCGTCGCCTACGCCACCTACCGCGCTCCGGGGGAGCCCCAGAACGCCCAGCTGCAGCGGTTCGGCCAGGTCATGCAGGGCGTGTTGCGCAAGGTGTCCTCCGACCCGCAGGGCGCGACCGTGACCGTGCAGACGCTGGCCCAGATCCTCGATCCCTCCCTGACGGACAAGGACCTCGGCGCCTTCCTCGCCAAACTCGCCGACCTCGCCAAGGGCGGCGACTACAAGACCGCCCTGCTCCCGGTCCAGAACGACGGCACGCTCAGCGCGGCGGCCAGTGCGGGCGTCGTGAAGGACGTCCTCGGCGGCACCGCCAAGAGCCCCGACAAGGACGCCGCCGTCAGCGTGTCCGTCCAGAACGCCAGCGGCGACAAGGCGAACACCGAGGACGCCCGCGTGGTCCTCCTCAACGGCGGCTTCACCTTCCTGGAGGCCGGCAGCCCGTCGAGCTCGAAGGCCGCCTCCCAGGTGCTCTACGCCGACGCCGCCGAGAAGGCGAACGCCTCCGAGGTCGCCAAGACCCTGGGGCTGGACGCCGGCGCCGTGAAGAAGGGCGCAGTCTCCGGGAACGCCGACGTGGCGGTCGTCCTGGGCAAGGACTACAAGCCCTCCGCGACCGGGTGAGCCGTCCGGTCGTCCGAGGGGTCCGCGCCGTGCGGGTGGTCCGCTTCGTGCGGGCGCGGGAAGGCGCGGCGGCGAGGGAAGACGCGCGCGGGAGGGGAGACGCGGGGGTCCGTGCGGACACGTTCCCCGCGTGATCCGCTTATCACGTGGGGTGGCGTCGGCGGTCCGTGAGACCCTTGGGGACAAGTGTCCGCCGACGGAAAGCCACGTAGTGACCGCCACCGACCGCTCCATCGAGCTCATCCAGACCGCCGCCCAGGCGGCTGCCGACAAGCTCGCGCACGACATCATCGCCTACGACGTCAGCGACGTGCTGTCGATCACGGACGCCTTCCTGCTGGCCTCCGCCCCCAACGACCGCCAGGTCAAGTCGATCGTCGACGAGATCGAGGAGCGCCTCCAGAAGGAGCTCGGCGCCAAGCCGGTACGCCGTGAGGGCGACCGCGACGCCCGCTGGATCCTGCTCGACTACGTCGACATCGTGGTCCACGTCCAGCACAGCGAGGAGCGTGTCTTCTACGCTCTTGAGCGGCTGTGGAAGGACTGCCCCGAGCTGGAGCTGCCCGCCGACGCCCGGGCGACCCGCGGCAAGGCCCAGGAACACGCCAAGCTGCAGGCCGAGGAGGACGCCGACGCCGGATTCGGGGAGCTGCGGTGACTGCCCGCACGCAGACCGCCGCGTCCCGTGAGCGGGCGCGCGGCCGCCGCGTCATCCTCTGGCGGCACGGCCAGACCGCCTGGAACGTGGAGCGCCGCTTCCAGGGCTCGACGGACGTCGAGCTGACCGAGACCGGTGTGGCCCAGGCCCGCCGCTCCGCCCGGCTGCTGGCCTCCCTCCAGCCCGACGCGATCGTCGCCTCGGACCTGTCCCGGGCCGCGAACACGGCCGCCGAGCTGGCCGCGCTCACCGGCCTGGTCGTCACCCACGACGAGGCCCTGCGCGAGACGTACGCGGGCTCCTGGCAGGGGCTGACGCACGAGGAGATCATCGCTCGCCACGGTGTGGAGTACACGGCGTGGAAGCGCGGTGAGCCGGTCCGCCGCGGCGGCGGCGAACTGGAGACCGAGGTGGCCGACCGGGCCGCCCCGGTCGTGCTGCGGCACGCCGAGAAGCTGCCCGAGGACGGCACGCTCGTCGTGGTCAGCCACGGCGGCACCATCCGCACCACCATCGGCCGTCTCCTCGGCCTGGACGCGCACAACTGGGAGAGCCTCGGCGGTCTCTCGAACTGCTGCTGGTCGGTCCTCGGCGAAGGCGCGCGCGGCTGGCGGCTGCTGGAGCACAACGCCGGCACCCTGCCCGAGCCGGTGCTCGGCGACGACGACTGAGCCACCGGTCGGCCCGCGGGGGCCGGATTTCACTTTCCGGCAGGTCGCAGGCTAAAGTTCTTCTTGTTCGCACCGCCGGGCGGGAAGAACGCAAGGGGCTATAGCTCAGTTGGTAGAGCGCCTGCATGGCATGCAGGAGGTCAGGAGTTCAATTCTCCTTAGCTCCACAGATCGATCGGTTCGATCAGTCGGTCAACACTCTGTTGAGTTGTCAAAGATCGATGGAGTCAGTGGGAACCGATCGAGATCGGCTATCGAAGATCCCGTCCCTCAGGGGGCGGGATTTTTCGTCGTCTCCTTCCGCAGCAGGGCCGTGCGCAGCGCCGTCTCCTCGTCGTCGGGCGTGTAGACGACGATCCGGCACTCCGGCATCCCGTCGATCGACAGCGACGTGGACGTCATCCGCAGCTCGCCCACCGCCTCATGCCGGAAGACCTTCACGCGGGGGCCCGGCTCCGCCACGTCACCGGATGCCCAGAGCCCCGCGAACAGCGGACTGACCTGCGACAGCCCGCATATGAAGTCCTCCCAGACGGGCTCACCCGCATGCAGTCCGTACGACGCCCGCAGGGTCGCCACCATCACCTGCAGCAGCTCCTTGTCCTGGAAGAGCAGTGGGGAGTCCCCCTCCCGCAGGGTGAACAGCCGCCACATGGCATTCGCCGGCACGCGCGCGGCCGGCCCGGCGGACGAAGCGATGAACAGGTCGCGGTAGACGGCGTTGGCGGCCAGGATGTCGTAGCGCGAGTTGTAGACCACAGCCGGGCGGGGCGCCAAGGCGTCGATGATGCTCCGGATCTCCGGGCCGACGCTCTGCACCAGCGCCTCGGGCGAGGTCGCGAAGGGCACCTCCGCCAGGTGGTACAGATGCTCCCGTTCCGGCGGGTCGAGCCGCAGGGTGCGCGCCACGGCGTCCAGGACCTGCGCGGACGCGTTGATCGGCCGCCCCTGCTCCAACCACGTGTACCAGGTGACGCCCACCCCCGAGAGCTGGGCGACCTCTTCGCGCCGCAGGCCCGGTGTGCGCCGCCGCAGCCCGGGAGGCATCCCTACGTCACCCGGCGTCACCCGGGCACGCCTGCCGCGCAGAAAGGCGGCCAGCTCGGGCCGGCGCCGATGTGCCCGGCCCGGGGCCCGTGCGAAACGGACCTCGTCGCCCCCTCCGGCCGCCGCCCTCGCCTCCGCGCCCGCCTGTGCCCCCGTCGTCACGTTCCCCATCGTCACGTCCCCCATGGTCGATCCCCCGTCCGGCCTCTGCCAGGTGCTGTCAGTACCAGCATCAGCGGGCTCTCGGCACCCGTACCGGATCCTCGTCACGCTCGACGGCATGACGACGACATCCGGGACGAGCCCGGTCCCCGCGCCCGTTCCACCCGTTTCAAGTCCTGTCGCCAGTAAAGCCCCTGGCACTGACAACCGGCCTCGGCGGCTGCTGGCAGTCGTGCTGGCAGCCCAGTTCATGGCACTGCTCGACGTCTTCATCGTGAACGTCGCGGCCCCCACGATCGGTTCCGACCTGCACGCCTCGGGCTCGGACCTGCAACTGGTCGTCGCCGGCTACGCCATCACCTACTCCGTGCTGCTGATCACCGGCGCGCGCCTCGGCGACCGCTTCGGGCAGGGCCGGGTCCACCTCGTCGGGCTCGCTCTGTTCACGGCGGCCTCCCTGGCCTGCGGGCTCGCTCGGGGGAGCACCGAGCTGATCGCGTTCCGGCTGGTGCAGGGCGCCGGGTCGGCGGTGATGATCCCTCAGGTGCTCGGTCTGATCCAGCGCACGTTCACCGGCGAGGCCCGGGCGCGGGCGCTGGGCGTCTACTCGGCGGTGCTCGCCGTCGGCGCGGCGGCCGGACAGGTCGTCGGCGGCGTTCTGGTCAGCGCCGACCTGATGGGGGCGGGCTGGCGTCCGGTGTTCCTCGTCAACGTGCCGGTGGGCCTCGCCCTGCTGGCCGTCGGAAGGCGCGTCCTGCCGCGGGGCGGGGGCGTGGGACGTGACACGGCGGGGCGAGCGGCGCGCGAAGGGGCGCGCGGGTCGGACTGGCCCGGTCTCGTGCTCCTGGGCGCGGCCGTCTCACTGGTCACGGTGCCGCTGGTGCTCGGGCAGGACGAGGGCTGGCCCTGGTGGTCCCGGCTGTCGCTGGCCGTCGGCGCGCTCGGGTTCGTCGCGTTCTGCGGTTACGAGACGTGGCTGGCCCGGCGCGGCGGAGCCCCGTTGATCGCGCCCCGCGTGCTGCGGCACCCGGGGATGGGCCTGGCCGTCCTGCGGGTCATGACCGTGATGGCGGTCAACGGCGGCTTCCTGTTCGTGCTGACCCTGCACGTTCAGGGCGGTCTCGGCTACAGCGCGCTGCGCGCCGGCCTCACCTTCGCGCCGACCGCGGTCGTCTTCGGGGTGGTCGGACTCACCTGGCGCCGGTGGCCCGCGCCCTGGCGGCGGTCGCCGGCCACGGCCGGGTTCGTGCTGCTCGCGCTGTCGGTGACCGGTGTGGGTCTGGCCTTCAAGGGCGGCGGCCAGGCGGAGGGGTGGCTGTTCGTCGCGTACGGTGGCGTGGGCGGCGGACTCGCGCTGGCCTTCGGCCCGACCCTGACCGGTGCGCTGGCGGCGGTGCGGCCCGAGGACGCGTCGGACGCCTCCGGACTGCTCGCCACGGTCACCCAGCTCGGGCAGCTGACCGGCGTGGCGGTCTTCGGCACACTGTTCTTCAACCGGCTTGAGTCACTTGGGGCCCCGGCGGCGTATACCTCTGCGGAAGCGCTTCTCACATGCATGTTCGCGCTCGCTACGACAGCCGCCCTCGGTGCCGTGTCCGGACTGGTACTGAGGCGTCGCTGACCGTATTGGTCCGGCCGTGGCAGAATCAAACGGCCGGAAGGGGGCGCGGCCCGACGGGAGGGAGTAGCGATGCCTGCGAGCATCCTCGGAGAGGTCGGCCACCTCTCCGAAGTGGCGTTGACACGGGCCAAGGCCACTCGGCTCAACTGCCCCTCCTGCGGTTCCGGCCATGTGGCCCTGGTGCTCGGCGACAACGGCGGGACTTCCTACGTGTGCACGGCCTGCGGCCACAGCTGGAGCTGATCGATGGGTGCACACAGGCGGAAGTGCGACTGGTGCGGCAGCGGCACCCCGATCGTCCGTGACATGGAGCCGGTCAACCCGGACTACCAGTACTGGTGCGAGGAATGCGCGCGGGCGCTGATCATAAAGGGCGACCCGATCGAGACGTACCGTGAGCTGGAGGGCGAGCCGATCTACGGGCGGCTCCTGGAGGAGCACTGCACGCTCAAGCGGTTCTATTCGTTCGTGACCGCTTGAGGTCGTGTGACGGGTTCGGCGTCGCACCGAATGCGCATATGGGGTGAAAACGGACGGGGCGGAAACGATTTGGTGCTCCACCCTTCCTGCCGGTAATGTTGGCGTCGCCGCCAGGGAAACCAGGCGACACGGTCGATGTGCGGCTTCGCCGCCAGACCATGAGGGGCTATAGCTCAGTTGGTAGAGCGCCTGCATGGCATGCAGGAGGTCAGGAGTTCAATTCTCCTTAGCTCCACAGCAGATCCCGCCGGATCGGATGCGATCCGGCGGGATCTTTTTGCGTTCGTCAACTCGTCCTCCGGCGCTGCGTGTCGTACCCCTCAGCGCCCCAGAGCGCGGCGGCCGCGGCCCTGGGAGAGGACCGGGAGGTTGCGGGCGGGCGCCTGCGCGCGTGTGTCCTCCTCGATGCGCAGGGCCAGCGCCGGACAGCGACGCACCGCGCGTAGAGCTTTGGCCTCGGCGTACTGCGGCACCTTGGCCTGGGCCACCGTCGGGAACCCGTCGGCGCCGAGCTGGAACACCTCGGGGAGGATGTCGGCGCACAGGCCGTGCCCGCGGCACAGCGTCCAGTCCACGAAGATCTTCTGGCGGCTGGAGCCGCTCTCCTCCGCCGCGCTGCCGCTGGTGATGCCCGCCGGGGCCATGCCGGCCTCGAAGAGCGGCAGAACGCCCTCCACGGGCCGTCCGCAGCCGTTGCCGAGGACATGCGCGGCCAGGTCGTCGGTGAACGCCTTGATGGTCGACTCAAGGAACATCGCGGAGCCGTCCGGGTGCGAGCACGCCCCGCGTCGCTTCACGTTCTTGGCGACCTGCTTGAGCGCCTCCAGGGCCGCCGGACCGCCTCCGTTGAGGATGTCCTCCATCCCGCGCGCGGCGGCCGGCAGGCCGAGGTAGCAGGGACCGCACTGGCCCGCGCTCTCGTCGGCCAGCCATTGGGCCACGCGCAGCGACTCGCCCAGCGGGCAGGTCTCCTGGCTGATCGGCAGGATCGCGCCGGCACCGAGCGCCCCGCCCACCGCGTCCAGGGAGTTGCGGGAGACGATCGCCTCGTTGACCGTCGCCGCGTCGATCCACTTGCCGTGGTATCCGCCGGTCAGCACGCCCTGGGGCACCGGCGGGGCGCCGGCGAGCTGAAGGACGTAACGCAGCGGGACGCCCGTGGGGACCTCGATCACCATCGGGCGCGCGACCGCGCCGGAGACCGTCAGCATGACGGTGCCGGGCTCGTCGTACAGGCCGGTGTTGCCGTAGCGCTCGGGGCCGATGCGGGCTGCGATGGCCAGCTGCGCGAACGTCTCCGCGTTGGACAGCAGGGTCGGCGCGCCGCCCACGCCGTTCTGCGAGGCGCTGACCTTGCGCCCGGGCGGGATCGGCGGACCGCCGTCGATGGAGCGGATCAGCGAGGCGGCCGCGCCGGTGACCATGCGGATGGGGTTGCGCTGGACGAACGCCTTCAGCGCCGATCTACGGCCGTTGCTGAGGCCGCGCTCGGCGAGCGCGGCCTCCATGGAGCGCTGGGTGGATTCGCGGGTGACCCCCACCACGAGCGTGCGGGCCCCCAGCGCCTCCGCGACCAGCAGAGCTCCGTCCAGGATGAGATGCGGGGCACGGTTGATCAGCACCGTGTCCTTGCGGCAGGCCGGCTCGTCCTCGCTGCCGTTGACCACGACGACCGGCCGGACACCGCGCTTGATCGCGGTCTCGGCGACCGAGCGCAGCTTCTTGTGGAAGGGGAAGCCCGCGCCGCCGCGGCCCTTCAGGTTGATGTTCTCGGAGAGCTTCGCGAGGGCCTCTCCGCCCAGGGGTTCGAGCGGCCCGTGCACCTTGAGGTGCATGGGCAGATCCAGTCGTTCGACAAGGTCGAAGCCCGACGTGAGCTGCGGAAGGCCGACCACGCGGACTTCTGGGACGTCGGGCAGGGCCTCGTTCACCTATAGCCTCCGGAAGGCGTGTTCCAAGGTTCGCCCGAACCCGGTGCCTCGTAGGACGCACCGGGGGATGGTTCATTGGCGGGACCGCTGTTGTACGTGTCGTTCTGGTTGTACGTGCCGTAAGCCTGATTCGTCTCACCTGTGTCGTACACGTCACGTGCGCCGTATCCGCCGGCGCCCGAATTGCCATAGACCGGGATGTTGAATCCCGTGTCCTGGAGGGGGTCGTAGGCGGACGGCGGGGCCTCTCCGACCGGCGGCGGGGACGGGATCGGCCAACTGCCCGAGGTGCTGCCGCCATTGTCGACCCGCGGGATCGCCTCCGTGGCCTGCTGCAGGTCGAACGGCATGCCCATGCGTGCGGTCTGGTCGGCCACATAAGGCTGCTGCTGACCGCGCGGCGGCGTGTTGACGGCGCGGTAGGCGGCCGCGAAGCCGTTGGCGGGCTCCGGGGCGACCGGTGTGTCGTACATCGGCGACGCCGGCGGAGTCATCCGCGTGGAGCTCATGGTGTCGGTCAGCGGCGAGCGGCCGGAGCGGCCCTCGTAGCCGGGCAGCGCCGACGAGCCGGTCTCCGCCACGCGCGCGCGTGACGCCTCCAGGCCGTCCATGTCGAAGCGGTCCTGCGTGCCCAGGGCCGCGGTGATCCGGTCGGCGACCCGGCGTTTGAAGGGGCGCGGGGCCGCGCGCAGCGCGAGGGCGGCCATGACGCCGACCAGGCAGAGCTCGTAGGAGACCATGAAGAACGGCTTGGCCGCGCGTCCTGCGAACAGGCCGTGGATGAGGGCCGCGCACAGCGCCGGGTAGGCCAGCATGTGCATCGCACGCCAGCGGGCGGCGACCTCGGCCGGTGCGGCGAACTGGTTGCGGAGCGCGCCGGTGATGCCCACGAAGATCATGAGCAGCGCCGCCAGGGAGCCGAGGCCGATGAGTCCGGCGCTGCCCTTGACGCCCAGGCTGAAGGGGATCAGCGCGGCGATCAGGACGGTGTGATCCAGTGCCAGCTTGACTGTGATGTGCACCACGAGAAACGCGATGGAGCCCACGGCGGTCACGCGGTGGATGCCCTGCGCGAGGATCCGCTGACGCGTGTTGAGGATGAGCCGGTCCTGGGCGACCAGGCCCCAGATGACCGAGCAGGTCAGGCATACCAGCGACAGGACGCCCGCACCGAAGTTGAGGAAGGCCTGCACCTGGTCGCCGCCGACCAGCACGACCACAGGTATGAGTACCAGGACGACAGCCGTCGCCAACCCGTAGGCCGACCGGCCGGGCTTGGGGAGCGAGCTGTAACTAGAACGAGGGTTCATGGGGGCAACTCCGAGCAGTTTCGGGAAAGCGGTCCCGCTGCCGAACTCTAAGTGGCTCCATACCGATGGGTACGAGGTTTGAGTTATTGCGTTGTTATGAAACGACAATGTGGCTGGCGTGATGTCCTATAGCAGCTGTTACGCGAAGTAACCATTGGCCTTGGTTCAGCTCCGACCCCCCGTTCTCGGCTCCTCAACGTTGTCGCGACCATGCATACGTAAGTTCGTCGCGGCCTGCTCAAGGCCTGCGGTACCCTAACGCCATGCGTGCTGTACGCCTTCTGCTTAGCGAGCCGCGCTGATCAGTCCCGACCGCCGGTGAACGGACGGTTCGGAATCGGCGCGGCGTCCCCTCCTGTGCGAGGGGATTTTTCGTTTCCTGGACGACAACCCGCTGGCAGAGACGATCGATGGAGCTTTGAGGACCATGAGCGAGACGAACCCCGCTGCCGCCGCTGTCCCGGCAGAGGCCGCGCCGCACCGCTACACGGCTGCCATGGCCGCCGAGATCGAGGCACGCTGGCAGGACTTCTGGGACGCCGAGGGCACCTACGCGGCGCCGAACCCCACGGGCGACCTGGCCGGCGACCCGGAGCTGGTCGCCCGGCCCAAGAAGTTCATCATGGACATGTTCCCGTACCCCTCAGGTGCGGGTCTGCACGTCGGCCACCCGCTGGGCTACATCGCGACCGACGTGTTCGCGCGCTTCCAGCGCATGACCGGCCACAACGTGCTGCACACCCTGGGCTTCGACGCCTTCGGCCTGCCCGCCGAGCAGTACGCCGTGCAGACCGGCACGCACCCGCGCGTGTCCACCGAGGCCAACATCGAGAACATGAAGGTCCAGCTGCGCCGGCTGGGCCTGGGCCACGACAAGCGCCGGTCGTTCGCCACGATCGACCCGGAGTACTACAAGTGGACCCAGTGGATCTTCCTGCAGATCTTCAACTCCTGGTACGACACCGAGGCGGACAAGGCCCGTCCGATCGCCGAGCTGGTCGCGCGGTTCGAGTCCGGTGAGCGCGCCGTACCGGGGCACACGCGCGCGTGGAGCGAGCTGACCGCCACCGAGCGCGCCGACGTCCTGAGCGACTTCCGCCTGGCCTACGCCTCCGACGCGCCGGTCAACTGGTGCCCCGGCCTGGGCACCGTGCTGGCCAACGAGGAGGTCACCGCCGACGGCCGTTCCGAGCGCGGCAACTTCCCCGTCTTCAAGGCCAAGCTGCGCCAGTGGAACATGCGCATCACCGCCTACGCGGACCGTCTGCTGGACGACCTGGACGCCCTGGACTGGCCCGAGGCCATCAAGCTGCAGCAGCGCAACTGGATCGGCCGCTCGGAAGGCGCCCGCGTCGACTTCCCCGTGGACGGCGAGCAGATCACCGTCTTCACCACCCGCCCGGACACCCTGTTCGGCGCGACCTACATGGTGCTGGCCCCCGAGCACCCGCTGGCCGACAAGTTCACCCCGGCCGCCTGGCCCGAGGGCACCCACGACGTGTGGACCGGCGGTCACGCGACCCCGGCGGAGGCCGTGGCCGCGTACCGCGCGCAGGCCGCCTCCAAGTCCGACGTCGAGCGCCAGGCCGAGGCCAAGGACAAGACCGGCGTCTTCACCGGTGTGTACGCGAACAACCCGGTCAACGGCGAGCGGGTCCCCGTCTTCATCGCCGACTACGTGCTGATGGGCTACGGCACCGGCGCGATCATGGCCGTCCCGGCGCACGACACACGTGACTTCGCGTTCGCGCGCGCCTTCGAGCTGCCGATCATCTGCGTGGTCGAGCCGACCGACGGCCGCGGCACCGACACCTCGACCTGGGACGACGCCTTCGCCTCCTACGACGCGAAGATCGTCAACTCCTCCCACGACGACATCTCGCTGGACGGCCTGGGCGTGGCCGACGCCAAGGCGCGCATCACGCAGTGGCTGGAGCGCAAGGGCATCGGCGAGGGCACCGTCAACTTCCGTCTGCGCGACTGGCTGTTCAGCCGGCAGCGCTACTGGGGCGAGCCCTTCCCGATCGTCTACGACGAGGACGGCGTCGCCCACCCGCTGCCCGAGTCGATGCTGCCCCTGGAGCTGCCGGAGGTCGAGGACTACTCGCCGCGCACCTTCGACCCGGACGACGCGAACACGTCCCCCGAGACGCCCCTGTCGCGCAACGAGGACTGGGTGAACGTCACCCTGGACCTGGGCGACGGCCCCAGGAAGTACCGCCGCGAGACCAACACCATGCCCAACTGGGCCGGTTCCTGCTGGTACGAGCTGCGCTACCTGGACCCGAACAACAGCGAGAAGCTGGTCGACCCCGAGATCGAGCAGTACTGGATGGGCCCCCGAGAAGGCCAGCCGCACGGCGGCGTCGACCTGTACGTGGGCGGCGCCGAGCACGCCGTGCTGCACCTGCTGTACGCGCGCTTCTGGTCCAAGGTCCTGTTCGACCTGGGGCACGTCTCCTCCGTGGAGCCGTTCCACAAGCTGTTCAACCAGGGCATGATCCAGGCGTACGTCTACCGCGACGCCCGGGGCATCGCGGTCCCGGCCACCGAGGTGGAGGAGCGCGACGGCGCCTACTACTACCAGGGCGAGAAGGTCTCCCGGCTGCTGGGCAAGATGGGCAAGTCCCTGAAGAACGCGGTCACTCCGGACGAGATCTGCGCCGAGTACGGCGCCGACACGCTGCGCCTGTACGAGATGGCGATGGGCCCGCTGGACGTCTCGCGTCCGTGGGACACCCGCGCGGTCGTCGGCCAGTACAGGCTGCTGCAGCGACTGTGGCGCAACATCGTCGACGAGACCACCGGCGAGGTGACCGTGGTCGACGTCGAGGACGCCGACATCGCCGAGGACACCCTGCGGGCCCTGCACAAGGCGATCGACGGCGTGCGCCAGGACCTGGAGGGCCTGCGCTTCAACACCGCGATCGCCAAGATCACCGAGCTGAACAACCACCTGACCAAGGCGGGCGGGGCGGTGCCGCGCACGGTCGCCGAGGACCTGGTGCTGCTGGTCGCGCCCCTGGCCCCGCACATCGCCGAGGAGCTGTGGCGCCGCCTGGCCCACACCGACTCGGTGGTCCACCGGGATCTGCCGGTCGCCGACCCGGCGTACGTCGTGGACGAGAGCGTGACCTGCGTCGTGCAGATCAAGGGCAAGGTCAAGGCGCGCCTGGAGGTCTCCCCGGCCATCTCCGACGAGGAACTGGAGAAGGTCGCGCTGGCCGACGAGGCCGTCGTGAAGGCGCTGGGCGGGGCCGGCATCCGCAAGGTGATCGTGCGGGCGCCGAAGCTGGTGAACATCGTTCCGGCCTGACGCTGCCATGCCTTGAGATCTCGCGCGCCGGGCGCTCCTGCGGGCCGGAGGCGCCCGAGGCCTGAGGGGTCCGAGGCCTGATGCACCTGGAGTCTGGGGCGCCCGAGGCTTGAAGCGCCCTGGAGTCTGGGGCGCCTGAGGCTTGAGGGGTCCGAGTGCCCCTGCGGGGTCTCCGCGGCCGTCCCCTAGGGGCTTCGTGCGGGCAGGTTCGGGGTTCTTCTGGAACTCCGGGCCTGCCCGTCTCGTTTACCGTTTGAAGTGCGGCGCGTCATCACGGCGCCGGATGTGTCCTGGCAGGCCGGAGGAGGAGCTGGTGGAAGCAGTGATCACGATCGTCGCCCTGCTCTTCGTGCTCTTCCTCGCGCTCGGCGCCTACGCCACGGTGAAGGTCATCGGCGCCGCCAAGCGAGGAGTCGACCGCACCGTCACCCAGGCTCGCCGCACGGTCGAGGACCACACCCTGCGGGCCAAGTCCTTCGCCCAGCTCGGACCGGCCGGCGAGATCGCCCAGCTCAGGCTCAAACTGCGCACGTCCATGCGAGCCACACAGGAGGCCCTGCACGCGGGCGTCGGGCAGGACGAGTCGCTCAGGGAGTCCCTCGGCCTGTTCCAGCGCCTCAGTGCGCACGGGCAGGAACTGGACGCCGAGCTCAAGCGCCTGGAGTCCGAGCCGGACCGGGCCACACTCGCCCAGCGGCTTCCCTCGCTGCGGGAGCGCACCGAGCGCATCACGGCATCGGCGGACTCACTGCGCTGGGCCGCCCGCGACCGAGCCCGCCGCTTCGCCGAGGACGATCTCGACTCCCTCAGCACCCAGATAGACGTCGAGGCAGGCGCCCTGCGGCACTGGACGACGCCGGAGTCCTCCCCGACCTCACCGTCCCCGTGGCCCGAGGCGCCCGCCGCCGACAGCGCGACAGAAGGACAGACCTGGCCGGAGACGCCCCACGCGCGCACCGCGGAGGAGCCGCCCCGCCCCGCCATCACTCCTGTGGCGCCGCGCCCCACCTACCCCTGGCAGAAGAAGCCGCGCCCCGAGAGCACCACCTGAGCCCACCGGACGAGAGCTCGGGTTTCGGTGTCGCCAGGCGTGGTATTTGATTCGGTCAAGGGCGGTCCGGCTGCGAGGGGCCGGGCTGCCGTGCGGGAGCTACGGCAGGTAACCTCCAGGTCATGTCCCGCCATGTCGCTATCGTCACGGATTCAACGGCCTATCTGCCGCAGCGGACGATGGAGCGCCACGGCATCACCGCGGTGCCGTTGACCGTCGTCCTCGGCGACCAGGCCCTTGAAGAGGGCAACGAGATCTCCACCCGGTCCCTCGCCCAGGCCCTGCAGAAGCGACGCCCCGTCACCACCTCGCGCCCCAGCCCTCAGGTCTTCGCCGAGACCTACCGCAAGGTCGCCGAGTCCGGGGCCACCGGCATCGTCTCCCTTCACCTCTCCGCCGAGTTGTCCGGCACCTACGACGCGGCCGTCGTCGCGGCGCGTGACGCGCCCTTGCCGGTGCGGGTGGTGGACACCGGCATGGTCGCGATGGCGCTCGGTTTCTGCGCGCTCGCGGCCGCCGAGGCCGCCGAGACGGGCGGCACGGCCGACGAGGCGGTCACCGCGGCGGAGAAGCGGGCCGCCGGAACGTCCGCCTACTTCTACGTCGACACCCTCGACTATCTGCGCCGCGGCGGCCGAATCGGCGCCGCGCAGGCCCTGTTGGGCTCCGCGCTCGCCGTCAAGCCGCTGCTCCAGCTGGCGGGGGGCCGCATCGAACTCCTGGAGAAGGTCCGCACGGCGTCGAGGGCGATCGCCCGCCTGGAGGAGATCGGGGCCGACAAGGCCGGAAACGCGCCGGTCGACATCGCTGTCCACCATCTCGCCGCTCCCGACCGGGCGTCCGCGCTCGCGGACCGTCTGCGTGCACGCGTCCCCGGACTCGTCGACCTGCATGTGAGCGAGGTCGGAGCGGTGATCGGGGCGCACACCGGACCGGGACTGCTGGGGGTCGTGGTCTCACCCAGGTGAGAGCTCCCCTCACTCGTGCGAGTGGCGGAGATATCCACAACCCGCAGGTTTTCCCCGGGAATTGAGCAAGATCATCGCGGTTCGGTGAATTGCCCGATCCTCGTCGCATGGCACTTCGATCACGCTCACGCGACACGAACGCGACCAGTGGCCCCGGCCGGCCTTCCGGCTCCGACGGCCGCTCCCCACGACGCCGTTCACCTGGTGGCGGCCGGGGCGGACACCGTCACGGCCAGGCCTCGGCGGAAGAGAACCGCCGCCGGGCGGAGGCGTTGTTCGCCGAACGAGCCCGCTTTCGCCGGGACATGGCGAGGGGGCAGCAGTCCGGTGGCGGCGGCGATGGTGGCGGCGGTGGGGGAAGCG